>NZ_CP010899.1:0-731963 GCF_001274875.1 Spiroplasma kunkelii CR2-3x
TTTTCCACATCTTTTATTTATAATTAATAACGATAAAAACTATTGGAGATGAAATTAATGAACACAAAAGAATTATGGATTGAAGTTAAAGAAATATTATCTCGTGATGAATCAGTTTCCCCAGAAATTTACAACTACTATATTAGTGACACAAATTTATATACTGTATCTGATAATAACTGCTTAATTACAACAAAATCAGAAATTGCAATTGGTGTTTTTGAAGCAGGATTAAATGAAAAAATTAAAAATATCTTAAAAAAACTGACTGGAATCCAATATAATATTTCTTTTGAATTAGAAAAAAATATTAATAAACAAGCATCTGTAATTAGTAAAATTGATACATTAACAGAAAACAATAACATTGCTTATTATGAAAATTATACTTTTGAAAATTTTGTTCGTGGAGATTCTAATCATGAAGCAATGCAAGCAGCTTTAGCAGTTGCTCTAGATCTTGGAAAAAAATGAAATCCATTATTCATATATGGAGACTCTGGACTAGGAAAAACACATTTATTACATGCAATTAAAAATAAGGTAAATGAAATTTATAAAACAAATAACCGAGTAAAATATTTAAAAGCTGATGAGTTTGGAAAAATTGCTATGGATATTTTAAATCAAGGACATGAAATTATTGAAGCTTTTAAAACATCTTATGATATTTACGACTGTTTATTAATTGATGACATACAATTATTAGCAAAACGCAATAAAACAAATGAATTATTTTTTCATATTTTTAACTCATATATTGAAAAAAATAAACAAATTGTAATTACTTCTGATAAATATCCTGATGATCTAGGTGGTTTTGAATCTAGAATTATTTCTCGTTTTTCATATGGTTTAAGTATTGGTTTAGATTCACCAGATTTTGAAACAGCTCTTAAAATATTAGAACAAAAACTAAAACATCAAAATAACTTAGGATTATTTTCAGAAGAATCACTAGAATTTATTGCTTTAAATTTTAACAGTGATGTTAGAAAGTTAGAAGGAGCAATTAAGCGATTATTATTTTTAGCTGTTATGAACAAAAAACCAAATGAAATTATTACATTAGCTGATGTTGAAAAAGCATTTAAAAATGCTCCTCTGCAAAATAACGAAAAAATTACCCCTAAAAAAATTAAACAAATTGTTGCTGATAATTATAATATTACTATCAAAGCAATGATGAGTAAATCACGAGTTAGTAATGTAATGCAAGCACGACAATTAGCAATGTATTTTTGTCGAACATTATTAGATGAACCATTTACAAGAATTGGAAATGAGTTTGGTGGTAAAGACCACACAACTGTTATGAATAGTGTTAAAAAAGTTGAAACACATATTAACACAAACAAAGAATTTAAACATTTAGTAAATGCAATTCGTAGAAAAATTGAAGGAAAATAACACAATGTTTTCCACACTTTTTTTTTAATAAAAAATAATATTATTTAAAACTTTATCAAGTTTTCCACATTATCTACATTATAATACTAATAAATAAAAAAACAATATTTTAACAATAGTATATAATTATTTATATATTACAAAATATACAAAAGAAAGGAGTAAAAAAAATGATTGTAAACATTAAAAGAGAAAAAATATTAGATGAATTATTGAAAGTAAGTCGAATAATTTCTCAAAAAACTTTAATTCCTTCATTACTAGGAATTTTAATTGAAGTTAAAAAAGACAAAATTACTTTTACTACTTCTGATGGTGACACATCAATTAAATCAGAAATTATGGGCACTGATTTAAGTATTACTCAAATTGGAAGTGTCTTAATTAAAAATAAATTTATTGTTGAAGTTATTCGTAAAATTGAAGATGAATTTATTACTTTGGAAGTAGTTGAGGGTAATTTAATTAAAATCAAAGCAAGTAATTTTGATTCAGTTTTAAATACATTAAACTCAGCAGATTATCCACATTTATCATTTGAAACAGAGGGTAAAGAAATAAATTTTACAAGTATAGTATTAAAAGAAATTATTTCACAAACAAGTTTTGCAATTGGAGAAAAAGAAAAAAGAATAGTTTTTAATGGTTTAAATATTAAAACAGATCAAAATAATAAAAAATTAATAATTACTGCCACTGATTCATTTCGATTATCATGTAAAAAGATTGCTTATAGTAATAATTATAATTTTGATGTTATTATTCCTGGAAAATTTATTAATGAAATTGGCCGTTTAATTTCAGAAAATGACCAAGAAATTAAAATGAAAATTACTGATAAATCAGTTAGTATTATTATTAATAATACAATTGTTCAAACAAAAATTATTGAAGGAAAATATCCTGATACAAGTAAAGTTATTCCAACTTCCTTTAATACTTCATTAACAATCAATAATCGTGAACTAATTAAAATTATTGAGCGAGCTAGTGTTTTATCAAATGAGGTGATGACAACAATTGTTACATTAAAAATAAAAGAACAAAAAGTTTTAGTTACTTCATTTACGCAAGAAATTGGTAACACAGAAGAAGAAATTAAAGATTTTAAAGTTGAAGGAGCAGACCAAATAATTGCTTTTAATTCAAAGTATATTTTGGATGCTTTAAAAGCCTTTAAAACAAAAGAAATTACAATTAAAATGATTGATGAAACAAAACCATTAATTATTTCTGCTAATGATGATTTAACATTACAACAATTAGTTTTACCAATTCGATTATATTAAAAACTAATTATTTAGTTTTTTTTATTTTATAACTTTTTTATAGGGTTAAATTAGACACTAAAAATATAAAAATATTTTTTATAATATTTAAAAATATATTTGATAATTTAGGCCTAAAATTAGTTAATAATGGTAAAATAAAAGAAAGCAGAAATGGAGAGAATTATTTATGGGTGATAATTATAATTCAGAATCAATTCAAATTTTAGAAGGTTTAGAAGCAGTTCGAAAACGACCAGGTATGTATATTGGGGCGACAAATGCTAGAGGCTTACATCATTTAGTTTGAGAAATTGTTGATAACTCAATTGATGAAGTTTTAGCTAATTTTGCTAATAAAATTAAAATTATCATTAATAAAGATGAATCAATTACAGTTGTTGATAATGGCCGTGGAATTCCAATTGAAATTCACCCAAAAACAAAAGTTTCAACATTAGAAACTGTTTTTACTATTTTACATGCAGGAGGAAAATTTGATTCAAATACATATAAAATTTCTGGTGGCTTACATGGAGTAGGAGCTAGTGTTGTTAATGCTTTAAGTAAATATTTAAAAGTTGAAGTTAGAAAAAATAATAAAAAATATGTAATGGAGTTTCATAATGGTGGTCAAATTTTAACATCAATTAAAGAAGTTGGTTCAACTTCAGAAACTGGAACAACAGTAACTTTTTTACCAGATGAAAAGATTTTTAAAGAAACAACAATTTTTAGTTTTTCAACAATTCAAAATCGAATTAAACAATTAGCTTTTTTAAATAAAGGATTAGAAATATCATTAGTTGATTTACGAGAAGATGATGAAGAAAAAATGGTTGTTTATCAATTTAATAATGGAATTAAAGATTATGTTTTAGAATTAAATAAAACAATTGGTACGCCACTAAACGATGTTTTTTATGTTGAAGGAATAGAAGATAATATTGTTGTTGAATTTGGGTTACAATATAATGACAATTATTCAGAAAATATTTTTTCTTTTTGTAATAACATTAATACCCATGAGGGTGGAACCCACGAAGAAGGTATTAAATTAGCCATTGTTCGTGAAATAAATAATTATTTTAAAAATATTAATAAAAATAATAAAGGTAACGAAGATAAATTTATTTGAGATGATATTAAAGAAGGAATGACAACAATAATTTCTATTCGTCATCCGGATCCACTATATGAAGGTCAAACTAAAACAAAGTTAGAAAACAGTGAAGTTAAAAAAATTGTTTCTAATATTGTTGGAAAAGGATTAAGTAGTTATTTGTTAGAAAATCCAGAAGATGCAAAAAAAATTATTGAAAAAATAAGTTTATCATTAAAAGCAAGAATTGCTGCACAACGTGCAAAAGAAACAACACGTCGTAAGACCGTAATGGATAGTTTTTCATTACCAGGTAAATTAGCAGATTGTGAAACAAAAGATGCTAAAATAGCTGAACTTTATATTGTTGAAGGGGATTCTGCTGGTGGAAGTGCTAAATCTGGTCGAAATCGAAAATTTCAAGCAATTTTACCATTACGAGGAAAAATTTTAAATGTTGAAAAAGCAAAACAAATTAAAATATTTGAAAATAATGAAATTAATTCAATTATTACCGCATTAGGAGCAGGTATTAAAGATAATTTTAATTATAAAAAATTACGTTATCAAAAGGTAATTATTATGACTGATGCTGATGTTGATGGTGCACATATTCGAATTTTATTATTGACATTTTTTTATCGTTATATGAAAGATTTGATTGAAAATGGCAATATTTATATTGCTCAACCACCACTATTCAAAATTCAAAATGGTAATAAGATTCAATATGCTTATAGTGATAATGAATTAGAACTTTATAAAAAAGAATTATTAAAACAAAATAAAAATTATACAATTCAACGTTATAAAGGATTAGGAGAAATGAATCCAGAACAATTATGAGAAACAACAATGGATCCAGAACAGCGTTTATTATTGAAAGTTTCTGTTAATAATGCATTTGAAACAAATTTAATTTGTAATGAATTAATGGGTGAAAATGTTGAACCACGAAAAAAATTTATTCGTGAAAATGCAAAATATGTTAAAAATTTAGATGTCTAGAAGGGAAATATAATGATGAAATCAGAAAATGATGGATATGATTATGATGGTAAAATTCGTGATATTGATATTGCTGATGAAATGAAAAATGGCTTTTTAGATTATGCAATGTCAGTTATTGTTTCACGTGCAATTCCTGATGTTCGTGATGGATTAAAACCAGTTCATCGCCGTATTATTTATGCAATGTGAGATTTAAATATGACTTATGATAAACAACATAAGAAATCAGCTCGAATTGTTGGTGAAGTAATTGGGAAATATCATCCCCATGGTGATACTGCTGTTTATGAAACAATGGTTCGGATGGCACAAGATTTTTCTTATCGTTATCCTTTAATTGATGGGCATGGAAATTTTGGTTCAATGGATGGTGATGCTCCAGCTGCAATGCGATATACGGAAGCAAAAATGAGTAAAATTGCTGGTGAACTAATCAAAGATATTGAAAAAGAAACAACAATTTTTATTGACAATTATGATGGCAGTGAAGAAGAACCGACTTTTTTACCAGGATATTTTCCAAATTTATTAGTTAATGGTGCTAGCGGAATTGCTGTTGGAATGGCAACTAATATTCCACCTCATAATTTGAATGAAGTAATTGATGGTGTTATTGCGGTAACAAAAAATCCTGAAATAACAACTGTTGAATTAATGAAAATTATTAAAGGACCTGATTTTCCAACGGGAGCATTAATTACGGCTGGAAACGGCTTAATTAAAGCTTATGAAACAGGAAATGGAGCAATTACAATTCGTTCAAAAATTGATATTGAAGAAAATAATAATAAAAGACGAATTATTGTGTCAGAGATTCCATATCAAATTAATAAAGCAAAATTGTTGGAACGAATTGCAGAATTAATTCGCGACAAAATTATTAATGGAATTAGTGATCTTCGTGATGAATCAAACATGGAAGGGGTTCGTATTGTTTTAGAATTAAAACGTGATGCTCAAGAAAATGTTATTTTAAATAAGTTATATAAATTAACACCACTTCAAACTAATTTTTCGTTAAATATTTTAGCATTATACAAAAACCAACCAAGAGTAATGGGTTTAAAACAAATTTTAAAATATTTTATTGAACATCAAATTGATATTATTATTAAACGTAGTCAGTTTGAATTAAAGAAAAATTGTAATCGTTTAATAATTTTAGAAGGATTAAAAATTGCGCTTGATAATATTGATGAAGTAATTACAATTATTAAACAATCACAAACAATACAGATTGCATCAAATGCTTTAATTAATAAATTTAATTTAGTAGTTGAACAAGCATGAGCAATTTTAGAAATGCGCTTACAAAGATTAACTGGATTAGAAATTGAAAAAATTATTAATGAAATTAAAAATATTAAAATAGCAATAACTGAATTAAAAGAGATTATTAATAATAGTGAAAAACAAATTGATATTATGATTACGGAATTAACAAAAATCAAGAAAAAATATGGTGATGAGCGGCGTAGTCACATTATTAAGGAAGAGTTAACAGAAATTGATCCAGAAGAATTAATTCGCCGGGAAGATATTTTAATTATGTTAACACAAGATGGTTATGTTAAACGAGTAGCTGATGATACTTTTAAATTACAAAATCGTGGTGGAAAAGGGATTATTGGTTTAGCAAATATTGAAGATAGTTTAAAGAAAATTATTAGTGCTAATAGTATTGACTCATTATTAATTTTTTCAAATTTTGGAAAAGTGTATAAATTACGAGCTTATCAAATTGAAACATATTCACGACATGCACGGGGGTTACCAATTATTAATTTAATCGCAATTGATAAAACAGAAAACATTCAAACAATTATTGCTATAGATGAGTCAATTTCAACAGAGGATAATTTATTTTTTGTGACAAAAAAAGGTCTTATTAAAAAAACAAAGATAAGTGAATTTAATCAAATTCGTCAAACAGGAAAAGTAGCAATTGAGTTAAAAGATAATGATGAATTAGTAAGCGTGATTATTACAAAAGGACATGATGATGTTATTATTGGAAATAATATTGGAAAAGTAATTCGATTTAATGAAGAAGAAATTAGGCCAATGATACGACAATCAGTAGGGGTTAAAGGAATTGCTAATAATGCTGTTGGAGAAACCATTGGGGTTAGTTCAGGACGGTCTGGGAAATATGTTTTATCAGTAACTGAAAATGGTTATGCAAAAAAAACAGCAATTGAAAATTATCGTTTGACAGGACGAAATACTAATGGTGTTAAGTCAATTAACTTAACAGATAAAACAGGATATTTAAAATTTGTTCAAGCTGTAAATGGTGATGAAGATATTTTAGTAGGAACAAAAAAAGGAAATATTATTCGTTTTTCGCTAGAACAAATTCCATTATTTGGTCGAACAACATCGGGTGTTAAAATTATGCGATTAGAACAAGATGATAAATTAGAAGTTATTGAAATTTTAAAAAATAAAATTAGCATTGAAGGAGAAAAATAAAAATGTTAGATCAGAAAAAAATTGTTGAAAATTTTGACAAAATAATAAAGAAATTAAATCGCCGGCATGATGATTTTTCATATTTACAAAATATTAAAAAATTATCAGTTCAACGTCGCGAATTAATTGTTAAATCAGAAAAATTAAAAGAAAAACAAAATCTTGAATCAAAAAAAGTTGGAATTTTAATAGCAGAAAAAAAAGACCAAGAAGTACAAACAATTAAAGAATTAATTAGTACTATTAAACAAAAAATTGAAGTAATTGATGAACAACTAAATAAAGTTGAAGAAAAAATTAAAGCAATTTTAGAAGTTACGCCTAACGTTCCAGATGATTTAGTTCCTAGTGGGAAAGATGAAAACGATAATGTGGAAATTCGTAAATGAGGTAAAATTTCAAATCATAAGAAAGTAAAAGAACATTGAGAAGTAGCGACAGCATTAGACTTAATTGATTTTGATCGGGGAACTAAAATATCAGGTTCACGTTTTGTAGTATATAAAGGAATGGGAGCTAAATTAGAACGTGCTTTAATGAACTTTATGTTAGATGAACATGCAAAACGAGATTATATTGAAATTGAACCACCAATTTTAGTACAACCACAAATTATGTATGGAACAGGAAACCTGCCAAAATTTAAAGAGGATTTATATTATATTGAAAAAGATAATTTATATTTAATTCCAACTGCAGAAGTACCAGTAACTAATTTATACCGTGAAGAAATTTTGGATAAAGATCAGTTACCAATTTATCATACTGCTTATACACCATGTTTTCGTCAGGAAGCTGGTTCTGCTGGACGTAATACAAAAGGAATTATTCGTTTACACCAGTTTAAAAAGGTTGAAATGGTTAAGTTTACTACCGAAGAAGCTTCATTTGAAGAATTAGAAAAAATGGTATTAGATGCAGAAAATATTCTTCAATTATTAGAAATCCCATACCGTGTAATTTTGTTGTGTTCAGGTGATATGGGATTTTCTTCAACAAAAACATATGATGTAGAAGTATGAATGCCTGGTCAGAATAAATATCGGGAAATTTCGTCTTGTTCAAATTGTCTTGATTTTCAAGCACGTCGGATGAAATTACGTTATCGTGATGTTAATAATGAAATAAAATATGTTCATACTTTAAATGGATCAGGTTTAGCAATTGATCGTTTAATTGCTGCCATTTTAGAAAATTATCAAAATGAAGACGGGACTATTACAATTCCCCAAAAATTGCAACCTTATTTTCAAGGTCAAACTGTTATTGTTTAAAATGTTTCACGTGAAACATTTTAAACAGTCAAGGAAAAGAAAAACCAAAAAAACTGCAATGTTTCACGTGAAACATTGCAGTTTTTAATAAATAAAGATATGCAAAATAAAATTATATGATATAATTACTTATGTCATTACAATAGTTACATTTGAAATTGGTCAGGACCGGAAGGTAGCAGCCATAAGACTAAGGACTATGTGTAATGACATTTTTTATGATAAAGGTGAATTTATGACAGATACTACATTAATTTTCAATAAATTATATAAGTTATCACAACGAGCATATAAGAAAAAACATGTTCCAATTTCTGCATTAGTTGTTGACCAAAATGGTAAAATTATTGCCATTGGATATAATAAAACAACAAAAAATTCAATAACAACACACGCTGAGATTTATGCTTTAAATCAAGCATGTCGAAAAAAACGAACAAATAAAATTAGTGATTGTTCAATATGAGTTACTGTTGAACCATGTATGATGTGCCTAGGAGCAATAATTAATTCAGGAATTAAAGTTATTAATTATTATTTATCAAATGAAAAATATGGTTTTTTAAAGTCTAATCATACTTTTGATGTTTCAAAATTAAAAGTTCAACATGTTATAAAACATGAGAAAAATATTATTTTAAAAGATTTAATGAAGAAATTTTTTGAACAATTAAGATAGAATATTTGTAATTAAAGGAGTAAAATAAAGTTATTATAACAATAATATTGGGCGGGAGCATAAAAAATGGATTATATTTCTTTATATCGTAAATATCGACCAAATAATTTTGATAAAATTGTTGGACAAATTGAAATTAAAAAAGCTTTAAAAAATGCAATTATAAATAATACATTTTCGCATGCATATTTATTTTCAGGACCACGTGGAACAGGGAAAACTTCGATTGCAAAAATATTTGCAAAAGCAATTAATTGTATTAATTTAGATAAAGGGAATCCGTGCAATGAATGTGCTAGTTGTCAGGAAATAAACCGCTCCGGAGCAGTTGATGTATTTGAAATTGATGCTGCTTCAAATAATGGTGTTGATGAAATTCGAGAAATTAGAAATAACGTTCAGTTACTTCCTACTATGACAAAATATAAAGTTTATATTATTGATGAAATTCATATGTTAACTAATTCAGCTTTTAATGCATTATTAAAAACATTAGAAGAGCCACCACAACATGTTGTTTTTATTTTAGCAACAACTGAAAGTCATAAAATTCCTGCAACAATTATTTCACGTTGTCAACAATATAATTTTCGTAAGATCTCAAAAGTTGAATTAGAAAATAATATTATTAATATTTTACAAAAAGAAGAAATTAAATATGATTTGGTTGCGATTAAAGAAATTGCTCTTTTGGCTGATGGTAGTGCTCGCGATTCATTAAGTATTTTAGAACAAGTAATTATGTTTTCTGATCGAAATGTTACCTTAGAAAATGTAAATATTATTTTTGCAACAGTTTCAAAAACCATTAAATTAAAATTATTAAAAGATATTTTAGAATATAAAACAGCAGAAGTTTTAATGGCTAGTAAAAAAATTTATAAATCAGGTTCTGATTTTGAAATTTTAACATTAAATTTATTAGATATTTTAAAAGAAATTTTTGAGTTTAAACAAACAAATAATTCATTTTTTTTAAATTTATTATCAGAAGAACAAGCAAAAGAATTTGTTGAACAATTAAGTTCAAAAGAATTAATTATGTTACTTGATTTGTTTACTGAAGCAGCAAGCAAAATGCGAAATAGTAAAACACAAGAAATGTATTTTGAATTAATTTTATTAAAAGCTTTAGCAATTTTTGAAAATAATACTAAGAATTTACAGAATTTAAAATTAAGTGATTTAGTGATTTTAGAGCATACAGAGGAAAGAAAAATTAATCATGATAAAATAGAACAAATTTATAAAAATATAGAAATGATAGAAAATAATTATGAAAAAGATCAAGTTATATCATTAAAAAACAATGATGAAATAATTAATTTAAAAGAACCGAAATTACCTAATAACCAACCATTATTTAATGATGAAAAACCTAATGATAGTTCTTTTAGTAACATAGAACAACAACAAGATAAAATAATATTAGATAAAAATGATCTTCAAACTAATTTTGAACAAAAAAAGGAAAAAGAAAGTTTTCAGTCAGTTGGATCAGAGCAAATTTCTTATGGAAAAGAATTAGAATGCATAACTAACTTACAAAAATATCGTGACGATATGAAAAATAAAGTTAATATCTATGAATTTTCTAATATTAATTATTCTAATAATCAAATTTTTAATATTTTAATTAAAGCTAGTAAAGAAAAGAGAGAAAAATTTAAAAATAAATTTATGGAATTAATTAACGAAAAAGGTAAAGTAGTTCAATTAGATAAATTAATTAGTTTCTATGATGTTAAATATGTGGCTGCATCAGAACAAGGACTGATTATTGTAACTAATACAAAACCAGAAGCAAATTGAATTAGTTTTGAAATGTGTAATTGAGAATTTCGCAATAAGATTTTCCAAGCATTTGATTTTGATTTTATTATTATTGCCTTAAGTGAAACTGAGTGAACTAGTGTTCGCAATGATTATGTTAAAATTAGACAAGAAAATAAATTACCAAAACCAACATTAATTGATATTGAAGATTTTTACCAAAATTTATTAGTTAAACAAATTGATAACTATGAAGAATATAAAGATGTTCTTGAAACTGGTAAACAGATTTTTGATAACATTAAGATAGTAGAATAATTGATTGGAAATTTGAAATGAACTATGAAGAATTAATTATGGAATTAAAAACTATTTTAGGTGTTGGTAAAAAAACTGCGGAAAGGATTTTTAATAAATTAATTATTAAACCATCATTATTGGAATCATTAGAGCATGTTTTAATGAAATCAAAAATAATTATCATCAATGCTCAATTTGTTCAACATTAATGTAAAATAATGTTTGTTTGTTTTGCCATAATAATTTATGTGAACAAAAAAAGTTTTGTGTTGTTAGCAATTTTTTTTATATTATAAAAATCGAACCAACAAAAGTTTTTAATGGAGTTTATCATGTTTTAAATGGTGAAATTAATGTAAAAAATGGCATTACACCAGATAAATTGACTTTTTCTGCGTTAGAATCCCGAATGAATGATAAAATTATAAAAGAAGTGATTATTGCTGTTGGTGCTACTTTTGAAGGAGAAGTAACAGCTCAATACTTAAAAATATTTTTGCAACCTTTTAATATAAAAATATCACGTTTAGCCCAAGGGATACCAATTGGTGGCTCCTTAGATTATATTGATGAAGGTAACATTAAAACAAGTTTTAGAGGGACGTAAAGATGTTTAAGAACAGGGAGTGTAATGATGATATTTATAACATTAGAAGGAATTGATGGTTCTGGAAAAACAACGATTTCAAAATTATTAAAAGAAAAATTACGGTCAGAAGGATATCAAGTTGTTTTAACACGAGAACCAGGAGGCAATGAAATTGCTGAGCAAATTAGAAATGTTATTTTAAGTAAACATAATTTAGGAATGGACCCATGAACAGAAGCTTTATTATATATTGCTGCTCGTAGGCAACATGTTGTTGAAGATATTTTGCCGGCGTTAAAACGAGGAGAAATTGTAATTTGTGATCGTTTTATGGATTCTACTTCAGCATACCAAGGATATGCTCGTGGATTAGGAATTCGAACATTAGATGAAGTACAATCTATTGTTTTGGGCACAACAAAGCCAGATTTAACTCTTTTTTTTGATATTCAACCAACAATGGCAAGTGAAAGAATGAAAGTTCGAAATGAGGTTGAAATGAACCGTCTTGATTTAGAAAAAAATTCGTTTCACAAGAAGGTATATGAAGGATATCAAGTTTTAATTAGTGAAAATGCAGATCGCATTAAAGTTATTGCTGCTAGTAAACCAGTGAATGAAGTATTAGAACAAGTATATTATTATGTTGATGAAATTATTCAAAAAATAAAGGACAAAGAAAATGGATAATTTATTTACAAAAAATGATGTTGAGAAAATGACACTATTTAAAAATTTAATTTTAAAAAATAATTTATTAAATCAACTTTTGATTTCTTGCAATAATAAAGTTAAATTAGAAAAATTTACAACAGAAGTTATTAAATTTTTATTGTGTTTTAAAAAACAAGAAGTAGATTGTGAATGTGATATTTGTCACCGCATTAATAATAAAACTTATTATGATTTAAAAATTAAAGGTGATTTTGAAACAACAATCAAAAAAGAAGAAATTCAAGAAATTATTCAAACATTTAATTATTCTGCGTTAGAACAAACAGGAATAAAAGTATATGTTATTAATGGTATTGATTTATTAACATTAGAAGCGGCTAATTCATTATTAAAATTTTTAGAAGAGCCTAGTAAAAATACATACGCTTTTTTGTTAACAACTAATAAAACAAATGTTATTGATACTATTAAATCACGTTGTTTAAATATTATTTTAGAAAATACAACTGATTTATTAGAAGTTGATGATTTTAAAAATGAATTTATTTCTACCTTTTTTAACAATTTTGCAAGTAACTCGATAAATAACTTTATTCATATGCGTCAGTTAAATAATTATGATAGTGTTGAATGCCGCCAATTTTTTTTAGCAATTGCTAATGTTTTAAAAAAGAAAGAATGAGAAAAATATCAAATTACAAATCAAGATTTAATTCAAAAACTAAATCATAAAAATAGCAAGTTAATTGAAATTTGTTATACTATTGCCAATTTATTATTGGAAAATTTAAATAAAGAATTAATTTTAGAAAAGGGATTTATTGATTGATATAACGAGGTGTAAAGTGAAAGTTTTAAATGATTTATTAGATTATGAGGGAATTAAAATTAACCAACGAACTGATATGTTTAATTTTTCATTGGATACAGTCCTACTGGCTCGTTTTGCAACATTAAATACAAAAATAAAAAATATTTTAGATATTGGTACTAATAATGCGGTAATTCCGTTAATTTTATCAACTTTAACTTCAGCACCAATTACTGGCATTGAATTGCAAAAAGAAGCTGTACAATTAGCAGAGGAAAATGTTGCATTAAATCATAAAATTGAACAGATTAAAATTATTCATAATGATATTAATGAATATATTAAAACTAATGCTAATGTTAAATATAATTTAATTGTCTGTAATCCTCCATTTTTTAAAGTTAATGGAGCAAAATTAAATGAAAAAAATAAATTATTAATTCCAGCACGCCATGAAACAGATGTCACATTAGAAGAGATTATTTTTGCTGTTAAGAAATTAGTTGCAAATCGAGGGTATTTTGCAATTATTCATCGTACAACAAGATTATTAGAAATTACTGCATTATTAATTAAGTATGGTTTTAATATTAAACGCCTACAATTTATTCATCCTTTTGTAGAAAGTAAAGCAAATAATGTTTTAATTGAAGCTCGTTTTCAAAGTGGGGCAGGCCTTATTGTTGAAAAACCAATCATTGTTCATAATAAGAATTATCATTATACAGAACAAGTTTTAAAATTATTTCGAAAATAGGTGATAGAAATGGAAACTAAACTTTTAAAAAAGAATGAAAAATATGTTATTGGGGTGTCTGGTGGTCCTGATAGTATGTTTTTACTTGACAATATTTATAATAATTCAGAGTTTGATATTAATAATTTCATTGTATGTTTGGTAAATTACCAGAAGCGAAAAGATAGTGACTATGATGAACAAATTGTTGTTGAATATTGCCAAAAACGAAATATTAAGGTATATGTAAAAAAAGTGACAGCGAAACACTATGAACAGTATCAGACTAATTCTCATAATTTTCAAGCAGTTGCTCGTAGCATACGATATGATTTTTTTTTACAAATTAGTGAAAAAAAATGTTTCCAGGGTGTTTTAATTGCCCATAATTTGACTGATCATATTGAAACATATATTTTGCAAAAACAACGAAATGGGATTGTTGAATATTATGGTCTAAATAAAACTAGTTATTATTATTCTCAATTATTTAACAAAAAACTAAAAATATTGAGGATTATGTTAAAAATATCAAGAGAAGAAATTATTGAATATTTATTTCATCAGCAAATTAATTATGCAATTGATTCAACTAATATCTTAGCGATTTATAATCGAAATATTATTCGTAATGAAATTCAGGATATTAATTTACAAGATATGTTATTAGAAATTGAGGAAAAAAATAAGGAAAATGAACAATTAAAGTTAGTTGCAAAAAAATATTTGATTGAAAATTTTGGGCAAATTAATGTTACTAGTTTTAATGCTCTTAATAATATTCATTTGCAAAAAATTATTATTTTTAATTATTTTAAAATTAATAAGTTTGTTTATTTAATTAGTAATAAAAAAAGAAAGTTTTTAGATGAAATAATTAAGGAATTAAAAAGTTTAAAACCAAATATTATTCTTAAAATTAATTCAAGATATTCTTTAATTAAATCATATGATAATGTTGAAATTGTTAATAATGAACTTTTAGAATTAACAACAATTCAAATAACACCAACAATTGGATTACCAATAAAATGAAAAGAAAATATTATTAATTCGGGAACTAAAAATAATTATGATTTTATGATAGCAGCAGCACAATGACCAATCACAATTACCAACGATTTATCTTTGCTAAGAAATGCAATGATTAATAAGATGCGTTTAAATCGTTTATTTATCAAAAATAAAGTACCGCTTTTAGCACGAAAAAGTTATTTTGTATTAGATAAGGATAATAACCTTATTTATGCGAATAATTTAGTTGATTTAAAAATTAATAAATTTATTAATAATACTTTAGCGGAAAAATACAATTTATTTTTTTTTATGATAAAATAGTCTAGAATTGGGTCAATATTTAAAATGACCGAAAAAGATTAATTTTAAAAGTCTTAATAGAAAGGAAATAGTTATGAATAAAAAAAGAATGTGATTTGCAATTATAAGTTCATTAATTTTTATTGGTTTGATTATTTTAACAATTGTATTATGAACAAAATCAGATATTACAAAAATTAGCGAAGGAGAAATGCAAAAAATTGGTAATACTAAAAATTATAACAATCAAAATATTGATGAAATTACTATTAAGGCTAATGTTGGTAAAAATACTGTAGTTATGGAAGGGGTAATTCGATATTCTGAGGATAGTGTTATCAAAACTGTTCGTTATAGTTCGGAATGAAATCTTGAAGGTTTTAGAGCTTATACTTACAAGGACGAAATACCAACAAATACATGAGATGAAAATTTTAAAAATAAATTAAAAGGTGGTCTTGTTTCAGTTGACCGTGAGTTTGTTCCAATGTGACAAGCGATGTTAATACAATTAGTACCATGATTATTAATAATGGGAATCGCCGTCTTTATGATTGCTCGTTTATCAAAAATGTCTGGTGGGATGTCAGGTGCTAATCCCTTTTCAATGGGGAAAAATAAAGCACGCCAAATTCAATCTACTGTTAAATTTTCTGATGTTGCAGGAATTAATGAAGAAAAAACAGAGTTAGTTGAGTTAGTTGATTATTTAAAGAATCCACAGAAATATTCAAGTATGGGTGCTCGTGCTCCAAAAGGAGTTCTAATGGAAGGACCACCAGGTACAGGAAAAACTTTGTTAGCAAAAGCTGTTGCTGGAGAAGCTGGTGTCCCATTCTTTTCAATTTCAGGTTCTGAATTTGAAGAAATGTTTGTTGGAGTTGGTGCTTCAAGAATTCGTGAAATGTTTATTGCAGCTAAAAAAGCTGCACCATGTATCATTTTTATTGATGAAATTGATGCTGTTGGTCGAAAAAGAACTGTTTCAATTGGGAGTGGTGCTAATGAACAAACATTGAACCAATTATTAGTTGAAATGGATGGTTTTGGAACTAATACGGGAGTTATTGTTATGGCAGCAACAAATCGAGTTGATGTATTAGACTCTGCCTTATTAAGACCGGGGCGTTTTGACCGTCAGATTCAAATTTCATTACCAGATATTAATGAACGAGAAGCAATTTTAAAATTACATGCTCGAAATAAAGTAGTTTCAACAGAGGTTGATTTTAGACGAATCGCGGAAAGAACGCCAGGATTTTCTGGAGCTCAATTAGAGAATGTTTTAAATGAAGCAGCAATTTTATGTGTTCGTAATAATTTAAAAATTATTACTGTTAATATTATTGATGAAGCGATTGATCGTGTTGTTGGGGGACCAGCAAAAGAATCACGTAAATATTCAGTAATGGATAAAGATATTGTTTCTTATCATGAAGCTGGTCATGCTCTAATTGGTTTACGTTTAGAAGCAGCTAGCAAAGTTCAAAAAGTTACTATTATTCCACGTGGACAAGCAGGTGGTTATACAATTATGACACCAAAAGAAGAAACAATGTTTCATAGTAAAGAAAACTTATATGCGACAATTACTGGTTATTTAGGTGGGCGTGCATCAGAAGAGATTATTTTTGGAAAAACAAAAATAACAACAGGAGCACATGATGATTTAGAAAAAGCAACTAATATTGCACGTCATATGGTTACTGAATATGGAATGAGTTGTTTAGGATTAGTTCAATTTGAATCACCAAAAGATGAATATACTGGAACAAGAAAACGTTATTCAGAAAATATTGCGGCTAAAATTGATACTGAAGTTCGTAAAATTTTAGATGATTGTTATGTAACAGCAAAAGCATTAATTTCTGAAAATCGTAGTTTATTAAATTTAATTGCTGAAAGTTTAAAAATATTAGAAACAATTACGGCAGAACAGATTGAATATATTGATAAATATCATAAATTACCTGATGAAGTAATTCATGAAAAAGAACGTGCAGCAAAGCATAAAGAAAAAGAAGCAAAAGGTGAAATTTTAGAAGTTAAACCAAAAGAACGAAAAAAAGATCACCCAGAAGATTATAAAAATAATAATACAAATAAGAAGTAGGCTAATTAAGCCTACTTTTTGTTTTACTTTTAACGATGATTATACTATAATTGCAAAGGAAAGAAATTTATAAAGGAGTTTAAAGAAATGGACAAAGTAATGAAAGCAATTAGTAATGTTCATAATGTTAAAATGACAGTTGTTGATGCAACTAAATCATTAAACGATATTATTAAATTACATGCAACTAATCCGCTTGCAACAATTGTGTTGTCAAGAGTTGTTCTAGCCACTATTTTAATTGGTAGTGTTATGAAAAATGCAACCGATAAAATGACAAGTATTATTAATGGAAATGGTCCAATTGGAACGATTATGGCAGAATATACTGGTCATAAAGTACGAGGATTTTGTGCTAATCCACAATTTTATGTTGATGAAATTGATCGTGAACATAATGTTATTTCCCAAGTAGTTGGTACAAATGGTTATTTACGTGTAATGAAAGATTTAGGAATGAAAGAAAGTTTCTCAGGTCAAATTCAATTAATTTCTGGTGAAATTAATTTAGATTTTACTTATTATTTAGCACAAAGTGAACAAATTAAATCAGTTATTGCATGTTCAATTAAAATGAATGAAGATAATACAATTGCAAAAGCAGTTGGTTTTTTCGCACAGTTGTTACCAGAACATAAAGAAGAAGATATTGACTATTTAGAAGAAAAAATTGAAAATTTAGAAAACATTAGTCATAAATTAATTGCTGAAGATAATTTAATTAATATTTTTAAACTAATTGATCAAAATGCCAAAGTGTTAGAAGTTGATGAAGTTAAATTTGAATGTAGTTGCTCATACGAAAAAGCTTTAGAATCAGCAAAATTATTAGGTAATGAGCAACTTAATGAAATTTTAATAAATAATGGTGAAATTGAAATTGCATGTGATTTTTGCCGCAAAAAATATCATATTAGAGCAAGTGATTTAAAAAGTTTACTTAAAGAATAAGGGCAAGGATGGCATAAATTATTCGGTTGGTGATACATCATTTTAATAAATATTTATCTACTAAAATAAAATTTCTAAGAAAAAGATAAATTTATTTTTTTTATTAATTTAATGATAACATAAAATTAATAATTTACAATACAAAAATCAATAATTCGCAAATTATCTTAATAAATTTATTTTAAATTATTGATTTTTACTTTAAATTTTAAATAAAACCTTGTGCTTGGTGAGGAACATTTTTATTTATTAAAAATTGCTTATTATGCTTATCTTCATTTTTGTATTGTAAAGATGCAAGTAGGTCAATCAACCCTTATTAATTTGATAATATACTTTTTATTTTAAAATGCAATATTTTTTCAAAAAAAAATAACTTTTTTAAATATAAATTAATATTTAAGCACGACAAAAATAAAAATTTGTTACAAATATATAATTTATATTTAAAAAAGTTAAATATTAGTATTTTGTAAAAATACCTCTCTGGAGGATAATCAACCTAAACTAGGTCGAGGCTTTTCATTAATAATTTTCATAACTTTATTAATTTCTTTTTGAGTAACAGTATTAAAATCAGTTCCTTTAGGTAAATATCATCTAATATCTCTATTTATTCTTTCAACTTTTGCTTTTTGAGTTGGAGTTCCAGCATCACAAAAATAAACATTTGTATTAGTAATTTTCTCTATCTCTTTTCACTTACTAAATTCTTTACCTTGATCTGTAATAATTCCTTTTATATTTACTTTATAAAGTTTATTTTTAAAAATACATTTAAGAGCATTATTAACCTCTTCTGAATTATGTTGATTTAATTTAAAACAAATAGTATATAAACTCTTTTCTTCCGTAAAAGTTAAACAAGCAGATTGATGATTTTTTCCAACAATACAATCCATTTGAAATCAACCAAAAGTACCTTTTTCATGTTTTGCTTCTTCAATAAATCTAATATTAGTTAATTGACCACGATCATCTTTTCTTTTTTTTGTTTTATATTTTTTACCTTTAAATGGTAATTTTTTCTTAATTTCAATATTTTCATCATCAAAAACTTTATAATCAATATATTTATAAAGTGTCATATGTGAAAATGGAAACTTTTCACTATATTTTTTTTCATATTCATAAATAATTAATCTTGGTGAATAACTTTTTTTACTTAAAATTTTTCTTATATAATTTACAACTTTTTTTGTAATTGTTGTATATTTAATAGATTTTTTACGCTTTCGTTTATAATCTTTATGTGCTTTTTCAGGTTCATATTCTTCTTTAAGTCTTTTAGCCTCTAATCTAATTGTATTACGACTTTTATTCATTACTTCTCCTATTTTAGAATAATTAGGTGTACCATTTTTCTTTTTAAATGTTTCGCATTCTAAATATTCTTTTAATTTATATCTTTTTTCAAGATTAAAATGTTTATATTTTTTCTTTTTCATAAGATTTGTTCAACCCTTTCTTAATATATATTTATACATTAAAATTAAAATTTTATTGACATTTTATTAAAAGATGTTAGGATGGTGATGTAATTTAATACAAGTAGGATTATTCAACCCTTAATCTCTTGTTTAAAAATTACTAAGAATAAAGACTTGAAAAAGTCTTTTTTTATTGCAAATTATTTACATAATTAAAAAATTATCCGAATAGGATAATTTAGTAATAATAGATTAGTGGAGTGGTTAACTCTCACTTTTTTTTATGTCCAATTTAATATTATCATAAAAAATTATTTTTTGCATTCACAATTATTATTTTGTGAATTTTTATTTTCATTACATTTACAATTTTACTTTTTGATATTTTTTTTGTAGAATGGTGATGACAAAAGAGGTAAAAAAGATGGCAAAAGTGGGAATTAATTGGTGAAAAGATGCAAAAAAGCGGAATATTGATGTAAAAATAAGTAAATTTGATGATTATTGTATACAAAATAATTACAAACTTGCTACAAAAGAAACCTTATTAATATTTTGTGAATTAGAAGAAGGTGAATATGAAAACCTTAAAAATAGCAATATTATTGCTTATAATACCTTAAAAATGAAAATACGAATATTAGAAAATAATATAAAATTACATCTCTTAAATGAAACTAAGGGGGGTGTATCAGTATATGCACAGTATTATGGTCGTGAAAATGAAACTGAAATAAATTATACTCCACCAGTAATTAATATAACGAATGGTCGTGATATATAATGGCAATGTTATATGAATATAGTTATTTTAATAAAATAGTAACTAGTCTATTGAATAGTACTGAATATATTGCTGATGAGATTAATTTAGCAGGTAGTCGTAAAGCAGGTAAAACATATTCTATTGATGAATTAATAGCATTATTAAGTTGTGTTGTATTAGCAAATAAAGATAAAAAAATAGCAATATATGGTTTTAGATTAAATAGTGCTGATACTGCTGAAATGCAACAAGATATTCAAGATGCCTTAGATAAAATAGGTTTAATATTAAATGATACTAAAAAATGAAAAGGTGGACATTATCAATATAATGCTAGGTTTAATAAACCAACTTGATTATTCCCTAATGGTAGTTTTATTAAATTACAAGGAGCAAGAAAAAGTAATTCATCGCAAGTATTAGGTAAAGGAACAGCACGAGCAAATGGTGCTGATTTATGTATTATTTGATTAGAAGAAGCAAATGAATTTAGTAAAGCAGAAAAAGAAGCAATTATGCAAGCAGTTCGTGATTATAAAAAATTAATATTAATTACTAGTACTAATCCTGATAGTATTTATCAAGATCATATCGATTATATAAATAAATTAATGCCATTTAATCGTAAAGAATTAGAAAGTAATGGTGAACAAATATCTAAAATTATAGTTCCAGTCTTAGATCCTAAAACAGGTCAAAAAGCATATGATAAAAAAGTAATTAATCATTATACTAATTATTTAATTAATAAAGATAATTTAAATTATGATGAATTAATGAAATTATATGAATTAAAAGCAGAATGACCTAAAAAATATGAAGTTTGAGGAATTGGAATGCCCGGTGCATTAGATGGATCTATTTTTGCTAATTATTTATTTAGTAAATTATATGATTTTGAACTAGTTAATTTTAGAGCAGGATTAGATTTAGGTTATGCTGAATCACCATTAGGACATGCTACCCATGCAATTTTAATGGGAATAGATAACAATTATAAAAAAATGACACCATTAATGGAATATAAACATAGTAATGCTGAAATGGTACAAAAAGACATAATGAAAGTTTTACATGAAATAGTACACTTTTATATAATATGTGCTACACAATGAAATGATTTATATAATGGTTTAGAGGTAAATGTTGATACTGGTGGTGGTCATTTAGTAGAGGTTGATACATTAAATAATATTAGGCGAAAATATTTTCCTGATGCTAATTGATTAATATTTAAACCAGTTAATAAAGAGATATGATATAGAACTGATAGAATTGATGCTATAATCATCCTGCTAAATAAGAATTATTTACAAATTAGTCAAAGATTAACACCAGAGTTATTTAAAGATATGTTAAAAATGGAATGGAAGAAACCACCAGCAAATAAATCTACTTATAAATTAGAAGATAATAAATTATTTGATGATGGTTTTGATGCTATGACTTATGCTGTTATGGATATTATGGAATATTTTATAAAAACATTAGATAATCCATTTTTAATAAGTAAGCAATTTGGAAAGAGAAGGTAAAATTATGGCAAAAAAACAAATTAAAAGAAATGTTGAAAAAATGCGAATGGATAAAAATATATGTTGAATGATTATAGATGGTAAAGAGTGTTTTAAAAGAGTAAGTAAAAATTGAAATGGTATTGGTGTTCCTGCTTGTGAAGAACATACTAAAATATTTCAAGAATTAATGAAAGAAACTTATGATTATGGTGTTAATAATCAAAAAGAATATTTAGAACAATATGAAAAAGGTTTTAAAAAAGGTATTGAAGAAACTAGAACTGAAATTAAGAAAAAATATCCACAAGTTTACAAAAATTAAAATGATGGTAAGATGGTGACGATAGTTTTTGAAATTTTCTATAAAAAAATAATGGAGGGATTAAAGTATGTCAAACTTTAAATATGAATATAAAGAAAATATGACACAAGATGAAATTAATGCTTTATTAGAACAAAAAGAAAAGCAAATATTATCTAATGTCTTACCAAGTGTAGAAACTCGTATTAAAACTGAAACTGAAAAACAATATGAAGAAAAAATTAATAATTATCAGTCAAAAATAAAAGAATATGAGTTATCACAAGTACCACAAGAAAATCGTAAATTAGTTGAAGAACTATTAAATAGTGGTAAAGATATGGAATATATTAAAACTAACTTTAAAGATTTAATTGAGAAAAAACCACAATTAGATATGAAAAACCTAATGAATGGTGGAATTCAAATTAAAGATGAAAATATGTTTATTGAAGAATTATCACAAAAAATTAAAGAAAATTTACAAGATAATCATAATATTCCTATTAATGAAAGAATTAAAAACTTAGTTCAAAAAGAATATCAGAAAGGAAAATAAAATATGGCATCAATTATAGGATTACATGAAGGGTTTGTTATTGGAAATGGAGTAGCAAACTTAACAAAAGAAGGACATTTATTATTATCAGCACAAGAAATGAGAGTAAAAGATATTTTATCAAATCCTGATTATTATACTTTTCATCGCTTAACAGCAACAGCACAATCAAGTCCTAATATGGAAAGTGCAGATTATGCAGTTGCAATTTATACAATACCTGAACGATTATTTTATGGTGATAGTGAATGAAATCATGAAAAAGGAAATCCAAAACAAAATCAAGATGCTAAGCGTGGTCGTTTAGTAATTGATCATACAATCGGATTAAAAACACAATGAAGAAGATTTGATTTAGATCGTTTAAAAAATACTGATCCATCATTGCGAGGTGAATTAGTAGCAAAATGAACTGGTTCAATTACAGAAAATATGATGTTTAATTTAGAATTATACTTTTTAAAAGGTGTAATTGATAATTATATTGCTAGATCATCATTTAATCCTGATTATGCTTTTGTTTATGATACAAGTACAATTAAAACTCAACAAGATGCACTAGATTTAATGTATAAATTAGCACATCGTATGACTGATGAAACAAGAAAAATTAACGCATCTCAAATTGGTACAAATACTAGTGACTGAGAAATAATTTGAGAACCACATTCATATTTAGATTTAACAAGAGCATATACTCAATTAGTTGGTGAAAGTATTTCGGCAAATACAATGGTAACAGGTACTTTATTCCAAGATAAAGTAATGGGTTATATGATTTCTAAATCATTATGATTAGGGCAAAATATTAAACCTTTATATGGTAAAACATCAGATGGAAAATTACAAGTTAATTTAGAAGGAATGAATAGAACTCGTGGATTTGATTTATCTATTAGCAAAAAAATTGAAGGACTTGTAATTCATAGAGAAAATGCAGCAATGATTACTATTTTTACTGAAAATATTAGTTATGTTGATAATGATACACAAGAACCAGCATTTACAAGTCGTGTATTATTTTCATTACCTGCTTTAACAAGACCAGAATTAGGTTTTTTAATTGTTAAAGAAAAGTTTAATGATCAAGAAAAAAATGATGCCATTGCTCGTATGTGAGATAATACAAATACAACTGGTGATTCATGACAAAAATATAATGAATTTACTGGGGAATGAGAAAATGAATTAACTTATCAATTATTAGATTATGATCCAAATTATAAAGATTTTTATAATCCTACATTTAAAAATGCAATGCTAAATACTATTAATAATATTAATAATTTAGAGGTAGATCAAACATCATTAAATATGAATGTAAATAAAAAATATTATAAATTTTTTGGAATTAATCAATCTACTCCTGATGAAGCAGAAATTAAAAAATTATTTGATAAAGTATTAGATAATAATTTAACTACAAACCAGAAAGATAGAGTTATAGCATTTATGCGTTCTGCTATGATATTAAGTGATGGTAAAAATGATTATCCAATTCAAATAAATTCAGCAGGTACTTATTTACCAGTTAATCAAATTGTAAATGGTAATATTTATTTACATATTAATGCTGGTATTATTGATAATCAAAATATTAATGATAAAAAAATATTAATTAATAAGACAATTCCTGCTTTATCAACAGTTATTACAGTACCTAATTTAGGTCAAATAACAATGGCAGGCAATACACCAACAACAGCAGAATTAGAAACTGCTATTAAAGTAAAAAATACTAACTATCAAACTGGAGATGCAACATTCTCTACTATTACATCTACTGGCGCATTAGCAACTGGAAATCCAAATAAATATAGTGGAACAGTTAACTTAATTTATTCAAAGTAAGTAGCGCCATAGATATTCACGATAAGATTAAAAGTGTAGATAGTGTAACAGATGATGAAATAATTAAAGCAATTACTGTACCACAAAAAGTAGCAAGTGAAGATTTAAGATCATTGTTAAATGATAAAGCTTTAAAAGCAGTTAAAGCAGTTGATAATAGTTTAACAACTAATGATTTTGATTGATGACCTTTATATTATCAAGGTTCACCAGATACTTATGATATTACATCAACAGATATTGAAATTGATATTTATATTGCTGGTAAAAATAATGCAACTGGAACAGCACAAGTTCAATATTATAAAGTACAAAAAGTAAATAAAATTAGTATTAAACGATTTAGTAAAGATAATATTGGGTCTTTAATAACACCTTGATATAGTGATGTTCCTGATTTAACTAAAAAATCAGTTGTAATTGATGAAATGAATACAGGAATTATTAAAGCAATTCAAAAAATTAATGCTGGTTTAAGAACATCAGATTATAATGTTAATATTTTAGATTATTCACATCAAATCTTTAATGATAGAGATGAAGGTGATTTTAGTAAAGATGTTGAAGTGCCATATAGTTTAAGTGGTACAAATTGATTAACCGAAGAAACAACTGGAAAGCAAATTACAGTTCCTGCTGCTACTAGAAAATAAAAAGGATTTATTTCCTTTTTATTTTATTTTTTGTTGTGTTTATTGGGTTTTTAATTATATTAAATCCTTTTTTAATTTCATTATAAAAATTAATTGTTTTTGGTTTTGATATTATTTTAGTATGTAATTTTTGATAACCTAATTTTAAATTAGTAGCATATTCTCGTTGTTGAATTAATCAATTTTTATTATCAATAAATTGCTTGTTTTTATTTAACTTAGCATCTTTTGTTTGATAAAAATTAGTACTATAACGATTTATTTCTTTATTTAATTCTAATAAGTTTTTATTAATACGACTTGCTCTTAATTTAACATCACCGCCGCCTTTATTTTGTTGTGTATATATTTGTCAATTAACATATTCTCTTAATTCACTGCGTAATCATACATGTAATCACATATTTCAAAATACTGATCCTGCCCCAGTTCCATTTTTACCTATTGCTGATTTCATTGCTTGTCAAACTTGAATATGTACTTTTGGATAATTATATGGTCCATATCATCTTTTTTGTTTATCATTATCTGATTGAATTAAAATAGTTAAATTACCTATTAATTTTTGTTTATTAGTTATTTGAAAAAATCCTTTTTTACATCAACTACTAGATAATATAGTTCAATTATTTTCTGTTGGTGTTAATGAATTTATAATTTCTTTATATTTATTTTTATCTAAAAAACTAATATCTTTAAATAATTGTATTTCTAAATTTTTAGGTAATTTTATTAATAAATCACTTAATATATTAGGATTTAAATAATATTGAATTTGTGTTAATTGATGTTCAATATCCTTTATACTTTGTAAAATTGATTTTATTTTAGAATTACCATATTTTTCTAATAATTTTATAATTCTTAATGCTATTTTAGGGTTTTCTAAAATACTAGTAATTAATGTTAATAATTTTCACATATTTTGACACTCTCCTTATGGTGATTATATAATGGGTGATGACAAAAAGAGGTGTAAAAATGAATAATGAAATAGATTTTAAAGAATTAAATAAACAACCCGAATATTTAAATTATTTAGAAAAAGGAAAATACCCAATATTATCAGAACAAAAATATTATATTGATATTCCTTGAATTATTGCTAATAGAAAAGCAGCTCCATTAACTATTGGACAAGGTTTAATGTTTAATTGTGATAATGATGATACACAAGATTGAATAGAAGAATGATATGAAAAAAACTATGTTTATTCTAAATTATTTCAAAATGAATTAGCAAATAGTTTATATGGTCGTAGTGTAATGTATTTATTAAAAACAGAAACTGGTGATTTAACTATTGATGTTGCACCTATTGGTTCAAGTGTCCGTATTGCTAAATATTCAGAAATAGAACAATATGCAGAAATGTGAATATTACCTGCCCAAAGTGATTATATGTGATATCAAAAAGTACAATTTTATCCAAGAAAAGCAAAAATAACTTATTATACTGCAAAAGATTTAGAAATTGGTATTTGACAAACTTATGGAGAATTAGAAAGTAAATTAAGACCAGTATCTATAATGGAATATGATACTGGAATAGAAATATTGCCTATTGTTGAATTTACAAACTTACCTAAATTAGCTCATGGAACAAAAACAACAGCAGATGCAGTTCCAGATTGTTTACCTGTATTTAATTTAATTAAAGATGTACAAGATAATATTTATTATAAAAGAATTGAAAGAATTATAAATCGTACTCATTTTGTAGGACAAAAAAATACTACTAATTCATTAACAGATACTGGTAAAGGTGATGAAGAATTAGTAAGTGCTGATGCTATTATTACTAGTACAGTTCAACAATATGCTATGACTGGTACTACTGGTGTTGGTTTAATTCATGCTCAACAAAATTATACTGAAATAACTATTGATAGTGATTATTCTATGAAAATGATATTTAATGGTGCTGGTTATGAATATGATAATTTTTCAGGAAATAATTATACAAATAAAACAGAGTCATTAATGAATAATAAATTAGATATTCATACTACTTTACAAAAAAGGTCTTTACGATTTCCTAAATTATATCGCTTATTTGATTATATATTTAAACATTATAAAAAATGAGATAGTTTAGATGATAATAGTCAGAATAATGATAATTTTAGACCTTATACCTTAGAATTTATAGATATATCAATAGTTAATGAAATTACTCAATCTGAGGTAATTGATAGACAAATAAATAATGGAACTATTACTCATGTTAGAGCAATTCATAAACAAGAAAAAGTAACAAATAAAAAAGCACGCATGATGTATGAAGAAGTTAAAAAAGAACAAAAAGAACAAAAAGAACAATTAGAGCAAGAAATGAATTATATTGATTATAATCAAACAAGAGAAGAAGATATTAAAGGAGATATACAATAATGCAAGTACCAAATATTAATAGTATTTTTAAAAACTTAAATGAAAGAATAATGGATAATAGTGTAAGATCTGATTTAACTAAATTAGATATTGATATTAAAAGTAATTATTTCTTTTTTCCATTTATTATTAAAACTGGTTTAGTAAATATTACAGATAAAGGTTTTCAACCTAATAATGGTGTTCCACAGAATTTTACACAAATGTCACAAATATTTACTGGGAAAGAAGGAATAATAGCACAATGAAAAAATGCTATTAAAATTAGATCTCGTGCTATACCTGATATTTGAAATTATGATTTTTTTAAAAAAAATAAAGATTGATTTACTTATTCTATTAATGAATTTAAAAATAGTTTAACGGATAAAGTTAGTTATTTATATATTACTAGTACTGAAAAAATTTATTTATGAGATGCAACAAAACAAGTTTTTATTAATAAAGATAATCCTGATAATAATTATCCAGTTAATGATATTTGAGAAAAAATTAATAATGAAAATGGTTTTAATGTTTATGTTATAAATTTACAAAAAATTAATAAAGCATTAGATAATTTTGCTATTAAAAGAAAATTTAAAGGTGATGCTTATAAATGTCATATTGTTAATATTAATGATACTGTTGAATTTTCTAAATTAGTTGGTGAAGAATATTTTGGTGAATATAATGCTTGATATCTTGATCGTACAATTACGATTGAAACTACCTATAATTTTCAACGAGAAGATTTTTTAAGGTTTTATTTAGTTCCTTTACAATCTGATAAAGAAGATGTTGATGATAATTTATTAATGTTTATTTCAAATGCTCAACCAAAATATAATGACTTAAATGAATTAGTATATTGAAATGTTACTTTTAGTTATGTTAAAGATTATATTAATACTACCGGACAAACTATTCAGCAATTTGTACAATTTTCAGCAGCAGGTGAAGGTTATGTAATACCTAAAATAATATGAGATGATTTAGGTATTCCAAAAGATTATGAAATTAATGAAAAATTTACTGGTGATAATGGTATTAAAAGTATTCAATTAACATTATTAGGTAATAATGCTTTTTCAGCACCAGTTATTTTTGGTCGCCCTATTGAAAATTTAGGGAAATGAAATGAAAAAGTATATCCACAACGTAGATTATTTATTGATGATTTAAAAATGCCAGTTGCTGATAGTCTAACAAAATCATCAAAACCATTAACTACTTATTTATTAACAAATGGAATACCTGCTATTAATGGTCAGTATGATAACTGATTAAAAAGAAAACAAGGTCAAACAAACCAAGAAATTAAAAAGAATTATGAAGGTTATTTAAATACTAATAGAGATTTAACAAAAGCAACTAATCTAAATAATTTAACTATTAAAGATGTTGCATTAAATTATAAAGGTAATGGTGTTATTAATCGTGATTATGATGTTAGAGCAAATGGTTATTTTAAATATAATTTTGATATTGGACATAATAAAATTAATCCAAGTAAAAATCGTGGGCAATTAAAAGATATGTTAAATTTATTTAGTGTTATGAATAATCATATTATTAGTTTACCAATAGATGTAACAGAAAGTATTGCATGAACTCAAAGAGATATTCCAGTTGTTGGTAAATTTTTAAATGCAATAAGTTTGGGTATTCCGATTTATTGAAAAGAAATAAATAAAAATACTAATAATTTATATCCAAATATTAATAATGGAATACCTTTATTTATAGGAAAATCAAATTATACTTTTTATGATGAAAGTTATTGGCCTATTGTTGAAAGTGGTGGTACACAAGCAAAAAATCAAGGCAATATCCCGCTAGATGCTTTTAGATATAATACTCAAGATGAGGTAAATGATATTATTGGTGCTAGTGCAAGTAATACAAGTTGAGCATTTACTTTAACTGATAAAATAACAGCATCGCTTTGATCTAAAAAAACAAAAAAAGAATTTGGTAAAAATTATAAAATTAGTAGTGTTGTGATCCCAGAAGCATTTAATAGTGAAGATAGTATTTATTTAATTAATGAAGAAACTGTATCATTACCAACTATGGAAAGTAATAATATATTAACTGATATCATTGGTAGTGGTCGATATATAATTGATGCTATTGGGTTTTATAATTTAGGTAAAACAGCAGTTCGTATTTATATGTTTTCAGATGATATTGATATATATGACCCATATTCAATTATGAGTTATTTTGTTAGTTTACAAACAACATCTTTATATAATAATTCAGTTCGAGATTGATTAACTCTTTATTCACTTAGTTATTTAGATCAATATATAGATGATGATATAGTTCATGAATGACCAGTAAAATTACCAGACCCACCACCAAGTATTAATTTCTATACAGTACAAATTAATTTAAGTAAAGCAAATACTGAATTAAATACTAACATTGATTATTCTAAACCTATTGAAAAAACATATTCACAAGATATAATATTATTTGATTTTGGTACATTTGGTGCTACTAATTGAAAACAAGTTCAAGATAATTATGATAGTTTTACAATTAGTACAAATTCTGGAAAAGTAAGAATATGAGCATATAAAGAATATATTAATGAACCATTAGGAGTAAATACTGAAATTAAAATTAAAGATATTAATAACTCTGGATTTACTGTTTTTGAATATTTAGAAGAAAAGGATTACCCTTGAATTGTAAGGTTATCAGGTTATTATTTTAAAACCAAAATTGTATTTTATAATGATGGTGTTAAATTAAAAATGCGAGTTTTATATGAATTGTTTGTTAAAAACATTAGTTATTGAGTTGGAAAACAACTTATTCAGACCAATATATTGGGTAATTTTAAAATTGAAATTAACCCAATAGCAAATATTAAATTAAAAGAAAAATAGGAACTTATTCCTATTTTTTTTATTAAACATTAACTTTTATATTTCCTTCATTATCAATAATTAAATTAGGTTCTTGTATATCTAAATTTCAACGATAAACTTTAAAAAGTTTTCAAGTATTGTTATTATTGTTATTTCAAAAATGTTTATTACTACTACCCATAAATGTTTTTAAAAGAATAAATAAACATCCCATTATATTTTTATTTAATACAAGTTCATATTCATTATAATTATCTAAAATTTTTAATTGTAAATCAGAATGTTTAAAATTAACAATTCTTCAATTATCATTTTCATCACCACGCCATACTACATAATATCATTTATTATCATTCTCATTAAACGGCGTTTCTTGTGGTGCTATTCATTCTAAATTATCTTTAATTTCTTGGTTAGTAGTATTTATTTGGTTTTCTTGTTTTAGTTGTTGTAATTCATCCTCGCTATATTGTGGTTTATTACAAGCAACTAAACTTGTTGTGCTTGTTCCCAATAATGTAATTGCACCAAATAAAGTTAATAATTTTTTCATTGTAGAATTATCCTCCCTTGTTGTCACTATCATACCATATTATTTTAATTTAATTAAATAAAAAAGAGATAATTAAATCTCTTTTTTTATCCTTCGTTAACTTTTATATTACCATCATTATCAATAACTAAATTAGGTTCTTTTGTTTCTAAATTTCAACGATAAACTTCTTTAATATTTTTTTTATAAGTATAATCTGATGATATTCAATGATTAAAAATATAATCATAACCATTGGGTTTAATACCTAAATATATTTTATTTTCTTTTAATTCTAAAGAAAGTGAATTACCAAAAATGTCGGTATCCAAAATTAAAGGACTAGAATAATTATATTTAAACTTAATAATTCTTCATATTCCATATTCAACTCTTACATCTTCATCTGTTCCACCAATTTTAACACCACGCCATACTACATAAAAATAATGATTATGATTATCAATAATATTAAATGGTTCTTCTTGTGGTGCTATTCATTCTAAGTTATCTTTAATATTTTTATCTGTTGTATCTATTTTCTTTTTTTGTTTTAGTTTTTTTAATTCATTTGGTGTATATTCTTGTTCTGTTTTATTACACCCAACTAAACTTGTTGCACTTGTTCCCAATAATGTAATTGCACCAAATAAAGTTAATAATTTTTTCATTGTAGAATTATCCTCCCTTGTTGTCACTATCATACCATATTATTTTAATTTAGTTAAATAAAAACAGAAAGTATTTACTTTCTGTTTTCCTGCGTGCCTACTAACTTTTAAAAAGTTGCAGCGACTGTGTTTCCACAGTTTCTATCCCTAGGACAATTTAATTATATAATAAAAAATAATATCTGCAACCATATTTTAATTTTTAATTTAATTCTTGATTATTTTTATCTTGATGCTAAGATGGTGATGTGAAAATTAAGAAAGGAAGATTAAATATGAGTTATGAGGTTTTAATTGGTATTGGAGCTGGGATTGCTTTTGTTGGAATTTTAGGTTATAAAGGTGTAGAACTTTTAATTAAAAAAATAATGAAAAATAAAGTTAAAGAATCTACAAATAAAGTGGTAGGACAAGAAACATTAGATGCTATTCATTTAGGTTTATTGCAAACTGCTAATACTTTAGGTCTTGGTAATACAGAATGAGCACAAGTATTAGAAACAAATAAACCTATTAGTGAAGAAGAGTTTAATCATATTGTTAAATTACAAAGAGCCAAAAAATCAATTTCTAAAAAAGATATTAAATTATCAGATAAAACAATTAAAGTCTAAAAAAGACTTTTTTTGTTTATAATGGTGATGCATAGAGGTGAATTATGAATAAATTAGAAAGTTTTAAATTAATAACATTAGAAGAGTTTAAAAATTGAGAGGGTTTTGATAAATTAGTAGCACAATATGGTAAAAAACTTTATGATGATACTATTTCAAATTATTTAATTGAAGGTATTACAAGAGCAAGTTTACAATTAGATAGTATTTGTGGTTATCGTTTAGAAACTGAGTTTCCTTTACTTGATCCTAATAGTGAAATTGATAAAAAACGGATTAATTATGTAAAAATTGCTTGTTGTTTACAAACTCAATATTTAATAAGAACTGGGATTGAATATTCAACTGGTGGTGAAATTAGTAGTGATGGTATTACCAGTTATACATATCCTACTAATATGAAAATAGAATTTTCACCTGATATTATTAGTTTATTAGAAAAAGCAAAGTTTTATAAGTCTCAAACATTAACTAAAATAAATCCAGATAATTATGGTTTTACAAATCAATATAATAATGGATTTGGGAAATCTGATACTAATCATAAAGATAGACCAATTATGTTAAGTGAAGCAGATGCTAAATATGTATGAAAAAAAAGTATGTTTACATCTAATACTTTATCAATTATTCCATGATCTAGTACTGAAAAAAGTGGAATATGACAAATTGAAATATCACAACAATTATTAGAGAATTTTATTAATAATTATATAAAAAATATTTCCATTAAACTTGATAATAAAAGTATTGTATATAATTCTAATAATGCATTATCTGTTCCTTTTGATAATGATACGATTTATTATGAAAATAATGTTTGAAAAGCAAAAGAAAGTAAACCAGTAGAAGTTAATGTACCATTATTTGTAGATGAAGATGATGGTAGTATAGGGTTATTAATATCAGATGATTTTGATATTGAAGAAAACAAGTTATCTTTGAGTAAAGTTTGGGAATTAAAATTTACAGTTGAAGTTGTTCAAAAAATACTTGAGGGAATAGGTAAAAAAATTAGATGAGAATCAGTTCCAATACCATCATTTAAACCTGATAGTGCTAATTTTATTGATATTCCTAATTTTTCAGAAAAATACCGTTATCAAGTTAGAATATCACCAACTAATCGGAGTACTGCCGAAGGTAACTTACGACTTGACCCACCTTATTTTAAAGAACCAAAAGAAAATAAAACTTTATCAAAACGCCAAACAGTTGCTTTTATTGATGATATGGATAAAACCCACTATAGTATTGCCTTATATAATACTACTGGCCGTATTTATTTAACTGATGGCAATACTGGTAGTAATGTAAAAATAAATAGTGTTCTTATTTTAAGACAAGAGGTGTAAATATGATAGATAAAGAAAACATTATTATTAAAAATGAAAATGGTACTTATTGACAAAGATTAGGTTTTGAACAAAGAAATCCAAGTCAAAGTTTTAAAACTTGAAAAAATCGTAAGTTTTTAAAATATGATAAATATCCATTTCATATTAAAAAAGCATATATTATGCGATATAATGCTTTATCAATTTTATATCATACTCCATTTTTAAGTTTATATGGATTATTTTTTACTAGCTTACATTTTAATTGAATTCAAAGTTTAGAACCAGTTAAAGAATTTATGTTTGGTCAACATGAAATAACTGATGGTGGGTTTTTTGGATATGCTGGGATTGTTATATCTTATCCAATATTACATGGTACTGCTTGATTAACAACTAAAATACCTAAAATACCAGCAATTAAATTACCTATTGGTAAATGTTTAGAAAAAGTTTATAAAATTCCAAGTTATATCTTATATTTAATATTATTTGGTTGATTAATATTTCGTAAGTATTTAAAAAAACATAATGTTAATATTTGTCATAATTGTAAACAAACAATAGAACAAGTAGCAAGTTGAAATCAATATTGTCTTAAAAAAAGATGAAATAAATAACATTTAAAAAAATAACCCTAGTTGGTTATTTTTTATTTTGTAATATTAATTCTAATTTATTATCTTTACAAATAACTAAATTCTTTTCACCATATGTTTTAATTAAATATTCTCAATCCCAAGTTAAATTTATATTAACATCTTCTACATCAATACCAGTTATATATTCACCAAGTCAGTTTTTACAAGGACGATTACCTTTTTCAGAACGATAACATAAAATAAATTTATTCATTTTTATTATTTCCTTTATTGTGTTTTATATAAAAATTAATAATATGTTCTATTCGTTGTGAGTTGGTATATAATTCAGGTAATTCATTTCAAACTTTTTCTTGTTTTTCATTTAAGTAAACATTAATATTACGAATTAATTTTCTTTTCATAAATAATCTCCTTTAAAAAAATAATGTAGTTTGGATGCTATTTAATCTTTGTTTTGCTAATTTATAATATTTTTTATTAATTTCTATACCAATTCAATGCCGACTTAATTGTTCACAAGCAATAGCAGTTGTTCCACTTCCTAAAAAACAATCTAATACAGTATCGCCAACTTTACTATGTTTATTAATTTGTAATTTAATTAAATTAATATCTTTAACAGTAGGATGTTTAATTGTTCCTATAAATTGATTATTACTATTTGTTATTTGATAAACAGTCTGCATATCTTGATTTCAAACATTACTATAAGAAATTGGTTTATTATAAATATATAAACATAATTCTTTATCTTTACGATATGCATTATTACTAGGTGCATCATTTGTTTTTTGATAAATTATTAATTCAAATTTTAAATTATAATTTTCAATTTCAATTAAATATTCTTTTAATTGTTGTTTTGATAAATAAATTATAAAATTTGGTTTTTTAATAATTCGCATTCATTCTTTAAAATATGATGGTATATCAAAACTATCAATAAATTCACCTTGTAAAAATTCAAGTTCTCTTTTCCGAATTTGATATTGAATATTAGAACAATTAGGATCTTGCATTTTTTTTAAATTATATTCAATATGCTTTTCTTTATTTTTTAATTTTTTAGCAATATCGGGGTAAAGGTAAGGTGGATCAGTTAATATTAAATCAATACTTTTATTAGGTATTATTTTTAATATTTCTAAACTATCACCTAAATATAATTTACCTAAATTAGTTTTCATAATTAGCAATAATAATAGCATCACGAAGATGATTACTTATTTTTTTCATTATTATAAAATCAACCTTTACGATATTCATAAGTTAATAAATTATCTTTTTCATAAATTGCTGTTATTTGTTGATATTTACTTAAATTTTCCATATTTTTAACAACTGATTTAGTATAACGAGGTGATACTCATCAATTAATAGAATACAAAACACATAAAGAACCAAGCAATCTTAATAAATCATCGCGGTCTTTTGAACCATTAGCATTTGTATATAAACAATCTTCAACATTAATAAATATCATTGTTTCTTTAATTTTATTATTAATAAACTTGTAGTGTTCTTTTCAATATTTATTAGTAAATTCATATTTTTTAATTAATTTATTATTTTCATATACAACAATACCTGTAGTACCAGTTCCTGATGGGTCAATACCTACTTTTATCATTATCTTAAAAACCTTTCTTTAAATTTATTATAAAAATCTTCATTTTGTCTTCTAATTATAACTGGTGATAATTTTTCAACATTTAATTCTTCTTTTAATCAAGTTTTACCTCTTAAAATAATATCTTGCTTAATTGTTTTATTTGTAATAAAATCCTTAATATTATTGTAATGTTGATCACTCATTCAATTTGGATTTAAGTTACTAATAATTTCTTTATTAACTTCATTACTATTTTCTTTACTTATTTCAGTACTATCAGGGTCTAATTCATCAGTTGCTATTCCAAAAGTTTTACATAATCAATAACGAGCTCCATAAGTTAAAGCACTACCAACTGCTTTTGCCATATCATTATTTTGTGCTGATAAAGTAATTCCTAATTCAATTTTTTCATTTTCTTTATAAAGTGTTAATAAACCTTTTGAATAATAAGTTATTACTATTTTCTCACCATCTTTACTTTTAACAGTATTGTTAATAAATGTTGGTTCACCTATACTTTCTATTGTGTATGTTATCTTATGTTCTTTTAATTTTGGTTTTAAAACTTTATATAAATCACTTTCAGAAAAATAATTATATTTATTAAAATCATTTCGTGCATTTTTATTAACAAAAATGGTTATATCAGATTGTATTTCACCAATACTTTCAATTAATGTTTTTTTAGTTTCTTGTGGCATTTTCTCACTCCTCTTTTTCTTGTCATATTAAAATAGCATTTTTAATTTGTTCTAAATCTTGTTTAGTAATATTAACTTTTTCTTTAATTACTATTTTTAATTTTGGATTAATAATTATCATTAATATTTTTTTACTATTTATACAAAAGTCTTTTTCTAATAAATAATAAAGTTTTAATTGTCAAATATAACGCTTAATATCAGTTTTTTCATTAGAACTAGTAATTTTTCAATCACATATTATATATTCATTATTTATTGTTATGCCAATAAAATCAGTTGTACCACACATTAAAGGATTATAAAGTGTTTTTTCAGTTTCATAATATTTAAAGTTAATATCTTTAAAAGTTTCTTGATATAGTTTTATAAAATTTTTAAATAATTCACGATGTGATTTTATATCACAATCAATAAACTCAATTAATTCATTATCAAAATTATTTTTTATTCAATTATCAATCATATTATGTAAACATATTCCACGAGTTTGTGCTAATTTTAAAATATTCTCATCAATTTGCGAATAATCTTTTGGTATTAAAATATTAACAATTTGACTAACACTTGGGATTAAAATGCTATATTTATGTAATTTATCATTATAAATATATAAAGGTTTTAAATCTAATCTCATAAAATTGTATCATCCTGATTTTCAAATAATTCTTTTGTTTCTACTTCTTCTAAACGAATATTTCTTGGTATTAATTGGGTTTGATCTGTTATGTTTGGTGTTATAGATTGTATATCATTATATGTATCATTATTTAAATTATTCTTAGTTTGTAAAAATTCATAACTATAAACTCTTACCATTCAATGTATTTTATTATCTTTATCTTTAAAAGATTGTAAAATACCTTTAATTGCAATTTGACTACCTTTTTGACAATATTGTTGTAATACACTTGCTTGTTTATTTCAAACTTGACAAGGAATAAAATCAGTTTCTTTTTTATTTGAGTGTGGTCTTGCCACTGCTAATTGAAAGATAGCATATTCTTTACCATTATTTGTTTTCTTAATTTCAATATCTTTTGTTGTTCTACCAATAGCAGTAAATTGATTCATTATTTCACATCCTTATTAGGTAATTTTTTATATAAAGATTTATCTTTTATAATAAAAGTATCTTCTCTTCGACCATTTACATATTGACAATATTCATCAAAATCTTCTTTATATAATTGTTGTTGTTTTAATTCAGCAAGTTCATTTTCGTAATATAACATTTTATTTCTAATTTCATATAATTTAAATAATTTATCATCTACATTTGTTTGATGCTTAGAACAAATAAAATCTATAATATCTTGTATTTGTTCTATTTCTTTAACTGTTTTTGTCATTATTTATCCTCCTCAATAATAGTTAATTGGTTTAATTGTTTTTTGGTGATTTTAATACCAAATAAATTAGCATCTTCTAAATTAGCACCAATTAAATAAGCATCTTCTAAATCAGCATCTTCTAAATTAGCACCATGTAAATAAGCACCATATAAATCAGCATCTTCTAAATTAGCACCCTTTAAATTAGCATCTTCTAAATCAGCATCTCCTAAATTAGCACCCTTTAAATTAGCACATCGTAAATCAGCTTTTTCTAAATTAGCACAGCGTAAATTAGATTTTTCTAAATTAGCACAGCGTAAATTAGCATCTTTTAAATTAGCATCTTCTAAATCAGCTTTTTCTAAATCAGCACAGCGTAAATAAGCATCATATAAATAAGCACCTTTTAAATTAGCACCTTGTAAATTAGCACCCTTTAAATTAGCATCTTCTAAATCAGCATCTCGTAAATCAGTATCTTTTAAATTAGCACCCTTTAAATTAGCATATTCTAAAACAGCCCACTCTAAATTAGCATCTTCTAAATAAGCATCTTTTAAATTAGCACCATATAAATTAGCGCCATGTAAATTAGCACCAGCAAATCTAACAGCTTTTAAATTAGCACCCTTTAAATTAGCACCTTCTAAATCAGCATCTCCTAAATAAGCACCGCGTAAATCTAATATTTCACTTTCTAAATATTGATTTAATTTTTCTTGTTCAACTTCAATACTAGTTAAGTCTTTAATAACTTCTTTTAATGTTTTCATATTATAATTCCTCCAAATTCTTTTTCATAATTAATGTCTCAATATAGTCATAAGCACTCTCTTCTGAATGACATTCTTCTAATGCTTCATTAAATAAATCTTCTTCAGTATAAATATTTCCATTTTCATCTTTTCACATATTATTTATCTCCTTTAATTTTTTGATTGCTTTTTCAGTTCTAGTAATTTTGTTTATTCCATATATTAAAAAAGACAATGTAAATAAGGATGAAATAGATGAAATAATATTAATGTTGGTGTACTCATATTATTTATTTCCTTTTCATTCAATATCTTTTAAATCAATAATTGCCGTTGATAAGCCATAATTATTATTTTCAATTTTTTCTCGCACTTTTGCTTCTTCTAGTGTGTAATAAGCATAAGTAGTTAAATATTCATTTTTAATAATTAATAAGTATTTTTTAGTCATAATTTAATTCCTCCTAATTCTTTTTAGTATTTAATGCTCAATGTTCATCAGTAATTTCATCGTGTGTAATAATATATTTATTTTGTTTATTACATTTAAAGCAATAACCTCAATATCTTTTTTTAAAACATATTTTCTTTTTCATAGTTATTTTTAAATTCTCCTTTTTACAATTAACTACAAAGTACTACAATGTTCTACATTTTGTAGTTACTTGTAGTATTAAGTACCTCCTCATCAAGTCCCCACTAGTAGATTAATTAAGAAATCCCTGCCCAGTTCTTAAAAGTTATTCAACCTCTACGCACACGATTTTATTTTTATCCTTGCAATTAATAGTTATGAATGCACCACTACGCGTCTATCTTAATCAAAGTCATTAATTTACAAAATCGCAAAAAAACAAGTTAACAGCTCTAATGGTTTCATGCCGGCGGAAATGCCTTGTTGGGGAACCTTCCCTAAAAAATATGTAATTTTAAATTAAACACTTGTAGAGCCAATATATTTAATTTTTAGAGTTAATTTTCAAATAAAAAAACCAACCCAATAAGGGTCGGTTTTTTTGTCCTACTTCATCCTTTATTCTACATTTTAAAATAATAATTTTATTATTTTTCATTTTTTTTTGTTTAATTTATTAAGATAAAAATCAATTAAATTAACACCATTTTTTTTCGCCATTTTTATTGCAATCATATTTTTAAAAACTTTTTCACTATATGATTTAGCACCATATCCTTTTAATCATTTTACATTATGCGAAATTTTTGGTTCGGTACAAGAACCCATATATTAATCCTCTTGCATCAAGTATATTCAAGTAGCAAATTCTATCTCTTGTTAATTTGATGATAACATCATTTTTAACAAATGCAACTATTTTTTAAAAAATAAAATTATTTTATAAATATACTTATTTTATAAATATACTTTAATTTAACCATATTTAAGCACACTAAAAAGGATTTATTAAGAATTTTAATAAATTTATTTAATATTCTGTAAAAATATTTCTTTTGCATTTATTCAATTTAAACAGGGCCGTATTTTTTCATTAATTACATCATTAACTACTCAATTTAATCGTTTATGACTAACTTTATTAAAATCAGTTCCAAAAGGAAATCAGTGTCTTAATTCACTATTCATATATTAAATTAAAGGTTTTTGGCGAGGTTTACCAGCATCACAAAAATATATTTGTGTTTCAGCGAATATTTCTAATTCTCTTCATTTATAAAATTCTCTTCCTCTGTCAGTTATTACGTCTTTTATTTTACCTGTATACTGTAAAACTAAACGATAAAAAGTTAATAAAACTATAACAAATTAAAAATAATATTTTTAATATTTTAAAATTAAATATAACAAAAAAAATAGATTTTATTAACAATACACAAATATTAATTTAATTTGAAAAAATTTTTTTAAAATATTGTCTTGATGTAAAATTTCCCAAACAAGGTCTAATTGTAGTTAATCAAGTTGGCATAATACATCTCCTTTCATAAATTAAAAAATTGAAATTTGTAAAATCGCTCCGCTCGTTATTGCTTTGCTCCATTAAAAAACACTATTTAATAAATTATCCGTTAATAAATTACGCGGAATAATTTATTCTTTACTTTTTAATTTCAATATTTTTTTTGCAATCTTATTAACAGTATTAATAACAATATCTTTACCATACTTTTTCACTAGCGACTGCAAAATAAAATATTGCTTTGTTTGCATAATTTCAACCTCCTATAATTAACTTAAAAAAGTTAATTAAATTAATAGTTAACTTTTTATCGGTTGGCATTTACAATTTACAACCCATTAAATTATTTATTTTAACTAATTCTTTAAACTTTTCAAAAACTTCATTAGCAGTATGATTTTCTAATTTTATTGCAAAGTATTTTTTACTTGATTGTTATACTAAAACTAAAAGAGAAGATTGATGATTTTTACCAACAACAGTATCCATTTCAAATCATCCAACATTAGAAAATTTATTTTCAATGTTTCAAATTGACTTAAAATTAGTTAATTAACAAAGATTATCAGATTTTCCTTTTGTTTTATATTTTTTTACCACGATGACATAAATTTTCTTTTTTTAATCCAAACTCGCCCAAACGAACTCATTTATAAAAAGTTTTAACACAAGCAGGAAATTTAACACCAAATTTTAAAAAATAACGATAAATAAGTTGCTCAGGTGTATTACGATATTTATTAAATCTAATTTGAATAAAATTTAATTGTTCTTCTGTAAATTCAGGTATTTTTTTAATACATTTTTTTCGTTTTTTATAATAATCTTTATGTGATTCAACTGCTGTATAATCTTCTATTTTTTTAAATCTATTAATTTCTCTTTTAACAATATTAATTCCACGATTTGTTTATCGTGCTATTTCTGACATATTAATTGTTCCATTTTTCTTTTTACAAGCATTAGAAAATAATAAATCTTCAAATAAATATCTTTCATCAAATTTTACATGTATATATTTTTTCACTTTTTTCTGTCTCCAATCTTTTTAAAGTTATTTATACACTATTTTTTAAAAAACTATTGACAATTATTTTTAAAATTATACAATTAAATAATAAGTAAGTAATAAATTTTGTCTCTGAAATCTGTTTATATCATAAAAAGAAAGTAATTAATTTTACTTTCTTTTTATTTTGATGTAAAATAAACATAATAAAAATAATGTTAAGTTCTTTAATACATTTTGCTACGTTTTTAGTTCTTGATAAGTTTGTTTTATAATCTCTTATTTAACCATATTGTTTAAATAATAGCAATTTTAATATGCAAAAAGGAGCAAAAAATGAAAGAATTTAATCCAAAAACTGCAAGTTTACGAACATTTTATCGTAAAATAGATGAATTTTGGCAAAATAAATCACCTGATGAACCATATACTTTAAATGATTTAACCAATAAATTAAGACTTTCTAACAGATGACGATATGAAAATTACAAGATCGAAAAGATAGTTTCTTTGCTTGAACGACAAGTTGATAAAATTGAAAGTTAATTAATTTGAAATATGTTAGATGAAAATCATATTCCTTATACTATTAATTTATCAAATTTTACTTTTACTTTATCAAATGGTAGCAAAATATATTGTAAAGGTTTACATTCACCAAGTCGAAAAGAAAAATTAAAAGCTTTTGCTGATTTGAATAAATATAAATTAGTTATTGATTGAAGAGAAGAATGTGACCAATTTTAACAAAAAGATTTAAATGATTTAGAATTTGCTATTCGTTGTTATCAAAATAAAATAACAATTAATACTTGTAATCCTGAAAGTTTAAAAAGATATATTGTTGGTTATTGTAATGAATTATTACCTTTTAATGAAGAAATAATGCATAGTAAATATGAACAAATTAAATATATTGAAAAATGAAATATTAAAATCATTATTCTAATTGAAGACTTAATTATGAATTACCACAAGATAAAGTTAATGAACAATTAAGATTATAACAATTAGATATTGAAAGAGCAAGAGTATGAAGTTGAGGTTTACCAGGTAATACTAGTGGTTCAATTTTTGCAAGATATATTGATATTATGCAAGCAACAGATATTATACAACCAACAAAATTATTGGGTGGAGTTGACTTAGCAAACTCTACTAGTCCAAAAGGACATACAACAGCAGCTAGTTTTTGAATATATAATTCATTTAATAAAAAAGCATATAAAGTAGCAGAATATACACATTCAAATGCTAACCAACAATTTAAAGGATCATTAGAACAAGTAAAAGATATTTTAGAGTTTTATAATAATCAATTAAATCAATATTTTATAATTTAATACAACAAGGTATATCAATTAATGTTGATGATAGTGCTTATGCAATATTAGAAAGTTTAAATCGAGAAAAATATAATTATAGTTTTGGTCAATATATGACATTTAAACCAGCACAAAAACAAAAATTTAAAGTAAAGAATCGTATTGAAGCATTTACAATGTTAATAAATACTAATCAATTAAAATGATTATGAGAAAAATGTCCTGTAAGTAAAAATCAATATGAATTAATTCAATGAGAAGATAAAGAAGATTTAAGGGAAGAAAGAATGCTAGACTTATATGATGATACATTTGATAGTGATTTTTATGCTTTACATTTTGAATTAATATCAATGGTTAAACATATGGTTAAACATAATAATTCATCAGATTATAAATTATGACAACAAAGGGAGTTAATAACTTAATGAAAAAAGATATTTATGTAATACATGATGAGCGTGTAATAAATGCAAAAATACCATATATGTCTGTTTGTGGACAAGTTAAAAAAAGACTTTGTCAAGAATTAAAAAAAGATAATATTGCAATATGTAAATTAAATTTATATAACGAATATATTAAAAAATATAAAAAAGTTAAAGTATGTGTAAAAGTTTTATCAAATGAACCCAGTTTATTAACTGTAAATATAATTAATTATGGACTTATTTTAAAATTAAAGGAGCAAAATAATAATGAATAATAATACATACCCTTCTTTACCAAACTTAAATGATATTAATAGTGTTTTAAAATATTATAATTATGATTGAACAATTAATTTAGCAAATATTATTGCTTGCCATCAAATGCGTTTAGTAAATGGTAAAGATATATTATTTAAGTCCCATCGTAAAGACATTTTAGAAAAATTAAATTGATGATATGAAACTTATAAAATAAAAGAGAAATTAGATAAAAATGAATTAACAGCAAGTTTAATGGGTAAAACTATTTCTAATTTATTAGAAACTAGTGATGGTAATATTGATTTATGAATTAACCCATTTAACTTTACTTCAAGAGTAAGTAAAATAAATGAAATTGAACAAGGTGCTGATATTTGATTAAATTATCATCAATCAGATAGTGGTTTTATTTTAAATTTAATTTGTACTAAAGATAAAATAATTATTAAAGGTTGACCTAAAAATAATGAAGTAGTTGTTTGTCAAAGTAAAACACAAATTAAAGATTATGTTAAACCTATTTTAGTACAAGAATTTAAAAATAAATTAGGTATTATTACTTTTTGAGAAATGATAAATGAACCTAATCAATTATTTTTATCAATATCAACTACATTAAATCCATGACCTACAATGTTAAATTGTTATAAATTACAATTTGATTTAGAAGATAGTTTTAATATTAAATCAAAAGAAAGATATGCAAATCGTACACATTGATATGGTCAATTAGATGATAATTTAATGACTGCTTATAATAATGGTAATAAAAAAGTATTACAAGATGTATTTAGTGATATTTTTATTCAATCGGGTCAAACAGCAGCAGATGGAACATCATCTCAATCTTTACAAGTAGTACAAGGTACACCAATTTTAGAAACATATACACAAGACCAAAAATCTATTATTGAACAAGTATATATAGCATGTAATTTTTCTAGTCCTTTTGGTGATGCTTCAGATAGTGAAGAAAATAAAACACAATCATTAATAAAAAAAACAAAAGACTTAGAAAAACAAGCTTATTTACAATCATATCGTAAACAATATTATACTAAGATGTTTGATATTGTTTTTAAATATTATGGTTTATGAGATGGAAATGGTGAATGTCCTTATGGTTTTGATTTTGTTAGTGCTAGTTTGGTTGACCAAATGCGACAAAATGAATTAATTACTGCTAGATTAGACAATGGAACAATGGAACCAATAAGAGCAATTACTGAATATGATAATATTGATAAATTAGAAGCAACTAAATATTATGAAAAAATTGAAAAATGACAAGATAAAATGCAAGCAAAAGAAATAGAAAATAATAATAAATTACTAGAATATGATGAAACTGGTAATAATCAAAATGCTTTTCAAGGTAGAACAGAAATTAAGGAGGATTAATAAATGACAATTAGCCCAGCCGCTATGGCATATTTAAGAACAAGAGCAGGTGTTACTGCAATAGATATAAGGGAAAGTATAAAAGAATATCGACATTGAATGGTATTTCCTTTTAATGTTTATAGTTCATATATTCCTGATACAGAAACAGGTTGAAAACCTAATAATGCTAAAACAAGTGATTATGGAACTTATACTTGTATATTTGATAATATGGAAAGTACTATTGCACAATGACAAGGTAGTTTAAAAATAGTTCAAAAATATAAAGGTAAAGAAATTAATATTTTAACTATTGATGATTTTAAAAAGCAACCAGTTGACTCAACAATATGAGCAAATAATGAAACACCATTTGCTATAAAATTAAAAGATGAAAATTAAAATGATTATTGAAAATTAATTGATGGTGAAAATATTTATGATATTAATAGAATGTTAGAATATTTAAAACAATATAAATTAAGTTATTTTATAAATAATGATAATAAAGCAGATAATTTTTATACAAAAGAAGTTAAAGTTGGTAAATATTGAGATGCTTATATGATTGATGATAGAAGTTTAATTCAGTTTGGTGATGCTAAATTTGAACAAGTATTTACTCAGCAATCAACAGAAAGACAATATACTTTATTAATTTTAGATGAAGATTCTTAAAAATTAAATATTAATGATTATTATAATTTTTATACTGTATTTAATGACTTTGGTTTAAATATTGGTGGTGATATTAATTCTGCCCCACAAGATAGGCAATTATTATATCCATCAAATGTTATTAATTATTATTCATTAGAAGATGGCAGTTTCTTATGACAAGAAATTACTTTTTCAAGTATTAATGACAAAATTAGTCATAGTGGTTTATCAGTAATACAATTTATACAAACAAGTGCTCCTGGTGAAGGTTATTGTTTTCCTAAAATAACTTATGATAAAAAACTAAATAAAGGCATTGTTGAATTAGATAATATTTTAATAAAAGACCCTGTGTAGAAACTCGTATTAAAACTGAAACTGAAAAACAATATGAAGAAAAAATTAATAATTATCAGTCAAAAATAAAAGAATATGAGTTATCACAAGTACCACAAGAAAATCGTAAATTAGTTGAAGAACTATTAAATAGTGGTAAAGATATGGAATATATTAAAACTAACTTTAAAGATTTAATTGAGAAAAAACCACAATTAGATATGAAAAACCTAATGAATGGTGGAATTCAAATTAAAGATGAAAATATGTTTATTGAAGAATTATCACAAAAAATTAAAGAAAATTTACAAGATAATCATAATATTCCTATTAATGAAAGAATTAAAAACTTAGTTCAAAAAGAATATCAGAAAGGAAAATAAAATATGGCATCAATTATAGGATTACATGAAGGATTTGTTATTGGAAATGGAGTAGCAAACTTAACAAAAGAAGGACATTTATTATTATCAGCACAAGAAATGAGAGTAAAAGATATTTTATCAAATCCTGATTATTATACTTTTCATCGCTTAACAGCAACAGCACAATCAAGTCCTAATATGGAAAGTGCAGATTATGCATTTGCAATTTATACAATACCTTACCTGAACGATTATTTTATGGTGATAGTGAATGAAATCATGAAAAAGGAAATCCAAAACAAAATCAAAATGCTAAGCGTGGTCGTTTAGTAATTGATCATACAATCGGATTAAAAACACAATGAAGAAGATTTGATTTAGATCGTTTAAAAAATACTGATCCATCATTGCGAGGTGAATTAGTAGCAAAATGAACTGGTTCAATTACAGAAAATATGATGTTTAATTTAGAATTATACTTTTTAAAAGGTGTAATTGATAATTATATTGCTAGATCAAAATTTAATTCTAATTATGCTTTTGTTTATGATACAAGTACAATTAAAACTCAACAAGATGCATTAGATTTAATGTATAAATTAGCACATCGTATGACTGATGAAACAAGAAAAATTAACGCATCTCAAATTGGTACAAATACTAGTGACTGATAAATAATTTGAGAACCACATTCATATTTAGATTTAACACGAGCATATACTCAATTAGTTGGTGAAAGTATTTCAGAAAATACAATGGTAACAGGTACTTTATTCCAAGATAAAGTAATGGTTTATATGATTTCTAAATCATTATGATTAGGGCAAGAAATTAAACCGTTATATGGTAAAACAACAGATGGAAAATTACAATACCTAAAATACCAGCAATTAAATTACCTATTGGTAAATGTTTAGAAAAAGTTTATAAAATTCCAAGTTATATCTTATATTTAATATTATTTGGTTGATTAATATTTCGTAAGTATTTAAAAAAACATAATGTTAATATTTGTCATAATTGTAAACAAACAATAGAACAAGTAGCAAGTTGAAATCAATATTGTCTTAAAAAAAGATGAAATAAATAACATTTAAAAAAATAACCCTAGTTGGTTATTTTTTATTTTGTAATATTAATTCTAATTTATCATCTTTACAAATAATTAAATTCTTTTCACCATATTTATTTATTAAATATTCTCAGTCTCAGGTTGAATTAATATTTACATTTTTAACATCAATACCAGTTATATATTCACCAAATCAGTTTTTACATGGACGATTACCTTTTTTGTACGATAACATAAAATAAATTTATTCATTTTTATTATTTCCTTTATTGTGTTTTATATAAAAATTAATAATATGTTCTATTCGTTGTGAGTTGGTATATAATTCAGGTAATTCATTTCAAACTTTTTCTTGTTTTTCATTTAAGTAAACATTAATATTACGAATTAATTTTCTTTTCATAAATAATCTCCTTTAAAAAAATAATGTAGTTTGGATGCTATTTAATCTTTGTTTTGCTAATTTATAATATTTTTTATTAATTTCTATACCAATTCAATGCCGACTTAATTGTTCACAAGCAATAGCAGTTGTTCCACTTCCTAAAAAACAATCTAATACAGTATCGCCAACTTTACTATGTTTATTAATTTGTAATTTAATTAAATTAATATCTTTAACAGTAGGGTGTTTAATTGTTCCTATAAATTGATTATTACTATTTGTTATTTGATAAACAGTCTGCATATCTTGATTTCAAACATTACTATAAGAAATTGGTTTATTATAAATATATAAACATAATTCTTTATCTTTACGATATGCATTATTATTAGGTGCATCATTTGTTTTTTGATAAATTATTAATTCAAATTTTAAATTATAATTTTCAATTTCAATTAAATATTCTTTTAATTGTTGTTTTGATAAATAAATTATAAAATTTGGTTTTTTAATAATTCGCATTCATTCTTTAAAATATGATGGTATATCAAAACTATCAATAAATTCACCTTGTAAAAATTCAAGTTCTCTTTTCCGAATTTGATATTGAATATTAGAACAATTAGGATCTTGCATTTTTTTTAAATTATATTCAATATGCTTTTCTTTATTTTTTAATTTTTTAGCAATATCGGGGTAAAGGTAAGGTGGATCAGTTAATATTAAATCAATACTTTTATTAGGTATTATTTTTAATATTTCTAAACTATCACCTAAATATAATTTACCTAAATTAGTTTTCATAATTAGCAATAATAATAGCATCACGAAGATGATTACTTATTTTTTCATTATTATAAAATCAACTTTTACTATATTCATAAGTTAATGAATTATCTTTTTCATAAACTGCTGTTATTTTCTGATATTTACTTAAATTTTCCATATTTTTAACAACTGACTTAGTATGGCGTGGTGATACTCAATTAATTTCAAGTTGTAAATCATTTAATTTAATTTCTAATGCACCTACTAATCGTAATAAATCATCTCTATCTTTTGAACCATTAGCATTTGTTGGTAAACAATTTTCAATACTAATTTCATATGAATTTTTATATCTAAATTCAGAAAATACATCTATTATAAATTTTAATTGTTTTAATCAATTATTATATATAATTTCAATTTTTCTAATAACTTTATTATCTTCATATACAACAATAGCAGTAGTACCAGTTCCTGATGGGTCAATACCTACTTTTATCAAGTTGCTCAATCCTCATCGTTCGTTATTATTAACTACTGGTGTTACATTTGATATATCATCTTCTTTAACGACATTATCATTTGTGTCTGCTATTTCTGGATAAGATGGGGTATTTATTTATTTGATAATGGTTCATCGCTAATTTGCCCCTTATTTTTGGCGAAATTAATATCTTTAAATGAAATATATTCAAAATTACCATCTTCTTTAATTTCTTTTTCATCTAAATCAATATCAGATATATCAAGCCCTATCTCTAATGCTAATTTACGATATAATTTTGCTTCAACCATTTCTTTTGGTCATTTATTTCAAGGTGAATATTCACTATTTCCACTCGGACTACTATTTTTTAATCGTTCAATATCTGCTTTTCTTAATAAAATACCTTGATAATTACCATTTTTATCTTTTGCAAAAGCATAAGCACCAATAATCTCATTATAATCACTAGTATTTGCATTAAAATTAATTTCATGTATTTTAGGACATGAATTTAAACTATCTCATTCAAATTTCTCACCTTTAAAAATAATTGCTTTTCTTGGACTATATCCTGCTTCTTCAATTCTTTTACAATAAACTTTGCTATCAATAACAGTAGTTAATTTATTTTTAAATGGAATAATATTAAAATCTTTTCCAAAAATTAACCCTTTATTACTTAATTTAATAATACCTAATGCTGTAATTTTAGTATTATCAGCAGTATTAACTAACTGCATATAACTTTGTCCATTTTTCATTTTTAATTCTTCAAGTGCTAAAATATTTTCTTTTAAATATTTATCATTAACTTTTAATTCATATTTAATAATTGCACCTTTAATATATTGTTGTAATTCAGTTATCATTTTATTTCACTCCTTTATTTATTTTGAATTTAATACCTTTAATACCAATAGTATTAGTATTTACATTACTATCTCATTGTGCTTTAATTTCATTTTTAACAATTTTTTCATCAATAACTAAATAAGTTTTAATTAATTGAACTAATTCATATTGATTAGCATTTTCTAAAAAATCATTATCAATGCCCAGTATTTCAATATCTTTTATTAATATTTTTTCTTTTATTAAATTAATACCAACTTTTTTTAATTCTTTTTGTTCTAATGATTTATCAATTTGCTCAATTTGTTCCATTACACGAACTTGTTCATCTTGAATTTGGTCTATATCAAGACCCATCTCAGGTGTTAAATTATTTGTTTTTTCAATTAATTCCTGTTTTTTTAATTCTTGTTCTTTTAAAAACTCTTGTTGCTTTTGTATGCGTGCTTGCGTCATATTATTATTAATTTCAACTCTATATCTTTCAATATAATTTCTATAATTAGTAATTATTTTTCCAATTCTATTATGTTCATCTAATAATTTTTGAATAAGTTCTAATCATTCTTTAAAAACAAAATTATTTTTAGTAATAGCACTTGGAATATCTTTTAAATATACATTTTGATAACCATTTAAAGCATAATGATTAATATGTCTAAAAATATACTCAGTTAATTCTTGTTTATTTTCTTCTTTAAATTTTTGAACATTATATGCTAAAATACTTTCATTTTTAAAATCATCTACTTTTAAAGGAAAATGAAATGTAATATTATTTACTGTATTTTTTACAATATCACTCATTTATTTCACCTCCTTATTAGGTAATTTTTTATATAAAGATTTATCTTTTATAATAAAAGTATCTTCTCTTCGACCATTTACATATTGACAATATTCATCAAAACCTTCTTTATATAATTGGCGTTGTTGTAAATCATATATTTCTAATACAAGTTTTTCTCACTCTTTATCTTTTTCAGCAAGTTCTTTTTTAAGTGTTTCATTTTCTGCTTTAAGTGCATCATTTTCTTCTTGTAATTTATCAAATTTAATTGATTCTGTTTTTGTCATTATTTATCCTCCTCAATAGTTAATTGTTCTAATAGTTATGAATGCACCACTACGCGTCTATCTTAATCAAAGTCATTAATTTACAAAATCGCAAAAAAACAAGTTAACAGCTCTAATGGTTTCATGCCGGCGGAAATGCCTTGTTGGGGAACCTTCCCTAAAAAATATGTAATTTTAAATTAAACACTTGTAGAGCCAATATATTTAATTTTTAAAGTTGTTTTATAAAATTTAAGGTTTTAAAAAAACAAAATTTTAATATTCAGTGTAATAAACATCTTCAAATCATTCTGTTTTTTCACGATGGTTAACTGTATGAAACTGCTTTGGTGTTCCACATTTACTACATTTAATAAAAGTATTTTTAGACATATTTTTTTCATCTCCTTTTTATGGTTGTTTTTAAATAAAAAAACCAACCCAATAAGGGTCGGTTTTTTTGTCCTACTTCATCCTTTATTCTACAAACTAAAAAAATTGAAATTTGCAAACTCTCGATCCGCTCGTTGTCGCTTTGCTTCTTTAAAAACACTATTGAATAAATTATTCGCTAATAAATTACGCGGAATAATTTATTCTTTTACTTTTTAATTTCAATTTTTTTTCCAATCTTATTAACAGTATTAATAACATTATCTTTACCATACTTTTTCACTAGAGACCTCAAAATAATATATTGCTTTGTTTGCATAATTTAAACTCCTTAATTAAAAATATTAAAAAAAAAATTACTTTCCAAAACTGTAAAAACCAAAAATACAAAATGTGTGTGGTTTATAGAAGGAAAATAATCCACAAACATACGATTCTTTATTTTTAGGAAAAGAACGTCAATTTACTTTGGAAAAATATAGTTATCGAAAAAAACTAATAGAAGGAGCAGAGTTTTTTGATCCAACTGAATTTTGATGAAAAGATATTAATAAATATTGATTTAGTTTTATAGCTGTTGGGTCTGATTATGCATATACTATTTAAGGAAAAGACGACGCTGTAAAAATTTTAGTTGAGGTAGAAATAAAAAAAATGATGTTCTAACTGAAATTTATATTTTATAAGAACAATCAATTTCAGCTACTGAATTTAAAGATATGACTAAAAAGGTTTTTAGTATGACAAATAAAGTTAATGATTGATTTTTAAAATACCATAAATTAAAAGAAGATTTAAAATATAGAATTGGGCATGATGCACAAACAGAAAAATTAATTATTAATCATAATTGAGATGAAAAAAAGTCTTGAAAATAGTATTAGTCGGATTTTGGTTATGGGTGAAAAAGGATGAAAAATAGTTGATCGAAATTTTACGATAAAACGCTAGTTATCTTCTGGAAGAATATATTTTTCAAAAAATTTAACTGTTACTAAAAATATTAATGGTGAAGATATAATTACAAAAAATATGGTTACCTATATGATGAATTATATAAATGTCTTAATTACGAAAAAACGAATATTAGGGACGAACGTCCTGGCTGAAATAAATTGGATGATATTAATGTATTTGAATGTACTTTGTCATTTTTTAGATTTAATTTAGTTGATTTAAAAATTAATAAAAAAGCTGTATAATTAATCTAACGATAGAACTGGTCTTAAATGTATATTATTTCCACAAAAATTATATATTTTATACTTGAATTTATAATTTATTGTTTGATATAATATAACTAATTAATAAAAGAGGAGTTTTATAAAATGATTGAGGATACAATAATTGCTCCAGCAACCGCAATGGTAAAGCAAGCAATTGCAATTATTCGCATGTCTGGAGTGGATAGTTATAAAATTATTAATAAAGTTTTTTCAAAAAAAATTATTCCACACGGAAATCAAATTTACTATGGTTATTTAAGAGATGGCAAAGAGATTATTGACCAAGTTATTTTAGTTTGTTTTCAAAAACCTAATTCTTTTACTGGAGAAAATATTATTGAAATTAATTGCCATGGTGGTGTATTAGTTACAAATAATATTATTAAGTTATTACTAAAAAATGGAGCACGTTTAGCAAATAAAGGTGAATTTTCACAACGAGCGTTTTTAAATAAAAAACTTAATTTAATTCAAACAGATGCTATTAATAACTTAGTTAATGCGACAAATGATACTAGTGCAAAAATAGCTTTGAATAATTTGCAAAATAAAAATACTTATTTAATTATTACATATCGTGATGAATTATTAGATATCATTGCAAATATTGAAGTAAATATTGATTATCCTGAATATGATGGTGTTGGTGATTTAACTACACAAGAATTAAACCAGCGGTTATTAATTTTAGAACAAAAAATTAATGATTTAGTTAAAATTAGTAAAGTTGGAAAAATGATTGATGATGGTATTAATGTCTTAATTTTAGGAAAGCCAAATGTTGGAAAATCATCATTATTAAATGCATTAATGAACGAAGATAAAGCTATTGTTTCTGATTTGCCAGGAACAACAAGAGATATTGTTGAAGGAAAGATTAATTTAGGACCATTAACATTAAATATTATTGATACAGCTGGCTTACGTGAGACAGTTGATAAAATTGAGCAAATTGGAATTGATAAAGCACGTCAACAAGTTATTAATGCTGATTTAATTTTAATTGTTGCTGATAATTATGCTGATTTAATGAATTTAAGTCCTGAACTTAAAAAACTAATTAAAAATAAAGAATATTTGTTAGTTTTAAATAAAAGCGATTTGCTTAATATGCAAGTACAAAATGAAAATTTGCAACAAAATATTTTTTTAATTTCAGCATTAAACCGAGATATCAAGTCTCTTATTGATAAAATTTTAAATTTATATAAAACAGCGCAGATTACAAAAGATGATCAACTAGTTTTGTCAAATATAAAACAAATTTCTTTATTAGAGAAAGTAGCAAATTCAATAAAAAATGCATATAATAATAGTATGAGTGGATTTCCGGTTGATATTATTAATGTTGACTTACATGAGGCTTGAGAAATATTGGGTGATATTCTAGGTGAAAACTATGAAGAAGACTTATTAACAACAATTTTTAGTAAGTATTGCCTAGGAAAATAGGAGGAAAATATGCAAGGAATTTTTGATACACATTGTCATTTAATGTCACATGAATATGAGAACGAAGAAACATCAGCAATAATAGCTGATGCTAAAATTAGTGGCGTGTTTTGAATTAATAATGTTGGTTATGATTTAGATTCTAGCCAAGCAGCAGTTCGTCATGCAATGCAGTATGATAATGTTTTTGCAACAATTGGGTTTCATCCAACTGATGTTGGTAAATATGGGTTTTCAGATTTAGAGAAATTAGATCAATTATTAAATAGTGATAAAGTAATTGCTGTTGGCGAAATTGGTTTAGATTATTTTCATAAAACTGTTTCTCCAGATTTACAAAAGCATTGATTTATTAAACAAATTGAATTAGCAAAACAACATAATATTCCACTTGCCATTCATTGCCGTGATGCTTATGAAGATTGTTATGAAATATTAAAAGAACAAAAAATAACACAAGGTTTGATGCATTGTTATAATGGAACAATTCAAATGGCTCAAAAATTCTTAGATTTAGGATTTTATCTTTCGTTTGCTGGTAATATTACTTTTAAAAATGCTCAGGAATTACGGGAAGTTGCTAAAATGGTACCATTAAATAAAATTTTAGTGGAAACTGATGCACCATATTTAACTCCTGATCCATATAGAGGGAAAAAGAATTATCCTAAATTTATTATGTATACAGTTAAAAAATTAGCAGAATTAAAGAATATGCCGGTTGAAGAAATGATTCGTATTACTAATAAGAATGCACGTAAGTTATTTAATTTTGATTAATTTTTAATTTTAAATTTAAAAATTACAATAAAAAAAATATTAGGTTAACCTAATATTTTTTTTGCTTCAATTTATTTTCTTTTTTTACCTAATGACGATAATAATCCTTTTTCCTGGAAATTATATAAACCATTTTCGATGTTTTTCTTAATTGTTTTTTCAAAGATTTTTGTTCCTTCGATAACACAATTTAATGGATCTGAAGCTATTTTGGTTGGTAATTGGAAAATATCAAAGAAATATTTATCAATATTTCTAATTAAAGCTCCTCCCCCACAAACTGTAATTCCATTTCTCATAATATCACCAGCTAATTCTGGTGGTGTATTTTCTAATAATTCAATTACTAAATCTGTAATTTTAGAAAATGCATTTAATAAAACATTTCTAATTTCTTCTGAAGATATTTTTGCTTCTTTTGGTAATCCCGAAACAATATCACGTCCGTAGATTTGCATTGATCTTTCGTTATGGTATTTAACTAATGAACCAATGAATTTTTTAACATCTTCAGCTGTTTTTTGCCCAATTGCAATATTATATTCTGAACGAATGTATTTACGAATGTCATCATCAAAATGATTTCCGGCAACTTTTATTGATCTTGAAACAACGATTTCACCTGATGAAATAATAGCTAAATCAGCTGTTCCTCCACCAATATCAATGATTAAATGACCTTGAGGTAATTCAACATTAATTCCTGCTCCTAAAGCAGCCATTTTAGCTTCTTCCTCAATGATAACTAATTCAGCGCCCATTTCTTTAGCAACATTTTTTAATGCTTCTCTTTCAAGTTCAGTAACTCCACTTGGACATGCTAATAATACAATAGCATTTTTTCAAATGTTCATCATTTTCATTCTTGAAAAGATATGTTTTAATAAATCTTGTGCAGCTTCCATGTCTGCGATAACTCCATCTATTAATGGTGTTACCATTCTAATATCTCCGTGTGTTTTTCCTACCATATCATAGGCAGCTTTCCCTAAAGCAATTAAACTATTAGTTTTATTGTTATAAGCCATTAATGATGGTTCATTGTAGACTACACCTTGTCCTGAAACATATGCTAAAACATTAGCAGTTCCTAAGTCAAGAGAAATAAATGGTCTAGTTTCTGGTCTCACGTTTTTGTCCTCCTTAACAATTTAATAACTATTATATAATCAATTAATTATTATTCTAGTAATTTAATTCTTTTACATGCATTGATTCTAATCTTAAGATATCAAAGATGTCTGATTCGAATTTTTTAGTTCCATTAATAACAGCTAATATTGGTTGTTCTCCAATTTTTGATGGTAATTGTAATGTATCTACAAAGTAACGATCAATCCCTTTTATTAAAGCTCCTCCCCCACAGATTGTAATTCCATTTCTGAAGATATCACCAGCTAATTCTGGTGGTGTTTCTTCTAACACTTGAACTGTTAGGTCAATAATTCTTGACACCGGTACTTTTAATACTTCTCTGATTTCTTCAGGTGTTACTTCAATTTCTCTTGGTAATCCTGAAACAACATCACGTCCATAAACTTTCATTCTTCTTTCGTCAGGGTATTTTGATAATGACCCAATTTCGATTTTAATTTGTTCAGCAGTTTTTGATCCAATTTCTAGACCATATTGTGAACGAATGAATTTTTGTGCTTCATCATTTAAGTAATTTCCAGCAACTTTAACTGATTTTGATAATACGATATCTCCTGAGGCCATAACAGCAATATCTGTTGTTCCTCCTCCCATATCAATCACTAGGTTTCCAGCAGGTTTGTAAATATCAACCCCGCCACCTAATGCGGCCATTTTAACTTCTTCTTCTACAAAAACTTTTGATGCTCCTAAGTTCATAGCAATTTTTTTCAAAGCAGCTTTTTCTAATTCAGTAATTACTGATGGACAAGCCAATAACATAATTGAATGTTTTAATTGTTTTGTAATACGTAGTTTTGTAAAAATATATCTTAATTGTGCTTCTGTTGCACGAATATCTGTAATAACCCCGTCAACCATTGGTCTAACAATACGAATTGACTTATTTCCTTTTCCGATCATTTTGTAAGCTTCGGCTCCTACAGCAATAATTCTGTTTTCTTTAATTCTGTAAGCAACAATTGAAGGTTCATTGTAAACTATTCCTGAACCTGAAACATATACTAATGTATTAGAAGTTCCTAAATCCATAGAAACGAAAGCCGGTTTTTTTGCACTATTAAATAAAGCCATGTAATTTTGTCCTCCTGTTTCTTGTTAAATTAATTAGTTAGATTAATATATTTTTGATTAATCAATAAAATGAATTGCAAGTCTCTATATTTATTTTCAGATATAGAATACAATACAAAAATATTATAACATAAATCTTAATCTTTCCTAAAAATTATTCCATAATTAAGTTTAGTATCGGTTTGTATTAATGCTTAAAGGAATTACAAAAGTGGGTGACATAATTGTTAAAATTCTAATTAAAATATTAACTAAATTTTCAATTCATTGCTTTGTTTCATCAATTGTTAAAAAGTATTTAGTTAATTTTAAATATTTAACTTCAACTGTTTCTTTTAAAAAAGTTAAATATTTTTTAACTAATGTTGTAATATAAGTATTAATATCAGTTGGTGTTTTATATCGATATTCAATTTCAATTGCTGATTGCTCACGTTTATATTTATATTCAAAAATTTGTGTATTAGATAAAATTATAATTGGATTATAAATCGTCATATAAATAAAAAAAGTTTTTAAATCATAAATATTAATTTTGCCTTCTTCAATGCTGGTAATAGTTGAATTAAATCAATCACTATAGATTTCTTCAATATTTGTTGTACTAGGATAAGGCCAGGCAATACCACTATTATTATTTAGTAATTGATTTCAAGTTTTATCAATATTAATGTAACCAGACGAAGTCAAAATTTGTTGAATAAATCAATATGAGAAATATGGTTCATTAATTGTTTTGTCAGAATTAAAAACTGCTCCAAAAATTGGTTGATCAGTTTTTGACGTATAAGTTCAATTTGCCAAAGCTTGGCGAATTCGTACATCAATTGTTGAACAACTTACAACTGAATTAATTGTTGGAGTTATAAAAGTTAGTGCTGTTAAAAATGATAATACTTTTTTCATTATTGCTTTACCTTATTATTATAATTTTATCATTTTTCTAAAAATTATAATAAAAAAATAGATAAGTAGTTTTAAACTTATCTATTTTTTTTGTTTTCTTCAATTAAGTCGGTTCTAATTTTTTTCTCATAAGCAATACATCCATCAATAACAGATGTTTCGGCGTTTTTAGCTACACGAACAGGAATTTGAAAATAATCTGATAGAAATTCTTTAATTCCGGCAATTTGAACACATCCTCCAGTAACTAAAATTCCATTAGTAACAGTATCACCAGCTAACTCAGCTGGAGTTTTTTCTAAAACTTCGGCTATTAATTGTGTAATTGATGAAAAAATACTTATTAATAATTTCCTAATTTCTGAATCTAAAATTTCTGCTTCTTTTGGCATTCCTGTTATAACATCACGACCGAAAATAATCATTTTTTTATTTTCTTTTGTTTTGTATAATGAACCAATTTGTTTTTTAATTTGTTCAGCAGTAACAACACCAATTGAAATAGTATGCTTCGCACGAATATATTTTAAGATTTCTTCATCAATATAATTCCCAGCAGTTTTAATTGATTTACTTTTAACAATTCCACCAGCTGAGATAATAGCACAACTTGATTTTCCACCACCAATGTCTAAAATAAAAGTTCCTTTTGGTGCAAAAATATTTTCACCCGCTCCTAAGGCAGCCATTAATGAATCTTCCTCAATTTTTACAAAGTCAGCACCAATATTTTTACACATCTTGATTATTGCTTGTTTTTCTAAGTCTGTAACATTTTTGGGACATGCAATTAAAACAATAGCATTTTTTCATAAATCAGTTACTTTTGCTTTTTTTCCTATTTGTTGAATAAATTTTTCTGCAATAGTTAAATTCGTAACTGCTCCATTACGTAATGGAGAGTAAATTTCAATTTTATCGTGTGTTTTGCCAATTAACTTTTTAGCATCATTACCTAATGCTATTAGTTTCTTAGTTCAGATTTCATATGCCATTACTGATGCTTCATTGAAAATAATTCCTCTCCCAGCAACATAAGCAATCGAATTAGTAGTTCCTAAATCTATAGCAATGAATTTCCGGGGTGCTTTTGGCGAAATGTTAAATGTATTTTTCAATATGTCTGATATTGCCATCTTTAAAATGTATCCTTCCGTTTTTTGCTTCGTTAAAAAACATAGCAATAATAATAACATAATAATTTTCTTAAATATTAAACCCTTTATTTGTTATAAAACATTCAATATCAAGTAACTTTATTATATAAAATCTGGTATAATTTGCAATTAAAAATGATAATTTCAAGTAAAAATGATAATTTCAAGTTTCTTTTTTTTTAAAATTTTAGTTATTTTTTATGTTATTAGTTTTTTGAAAAATAAAAAAAATATATTTTAAAAATATACTTTTTATGAAATTTTGTATTCATTTGCATTAAGTAATTGAATTCTTTCAATTACAGCATTTAAATTTTTTTCATAAGTTTTAGCACCATCAATTACACACATTAATGGATCATTTGCAGCTTTTACTTTTAATTGGAAAATTGATTCAAAATATTTTACAATTCCACGAATTAAAGCTCCTCCTCCACAGATGGTAATACCATTTCTAATAACATCACCAGCTAATTCTGGTGGTGTTTTTTCTAATACTTCTACTAATAAGTCTGTAATTCTTGAAAAAGGGGCTAATAAAACGTTTTTAATTTCTTCAGGTTTAATTAATACTTCTCGTGGTAATCCCGTAATAATATCACGACCAAAGGCACGAACTGGTTTTTCATTAATTATTTTAACTAATGCACCAATTTCTTTTTTAATTTGTTCAGCCGTTCTAATTCCTACTAGCACATTGTATTCAGCACGAATATATTTTTGAATTTCTTGATCTAAGTGTTTTCCTGCAACTTTAACTGATTTTGAAATTACAATATCACCAGCTGAAATAATTGCAATATCTGTTGTTCCCCCACCAATATCAATTACTAAATTTCCTTGTGCTAGACCAATATTAATGCCAGCTCCTAATGCTGCTAGTTTAACTTCTTCTTCTACTAAAACGTGACTTGCTCCCATATCTTTTGCAATAGCTTTTAAAGCACCACGTTCTAATTCGGTAACTCCACTTGGGCACGCCAATATTACTAGTGAATTTTTTCAAATTCCTGATAATTTTAATCTACTAAAAATGTGTTTTAACAAATCTTGAGCCGCTTCCATATCTGATATAACTCCGTCTACTAATGGTGTTACCATTCTAATATGATCATGCGTTTTTCCAACCATTTTGTATGCTTCATTTCCTAAGGCAATTAATGAGTTACTTAAAGTGTCATATGCCATCATCGAAGGTTCGTTATAAACAATTCCCTGACTTGATACATAGGATACTGTGTTAGCTGTCCCTAAGTCTAATGCTAAAAACGAGTAGTCTTTTCCAAATTTATAATTAGCCATATTTCTTTTTGCCTCCTACTCCTATATTTAAAATTTATGATTATTTTAATATAATAGTATAGTATAATTATACTATAAAATCAAAATAAGTAAATGAAAAAGGTGTTTATTGGGGAGTAAAGGCTAAAATGGGAGTATTTGTGATTGTTGAAGGTAAGACAGATTCAACAAAGTTAAAAAGTATTTTTCCTAATATTAAAACAATTGAAACTAGCGGTAGTGGGATTACAAAAGAAAAATTATCATTGATTAAAAAAATTAGTTTAAATAATAAAGTAATTATTTTTACTGATCCTGATTATCCTGGACAAAAATTACGTCAAATTATTAGTGATTATTTAGAAAACAACTGCCTGCATGCTTTTATAAGTAAGAATGATGCAACCAAGGGTAAAAAAGTTGGAATTGCTGAGGCATCTGAAGATGCAATTAAAAATAGTATTAATAATTTAATTAGTTTTTCAAACCAGCCAGCTGATAATTTACAATGAAGTGATTATATTAATTTAGTTGATTCAAAAGTAAAACGCGAAAAAATTATTAAGTACTATAACTTAATGCCAACTAATAATAAAACAACATTTAAATGACTAAATTATATTAATGTTAAAAAACAAGATTTAATTGATATTTTAAAGGATAAATAATGAAGAAACAAAATCAAGAAATGCGTGCCGAAGGAATAATAGCTAAAAAGAGTAAGGGACAAAACTTTTTAACAAATCCTCATTTTATTAATTTAATTGTTGATAGTGTATTTGATTTACCAAACACAAATATTTTAGAAATTGGTCCAGGAATGGGTGCTTTGACGAATCCTATTTTATTAAAAGCAAATAAACTTGTTTGTGTTGAAATTGATTCAACTTTAGTAGAATATTTAACATTAAAATTTAAAGATCAGGGTTTAACTGTTATACAGGCAGATGTTTTAACCATTGATTTAGAAAAATTATTTTTAACAGAATTTTTAGATAATAATCCAATTAGTATTATTTCCAATATTCCTTATTATATTACTTCACCAATTATTTTTAAATTATTAAAAATAAATAATCCAAAAGTAAAAGAAATTATTTTAATGATGCAAAAAGAAGTGGGTGAACGAATTATGGCTCAGCCAAATTCAAAAAACTATAGTAGTCTTTCTGTTGTTTGTCAATTTTATAGTGACATTGAAAAAGTTTCCTTAGTTGGTCATAATAATTTTGTTCCAGTACCAAAAGTTGATAGTATTGTTTTAAAATTTAAATTGAATAAAAAATATCCTTTATTAATAAATGATGAAGAATTTATTAGATTTATTCGAATGATGTTTGCAACAAAGCGAAAAACAATTTTAAATAACTTAGTAATTATTATTAAAAATAAAATTTTAGCCGAAGATATTTTGGTAAGATTAAACTATGCATTAAATTTACGTTCAGAAAATTTAAGTTTAAATGATTTTTATTTTTTATATAATGAAATTAAACAAATTAAGGGAGAACTATAAAAATGAAAATTAGATCATATGGTAAGTTTAATTTAACTTTAGAGGTTTTTCACAAACATAAATTTAAAAAAATGCACCATATTAAAAGTATTATTTTTCCTTATAAGAAAGAATATGATTTTGTTGAGTTATTGCCTTATCAAGGTAAACAAACAATTTTTACTTGTAATAAAAAAGAACTAGATTCAAATAATAATACTATTTTGGAAGCATATAATAAATTTGTTGTTATGTTCCCTAAGTTTAAATCAACCCCAGTTGATATTAATTTAATTAAAAATACAACTATTGGTTCTGGTCTTGGTTATTCTGCTAGTAATGCTGTTGCAATGATTAAACTTATTTGTTATTTTTTTAATATTAATTATTATTCTTGGAAAATTAAAAAGTTAATTCAAAGTCTTAGTTCCGATGCTTTATTTTTTTATTTAGAAAAACCAGCAATAATCTCTGGTTATGGTCATAAAATTAAGTATTTAACAATGCATAAAATTAATAAGTATAAAATTCCAAATCTTAAAATTATTGATTCAAGAATATCATCAATCACAAAAGAGGTTTATCAAGAATTTGACCATAATTATCAATACTATAAAACAAAAAAAATAATTAATAATCTTTATTTTAATATGTTACAACAGCCCGCTTTTAAAATTAATCCAGAGTTAAAAAAATTTTATCTTACACTAAAGCAAAAATATTCAAATGTAATGCTTTCTGGTAGTGGCGGTGCTTTTTTGGCTTGATAATTTAGTTTTAAAGTATATTTTAAAATTAAATTAGGCTATAATTGAACGTAAATGAGGAGATTGTAAAATGAAAAAAGTATTGTTAATTGATGGAAATTCTTTGCTTTTTAGAGCATTTTATGCCACAGCGTATAATGGCGAGATGTTAAAGAGTTTCGATGGAACACCAACAAATGCTGTTTATGCATTTGCCAATATGTTGAATAAAATATTAAAAACAAATAACTACTATAGTGTTGTTGTTGCTTTTGATAAAGGAAAAAAGAATTTTCGTCATGATTTATTATTTGACTACAAAGATGGTCGGAGTAAAACGCCAAATGAATTAATTGTACAATTTCCAATTGTAAAAGAATTTTTAGATAGTTATCAAATTCCATATTTAGAGCAAGAAGGATATGAAGCTGATGATTTATTAGGATGTTTAGCAGTTCTGGCTGAAAAAGAAGATTTTTATGTTGATATTTTTTCAAGTGATAAAGATTTATATCAATTAATTACTAATAAAACAAATATTTTAGTGCCACGTCAAGGCGACAGTGCTGATGTTATTGATGAAACAGCTTTAATAACAAAATGGGGAATTACACCATTACAAGTTCCTGATTTAAAAGGGCTAATGGGTGATCCTTCTGATAATTTAAAGGGTGTTCCAAAGGTTGGTAAAAAAACAGCAATAAAATTAATTAAGGAATATCATTCAATTGAAAATTTATATGATAATATTGAGCAGATTAAGGGTGCATTACGACAAAATTTATTAAATCATAAGGAAAGTGCATTATTATGCAAAAAGATAGCTACTATTTTTTGCGATATTAATTTAGAACATTTTACTTTTACTCATTTTTCACCAAATCAAGAAAAATTAATGCAATTTTATTTAAAATATAATATGAATTCATTTGTAACAAAGTTGTTTAATAATCAAGATAATAGTACCGAAAACTCAAATATAACAGTAAAAATTATTGAAGAATGATGTTCCGAATTTAATGAAAATAACACTACTGTTTATTTAGAATTATTAGATGAAAATTATCATACTGCAGAAATTATTGGGTTTGGAATTGTTAATTCGAAAAATGTTTTTTATTTTGATTATATTCATGCAAAGCATGATAAACTATGACATCAATTTTTAAATGATACTAAATATCAAAAGTTAACTTATCATTCAAAGAGTTTAATTGTTGCTTTAGCTCGTGATAATATTTTTGTTCAAAATATTGAATATGATATGATGCTAGCTGGTTATGTTTATAATTCAAATGCAAAAAATAGTTTAGATACTTATATTAATTTATTTGAAAAAAAACAAATTTTGACTGATGAATTATTTTATGGTAAAGGGGTTAAAAAACAAATTCCTGATGATGTAATTAAATTAAGTCATTTTATTGGTGAAAAAGCAGCGTACATTCATAAATTAAGACAAAAAATTATTGAGTTATTAAAATCTAATCAGCAATATGATTTATATTATAAGATTGAGTTACCAACCGCTTTTGCATTAGCACGAATGGAAATTAATGGTGTTAAAGTTAACCAAGATGAATTAACAACACAAACATTACGAATTGAAAAAATTGTGCAAGAATTAAATAATGAAATTAATGATATTGCACAAAAAGAAATTAATCCTAATTCACCAAAACAAATTTCAGAATTATTATTTCAAGATCTTTCATTACCTGATAGGAAAAAAGGGTCAACAGCACAAGAAGCATTAGAAAAAATAAAAAATAACCATGTGATTATTCCAAATATATTAGATCATCGAAAGTATAAAAAATTATATTCAACTTATTTAAAAGGGATGGAAAAATATATTTTTGCTGATGGGAAAGTTCATACAATTTATAAACAAACCTTAACAAATACTGGTCGGCTTTCATCTGTGGAACCTAATATGCAAAATATTAGTATTCGTGATGATGTTCAAAAAGAGGTACGAAAAATTTTTGTTGTTTCATCGCCAAATAATGTTTTATTATCTTGTGATTATTCACAAATTGAATTACGAATTTTAGCACATATGTCAAAAGACCAAGATTTAATTGCTGCTTTTAATAAGAATGAAGATATTCATACTAATACTGCAATGAAAATTTTTAATTTATCAAAAAATGAAATTACACCAAATATTCGTCGTAGTGCGAAAGCTGTTAATTTTGGGATTATTTATGGAATTAGTGATTTTGGTTTAGCAACTGATTTAAATATTTCTGTTGCAAAAGCAAAAGCAATAATTAATAATTATTATCAACAATTTCCAACAATTAAGGTTTTTATTGATAAACAAGTTGAGTTTTGTAAACAAAATGGTTATGTTACAACAATTTTTAATCGGAAACGTTATGTCCCAGAAATTAATGACCGTAATTATATGCAACGTGAATTTGGAAAGCGGATTGCAATTAATATGCCAATTCAAGGTAGTGCAGCGGATATTATTAAAATTGCTTTAAAAAATATTGACCAAGAATTTTTAAAATTAAATTTAAAAGCAAAAATTATTGCACAAATTCATGATGAATTAATTTTTGAAATTCCGCAAGTTGAATTAATTCAAGTGCAAAAAATTGTTAAAACATTGATGGAAGATTCTACTAAATTAGATGTAAAGTTAATAGTTGATATGAAAACTGGTTTAAGTTGATATGATTTAAAATAAAATTAAATCATATCACTTTTTATAATTTTAATTACTTATTAGCATCTTGATTTTTATTAGATATAAAAATAAAATTAAATTATTAATTAAGAAAGAAGGAACAATATGCCAGAATTACCAGAAGTTGAAACGGTCCGTCGTATTTTAACAAAACATGTTGTTGAAAAAACAATTACTGATTGTCAATTTTTTTGAAATAAAATAATAAAGTATCCTCTTGATTCAAAGGAATTTATAAAAAAAATTGTTAAACAAAAAATTAATAGAATTAATCGAATGGGTAAACATTTACTATTTATATTGGATGATTATGTTTTAATTAGTCATTTACGTATGGAAGGCAAATATTATTTTACACTAAAAGATGAACCTGGAGAATGACAACATATTATGGTTTTATTTGAACTTGATCATCAATTTCAATTACGTTATCTTGATACAAGAAAATTTGGGACAATGCATTTATATAATAAAAATGATTATTTACAACAAGCACCATTGAATAAGTTAGGATATGAACCATTTGATGAAAAAATTACAGTTTCATATTTAAAAAATGCTTGGAAAAATAAATCACAGCCGATTAAAACAACATTATTGGAACAAAATGTTATTGTTGGAATTGGAAATATTTATGCCAATGAAATTTTATTTGCTTCTAAAATTCATCCTGGTGAAAGAACAAAAAATTTAGTTGATCAAGATTATCAAAATATTATTGACAATACAAAATTAGTTTTACAAAAAGCCATTGATGAAGGAGGAACAACCATTGCAACTTATCATCCTGGACCAGGAATGGATGGTAAATTTTTACAACAATTAAAAGTACATGGGCGTAATAAAATGGAATGTGTTAATTGCCATAAATTAATTGATAAAATTTTTATCAATGGACGAGGAACTTATTTTTGTAATTATTGTCAAAAATTAAAATAAAAAGGCATTCCTTGTTTAGAAATGCCCTTTAGAAAAAACTATGAAAAAATATTTACTAACAAATACCTATCTTTGGGTATTATCTTTTAGGAGGCCCATCCATCATGTAATGATAAGCTCTGTTTGTTTACTATATGTTGCCATATAGTACTTTATTTATAACACGGGATTTTTAAAAAAGAGGATAATAATTCTAAAAATTATATTTTTTTTCTTTTTTTTGGTAAATTTTAGTAAATTAGGTAAATATTAATAAATTCCTTTTTTTATATTATTTTTTAAAATAAAAAGTTTATAATATTATTGTAATATTTTATATTAGAAGGGAAAAGAATTATGGGAGAAAAATATCACGCTAGATTAGTTAATGCTAGTGAAATAATTAAAAAAGCACATAAAAATAAATATGCTGTTGGTCATTTTAATATTAACAACCTAGAGTGAACAAAAGCTTTATTAGAAGCTGCACAAGTAACAAAAACACCAATTATTTTAGGAGCTTCAGAAGGAGCGATTAAATATATGGGAGGTTATAATTTAGTTGTTGCGATGGTTAATGCGTTATTAGTCTCATTAGACATTACTGTTCCAGTAGCATTACATTTAGATCATGGTCAATCAATAGAAAGTTGTAAAATGGCAATTGATTCTGGTTTTTCCTCAGTGATGTATGATGGTAGCCACCACCCATTTGCTGAAAATCTAAAAAATACAAAAGAAGTAGTAGCTTATTCAAAAACAAATGGTGTATCAGTTGAAGCTGAAATTGGTACAATTGGTGGAGAAGAAGATGGTGTAGTTGGCGTTGGTGAAATTGGTGATCCAAAAGAAGCTGCGGAAATGGTAGCAACAGGAATTGATTTTCTTGCTGCAGGAATTGGAAATATTCATGGTCCTTATCCAACTGGATGGCCAGGTTTAAATTTTCAAGCTTTAGAAGATATTCAAGCTGCTGTAAAAATTGGAATGGTTTTACATGGTGGTAGTGGAATTCCGCGAGAACAAGTTAAAAAAGCAATTTCATTAGGAATTAGTAAAATAAATGTTAATACTGAATTACAAATTGCATTTGCTGCTGCAACAAGAAAATATATTGAAGAGGGAAAAGACAAACCAAAAAATGGGAAAGGGTTTGACCCACGAAAATTATTAAAACCTGGATATGAAGCAATTAAAGCAACATTTGATGAATTAATATCATGATTTGGATGCAAAGGTAAAGCATAAAAAACATTTCAAGAATGAAATGTTTTTTTCTTTAACTTTATGTTTAAATAATGTTAATAAACAATTTCAACAAAAAGTTTATTAGAAAAAGGAGTTTTATTAGTTATGATTCAAAAATTTAGTAATGTTTATCAATTTTCAACAATAATAAGTTTAGCTGCTGGTAATTTTGACGGTATGATTAAGCTTGTGACATTATTAAAGCAAGGTAATTTTGGATTAGGAACTTTTGACCATTTAGATGGTGAATTAATTGTGCTAGATGGTGTGGGGTATCAATTTGTAGAAATTACACACATTTTGTATTTTTGGTTTTTACAGTTTTGGAAAGTAAATTTTTTTTAATATTTTTAATTAAGGAGTTGAAATTATGCAAATAAAACAATATTTTATTTTGCGGTTGCTAGTGAAAAAGTATGGTAAAGATAATGTTATTAATACTGTTAATAAGATTGCAAAAGATATTGAAATTAAAAAGTAAAAGAATAAATTATTACGCGTAATTTATTAGCGGATAATTTGTCCAATAGTGTTTTTAATGGAGCGAAGCAACAACGAGCGGAGCGAGTTTGCAAATTTCAATTTTTTAGTTTTTAGACAAGATAGGTAATATGCCAACTTGATTAACGACAATATTTAGTGTTGTTATTATATTAGGGATTTTTGTTTGAATTGGTTTATCAATTTCTCAAAAAAAATAAACAAATTCAAGGAAAAAAAGAAAAAATAAATTTAAAGAAAGGACGATAAAAAATAATGTTAGATATGTATTTAACAACAGCAGTTAATTTTTTAGCAAATACACCTAAAACTATGTCTGAGGGTATGACTGGTATTTGAACTGGTTTAACTAGTGCATTATGAAAAAGTTAAAGAAGGTATAACAAATATTTTACCTGAGATAATGGTTTTTTTAGGTGATGCGTGAATTATTTTAATTCTGTTTGCAGTTTTTTTGATTATTAAAGTATTAAACTTTTTCCATGTTATGGTTAAAGGATTTTAGTATTTATTATTTATCATATATTTTAACTGTGGCACACTAGTTTTTATATGTGATTTGATGTAAAAAATGAATTTATTAAATAGAAAAATGAACTTATTATATTTACTATTAAAGTTCTTAATAGTTATTTTCAGTGTGCCAATTTTTATTATTTTATATATTTAACAATGTTTATTAACAGTGTTTATTAAACATTAAATAAACAATATATTAACATTTTTTATAACATTGTTAATAATCAGTGTTTATTACAATAAATAAACATTATACGAACATTATTTATAACATTGTTTATTAAACAAATATAGATAGATTTTATTAAAGATATTTTTTTATTAAGTTCACTTTCTTTTTTAGTTGTCTTAGTTGGCTCTGCTTTTTTAAGTTCTTTTATTTATTTTTCAATATTGAATTGAAATGATAAAGATTTTCCACACTTTGTACTTGCAATTCGAAATATTTGAAAATATTTAACTGGAACAGCGTTAATTAATTTATATAATCAATATAAACAAAATTATTTTACCAAAATTAAAAAATCATTATTTTCAAGTGAATCTAAAAAAGTAAAAACAAATAATAACAATAATAATTTAACAAATTGAAGTGTTGAAAAAGTACAAGAATTAATTAATGATTTAGAAAGTTTAAATTAAATGAGTTTATATGATTATTGAGTTCAATTTTTTAGTTATATTATTGGTTCAAATTCCCCTGAGTTTTTATATGTTATATAGTTTGTGTTATTTATTGTTTTTTTTGGAATGTTTTTTAAACTTATTCAAAAAATGTGGAGTTTTTAAAAATGCAAAATGATTGAATTAAATTAAAATAGTTTTTTATTCATATATTTTTGTTTATAGATAAAACAAATATTGAAAGTATTACAATGTGGAATTTAACGCAAAATTAATATTTAATTTTAATGGTTGGTGTTTGAATTGTGATTTGGTTTTTTACTTGGTTTTTCTTGTGAATGGTTTTTGAGATAGTTGGGTATTTTAAATAATGAAAAAGTTTATATTTTTCTTTAAAAACTATTTTTATATTAGTGGTTAAATGCTTTTGTTTAGTTTGGTTAATTTATTACTTTGGATAATTTCTTTGTACTGTTTTTTTATATAATTAACTTAGTGATTCTTGGAATGGGTGGATAATATGTGAAATCTTGCAAAAGAGGCTATGCGAGGGTTTACAAAAAAAATAACTCAATTTATTGGGTTAATTTTGTTTATTATTGGTGCAGTTTTAACCTTTACAACTCTTTTTTCAACTGTTTTTCAAGTTAAAAATGGCTTAAATGATATTAAGAAAAATAGTTTTCATTATCAATATGAAATTCGAGTAGATAGTTTAAATATTGATAATAATGTGTAAAAATGAAACAAAAAATATTGAAAATAATCGTACTTTTTTAGCTCAGTTTTATGATGAGTCAAAAATTGATGCTGAGCATTTAACATTTAATAATATTCGTGCTGATGTTTTAGGGTTAAATTTTGATTTAATTAATTCTGAAATTTGTAAATGAACAAAAGAACCATCATACTTAAACCCAGAAATGGGGACAGATTCTTTTACTGCATTAGTTAAAAATTTTAATAAAAATCTTACTGCTGCTTTTTAAGTTATATTATTCATAATCCAGATGAAAGTCGTTTAAATGATTTAATTAATGGTGACAAAGCTGGCTTAGAACTTAGTTTTAATGTTGGTTATCAATTTAATGTAAATAATTTAGCAAAAGATAAGCAATATTTTAATGCTACTGCTGTTAACAAAAATAAAAATTTATTATATAACGGTGATGGTTGACGAGGTAATAATATTTTTTTTACTCCGTTTAATCGTCTTTTTGAAGTAATAAAATTAGAACATATTAGTGATTTAACATAAAATAAGATTATTTTAAATAAACAATATGCTGATTATAATCATTTAAAACTTGGTGGACACTTTAATTTAGGAAATAGTCAAAATTTACAATTTAATATTATTGGATATGTGGCAAAGTTAAGTAATATTTATCATGATTTAGTAAGTCTATCGACTCTTGCTACTGGTCATAAAATTATTAATTTAAAAAATGGTTCAGTATTATTTATGAATGTTATTAATTTTAATGCTATCAAGCAAAATTTTTCAAATGGAACTGAAAAAATTACTAGTTTTATTAATGTTAATGGTAATTTAACTGAACCACAAAAAATAACTTTATTAAGAAAAGTTTTAAGCAATTATTTTGTAGCGCCTGATAATGCAATTGTCGCTTTTGAAGCATCATTACCGGTACAAGTTGTGATGTTAACAAATACTGGTTTTATTATTAATACTTCAATTGTTGTTGCTTGTTAAATTATTATTTTATTTATTATTGCTTTTTTCATTAAAAAAGATATTACTAATGCAAAACGACAATTTGTAGTCTTAAAATCATTAGGATATCATCGCTTTGAATTATCATTTATTTTTACTTTTAACATTATTTTTACAACTTTAATTGGTTATTTATTATGATGAGCTTTAAGTATTCCTCTGCAAATGTATTTTACTGGTTCAAATTTATATTCAATAGTATTACCATTATCATCATTTTATTTTAATCCACTAATTTTTGTTTCAGCGACAATTTTTATTCCACTATATTTATTTAGGATGTCTTTCTTAATATCATTTATTCTTTTAAGTTGGACAGCTTTGGATTTAATTTATGATTTAAAAGGTTCTAATTTAATTTTTCGTACTAAAAAACGAAAAAAAGGTCGTAAATATGCTCATTTTGAATGAACATTAAATGTTCATTTATCATTTACCTTTGCACTAAAATCTTTAGGAAAATAAATTATGGTATTAATTGTTTTAGTTTTTTCGTCCTTTTTGTTAATTTTCCAGTTGGATGCAGGAGTAATGGCGCAAGGAATTGTTAAAGATTTTTTCCGTTATTTTAAGAATGATATTAAATCATATTTAATTGCTAGTTATGGTCAATACCCAAAATATTTATTTAGGAGCATATATGGTTTATGATAAAAATTATGATTTCCCATATGTTTTCTTATCAGCAGGTTGAAGTCCAGATGATACTAAAAATTCAAAAAATCAAGTTTCACAATTAAATTTTGTTGGGTTAACAAGTGATGAAACAGAGTGTAATCAATTATTGAATTATCGTTCTAAGACGACACCAAGTGATATTGCCCAAAAAGAAGTCTTTGGATATAAAATTAGTTCAGGACCCTACTGGTAATGACCCAAATGTTTCAATTAATGAACCAATACCAGTTCTTTTAGCAAAACGGGTTTATCAATCGATGAATTTAGTTTCTGAGGATATTTTTAAATTAAATGTTCAAATTACAAATGCTATTGGGTATGTTCCGGTTGCTTTTAAAATGATTGGTTCAAATGATGCTGATATTAGTTCGGGGAATATTTATATGAATCAAGATTTATTAGTTATGGTTATGAACCAATGAGTTAATTTAACTAAAAAAGGAGAACAATTTTTACCAAATTTTTATAATGTTGTTGTATCACTAGATAGTCCATTGGGAGTAACCTTGCAGCCTTATTATATTATTTCGTCATTTTCATCAAACGATAATTATGATTTTACAATGTTTGATAATAAAAAACCGAATCTTAAAAATCCATTAGACTTAATAACAAATTTAAAATTATTAAATGGCCTTAACAAAATATGACAATTTGATACTTTACAAGAAAATTATTCACAAGAAATGCGAACTGTCCGGGATGTTCTTAATATTTTAGAAGGATTAACAATTGTCATTGTTGCTTTAATTTTATCAGTCTTAATTGCTATGGTGCTTGATTAAAATTGCCGTACAATCTTAACTTTAAAAGTCCTTGGATATCCAACATGAAAAATTATTGCAATTGTTTTAGGTTATGTTTTAAATTATGTTATTACCCAATTATTATGGAATGTCATTGCTCATATTGTTTTTAAAAGTACCGGAATGTTATTAATTCCTTCCTTTTCATCTTATGTTGTTTCAATAGCAACATTAGCAATTCGTTTTTATTTTAATTTCATTAATTGGAGTAGATATTTGAAAAATTAAAAAGAATAATTTAATAAATATTACAATGGAATAAAAAAATGTTATTTAATTAAATAACATTTTTTAAATTTATTAATTTCTTATTATTTTTTTGTTAAACTAAATATTTAGATATTGTGTTAGCCTAATTTATGATAAATAAAATTAATTGTTAGGAAAGTGGGAAAAATTAACAATGAAAAAGATATGTACTTTCTGCATTATTGCAAGTTCTATTTTTACTCAAAATCTAACCTTTAATAAAGTTCCTAATCATATTCGTAATACTCCATTTAGTTTTAATGAAAAACAATATATTCAAACAAGAATTGAAGGACTTGACAATATTTCTCGTAATGCAATTAAAATTTCTAATAATATAGTTTATTTTTAAACTTCACGGGGAATTTATTTTTTGCTTAATGATACAACAAAAGCAAAAAAAAATAATGGAATTGATGATAATGTTATTGCTTTAACAGTTGATTAAAAAAATAATATTTATTATGTAAACGAAGATCATCAAGTATATATTTATGATGGTAATAATGGAACAATTGTTAAAATTGAGGGTTTAAATGATTAATTAGTTGATAATAATATTACTGTTCTTGCATTAGACAGTAATGATACTTTGTATTTAGAGGCTTTTGCTGGAATTTATTATTTATTATCAGGTTCAACTAGACTTGAAAAATTTATTTATGATAACAATAGTGATAATAAAGTTGCTAGAAAAGTTTTTGCTTTAGTGATTGACCACAACGATAATTTATATTTTACTACTGATGAAGCTATTTTTTTTCAATTCAAAAATTAAATAATGAATATAGTTTAGCTGAGGAAAATAAACTTAATGAATTAATTTATGCGTTTGCTGTTGATAAATAAAATAACATTTATTTTGGTAATTATGTGTATTCAAGTATTGAAAAAGAATTAAGAGAGATTGGTTTATTTGATAAAACAGCGTTATCTATTACTGTTTACAAAAATAATAATGTTTATTATTCAACAATACTTGCTGGAGTGTTTTTTTAAAAAATAAAACAAAACAGGTTGGAAAAACTAATATTTTTGGAACTTTTGTCCATACAATTACTATTGACGAAAATGATAATATTTTTATTAATAATAATGAAGGTCCTTTTATTTTTCAAGTTTACGAAGAACTTGTTGTTTCACCTGCAGTAAAACAAAAATACACTTTGGTTGTTGAAATTTTAGGATATGTTTTTTTATTTTTTTTTGGTGTAGTTGGGATATATTGTTTGAGTACATGACTGTGGAATAAATATTGGTATAAGAAAATAAGCCGAAAGTAAAACAAGATTAATAAAATTTTTTAAAATAACGTTTTTTATTTGACTTTTAACAAAAATTATAATATTATGTTAATCGGTATTGTACCATAGTCATCAAAATACCATAGACAGCAACGGATTTTATTAAATCTTAATTATGTTGCCGAGGCATTATTGAGATATAGAACAATGACATGTTTTTATATTATTTAAATAATGTTTTAGGCAATTAATCCACTTGGTTAATTGCCCTTGCTTTTAAAATTATTATAGGGAGGCGAAGAATGAATCCAGCAATGAAAATTAAAACAGCAGTTGTTAATGAAATTATTAATAACTTTAAAAATTCTAATTCAGCAGTTATTGTTGAATATCAAAAATTAACGGTTGCTGAATTTACAGAACTAAGAAGAATGCTTACAAAACAAGATGTAAACATTAAAGTATATAAAAATAACTTAGTAAGTTTGGCTGCTAAAGAGGCAGGATTTGCTGAATTAGACCAATTTTTAACAGGTCCTAATGCTTTTGTGTTTGGTACAGGTGAACAGATGACTGCCGCAAAAACTTTAGCAAAATTTGCAAAAATACATCCAGCAATAAAATTAAAAGCTGGAATTTATGAGGGTAAAGTTTTAGATACAAAAGCAATTGTTGAAATTGCAGCATTACCAACAAAAGATGAATTATTATCAATGTTTGGAGCAAGTTTACTATACCCATTACGTATGTTTGCAATAGCAGTTAAAGAAATTGCTAAAACAAAAACTGAATAATTAGTTATGTTATTCAAAGATTTTATATAAAAATCTTAATGAGGAGGAAAATATTATGGCATTATCAAAAGATGATATTATTAAAGCATTAGAAGAAATGAAATTATCGGAATTAAATGAATTAGCAAAAGCAATTGAAGATCATTTTGGTGTTGTAGCTGCAGCTGCAGTTGCTGCTGTTCCCGCAGAAGCAGGAGCAGCAGCTGGTCCTTCAGAGGTTAATATTGTGTTAACAGATACAGGACCAAGTAAAGTTGCAATTATTAAATTAGTTAAAGAAATTACTGGAAAAGAATTAATGGCAGCAAAAGCAATTGTTGATAAATTACCAGCAGTAATTAAAGAAAAAGTAAGAATAGAAGAAGCAGAAGAAATTAAAGGACAATTAGTAACTGCTGGAGCTTCAGTTGACCTTAAATAATTTAATTTTTGGCATTCTGTATGATGAAGCGGAAAAAAGCAACTCTTGTTGAAGGGTTGCTTTTTTCCGCTTCATCATACAGAATGCCAAAACTTTAATAGTAAATATAATAAGTTAATTTTTCTATTTAATAAATTCATTTTTTACATCAAATCACATATAAAACTAGTGTGCCACAGTTAAAATATATGATAAATAATAAATACTAAAATCCTTTAACCATAACATGGAAAAAGTTTAATACTTTAATAATCAAAAAAATTGCAAACGGAATTAAAATAATTCACGCATCACCTAAAAAAACCATTATCTCAGGTAAAATATTTGTTATACCTTCTTTAACTTTTTCATAATGCACTAGTTAAACCAGTTCAAATACCAGTCATACCCTCAGACATAGTTTTAGGTGTATTTGCTAAAAAATTAACTGCTGTTGTTAAATACATATCTAACATTATTTTTTATCCTCCTTTCTTTCAATTTCTTTTTTCTTTTTTTCCTTGAATTTGTTTATTTTTTTGAGAAATTGATAAACCAATTCAAGCAAAAACCCCTAATATAATAACAACACTAAATATTGTCGTTAATTAAGTTGGCATATTACATCTCCTCTCTAAAAATATCGTGTCACGCTTTGCGTGTTCGCTACGCTCAAAATAAACAATATTGAATAAATTACCGCTAATAAATTACTCGGATAATTTATTCATTTTCTTTTACATTATTAATTACTATTTTATTTACAGTATTAATAACAATATTTTTTCGATATTTAATTACTAAGGACCGCAAAATAAAATAATGTTTCTTTTCAATAAAAAACAACTCCTTTCAAAGTTGATTTGTTGTACTTCGATTACAAAATGCATAATTAGTATTTTTTACTTTAATAGAAGTTTATAATTCTGCTGTTTTTGGGGTATCAGCAGCCATTGTTATTTGACCTAAATTAGGTACTGTAATAACTGTTGATAAAGCGAGTTTACCAATAATATAGTCAATCGGAACTCGATAAGTTTTATTTAAATTATTAATTGCTTGCGTAATTTATGATTGAGTTGGTTGTCTTTCTAAAATAATTTTACATGTTTTTGGATATAAAATTGTTGGTGTTGCATATTGAACTTTACCAATTCACTTAGGGTTATCAGTATCATTATCTAAAACTTGTTAAATAGTATCCATATTAATTGGATATGCTCAAACTTACTTATTAATAATTAAAACATTTACATTAGTAAAATCATAACCTTTATCACGATTAACTTGTCCTTTTGTATATGTTTTTTCTAAATGAAAACTTTTATATACTGGGATACCCATTGCTTTATTTTCATATAATTGACCATTTACCATTGCTTTTAATTGAGCTTGTGAACAAATTACTTTTAAATAAGCAGGTGTTAATCATAAATATCCTCTTCGTCCTAAAACCATAAACATTTTATCATTTGGTAAACCAAAATATAAATTACTAATTTGATTTGTTAATTCAATCAATGTTTAATTTAATGTAAAAAAAGCACAATTAGCACCATCAGCATTATCTGCTGTATAACTACGAAATGGAATTACTTCATATTGACCATCTGCTAAACAATAATCATAAATAGCCTGAATTAATTCACATTCTAAATTAACAAATTTATTTTGTACAACACTAGAAATAGCATCAGCAATAACACCATTTTTAATATTTTTGTTCTATTAATGCTAAGTAAAATGCTTCATTCATTAATTTTAAATTAAATCTTTTATCAATAGGAACTGGAATTCTTGTTAATTCCATAGTTTGAGTTGTTCCACCATTTGGTAATGAATAATCATTTTGTCATACCACACGATGAGTTAAATTATATAATGCTTGTCCTGCATTTGGTAATCAAGCAACTTCTTCAGCAGTTGCTGTTGCATACTGCATAATACTTGCATATTCATTATATAAAGGCTACGCAATAAAGCATTAAGCATATCAACATCGCTTTTTGATTTGTTGTATTACCTTTTAATGTAAAAGGTACTTGTGGCAAATTAATTGTTGCCATAATATTTCACTCCCTTATTATCTAAGGTTTTTAAGTGTAAAATCAGTTAATTTTTTAATTTCATCAGGTGTATATTAGCAATGAAATATATTAACTTATAGTATTTATTATTACAAATTATATTGTATTAGCAAAATAATATGATATTATTACCTTAGTTAAATAAAAAAAAATAAACAGACATTATTCTTATTAGTAATTGTATATCAATAAATAATAATTTCAAGTAAGAGATATTAAATCTCTTTTTTATATTTACTTTTTATTAAACAGCGGAACAGGAAAGACTAGAGCTCTCACATAGGTTTCCCGACCTAACATCTTAGCAGAATATTCTCTTGTCCATTTTGAGTACTGTCCCATATTTAAATACTTAATTTTATTATAACACTTTTATATTGTTTGTTTAGTAATTATATATAAAAAGTATTATATTACTAAAATAATAGTGTAAAATAAAGTTAACAGTTTATACTTTTAACAAAAAAGTAATTTACGGTTTTTTCTTTCCGCCTTAAAAAAGATTTATGCTGAATTGTTATTCGAACAAGAATAAAAAAAGAGAGGTTTATAAAAATGGCAATTACAAAATAACAATTAATTTAACAAGGTTTAAATGAAGAAATCGCAGATAATATTTTAAATGAATTTCATAATGAAACAAAACAAATTATTTAGGGAATACAAAAAAGAAAAGATACTATTTCAAAAGAAGACTATTTAAAAGTTGCTAATGAATTATATGAATCAAAAGCATTTAAAGATGTTCAATCTACTAAAATTGAAGATATTAAAACTAATTTAGAAAAAGTTAGTGGTAATTATTTAACTGAAAAATGCAAACTTTAAAAGAATTAAAACCTGATTTGTTTGTACAAGAGCAACCATCAGTTTCACCAACTAATTTTATTAAAGATATGATTGAAAAATCTACTGAAAATAAAAATGATGAAATTGAAACTATTAAAGAAAAAGGTGCATATACCCCCTTAAAACAAGTAATTAAGGTATTTACAATTACTTATATTTTATTGTATAATTTAATTAATAAATAAAAAGGGAGAATACAAATGAATAATTTAAATAAACGTGTAATTGTTTTTATGGTCTTTGGTTTTTTAACTTTACCAATTTTAATAGGCATTCCATTATTAATTTACGGTATTATTTTATTTAGTCAAAAAAATGAAATATAAAAGATATAACTAAAAAAATCTGAATTTACACAGTAATTATTTTTTTTAATTATTGGAATTTTCTTTGGAATATTATATAAATAATTAATAAAATAAGGAGACATACATATGAAAAGATTATTGACTTTATTTGGTGCAATTACATTAGTAGGTACAAGTACAACAAGTTTAGTTGCTTGTAATACACCACAAGAATATACAAAGAAAGAATTAACAAAACTAAAAGCAGAAAACAAAATAAATATAATAGATGAAACTATTAAATATAACTTAGAATGAATAGCACCACAAGAAAAACCATTTAATAATGTTGATAATAAATATTATTTTGTTGTTTGGCGTGGTGATAAAAATGATAATTTAAGATTAATTAAATTTAAAAATTATGATTTACAACACAATAAAATTTTAGATAAACATAATGAATGTGTACTTGTATTAGAATTTTTATCATCACATTATACAGATTTATTTATTCAAGAAAATAAATTTCCAAATCGCCGTTGATATTGAAAAAATGATAATGGTACATATATAAAATCAATTTATCGTTGAAATTTAGATACACAAGATCCTGAATTAATTTTAGATGAAAATGGTAATATAAAAGTTAACGGAGAATAGAAAAAGATATTTTACATCTCTTTTTATTTTTATCTTGGTTTTATTGAAATTTTAACTGGACTATCTCCTTTATTTCTAATACCTAAAACATTTGGGTTAGAAATATCTAATATAATATCTTTATCATTGCCTATATAACCTCCATCAGAAAATCCAAATAATATTCCTAATTGTGCAAATATTACTTTTTAAAATCTAATTTTTAATTTTATATTATTAGTATAATATGCTTGTGATATGCTTGTGAATATGTTTCTTTAACTTTTCATAATGCACTAGATAAACCAGTTCAAGTACCACTCATACTATCAGACATAGTTTTAGGTGTAGGTGATGTTAAAAAATTAACTGCTGTTGTTAAATACATACCTAACATTTTTTTATCCTCCTTTCTTTCAATTTCTTTTTTCTTTCCTTGAATTTGTTTATTTTTTTGATAAATTGATAAACCAATTCAAGCAAAAATTCCTAATATAATAACAACACTAAATATTGTCGTTAATCAAGTTGGCATATTATATCTCTTCTCTAAAAACTAAAAAATTTGTTGGGACACATGTTTCTTTTAACATTACTTAAGGAAGTAGAAAAGTATAACAGATTTAGTATTTTTAAAATATTTTATTTCTTCTTTTTGGTAGTAGTTGAGAAGGAATTTATTTATTAAAACATTTTAAAAATAAAAAAAATAGTTAAAGTTAAATCGCTAGTAAATTATTTTATTTTTTATTAGTTGTTATTAACATTGGTTTAATTCTAAATTTATTGCAATTGTTTTTATTATTTTTAACATCAGATTTTACTTTTAGTAATAATTATTTGTTAGAATGAAGATTATTGTCACAAAAGATTTTTTATGCTATTACAACAGCTATTAGTATTTTTATTTTATTCTTTATAATAATAACTTATTTATATCAATGAAAAATAATTATTTATTTTAATCGCCAAACATTAAAAAGTATTTTTAGTGAATATGACTTGAATGATAACCAAGTTAAAGTGTCTATTTTTAACAATATTAGTTTGTTTCAGTTTCTAGATAAATATTTAATTTGTAAAACAAATAGTAAATTTTATAATAAAATTACAACTTTTTTAATTGTAAAATTCAAGAAAATAATTATAATTTACAAATTTTACAAATAATAATATTACGATTGAAATATTATTAATCAAAAAAAATTAGTTTTTTTTAAACAAAAAAATAGATTTTTAAAAGTTCTGAAGGTGGTTAGTTTTTGAAAAGAATCTTAAGATTACTTTAATTGTTGTTAAAACCTTTCAAATTCTTTTGACTTTTTATATTTTTTTATCTGGTATTTTTCAATGAAACATCAAAAAATTGATTGTTTATAATTATAATGAAACAAATTATTTATTAAACCAGAATAACATTATTTATATTTTGAGTATACTTACTATTGTTTGCTTTATAATTGAGTTTTTGTTGTAAAGTATTATTTGCTTAATAAATTAGATTAATAAAAATGATAGTGCAATTACAGTTAATTTTTTAAAACTTATAATGTTAATTATTAGTCTTGGGTTATTTAGTTATTTTTTTTAGTAGTTTAAATTATTATGTTCAATATTTAAATTTAAATAATAATAATTTAATTACAAATCCTAGGTTAATTGTTGAGCGATTATTATTTTGATTACAAAAAGATTATATTCTAGGTATGGGACTTTTCTTATTATTTACCTTATTTTTTAGTAGTTTTAGTTTAATCATGGATTACTATACTTTAATTCGAATTACTTTAGGTACAAAAATTGGAAAATAAATTAGCCATTAATATCATTTTAAGCAATTATTTCAAAAAAAATGTACTAAATAATTATTATTTACTATTTAATAATTTAATAGTATAATTACTATATGGGGATGTTCCGGTTTCGACAGGAATGATCTACTAATATTGGCAGTAGTTTAGTAGACTATAATGCTACTAGGTTTGAAGAAACGCAAGCAAAAAACAAAAAGAAGACAAAATTGAAATGCCAGCTTTTATGATGAACAATCAATTAGCAGTATCAATGTTAGCAGCTTAATTCCTCGCTGTTAGAGGATCGCTAGCCGTAATAGTAGTTAATTGTAGATTATTAACTATTATCGTATCTCAAGTCTTAATCTAATAGAAATTCTAATTGATAATGTTAGAATTTTGAAAGTCTTATTATCTAATTATTTAATTAGTTGTCTAATCCTATTATTAAATAATGAAAAAAAGATGATTAGACTAAACTGTAGAAGATATTAGAATGTTATTTGTGGACGCGGGTTCAATTCCCGCCATCTCCACCATTTTTTATTTTTATTAAAAATAAGGTAGAAATTAAAAGAAACTTGTTTTGTCAAAGTACAAGGTTTGTTAAAAGAGGTGGAAGTAAATGAGTAATATTTTAAATATTATTTTTGTATATTTATTATTTATAATTATTTTTTTTATCATTTATATTTTTACATGAGGTTTAGTGCGTAATTCTTTTGCTCGTTTTTCAATTTATTATCAAGTTGTTATTGGTGGTGTTTTTGCAATTTTGGTTATTATTGCCCAAGGATTAATCCCATTTTTTGTGCCACCAAAAACTGGCGAAACCAATACAATGATTGCTATTAATATTTTTTTGCCAATAATAGTTTGTTGAATGATAGGTGTTTTTATTTCTTGCTTTGCCACAATTTTATATACGATTATTATTTTTACTTTTCTTTTTGCAATTTTACCATTTTTAAATAATAATTATTTTTTACCTTTAACAGGTACTCCTAATATTATTATGATTTCAGTACTTTATGTTTTAACCCTTCTAATTGTTTTTGTGAGTTGGTATTTTAAATGAACAAAATGAACTAGATGGTCTTTATTGACATTAACAGGATTCATTACGGCTTCAATTATTGTTTTAGCACAATCAAAAAGAATGGCTATGTCAGAAAACTTTGTAAGTGAATTATATGTTTTAGTGTGAATTACAATGACTTATTTTGCTTATAGTATTTGTGGTATTATTGAATTAATTTATGTTCATGCAATAAAATTACAAAATATTATTGAATATGACCGCAATAGTTATGTTCGTGAGGCTTTAGCACATGATGCTATTTATAATTTAATTCATAAGAATAAGATTCGTCGTGGAATTTATTTTACTTTTATGATTAATAATATTGAAAAACTAGATAAATTTCTAAATAGTAATGTTAAAAATAAAATTATTGATCTTATTTCTCATCAAGTTTTTACACTATGAAAAGAACAAAATGTTTTATTTTTTAAAGCAAGTTTAAATCATTTTGGAATTTTTCTTCCTCTTGATCAAATTGAAAAACCTGATATTAGTAGTATCTTATTACAAAATAAAAGTAAGTTACGATCAGAAACTGATTTGTTAAAACAATTTGAAATTTTATTGCGACAAGTTAATACTACTTTTATTTTAAAAAATTATAAAATAATTGTTAAATTACAAGGATATGCTTCATTATATGGATTACAATCAAATAATTTAAATAAGTTAAAAGAATATAATATTGCAACAGCAGATAATCGGTTAAATCTTGAATATTCAAATCAAATTATTTTTATTGATCCAGAAAATATTAAAGAATTGTCAAACCAAAAACGTAGTATTTTAGTTTTAAATGAACATATTCAGTTAGAAAAAATTGTTAGTTTATATTCTCCAATTATAAATGTAAATGATGGCCTTACATTAGCATATCATTATAGTAGTAATTTAGTTGATGGGGTTGATAGTGATTTAATATTTGGAAAAGATAGTAATACTTTTGGGGGAATTGTAAATGAAACAATGCTAGCTCGTTTTAATGCGGCATTAAATATTAAAAATTTTCATAAATTAGATAATTATTTAGAACAAAAATTATTCATTACTTATCCAGCTAGTTTTATTAGTAGTGATCAGTTTAATTTAAAAAAATTTGCAACAAAATTAATTGAATTAAAAGTAAAACCTGGTAATTTAATTTTAACTTTTGATTTAATGGAAACTGGATTTGATTCTGAAAAGTTTAAAAAAAATTTAAATACAATTAAAAATATTGGTATTGAAGTTGCTGTTAAAAATTTTGGAGCAATTGATACGGAATTAAATAGTTTGTACTATTATGAACCTAATTATGCTTTTTTTTCTCCAACAATTATTCGTGAAATGTTTATTCATTTACATTATCAAAATTTAATTAAAGAATATATTATTTTAGCAGAAAAACTTGATATTATTTTAATTGCACCACAAGTTAATAGTTATTTAGGATATAGTAAATTAAAAGAATTAAAAATTAATTATATGTTTGGTTCATTATTCGGAACTTATGATGAACCACAAAATGAAATTGGTAATGAGATAAAAATAGCTTTATTAAAAAACAGTCGGAAAGGATTTAAAGATGAGACTAAGAAATAAACCTTGAGCAACAGAATATATTATGGAGAATCTTACCTTTGCAATTCAAAATCCAGAATATTATAAGGGACAATGGGGAAAAATGATTTTTAAAAATAATAATCCCTTAAATATTGAAATTGGTTCTGGGAAAGGGGATTTTATTATAGCATTAGCAAAAAAATATCCAAATCAAAATTTTTTAGCAATCGATCGTTATCCATCAGTTTTAGTTTTAGCTTTAAAAAAAATAATTGCTGAAAATTTATCTAATTTAAAAATAATTGTTTTTGATGCTATTTTTTTACTAAAAATTTTTGCACATAAAGAAATTAATAAAATATATTTAAATTTCTCTGATCCTTGACCAAAAGTGCGACATGAAAAACGTCGGCTAACAAATAAAATATATTTAGATTTTTATCAAATTATTTTACAAGATAATGGTGAAATTCATTTTAAAACAGATAATAATCAATTATTTACTTATTCATTAGAATCATTTAAAGAAAATAATTGAAAAATTGTTGATTATACAACAAATTTATATCAGAGTCAGTATGCGGAAAATAATGTTTCAACTGAATATGAACGACGCTTTGTTAAACTTGGAAAAAATATTAATTATTTATATGCCAGGAAATAATTATATTAATTTTATTATTACTGGTTCATAAAAAGAAAGTATGTATTTTTTCACTAGGTAACGAAAATTGATAGCTAATAGGTTCTGTAAAATTTTTATTAATTATTAAATTTTGATAATAATATGTTAAATATTTATCAACTAGTTTAATTTTATTAATTGTGAATTTAATAATAATATCTTTTGTTTCAAAATAAGGAATTAATTCCGCTTTTTTAGGTTTGTTTTAACACTATTAGCATAAGCGCGAATTAATCCGCCAGACCATAATTTAATTCCCACAAAATAACGAATAACTAAACACACAACATTAGTTAAATTGTGATGAAGTAAAATTTCTAAAATTAGTTTGCCAGCAGTATTAGTTGGTTAGCCATCATCACTTTTTCGAATAATATTTTGATTTTTCCCAATAATGTAGACGTAACAGTTATGAGCAGCGTTTGGCTGTTGATTTGTTTTAATAAATTGAAGTGCATCATGTTTGGAAGTAACTTTTTGCAATAAACAAAGGAAGCGTAATTTTTTAATATTTATTTCATTAATAATTAATTTAGTTTCTTTTAGTTCTTGCAAGTTTTTTACCTTCCTTTTTATCTTTATTTTATCTTAATTATATTATCTTTTTTTCTTTTTTTGTTATAATTATTTTACAAAAACCAAAATTAATAATTTACTATAATTAAGATGCAATAGGAGAAAAGGAAATGTGAATAAAATACGCAGTTGGTTGAGGAGAGTTCTTTGATAATGAGATTAAAAAACCGTATTTTAAACAATTGTTAAATAACATTGATAGTGAATACCAAAATAAACTTTGTTACCCTGCAAAAACAGATATTTTTCGTTTGTTTACATTAATTGAGCCTAATGATATTAAAGTTGTTATTATTGGACAAGATCCATATCATGGTCCAGGCCAAGCAAATGGTTTAGCTTTTAGTATTAATGATGGTATTAAAACTCCGCCAAGTTTAGTCAATATTTTTCATGAATTAAAAAAAGACTTAGGTGTTGATCATTATGCTAGCGGTAATTTAGACCATTGAGCTAAAAAAGGTGTTTTTCTATATAATACAATTGGAAGTGTTGCTGCCCAAACGCCCTTAAGTCATAAGGATATTGGTTGAACTAATTTTAGTCAAAATTTAATTATTTATTTAAATGAGATTCGTAATGATATTGTATATGTTTTATGAGGCAATTATGCAAAACAGTATGGTGAATATATTTTGAATAAAATTAATCTTATTAAGGGAGCGCACCCATCACCCTTTAGTTACAATTTATTTAAGGATCAACAATTTTTTGTAAAAATTAACGATTTACTTTTAAAAAATAAAAAAAACATAATTGATTGAAAAATGTAATGTATAATTGATATATGTAAAATATTGACAGGATAAGAGAATTTATTTTATTAATATAGATTGTGGGGATATTATGGGTCTACTAACATCATTTAGTGATATATCAAAAATCTTATATAGTAATAAAATGGCATATATTGCTAGTGGTGTTATTGGTGCTCTTTTTATTATTTATTGTATTTATAGTGGTTTATATTATTTAATTAATCCTAAACGTTATCATGGTATTCGTTTTACAACGAAAAATATTGCGTATATTACAATGTTATCAGCAGTTTCAGCAACAGTTACTATTATTATTTCAATAACATTACCAATTACGGTTTTTCCTCCTGTGCGGATTGCTTTTGAAGGTTTAATGGTTAAAATTAGTGGATTTATTTTTGGACCAATCGTTGGACTTTTATCGGGGGTTGTTACTGATTTAATTGTTATGTTATTTGTTCCTTCTTATCTCCATGTTGCTTATATTATTGTAATTGCTTCATATGGATTTTTATCAGGTTGTGTATCTTCAATTAATCGTGCCGTTGGTAAGCATAAATGAGTTTTATTTATGTTAACAAATATTTTTATTTTGATTTTTGGAACTTTTGCTGAAGTAATGACATGATATTCACCATTTGAAACCGTTACATTATTTGTTGGATTGGAAGTTAGCAAAATTGTTTTAAGTTATATTATTGGTTTTGGTACAGGGGGAACTATTATCATTATATGAATTATTATGTTTGTTTATCGTCATTTTGATAAAACAAAAAAACGTTATTGAAATTTAGTTGCTATTATTATGCTTGCTGTTGTTAATGAATATTGAGTCACCACCTTGATATCCGCCTGAGGGGATATCGCCTTTTTAACAGTGTCACAGAATAAAAATGTTGGAACAGATGGTTATGGGGTAACTATGATTACGCGATTAGCAATGGCACCAATCAAAGTATTATTTAATTCGGCAATTATTTATATTACATATCGGGCTGTTTCCCCATTAATTCATAAAGATACTAATGCAAATTTACAATATTAAAATTTTTAAAAATAATTTTTATTGAAGTTATTTTTATTTATCTCTATATAATGATATTAGAAGTTATAAAATGGAGATGAAAATAATGGAAGTGAATTCACAAATTAAAAAATTGATTGATTTGGAATTAAAACGTCAACAAAATCATGTTGAATTGATTGCATCAGAAAATTATGTTAGTGAGGCAATTTTAGCTATTACAGGCTCAATTTTAACTAATAAGTATGCTGAAGGATATCCATTTCACCGATATTATGGATGATGTGAATATGTTGATCAAGTTGAACAATTAGCAATTGATAAGGCTAAGAAGTTATTTCAAGCTGAACATGCTAATGTTCAACCACATTCAGGTAGTCAAGCAAATGCTGCTGCTTATTATGCTTTGCTACAACCACGTGATACTATTTTAGCAATGGATTTAGCAGCAGGTGGTCACTTAACCCATGGTCATAATGTTAATTTTTCTGGTCGATTATATGATTTTCGTAGTTATCAAGTTGATCCTACAACCGAAATGTTAGATTATAATGAAATTGAAAAAATTGCAATTGAAGTAAAACCAAAATTAATTGTTGCTGGAGCCAGTGCCTATTCACGTGAGATTGATTTTAAAAAGTTCCGTGCAATTGCTGATAAAGTTGGAGCCTTATTAATAGTAGATATGGCTCATATTGCAGGATTAATTGCCGCTGGTTTACATCAATCCCCAATTCCATATGCTGCTGTTGTTACTTCGACAACACATAAAACATTGCGTGGACCTCGTGGGGGTTTAATTTTATCAAAGCAAAAATGAGCAAAAAAAATTAATAGTGCTGTTTTCCCGGGTAATCAAGGTGGACCATTAGAACATGTTATTGCCGCAAAGGCACAATGTTTTTTAGAGGCATTGCAACCAGATTTTAAAACATATCAAGCAGAAATTATTAATAATGCAAAAGTTCTAACAGAAACATTAAAAGCAAATAATCTGCGTTTAGTAGCTGATGGAATAGACAACCACTTATTAATGGTTGATGTTAAAAATAGTTTAGGAATTTCGGGTCAAATGGCGGAAGAAATTCTACAAAAAATTGGTATTATTTGCAACAAAAATATGATTCCATTTGATAAAGAATCATCGATGGTTACTAGTGGGATTCGGTTAGGAACAGCAGCTATGACAACACGTGGTTTTGGGAGCAAAGAATTTAAACAAATTGGAGAAATAATTTATAATGCTTTAAAAGAACCAACTGAAAATAATATTGTTAAATATCAAGAAGAAGTAAAAAACTTATTAAGTGATTTTCCAATTTACTCAACCTGAAAATTACAAGAGTAATTAAATTTAGAAATAACAAGTTAAAATATTGATTATCCTATTATTTTTAGTTATAATGTTATTGCTTTATACATTAAACCCTGGTACGGAATGATGTTAGGAGGCAGTGACATGAGACAAACAACTATCTTAAATTCAACTAAAGTTGAAAAAAAATGATATGTAATTGATGCTCAAGGTCTAGTTTTAGGACGTTTAGCAAGTAAAGTTGCAATGATATTAAGAGGAAAAAATAAACCATCTTATACTCCACATGTTGATTGTGGTGATAATGTTATTATTCTTAATGCTGATAAAATTAATTTATCAGGAAATAAATTAAAGGGTAAAATGTATTATAATCATTCACAACATCCTGGGGGATTAAGACGAACAACAGCAAAGGATATGTTAGTAAAAAAACCAATTTATCCTGTTGAACACGCAATTAAAGGAATGTTACCAAAAAATAAATTAGGAAGTAAATTATTCCGTAATTTATTTGTTTATGCTAGTAATAAACATCCACATGAAGCACAACAACCAATTAAATTAGAATTAACTAATAAATAAAAGGAGAAAATATGGCAAAAAAACAAGAAGTTATATATCGTGGCACAGGAAGAAGAAAATCTTCTATTGCCCAAGTTGTATTGACTCCTGGTAAAGGGAATGTTGTTGTGAATGGGAAACCAGCATTAGAGTTTTTCCCATATGCAACATTAGTTCAAGATTTGGAACAACCTTTAGAGATTACTGGTTCAAAATCAGAATTTGATATTCGTGTTAAAGTATCTGGTGGTGGTTTTACCGGACAAGCTGGCGCAACAAGATTAGGAATTGCAAGAGCCCTAGTTGAAGCGTCACAAGATTATAAAACTTTATTGAAACATCCTGGAATGTTAACTCGTGATGCTCGTATTAAAGAACGAAAAAAATATGGGTTACATGGGGCTAGAAGAGCACCGCAATATTCAAAAAGATAGATTTCAAAAAAGTACATTTTGCTTTGCAATGTACTTTTTTAATTTGTTTATCTAATATAAGTTTAGTATAATTATTATGTAGATAAGAGAGTGAACAAATGACATTGATAGAATTTACAATTCAGGGTGATAAATATAATAATAAAAATTTATTGTTAAATTTGTATTTTTTAACAAATCCAAAAAGTAAATTTACTGATGATGATGTTAAAAACCTTCGGTTAAAAAAAATTACAACAGTTCAAGGCCTAGATACTTTTTTAAAGCATAATATTTGTATTGCTGATTTTTTTGTTTGTTTAATTAATGATCAGGCAAAAATTAAAAAAGATAAAAAAGGATCAGAAAAGAAGCTTTATGATATTTTAATTCGTTTTAAATCAATTACTTTGATAGATCAAATGTTCGATTCAAACTTATCATTAACAATCTTAGGAGATATTGATCCGGAAATTGGCATTGTTAATGTTAAAAATATTTTTTTAACAGCAATGGAAAAGAGAAAACAAGAATTTGAAACGTTAGCTACTGGAGTAGTGCTTGAAATTGCTGATAATTTTCGGATTGATGAAGCAAAATTACGAACTATTTTTGATTCAAATGTTATTGCAAATATAAAGTTTTTGACTTCATATTTTGTTGAAGAAAAAGAACGATGGTTACAATATTTACACTTTCAAGAACAAAACTTAGAATATAAGCGTTATAATTCTTGTTTATATTTAAACAGGAAATTAACAGAATATATTAAAATTCCAAAAACAGTTCCAATTGGTGAAAAATTTCATGATGTAAGATTTTTATCACATAATTTTTGATATGTTGATAAAAAAACTTTTACTAATAAAAATTTAACAATTAGTCATTTATTTGAAGAAATAATTATTGTAGAATTAGAGCTATTGTTGGATAATTTAAATAAATATTCAATATTAAAAAAATTAAACAATTTAAGTCTTGCTAATTTACAAATTAATCGTACATATCAAAAAGATGTTCCATTAACACTATTTTCTTTTAATTTTAGTGAAAGTTATGTTCAAGATGGAGCAGATATTTATGATTTAGGGATTAATATTTCTGAAACAAAAATGCAGCAAAAAGATATCTATGATTTTAAAAAAAAATTAATCAAAATATATATGCTTGAAAATAATATTATGCAAGAAAGTGATATTGATCATGAAACAATTAAAGTAACTATTAATCAATTAGAGCAGTATAAAATTGTTAATTGCTTTTATGAAATAAAAAATGAGGATGAAATATCATTTAATGAATTAAATAAAATTATACCTTCTTATGGTTATTTAACTTATATTGGAAAAGGGGACTCAACTTTACTTCGACGTAGTAATGTTATTTTAGATAAAATTAGCAAAAATGATGTTGCAAATCCTTATTTAATTAATTATATTTTTAATATTGAAGATATTAAATTAAAGACACAATCTAACTTAATTATGGAAGAACAATTAATTTTTGCTTCAAATAATTTAAATGGAAATCAGCAGAAAGCAATAACAAAAGCCTTAAACTCACAAGATATTTTTTTACTGCAAGGTCCACCAGGGACAGGGAAAACTGAATTTATTGCTGAATTAGTTTATCAATATGCTAAATTAGGAAAGAAAGTTTTAATTTCTTCACAAAATCATACTGCAATTGACAATGTTTTAACAAGATTATTTAAAACACCTTTATTGATTCCTTTACGCTTAACAAGTGATGAAGTTCGTAAAAAAAATCGTTTTAATGATTTTAATCCAGATAAATTAATTTTTAATAATTATCGTTTTATTTATGATCATTTATCACGACAATATTTAACAAAATGAGAAGGAATTGGAAGTGATTATGAAAATCAAAAATATGAACTACAAAAATTAAAAGCAAATGCTAAAATGTTAGAAAAAGAAATTAATGATTACAAACATTATACTCAAAAGTTAAATACATTAGCTACTGAGCGAGAAACAATCATTAATCAAAAATTGCAATATTTAGATGATAATCGAAAATTAACAATTGATATTAATAATATTCGTAATCTATTAGATTTCTTAGTTAATATTAATTGAACTGGAATAGTTACTTCAACTCCGGATATTGTCCGATTATTTAATAAACATTTTGTGGAGTTGTTGCAAAAAAAAATTGGATTTCAAATTGATGATTCATATTCATTAACAGAAACATACAAAAAACTATTAACAATTACTACTGATAATAGGATGTTAAGAGATAAGGAGATAGAATTAGCAACATTAAAACAAGTTAGTCAAGACTTACGTGATGATGATTGAATGAAACAATTAACTGCTGTTCAAAATGAAATTTTAGAATTAAAGAATCAAGTTACATTAAAACAAGAAAATATTGTTTTTCAAAAGGAGAAAGAAGCATTTAAAAATGACCTTGAACAATTATTACAGAAATATGAAGAACAAAGTGTTATTAATCAAAACAAAATTAGTGAAATTAATGAAGTTAAATATGAGCAAGAAATTTCTTATTTACAAATTGAAATTAGAACATTAAATCATAAAATTAATGCTCTAAAAGTTGAAGTTGAAAACATTGTTAATAGTATTAATACAATTTTTAATTTAAATTTAGTAGTAAAAGATATTAGTGGAACAATTAATGAAATTGATAAAGAAATTAATAAAATTGAACATGACATTAATTTTGTTCTCCAAGAAAAAGCAACAAAGTTTAATTTTGTAAATAATATGATTACATTTTTAAATAAAAATTATCAGATATCAGATTTTTTAACACAAGAGAATATTAAAACTAATCATTTCACACCGGCGATGGAACGAGATACAATTAATTATGCTAATCAATTTTTACAAGAAAGTGTCAATGTTGTTGCAATGACTGCGACTTCAAATCAATCATATGCACAAAGTAAAAATAAAGTTTTACGTGATTATAATATTTCTGATATTGATATTAAAAAATTTGCTTTTGATGTTGTTATTATTGATGAAGTAAGTAAGTTAACACCAATGGAAATTTTTATGCCATTAGTATATGGTAAAACTGTTATTTTAGTTGGTGATTATCGGCAATTGCCACCACTTATGCCATATCAAGAAGAAGATGTTGCGTTAATTAATGAAATTTATGACCAAAATTATAGTTATAATGATTTTTTAGAATTAGTAACTAATTCATTATTTAAAAAAATTATCTCAAAATGTGATGATTCAGTAAAAGAAATTCTAACTAATCAATATCGTAGTCATGAAGATATTATGAGAATTGTAAATGTTTTTTATGAAAATCAGTTGCAGTTAGGTGATAAAACTAATCAAAATAATGAAAAACAACATTATATTACTGTTGAAAATAAAGATGGTCTAAAAATTTTTGATAGTAATAAAGCAATTTATTGAATTGATTCATCAAAAGATAAAACTAATATGAATTTTGTTTATGAACAAGGTGAAAGTGGTAGTACGAGTCTTTTTAATTGATTAGAAGTTGATTTAACAATAAAAACATTAGAATTAATTGAAGCAGGATATAATAATTTAACAGTTAAATTAAAAAAACAACCTAAAGTTGCAGTTATTAGTTTTTATAGTCTACATGTTAAAAAATTACTAAGAGCTATTAAAAGTTTAAAATTTAAAAATATTAAAGTAGAAGTTTCAACAGTTGATGATTATCAAGGACGAGAAAGCGAAATTGTTATTGTTAACACAGTTCGGAATCCTCGTAAGCAATTAAATTCTAATAAAGAATTTATTAAGAAATACGAACGGTTAAATGTTGCATTTTCAAGAGCAAAAAATATGTTAATTATTATTGGAGCAGTTAGTTTTTTTACTAATATTGATGTTGAAATTCCAACAATTGCTAATCCAAATATTACAAAAACAATTAAAGCATATTATGAAATTTTACGAATTATTGATAGTTATGGTCTTGTTTGAAGTGCAAAAGATTTATTATAATAAGAATTCGAGGTAAAAACATGAAATTAGGAATGGTAAAAGTTTATAAAAATTGGAAAAAATTAAAAACAATAGTTAGCTATCAAACACCAAAAAAACTAGCTTTTTTTCAGTATGTAATTTTAAATGCTATTACTAATTACCCTAATAAAGAAAAAACATTAGCTGATATTTTACAAAATGAATTACAAATTTTTAATTTTAAAATTTATGCAGAATGTCTAAAGGACTTAATTGAAAAAGAAAATATTATTGAAATTAATAAGCAAACATCATTAAATTATTTAGCAAATAGTTATGCTGAACAGGATTGAATTGATCGACCAATTGAAATTTTTTACATTTCAAAAGAAGCGTTAACGGCATTAGAACAGGGATATTTATTAAGTAAAAATAGTAATCGTGAAGCAGTTATTAATTTTGATTTTAATATTTTTTCGGGCGAAAAATATATAAATAATGAACAATTATCTTTATTAGAAAAAAATAGCAATGATTTAATTATTGTTTTAGAACAAGAACCAATTATTAATGGCGAAGATTTATTTCATTTGTTAGAAAAGTACAAGTTAAATATTAATAAAAATAATATTTTTAATGCTGATACTACATTTACTTCAATTCGTACTAATAAGAAGCAAGAAATATACTATAATATTAATCAAATTAACAATTTATTGATTGACGCTTATGAAGAAAAAGAAGTTATATTGTCTCTAACCACTTTTAAAGATATTAAAATTCAAATTATTAATGACCACCAATTGCAACAAATTATTGAAGATAATGTTAATTTAAAAACAAAAATTGTTGATTATTTTTTAACCGAAATGGATAAAACTTTAAGGGATAATTTTAATTTAAATCTTCAAAAAGTAGCAACAAATATATTAGAAAGTGATTATCAGCAAGATCCGCGTTATATTACTTCTACATTAATAAATCCGAGAATTATAATTATTAATGCAGCAAGTGTTAAACCAAAAGCAGTCTTAGATAATAAATATTATTATGATAATAATATTAGTTGTATTATTTTTGTTAATGCTGAAAAGACAACTACAATGCATGATTTAACTGATTCAATTCCAATTTTTTATTTAACTAGTGCGATTTTAACAATTAATGATAATTTTTTAACTTTATTTATCAATGATAAAAATGAGACTGAACTTTACATATTACAACCAACAGAACTTATTATTCTAAGCCGTAATATTATAACAGCACAAAAATTTATTCCGAAGTATAGTCAGCTGTTATTTAATAAAATTTTAGAGGGATTAAAAAATTTAATAAATCGTCAACAGGCAAATATTTATGAAATAATTCATAATAATCAAATTGAAAATATTTTTATTTACTGTTATTTAATTGATATTTTAAATAATAATGAAGAAACTTTTGATAATATATTAAAAAGTATGACCATAAATGATTTTAATAATAAAATTAATGTTTTATATCAATCTGAACAAATTTTAAGTAATTTAAATTTAAAACCAAATTATTTTAATAAAATGCATAAAACTTTAATTGCCCTTATGAAACAACAAGCAAAATTGCAAAAAAATATTATTAAAGCTTATCAAGTGTTAACTAATAATACTTTATTATCAAATAAAGAAGTTTTAAATATGTTGCAAGAACTTTATGACAAAAACGATGTTTCTTTAAACCAATTATTAGCATTAATTAATATTGCAGATTCATCAATTATTGAAAAAATTTGAAATCAAAATCTTTTTGCAATTTTGGATAAATTTCTTTTTGCAATCAATAATAATGATTTACATCGTGAATTATTTGATGCAATAACAACTACAACTTTTAAAAAAAATAGTACTTTATTAATTAATTTATATAGTTATGCTCAAGAATATATTAAGTATTGTAAAGAAATGAAAAAGCGAGAAACAAGTGGATTACAACGGCATTGACAAGAAATATGAGATAAAGTTGAGATTATTAAAGAACGTTGCAAGAATATTAACAATAGTAATGAATTAATAATTCAATTACTTTATTCTTTGTCACAATTAGAAATAAAATATAAGGCAATTAAATTTAAAAATATGTTTAATTCTGAAAGCAAATTTCAGGAATATTTTAATTTATGTTCTTTTGATAAAGCAGCATTATATTTAATGAATTTAATTGAAGAAAAAATTACTCCACTTTTAAATACAAAACATCAATTTGTACAACATATTAATGAAAAATTATTTGTTTTAAAAGATGTGTTTGATAAAAATAAATATAAACAAATTATGCAACTTTATCAAGAATTAACATTATATTTATATTGTGAGAAAGCAAGAAATGAACACAATGATAATAAAAATCGAGATGCTTTAAAAAAAATAAAACTTAAATTAGAAGAGGTGTTAATATAAATGAGTATGAGTGTTGAACAATTAATGTATAATTACCAAAAAAAGATTGAACGATTAAATTTAAATATTAACTTTGTTAAAGATAATTTAAAATTATTATTACAACAATTACAAGAAATTGATGCTAGTGGGTTAAATTGTCAACAAATTGAACAATATTTAGTTGAGTTAGATCAAATTTTAACTGATTTAGAGGATAACCCGTTAGTTAAAGAATTTAGTAAAGTTGAACATGTTGAATTAGAATTGGCAAAAAGAGTTAATTTTTTCTTGGAACAAAAAACCCTTCGTTTAGCAGAAATTCAACAAAAAATTGAAGTTTTGAAAATAAAAGTAATTGAAGATGAAACAAAACAACGGTTATCTAATTTAAAAAACCGAGTTAATTTAAATTATCAACAATTAGAGCATGAATTAATAGCAATGTTTGATGATAATGAATCAAAAGCTTTTATTATGAATTTTTTTAAAAAAAATAATAATTATTTCAGTAATTTAAAGCCAGAGTATATTTCTGACCTTGTTCAAACAGAAGTTAAAAATTATCATACTTCAAGTGATTTTTTGAAAAAACAATATCTTAGTAGTTTTAAAAAACAAATTAGTGATGATAAATTTGTTAACACAGAATTAGCTCCAGCATTAGAAGAATTTGCCCAAATACCAGCAGCTGATACTACTGTTTTAAACGCAAAAGCTTTAGCATTACAAAATCAAATTATTAATAAACAATTAGATGAATCAGCGCGGAAACATGGTATTACATCAATTTTACAAGCAATTCAAAAACGTGGTTTTATTGTTGATAGTAATGATATTCGTATTACGAAAGAAAATGAAGATAGTTTAGTTATTGTTTACGCAAAAAAAGTAACCGGAGAAGAGGCAATTTTTAAAATATATTTAGATGGGCGCTTTACATATAAATTCGAAGGTTATGAAGGTCATGCACATGATATAGATGAACAACCGTTTATTAACGATTTATCAATGTATGATGTTTCTTTATCAAAAGAAATGAAAAAATCTTATTTAAATCCTGATAAAATTATGAATCAAGCAAAGATTCAAATTGATAGTAAATCAAAAAAGAAATAATTAACATTTTTAGGTTAAAAAACATTATAATTAAAGAAATAGTTAGAGGTGACTATAAATGAGTGTAAAAAGTAATTTAGATAAGTTAAAAAATCAAATTGGAATTAAACGATGTGTTATTCTTGAAGGCAATGTTAATGATATTTATCAAACAAATAGTGGTTATGTTGGTTTAAAAGATCGATTATTTGGATTATTAAGAGAAAAAGGTTTTAATGATATTTTTATGTGAGACCGGATTGATGGTCTAAGCGGAGGAAATCTGAAAAATTTAACATTAACAGTAGAAACACAACAAAAGAGTAAAGAAGGTGAAGCATATGATTTTGGTCAAGAAGTAATTAAAAATGCAAATGAAGAAAAGAATGGTCCAACGGGACAATTTCCAACTTTAGCAGAATTTTTTACCATTCTTCGTCGTAATATGTTAGTTGCAAGTTCTAAAAAAGCTGCTTTTATTGCTGACTTTTCTGATTATTTATTTTCTAATGAACAAACCTTAAGTGAAGAAGAACGTGTTAATTTAATTTCATTAAGTAAAGCTTTTCGAGATAAAAAATTTGATCAATCAGAAATAATTGATTTTGATACAGCTATTATTTTTATAACTAATAGTGTTGGAAAATTGCCAACGTCATTTTATTTGCATAATCCAGATGTAACAACAATTACTTTAACAAAACCAAATCGTGAAGAACGAGAAAAGTTCATTTTAACTAATAAGAATTTTTTTAAAATTACCGAAGATTTAAATACTGATATTTTAAAATTACAAGATATTTATGATACGATGGAAGGATGAACTTTAAAAGAAGTTTATCAATTAATTAAGTTTTCAAACAATATTTCAGAACGATTACCATTTGAAAAATTATTAAATTCTTATCAATACGGTGATAAAGTTTCACCATGAGAAGAAATGAATTATGAAAAATTAGCAACTATTGAAAAAGAATTAAAAAAACGAGTTATTGGGCAAGATCATGCCATTGAAAAAGTGAAGAATGTTGTTTATAAAGCTTTTACTGGATTATCAGGTGTTCAATATTCATCAAAACGAACAAAACCAAAAGGTACATTGTTTTTTGTTGGACCAACTGGAGTAGGAAAAACTGAATTAGCAAAATCATTGGCCAAATTTTTATTTGGTGATGAAAAAAATTGTATTCGGTTTGATATGTCGGAATATAACCAAGAAGCAAGTGATCAAAAATTAATTGGTGCACCACCTGGTTATGTTGGTTATGAAGAAGGTGGACAATTAACAAATGCAATTAAAGAAAAGCCATTTAGTGTACTTTTATTTGATGAAATTGAAAAAGCCCATCCGCGAATTTTAGATAAATTCTTACAAATTTTAGAAGATGGTCGTTTAACTGATAATAAAGGTCAAACTGTTACTTTTTCTGATTCGTTTATTATTTTTACTTCAAATATTGGTGCAAGTGAAGTTGATGATAATTTATCATTTTTAGAAATTGAAAAGCAATTTATTCAAAAAGTATCTGATCATTTTCGAACTGAATTAAAACGACCAGAATTATTAGGGCGAATTGGAAATAATATTATTCCGTTTAATTTTATTAAAGATATTAATTTTAAAGCAAAATTAATTACACAAAAATTACAGCCCATTCAAACAGCTGTTTGAGAAAAATATAAGATTAAATTAGAATTTATGGATTTACCACAAATTTTACCAATTATTATTCAGGATGCTGATGATAAAAAAGGTGGTCGTGATTTGTTAAATAGTATTGAAAAGCATGTAGTTGATGGATTGAGTTCATTTATTTTTGCAAATCAAACTAAATTTAAAGCTGGAGAAACAATATTAGCACAAGCAAATGGTCATCAAATTGAATATTGTTTTAAATAAAAAATGAGTAATTTAATTAATTTTAATCGTTTTGTTTCTTTTACAACCATTGAAGGGCCTGGAAAACGATTCGCATTATGAATGCAAGGCTGTATTATTAATTGCAAAGGATGTAGTAATCAGGAAATGATTCCTCTCATTAATAGGAATGTAATGGAAGTCAGTGACCTTTTTAAGGCAATTAGGGACGCTAAAGAGCGCTTTCAAATTGAGGGGATTACCATTTTAGGGGGAGAACCATTTATTCAACCACGAGCGCTCTTAGAACTAGTCACTTTATGTCAAACAAATAATTTAACAGTAATTGTTTTTTCTGGTTTTTTATATGAACTATTGCTAGAAAAGCATCCAGCAATTTTATCTAAAATTGATATATTAATTGATGGACCATTTATTATTGAAAAGTTAGATAAAAAACGACGATTAATTGGCTCTACAAACCAGCGTGTGATTAAACTAAGTAATGTTTATCAAAATAATGATTATTTTGAACAAAATATTATTGAAGCAGAATTTACTGTAACTAAAAATAATAGTATGATTATTAATGGAGATGGAGCTCATTTAATTAATAATGAAGAAAAAATAAGAAAAGAGGAAGCCATAAAAATGGGATCATTTAAATTAGATGGGGATGTATTTTCACATTTTACCCAAGATATTATTAAAGTTGGTGATAAGTTAGAATTTAAAGGAACTAATGCTGATATGAGTGATTTTTACCTTAGTGATGTTAAAACACAATATAAAGTTATATCGGTAATTCCAAGTATTGATGCAAGTGTTTGTTATACTCAAACTGTTGAATTTAACAAAAATATGAAAGATTATCCTAATGCACGATTAATCACAGTCTCACGTGATTTACCATTTGTGCAAGAAAGATGTTGTGAATCTTTTAGAAATGAAGCACATTTTTTAGTGTCAGATTATAATTATCGTGATTTTGGGACAAAGACAGGATTAGTTTTTACTGCTTTGCAAATTTTGCCACGAGCAGTTCTTATATTAAACCAAGATAATATTGTAAAATATCTTGAAATTGTTAATCCAATTGGAAATGAACCAAATTATCAAGCTATTTATGATTTTTTAGATAGTAGAAAATAAAAAAAGTATTTTGCTTATAAATACTTTTTTTATTTTAAAATTAACATTTGTTGAATTTCTGACAAATCACGTAGTTTTTCTTTATCAACGTTAATCTTAAAGTTATATCCTTCATTTTTTTGATATTTTGGAATAATATGAAGATGATAATGAAAAACCTTTTGAAAAGCTTCACTTTTTTCATTGCTAACATAATTAATTCCAACAGGTTTTAATGTTTGATATATTTTCTGGGCAATTATTTTTCCAATTTTAGTAACTTCTGTTAAGTACTCATCATCAGTAACACTATAATATTCAAAGTGCTTTTTTGGAATAACTAAGGTATGACCATCACTATTGGGGAATGCATCTAAAAAAGCATAAACTAAATTATTTTCATAAATTTTTTTACTTGGTATTTTTTGGGTAATAATTTCACAAAAAATACAATTGTTTTCATTCATATTAATTTCAACTCCTTATATAATTAATTATAGCAAATACTTATAGCAAATAACTACTATCGTTGATTAATTAAGTTATTTTTAATATAAAAAAAAGAAGATTTTTTTAATCTTCTTTAATAATATATGATCCGATTGTATCATATAAAGTTTGTGAATAAACATTTTCTGGATTATTGGCAAAGGCTAAGGAATATAATCTTGTCTTTGCTGCTGTTTGTAAATTTTGTTGTTGTGCAAAAGTATATTCAATTCATTTTAGGATTTGACCTTTAATATTTTTTGTAATGTCAACTGGTGTTCCATCTTCATTATAAAGAGCTTCACCATTTTCATTGTATGTTCCTAAATAACATTTTTCATTATATAATCATGATAATGAACGCCTAATACCACCTTGTTGTGCTAATCAAGCTTGATCTAAATCAGTTGGTGTTCCTCCTGATCCGTATCAAGTTAATGATAATTCTTTATTGTTTTTATTATCATTTTTATAATTAATATTCATATTTTTCATTAAATCAACAGCATAAATTGGTAATACTAAGACAACTGACCCGTATCTTTTATTTGTATCTAAGAATTGGTAACTTGAAGGGTCTGTTCCTTCACCTGATTTTATAATACCTGGTGTTTCTGTATCAATAATTTTTTGTTTATATGTATCAGCATTGTTTAAAGTTGTAAAAATATCATTTGGGTTTTTATTTTTATCAATTCCAACAAATCCTTTAAAACCACTAATCCCAAAAATTGGATCAATTCCATCTTTAATCATATTATTAAAGATTTTACTTTGGTTTTTCTCATTAAACATGTTTTTAAGTTTTTTTATTAAAATATCCTGATTATTAGTTAAATCAGAATTTAATTGTTCAACATTTGCTAATGGTTCTTTATTTGTATCTTTATTATTAAATAATTTGTCTAATTCTTCTTTATCTAGTTTTAATTCTCACACCATTTTAACATATGATTTTCATCGTGATCCACTAATGGTATCTCATGATTGAATAGCATTAAATAATGCACTATTTCTATTTAGATAAATTAAACTATTATCTCCGGTACCATAGCGCTTAATCTCGTTTTGGTGTAAATATGTTGCAGTAATAATTTTATCAATAACTGCTGGCACTTCAACATGTGTATAATAATCTTTAAACCGAACTTTTAATGCAACTTTTTTTTCATTTTCTGACATTGTATTAAAGTCAGTATAATTAGCTCCAGCACTTTTACTTTTAATTTCGAAATTAGCTTCTCCTTGTTCTTTTCTTGATTTCATATAATTTGGTTTATCTGTTCCTTTTCAGAAATATGATTGAGTACCGCCAACATATCAACCTTCTGATTGATAATCAGACGCATATCCTTGTCCCGCAATTGTTGTTTCTAAAGGTGTTGAATTAGAAATTCCAGTAAAGTATTTTGTACTTAAATTATCAAGTGCAACTTGCTCAACAAAGTTAATAAATTGTTTTATTAATAATGAATCAGGTTGGTTAATGTCAATTGTTACTCCGGTATAACGTGCTCTTGTTGCTTCTTCTGAAGCATAGAAAAATTTTGAAATATTAGTATCTAATAATCTTACAGCCATTTCTTTTAGGGATGCTTTAGTGAAAATGTCATTAAATGAATATTTAGCAACATTTGATTCATTTTCTGAATTAATTTGTGCAATAATTCAACGTTTAACTTCATCAGCAATTGCTGGGTCGGTAAATCTTTCAAAATCTTTTTTTGCACATGCATAAAGACTTGTGCCAGTATAAGAAAGAATAGAGATTGTTCCTAAAATACTTAGTAGTTTTTTCATTATCGTTTACCTCCTATTTTATAAAAATATTTTATTGGTTCTGTTATTACAGGAGGGAATTTATACACTCATAATGGAATTTCTGCCAAAACAGTTGATTTTGTGTAATTTAAACCAATTTTTTCATGTCATACTTTTGCGTTATTAATTTTTTCAACAATAGTTTTTGGATCAATCTTAGCGGCGGGTCCTCCCATTTTATATCCTTCAATTGTTTTATTTTCTGCTTCGAAACTACTGTATAAACGTTGAACAGTACCTCCTGATAAATTAGTTGACATTGCATTAATAATTGAAATAAATCAATCATGATTTTTCTCATGTTTTTCTGAATCTTTAAAAGTAAGAAAGTTTTTCAATCATTCTTGTGGACCAGCACCATTTGTTAAGATTTTATTATTAAAATTATTAAAAAAGTCATAAATTCAAAATCATCATGTTTTATCATCAGTTGAACCATAACCAGAACTTAATGTAGCATATTTTTTAACTTCATTTAAAACATTAAATTTTAGTTTACTGTTATTATTGCTATTTACTAAACTACGATTTACTAAATATCATAAGTATTGAGCATTACTAAATTGTGTATTCATCTTTTGTTTTGCTTTGTCAACTGTCATGATTTTTGATTTATCTGTTAATGAATTAAAAAAATTACTTGAATAATTTAAACTTTTAAATTGTCAGTTGCTATCATAAGCGTCGTATGATGTTGGGTCAGCATCCTTTAGATATTCTTTGCCATCAATATGAACTAAGTTTAAAGCATTTGTATCAAAGAAACTAATAACAATATCATTAGTAGTACCAATTTTTCAGGCAGCACTAATTGGATCGGTTGGATTTTTACGATTAATTTTACTTACCGCACCATTTATATCACCAGGCGCAGTTTCACCAGGTGCATTAATGCTATTATATACACTTGATTTTAAAATATTTGATTTAACAGCATCAGCTTGTGTACTTAAAGTTAATAAATCTGATGATGGAGTAACTGTACCTTCACTGTTAGTAATAAAGTCTTCTCAACTTTTAGCTGAGGATAAAGTTCCTAAATCTTTATTAATTTGTGTTTTTGTTGTTTCATCAAAACTATCTGCTGTAAAACCAGTATTAGTTGGTGTTGCTCCGGATTTAAAAGCATATGTTATTTTTGAAATTGCTAAAGGTTTTTCATTTTGGAATCATTTTTCAATTATATATTTTTGAAATAATGATAGTTGCTCAACGTCATATGTTTCACTTAATTCAGGAGTACCAACTGATGTTTTAGATGAATTTTTAAAAATAGGTGTTGCAACTGGTGGACGGTTACTCAAATATTCCGTAATTTTATAATTAAAAGTGCCTAAATCTGTTGCAATTGTATTAATACGAGCATTAATTTCAGAGATTGTTAAGTTTGATAGATTATCAATAAATTCTTTTTCATCTTCATTTCAACTAAAAGCTAATGCCAATTGAGTACGTAAATTTTGATTGTCAGTATTTCAATCTCCTGCTTTATTTCCGTTTTTAAGGAAACTAGCAAAATCCCTTAAAATTATAACTGCGCTTTCAGTGTTATTTTGTCTGTATATACGCATATTGTTATTTAATAAAACATTAGTTAACATTTGTGTTGCACTAATTCCGCCATCAGCACCAGTTGTCATAATGGCAGCTTTATAATTTTGTTCTTCAATTTCATATTTTTTGTTGCCACTAGCACCGCTGATATCTTTATAATTTGAATCTAAAAAATCATGATATTTTTTTTCTCAATTTTTTTTCTCACTGTCTTTAAAACTTTGTTTCTTTTTCTCAACAGTATTATTTGTATTTGTGATTAGTAATTGTCATTGTGTTTTTAAAATCTCTTTTAAATTTTTATAATCAGCAATATCACCAATTGTAGTTTCTTTTGATACAAAAAATTTATCAGGGTTCGCTAAAATTGCAACGCTTAAAATTTGTATTAATTGAACTGACATTTTGATTCTTGTTGATCCATCTCATTGGGTTGGATCATTTGTTCATTTTCCATTTCCGGCATCTACAAATGGATTTTCTAAGACACTTCAAATATCAGGAGAAGTGATTTTTTTACCACCAAAAATTCCTGGAATTCATGCCCAAATGCTATCACCATTTTCATTTTTATGTTGATTATTTTTTTCTTTAGTACTACAAGCCGCCGTTCCAAATGCGGTTACGCTCACTAATATCATACTGCTTAGTAATGATAAAAGTTTTTTCATTTTAGTTCATCCTTCCTTTTGACTTTTTATTTTTGTACTTTTTAATAAAAAATACTAACTACATTTTATTAAAAAAATATAATAAAGTCTACTTTTAGTCTACTTTTATTGTACAATAAAAGTAGACTTTATTAATTAAAAAATAAAGATAATTTCACTTCGGGATTAATATAATACATATTTTCAAAGGAGGGGCTAAAGTGAAAAAAATTGAAATCAAAGATTTATTTGTTTCTGCTGATAATGATATTATTTTAAATGGTTTAAATTTAACTGTTAATGTTAATGAAATTCATGCTTTAATGGGACCTAATGGAAATGGAAAATCAACTTTATTATCAACAATTATGGGACATCCTAGTTATACTGTTGAAACTGGGGATATTTTAATTGATGGAGAAAGTATTTTAAACAAAACGGTTGATGAACGAAGTAAAATGGGAATATTTTTTGCAATGCAATCACCAGTTGAAATTTCTGGAGTTTTAAATTTAGATTTTTTAAAAGCAATTATTAATGCTCATCGTGATTCACAAATTAAATTACCAGAATTATACCAAGATATTAACCGTAATATTAAAAATTTAAAAATTGATGATAGTATGATTCGTCGTTATTTAAATACTGGTTTTTCAGGGGGAGAAAAGAAAAAAAATGAGATTTTACAGTTAAATTTATTAAGTCCGTCTTTAGCTTTAATTGATGAAATTGATTCAGGTTTAGATGTTGATGCTTTAAATGTTGTTAGTACTGAGTTAAATAAAATGCGAAATAAGTATTTTGCTGCAATTATTGTGTCCCATTATGATCGCTTTTTTAATTTAGTGCAACCAACGCATGCTCATGTTATTGTTAAAGGTAAAATTGTTAAAAGTGGAGATTATAATTTAGTTAAAAAAATTAACGAAGAGGGATACGAATGATTATTACAAGAATTAAATTTAACAGTAGAAAATAAACAAAGGGGTGTTAAACCTTTAGCGGGAATTGGGTGTGCTGCTCAAAAAGGTAAGTAAAAATGCAAGTTTTAATGAATGAACAAAAAATTATTGGTGACAATTTTATTATTGATGCAACAACACCCAAATTAACATTTACGAATAATAAAGCTGGTGAAGTTATTAATATTAATTTTGCTACTAATCTTATTAATGAAACTTTTTTGTTTTTTTTAAATTTAACTTCAGAAGTAACAATTAACTACAATATTCCTGCTAATAGTCAAATTAATATTATTAATATTTACAAAAATCGTGAATGTGAACAAATAGCTAATCTTTTTTATAATTTATTAGAAAAAGCACAAGTTAATATTTATCACTTAAATATTGTTAATAGTAGTATTACTGAGAACATTACTTTCAATTTGCGGGGTAAACGTAGTGCTATTAAATATTATTTGGCAAGTATGTCAACACATAAATATCATAAAAATGCGATTATTTATGCTCATCATTTAGCCCCAGCAACCAAAAGTGAAATTAAAACTTACTCAATTGCAAAAGATAATTCATTACAAACTGTTAAATGTACTAGTCATATTGAAAAAAAAATGGGTAAATCAGAAACTCATCAAGAATTACGATTACTAGTTTTTGATAAAACTTCAAAAGCAATTTCTGATCCGATTTTGTTAATTGATGAAAATGATATTAAAGCAAGTCATGCTAATGCTGTTGGTATGCTAGACCCAGAGCAAATATTTTATTTACAAACAAGAGGTTTGACAATAACGCAGGCTCGAAAATTAATTTGTATGGGTTATTTTAAAAATGTGATTGATGCAATTGAGGATGAGGAATTACAAAAAAATATTATTGATGAAATTGATACAGAAATTGGAGAATAATGATGATTGATTATAGAGAAATTAAAAAACAATTTCCTTTTTTTAAAAATAATTCTGAGCAAATTTATCTTGATAGTGCTGCTACTAGCTTAAAACCACAAGTTGTTATTGATGCTATTAATGATTATTATACAAATTATGGAACTAATCCGCATAATATTGATAGTGATTTAGGATATAAAACAAATGTTCAATATGAACTTGTTCGTAAGAAACTTCAGCATTTTATTAATGCTAAAAAGGTTTCAGAAGTTATTTTTGTCCCTGGAGCAACTTATGGATTAAACCAAATTGCATATGGTTTAAGTTCAAAGATTACAGCGGGTAATGAGATTCTAATTACAAAACAAGAACATGGTGCAAATATTTTACCGTGATATCGGATGGCACAAGAAAAAAAAGCAGTTGTTAATTTTTTACCAGAAATAAATTTTCAAATTGATTTAAAACAATTAGCAAGAGTTATTACTGCTAAAACAAAGATTGTTTCTTTTGCTAATGTGCCAAATATTTTAGGATATGAAAATGATCCAACATCAATTGTTACAATTATTAAAAAAATTAATCCGGAAATAATTGTTGTAATTGATTGTGCACAGGGTGTTATTCATATGCCAACTGATGTTCAAAAGTGAAATGCTGATTTTATTACTTTTTCAGCTCATAAAATTTTTGGCCCAACTGGAATTGGGATTTTATGAGGAAAAGAAGAATTATTGCTACAATTACAGCCGTTAATTGTTGGTGGTGGTATGAATACTCGAATTGATAATAATGGTTTAGATTATAGTTTAAAAAAATTACCAGACCGGTTAGAAGCGGGTTCAGCTAATATTGCTGATATTTTTGGTTTTGGAGCAGCAATTGATTTTGTTAATACCCTTACTTTAATAGAAATTATTAAATATAATCATCAGTTAAAACAATATGCAATTCAACAGTTTAATAAAAAATTAAAATATAAAGCAATAATTTATAATCATGATAGTAAGGGACCAACATTAGTTTTTAATATTAAAAATGTTTTTTGTCAGGATGTTACAATGCATTTAGGAAGCCGCAATAAGATTACTGTTCGGAGTGGTGATCATTGTGCGCGGTTAATTGGTACTGTTATTCCAGAGAAAAATACAATTAGAGCTAGTTTTTCAATTTATAATAGTTATGAAGATATTGATTTGTTAGTATCGGCACTTGCAAATGAGAAAGATTTTTTAGGAAGGTTGGTTTAAATGGAATTTAATAAAAATGACCCAATGTTTTTACGACAAATTATTATGGACCATTATTCAGAACCACAATACAAAGGTTTAACAAAGAAACCAACAGTTTATTCAATTCATCAAGCTTCTGAATCATGTATTGATGATATTTATTTAGAATTAATGATTGAAGGGAATAAAATTATAAGTGCTCGGTTTGACGGTGTTGGTTGTGCAATTTCAACAGCATCAAGTGACATTATGGCACAAGAGCTAGAAGGAAAAACAATAAAGGATGGTTTAGCAATTATTGAAAATTATTTAGAAATGGTTTTTGACAAACAATATGATGAGAACAAGTTAAACGATTTAATTGCTTTTATTAATATTGCAAAACAACCTAATCGAATTAAATGTGCGACAATTGGTGTTACTGGTTTTCAAACAATATTATTAGATTTATTAAAAACAGATAATGATTAATATCAAAGGAGGTCTTATTAATGCCAAAATTAAAGCAAGAAAAAGAAATTAAAGAAATTTCTAGTTATAAATATGGTTTTAATGATGGAAATATTTCTTACTATAATACTGGGAAAGGTCTTAATGAAACAATTATTAATGAAATTTCAGATCATAAAAATGAACCAGATTGAATGCGAGAATATCGGTTACAGTCATATCATAATTTTTTAAAAATAAAAAATCCAAGTTGAGGGCCAAACTTAGAATTTATAGATTTTGATGAGTATATTTATTATATTAAACCAACAGAACATATTGCAACAAAATGAGATGAGGTTCCTGAAAAAATTAAAAAAACCTTTGACCGGTTAGGTTTACCAGAAGCCGAACGTGAATATTTAGCTGGAATTAAAGCTCAATATGATAGTGAGCCAGTTTATGGAAGTATGTTAAAAGAAGTTGAAGAAAAAGGAATTATTTTTTTAGATTGTGATACCGCATTACGTCAACATCCAGCGTTATTTAAAAAATATTTTGGAACATTAGTACCAAATACAGATAATAAATATGCTGCTTTAAATGGAGCTGTTTGATCAGGTGGATCATTTATTTATGTTCCAAAGGGAGTTAAATTAGAAAAACCATTGCAGGCTTATTTCCGAATTAATTATCAGAATAGTGGTCAGTTTGAACGCACATTAATTATTGTTGATGATGATGCAGAATTACACTATATTGAAGGATGCACAGCACCAATTTATTCTCGTGATTCTTTACATGATGCTATTGTTGAAATTTTTGTGGGAAAAAATGCAAAAATGCGTTATACAACTGTTCAAAACTGGAGTGATAATGTTTTAAATTTAGTAACAAAACGTAGCATTGTTGATGAAAATGGTCAAATGGAATGAATTGATGGTAATATTGGATCAAAAATTAATATGAAGTATCCGAGTGTTATTTTAAAAGGAAATAATAGTAAAGGACAATGTATTTCAATTGCGGTAGCAAAGGAAAATATTATTCAAGATGCTGGTTCAAAAATGATTCATTTGGGAAAAAATACTTCTTCTAAAATTATTTCTAAATCAATGACTTTTAATGGTGGGATAGCAAACTATCGTGGGTTAGTTCATATTGGACCAAAAGCACAGTATTCAAAAGCTAGGGTTGAATGCGATACTCTAATTCTAGATGGAAAATCACATTCTGATACAATTCCTCAGAATAAAGTTTATAATAACGAATCACAAATTGAGCATGAAGCAACAGTAAGTAAAGTTTCTGAGGAACAATTATTTTATTTACAAAGTCGTGGTTTATCAGAACAAGAAGCTTTGGAAATGATTATTATGGGATTTTTAGAACCATTTACAAGAGAATTACCAATGGAATATGCAGTTGAATTAAATCAGTTAATTAAAATGGATATGGAAGGTAGTGTTGGTTAATGATAACTCGTGCTAAACAAGAAATTCGACAAGAAAAATTGTTTGTAAGAAGCAAGATTTCATCTGAGTTATTACAGCAAAAAGAAACTCAGATTTTTAATACTTTTTTTCAACATCCTGGTGTACAAAGTAAAACAATTGCTCTTTATTATTCAATCAAAAATGAAGTTAATACTATTTTTATTATTAAGCAATTATTTGCATTAAAAATTAATGTTTTATTACCACGAATGGAAGGTAATAATTTAAAATTTTATCATATTACCAATTTAACAACTGATTTAGAATTTAATTCACGTTTTGGTCTTTATGAACCATTAAATTCATTGCCAATAATTGATACAGAAAAAATTGATGTTCTTGTTGTTCCAATCGTTGCTTTTGATCAAAACAATTTTCGGTTAGGATATGGGAAATGCTATTATGATCGGTTTTTAAAAAATTATTATGATCTTGTGATTGGGTTAGCATTTATTCAATAGTTAGTGCCAACCCCTTTGCCAGTTGAAGAACACGATGTTAAAATAGAAATTATTATTAGTGTTTAAAAATTAAGGATCCAGAATGAACTTACCATTATTACGTGTTGTTAGTAAATATTGATTTAAATCATGACATACTTATTTAGTAACATTTGTTTTACAAGGTGACTAATATGTTTAATAGTAATGCTAGGCTAGTTAGTTTAAGTTGAAGTTTTATTTTTTTTATTTTTATTTTTGTTATTATTTATTATAAAGATAACTAAAAAATGTTGTATGATAATTTTAGACAATTTAATAAATAGTTATTTAGAGTTAGGGAATTGAGTGCGAATCTTAAGCTGTCCCAGCAACTGTTATATTGACGAAATCCACATTAGCCACTGAAAGAAAAACTTTTGGGAAAGCGATTAGTGAGATGAAATTAAGCCAGTAGACCTTTCTAAATTTAATTAGTATTATTATATAACTCCTGGGTGTGAGTCATGCAATTATTTTGTAAATAAATAATTTAGTGATTGTTATATAAAAAGCATGTTTGGGAATGCTTTTTAATTTACTGCAACTATAATTAAATTGTCCATTGTTAATTTGCTAAAAAAATAATAAAATTAAAAGTAAATATTATTACTATTCCTAAGTTCTATATTTATTTTTTCACCAACATTAACAACAATTTATTGTAAAAATGTTAATGAATAGTTTTCCTATTGTGAACAAAATTGAATTTATCAAATGAAGACAGAGGAAAATAAAGAATTTGCAGTTAATAAATAATAATTATTATAACCAACTGCATCAAGTACATTCCAACAAAAATATTGGTTATATCTTATTCAAAAAGCAAATATTTATCTTTATTTTATAAAAATGTTGTAAGTCTTGATGAAGAAATACAAAAATTACAGTTTGGTGATACTGCTCATATGCAAGATGTAAAGCATTTTTATGAGTCAATAACATTTACAAAAACTGATGATGATAATGTTTATATTTCTAATTCCTTTTTGACGGAAAATGCCCCTGTTAATTGCTATACAATAATCAATGGCACAAGAAAAATGAAAAGATCTTAAAAATAGTAAAAATATGAAGCAACTAAATGACCGATTTTAAAAATAGTTTGAACAATGAGAAACAATTTGTGATTCTCATCCAGTCCAAGAAGTGGATAAAAAATAATTTGTTTGATAAAATTCTAACCGTTAGGGATGTTTTATTGCAGACGGAAATCCAGAAGGCAATATATAGAGTTTGAAGTAACACTGAAAATAAAATTCAAGTGGGAATGAATATTCCCATTATCCCTTGTTAGTAAAGGTTCAATTAGAGTGTCAAAAAATAAGGCTCAAAGTGTATTTCGAATAGAACTAAATTATCAAAAAGATTAAATAAATAATAGTTTTAATAAAATAAAATACCGATTACCCCACTGAGGTTTTTATTTTAAAATAATTGGTGAAAATAAGGTCCAATATATTCCACCACAACTAATTCCTGCAATTAATAATACTTTTCGTGTGACTGATGTTTTGACATATTTAACATCGTAAAATTGAAATTCTTTTAATAAAGGTTATAAAAATGCCAAAATAATTTCATAATTTTATTGTATAATTATTTATAATTATATTATTTATAATTATCTTGAAAGGAGATGAAATTTTATTAAAATATTAACATGACCAAAAATTTTAATGTTTATTGGCGCAGCTTGAATTATTATTATTGGCATTTTATTCGCTGCTGGCGTTCCAACAAAAACTTCAATTTACGGATGAGATACAAGTTGACCAGTTTTATTGCTTTTAGGAATTTTGTATATTTTAGTTCCGCTATCAGTTAAACCAGGTTTTTGATCATTATTATGAGCACTTGTCATTACTGGTTTAGCAGTAATTTTCTTAGTTGGATTTTTTGTAAAAGCAGATTATCAATCACCCTGAACGTATTTAGGAGCCATTCCTAATATTTTTATTGGAGTTGGATCATTAGGATGAATTTTTGTTCACTAGTAAAAATTTATGCTATTAAGAAATGATATTAAAATTATTTTAATATAATTTTTTTATTTATAAATAAACTTTATAGTAATAAGACGAACAGAACAAAATCATTGTTTTATTTTTCTTGTTCAAGTTCTTGATTTTGTTCTGTTTGATTAAATTCTGTATAAATTTTTTGAATATCTTTTATTCTTTGTGGTTTAGGAATTGGATTAATTTTTGTCGCAGGACTGTTAATGTTATTTGTTGATATGTGTACTTAGATTGGCACAATTCTACCATTTTTATCAATCATCTTTTGTAATTTTGCTTGTCCTGTTTGAGTTAAAGAAATTTGATGTTTTTTTTCCTTCTCTTGAAGCATCTGTAGTAATTGAACTTCATTCATTTATTACATTTTCATTAATTCCCATTTGTTTTCAATTTTTTGTTACATTTTTGCAAGTAGAACTTGTCATTTTTTCAGATTCTTTTTTATTAAAGCCAAGTGTTGTAAAAAAAAGAATTAAGACCTTTTTTAAATGAATTATATATTTTTTTAGATGGTTTTTTCATTTTTTATGTAAATTTCATATTAAAATTTTCTTATTTATTTTAGATTTAATTATTAATTAAGCTATTTATTTTGAAAATATTACATTTTTAAAATCATTTACAATATTTACCTTATCATATTTATTTAAAATTAACAATATTTTTTAATTAATAACTGTTTTTATCTATTGTTTTCATTGATATAAATAAAACCCACCGCTAACTATATTTTAAAATTAACTTTAATAAGTTAACAATTATCAAAGCTCCAACAGTTATTATGTCCAAAATTGTTACAATTTTACATAAATCTAACAAACAAGCACTATTATTTTCTATTTTAGAATTAGTTATTTCTTTTTCATTATTGTATTCATATGAAGTTATGTTATTAGTTGTCATTTTCCCTCTTTTTATGATTTTTTATATATAATTTAATATAATTCAAAAGCATTATTGTTTACAGTAAAAAGTTTTCATTTTTTTAAATAACATAAATATTTATAAAGAATATATTTAATAATTTAAAAAATAAAGAAATTAAACAACTTTCTTATTTTTTTGTTATTTAATTTAAATTTATAAATTAGATAACAAAATGTTTAGAATTTATAGTATATTAATAATTAATTAATAATATATGAAAGATCAAATTATGTATAAATTATATTAAATGTTTATGTAAACACTATACATATAATATAATAACAATTATCAAGATAAGAAAACCTATTAGTTTAATAGTCACATAATATTATTTGAATTAAATAATGATTAAGGAGAAAAGATAATATGAAAAAAATATTTAGTTTATTAACTTTTTTTAATGGAGTGGTAATGCCCTTAATAGGTGCAATAAAATATGACATTTGAGAAGAACGTGACAGAATACAACAAGAACGAGATAGAAAAAGACAAATTAAGTTAGAAGAAGAAATGAAGAATTATATAGCAATGATAAATAATGTTAATCTTGGTGTTATTAGGCATAATAATAAACAATCTATTTTTGAAAACTTACCCAAAAAATATCCAAAATATGTTAATTTTACTTTAAAGATAGAAAATCCAATTGAACATTATTAAGCATTTCTTAGATTTAAAATTTTTACGACTATACAAAATGAGGATGCTTTAACAGCAAAAGTAATTTTTAATACAGAAGATAATTTATCTCAAAAAATAAAGACAATTTTAGAAAATCAAGAAATGCAAAATTGAGTAAATGATTTTAGACAATTTTAAGATAATGTTAAATTCTTAATTGATACAGTTATTCCTAAGCTTGATTATAATGCTGAAATTCTTTGAGTGTTTAATACTATCGAAACTTTAAAAACTTTTTTACGAGAGTTTACTAATATTATTAACATAATTAAAATTCAATTGCAGTTAAAAAAAAATTTATTATTGAAAATCAGATATTGAGCAAGAAAATAATCAATTAAAACAACAAATAAAAAAATATCAAGATAATTTAGATTTAATACGTAATCGTTCGCATTCTAATAACATTTTTAATGTGTTAACAGATTGTAGTAATTATGGGTTTTTAACTGCTAGTGTTTTAGGAATTTCAGCGGGTCTTTTCTTATTATTTTCCCTTCTTGCCTCCACTGCTTCCTTTCTTAGCGCTATTTCAGATGGAATTACTAGTACAATTGCTTCAATATGTATACTGTAAAACTAAACGATAAAAAGTTAATAAAACTATAACAAATTAAAAATAAAAATCAATAATTATAAAAAATAACAAATTAAAAATAATATTTTTAATATTTTAAAATTAAATATAACAAAAAAATAGATTTTATTAATCATACACAAATATTAATTTAATTTGAAAAAAATTTTTTAAAATATTGTCTTGATGTAAAATTTCCCAAACAAGGTCTAATTGTGGTTAATCAAGTTGGCATAATACATCTCCTTTCATAAATTAAAAAATTGAAATTTACAAACTAGCTCCACTCCATTAAAAAACATTATTGAATAAATTATTCCGCGTAATTTATTAGCGGATAATTTATTCTTTTACTTTTTAATTTCAATATCTTTTGCAATCTTATTAGCATTATTAATAACATTATCTTTACCATACTTTTTCACTAGCGACTGCAAAATAAAATATTGCTTTGTTTGCATAATTTCAACCTCCTATAATTAACTTAAAAAAGTTAATTAAATTAATAGTTAACTTTTTATCGGTTGGCATTTACAATTTACAATATGTAGTATCCTTGAATAAAATAAAGTTGTTTTTTATTTTTTTATTGTTATAATTAATTAGGCATTTATTCTATTATTTAGAATATGCTTAAATGTGGTAGTAATAGTAACATTACGTTTGGACCACAGCGAGAATTTAATTAAAAGGAGGAAATTGCTCGTGGCAAGAATTACAAGAATTACAAAATTAGAATTTCAAGCAGGACAAGCAAAACCAGGGCCAGAATTAGCTTCATTAGGAATTAATATGCCTCAATTTTGTACACAGTTTAATGATGCAACAAAAGAACGAATGGGTGATGTTGTTCCAGTTGTTATTATTGCTTTTGATGATAAGACATTTAAATTTGAATTAAAAACAACACCAGCAGCGTTTTTATTAAAAAAAGCAGCAAAAATCCAAAAGGGATCACCAAAGGCAAAAGATGAAAAGGTAGCAACAATTTCAGTTGATGAAGTTCGCAAAATTGCGGAATATAAACTTGTTGATTTAAACGCAAATGATGTTGAAGCAGCAATGCATATTATTGAAGGAACTGCTCGTAATATGGGTATTGTTGTTGAAGGTATGCCAAGTAAGAAGGAGAAAAACTAAGAATGGCAAAATTTGGTAAAAAATATAATAAAGTTACTGAATTAGTTGATAAAAATAAGGTATACCCAATTACAGAAGCAATTGAATTAGCAAAACAAACTGCAACAACAAAATTTGACTCAACCGTTGAAGTTGCCTTTAATTTAAACGTTGATCCACGTCATGCTGACCAACAAATTCGTGGAGCTGTTGTGTTACCAAAAGGAACAGGAAAAACACAACGAATTTTAGTTTTAACAAATAGCAAGGAAGCTGATGCTAAAGCAGCAGGTGCTGATTTTGTTGGTAGTAAAGATTTAATTGAAAAAATTCAAAAAGAAAACTGATTTGATTATGATGTTATTATAGCAACACCAGATATTATGGCAGAATTAGGAAAAATTGGAAAATTATTAGGGCCAAAAGCATTAATGCCAAACCCTAAAACAGGAACAGTTACCCCAGATGTTATTAAAGCAATTGGTGATGTTAAAAAAGGAAAAGTTGAATATCGTGTTGATAAAAATGGAAACATTCATTCAATTATTGGAAAAGCATCATTTAAAGTTGAAGATTTAAAAGCTAATTATGATGTAATTTATGAAACAATTCGTAAGGCAAAACCAGCGGCTGTTAAGGGATCATATATTAAAAATATTGCTATCACAACAACAATGGGACCAGGAATTAAAGTTTTAATTGAATTATAAAAAAGGAAAAAAGATTAACAATTGTTAATCTTTTTTCCTTTTTTTTGTTTCTTTTTAGTTATTAACGAAAATAATGCTAGATAACTAACTAAAATTGAAACGCCATAAATTCCAATACCTGAAAAGAGTACTAATAATTAATGGTGCTAAAACTGGATGAAGATAGGGGTTTAAAATTTTTTAGCTATTTCATCACATTATTTTTCCATCTGTTGGAGCATAATCATGACATTCAACATATATCACTAGTATGAATGGGGCACTTGTCCGTATAATGCCGGCTGCTGATGGAACATTGTTTCAAACATCTCAAAATTTTTTACCATCAGCAGAATTTATTTATATTGCAATGGTTAATAAAACAAAAGTTAGTGCAGAAGCAAAGCGAACATTAAAGGGTTATTATCAAATCAATGGTAAAGCATAAAGAAAGTAATATTAAAGTAAATCCTGATGAAATTGAATTAAAGATAAAAAAGACCAGCTTATAGTACTACAGGCGGAAAATTAGTGGTTGGAAATTATGAACTTACCTTAAAAGCAAAAGCTAATGTAAAGACCGTTCAATGAATGGGTAATTTTAGTATTAATGTTGTTGATAAAAGTAAATTTAAATTTGATTTAGCAACTATTTTAGCAAAAGGATTTAAGAGTAATTTAACGGTTAATAATACTGTTGGTGATTTAAAAAAAAAGCTGTTCAACAGTATGTTGAAGGAAAACTAGCACCAGCAGTTAAAAAAAGATGAAATTGAATATAAATTTGAAAAAGAAACTGATGATACAAAAAAAACTATTATAACAAGCATATAATATTACTGCTTCAGCACCAGAAAAAGCAACAAGTGTTACTAAAAAAATTGAAATTACAATTAAAGTTGTTGGTGAACCAATGCTTGATTTAGATTTAACAAAGTTTGCAAATAAAATTCCAACTCCTTTATTTTTAAATAATAATTTAAAAGAAGAAGATTTAGAAAAAAATATTCAAACAGCTGTTATGGAATGATTGCCAAAATAATATTGTGCTGGAGTTTCTCTAAAAAAAGCAATTAAGCAGAAACCAACTGGAGCAACTGGTGCTGAGTTAGTAAAGGGAGAATATATTGTAACAATTACACCAAATGGGGGAAAAGTAACGGGTAGTTATGAAATGAAAGTGCAAGTAATGCAATTTACAACCAATGAAACAATTGATCTTTATTTAACTGGCGTTGATATTCCTGTTGATAATATTACTTTTTTTATTTTTAAAATAATTATAAAGAAGATTGATATAATTATATAAAAGTAAAATTATAAAGGAGTAGTGAAATAGTGTTTAAATTAACATCAAATTATTTGCCAGCAGGTGATCAACCTCTGGCAATTGAAAAATTAACTACCAATTTATTAGCAAATAAAAAACATCAAGTTTTATTAGGAGCAACGGGAACTGGAAAAACATTTACAATGGCAAATGTTATTGAAAATTATCAAAAACCAACATTGGTGATGGCACATAATAAAACATTAGCAATGCAATTATATGTTGAGTTAAAAGAAATGTTTCCAGAAAATCGTGTTGAGTATTTTGTTTCAAACTTTGATTTTTATCAACCGGAAGCTTATTTGCCAGGAAAAGATTTATACATTAATAAAGATGCTCGCCAAAATATGGAGTTAGACATGATGCGGTTAAGTGCTTTTAATGCTTTAATAACTAGTAAAGATGTTATTGTCGTGGCTTCTGTTGCTGCAATTTATGCAGCACAAGATCCAAATGAATATAAAAAATCTTTTTTGCAAATTAATCGTAATCAAAAAATTAGTAAAAAAGATTTAGCCAATTTTTTAGTATCATCAGGATATGTTCGTAATGATATTGAATTGATTCCAGGTAGTTTTAGTGCTAAAGGTGATGTAATTAAAATTATTCCAGGGTGAAATGTTAAAACTTTTATTCGCATTGATTTGTTTGGAGATGAAATTGATGATTTAGCTTATATTGATGGAATTACTGGTGATGTTACACAGTGGTTATCAACATTAACAATTTTTCCAGCGCAAGATTATATTACTTCTCCAGAACGCTTAGCTGAAGCAATTAAGCGAATTGAAGCAGAATTAAAAGTTCGCTTAGCTGAATTAGAAGCAGCTGGAAAAATTGTTGAATTACAACGTTTAAAACAACGAACTGAATATGATTTAGATTTACTTCGTGAAAGTGGAATATGTTCTGGAATTGAAAACTATTCACGACATTTAGATTTACGAGAAGAAGGAGAAGCACCGTATACTTTGATTGATTTTTTTGGCCAAGATTTTTTAACTATTATTGATGAATCACATATGTCATTTCCACAAATTCGAGCAATGTATAACACAGATCGAAGTCGCAAAGAAACCTTAGTAAATTATGGTTTTCGTTTAAAAAGTGCATTAGATAATCGTCCCTTAAATTTTGATGAATTTAATCAAAAATTAAAAAATGTTATTTTTGTTTCAGCAACTCCGGGTGATTATGAATTAAGTTTAGTAAATAATGAAGTGGTTGAACAAATTATTCGTCCAACGGGATTATTAGATCCAACCGTAGAAGTAAAATCAACAGTAGGACAAATTGATGATATTATTGAACAAGTAAAAATTCGTAGGAAAAAAAATGAACGTGTTTTTATTACTACTTTAACAATTCGGATGTCAGAAGATTTAACAAGTTACTTACAAGAACAAAATGTTAAAGTTGCATATTTACATAGTGAATTAAAAACTTTAGAACGTAGTCAAATCTTATTGGATTTACGAAAAGGAGTTTATGATTGTATTGTTGGTGTTAACTTAATTCGTGAAGGAATTGATATTCCAGAAGTATCATTAATTTGTATTCTTGATGCTGATAAGCAAGGATTTTTACGAAATGAACGAAGTTTAATTCAAACAATTGGTCGTGTTGCAAGGAATGCGGCTGGGCATGTTATTTTATATGCTGATAGTGTTTCTGGATCAATGCAAAAAGCAATGCGAGAAACTGCTCGCCGTCGGAAAATTCAAGAGGCATATAATTTGAAATATCATATTACTCCAGCAACAATTATTAAGAATATTCGTGATTATACTAATATTAAACGTCAAGGTGATAAATTACATAACATTAAAAATAAAAAATTAAAAGAATATAAAACAGCTAAAGAAGGATTACTACAAGATTTACGAAAAGAAATGTATGAGGCAAGTAAAAAACTTGATTTTGAACGAGCTGCAGAATTACGCGATATTATTATTGAAATTGAAGCAGAATAATGATTTGTGATAGTATTAATTTACAGGGAGGAACTGGGAATGACAAAGTTTATTGTAAAAGATATTGTTGATAAATTTGGCTACAAGGTGTTAGCGGGAAGGGAAGGCCTTAATCGACCTATTAAAATTTATGGTCTTAATCGACCAGGATTAGAATTAGCTGGCTTTGATTTTGAAAAAAATAATAGTAATCGTCGGGTAGTTTTGTTATCAAATAAAGAGCAATTATTTGTGAATACCTTAAGTAAAAAAGAAATAAGAGAGCGCTATGAGTATATTTTAAATGAAAATATTCCAATGATTATTTTAACGGAAAAATTTACTGATAAATTATTATTAGAAATTGCGGAAAAACATAGTTGTCCAGTTGTTCGTGCAAGCAATATTACAACAAGTCGTTTATATCAAATGGTATTAGAATTTTTTGATGAACATTTCGCCCCAGTAACAGAAGAACATGCATCATTAATTAATGTTTTTGGAAAAGGAATTTTATTAAAAGGAAAATCAGGAATTGGAAAATCAGAAATGACATTAGAATTAATTAAAAAAAATCATTTGTTTGTTGGTGATGATCGGATTATTATTCGGCAACGAAATAATAGATTATATGGGCAAACACATGAAATGTTAAAAAATTTAATTGAAGTCCGTGGTTTAGGAATCTTAGATTTAAGTAAAATTTATGGTTTGCAAGTGTTATTAGATGAATCAAAAATTGATTTAGTAATTGAATTAATTAATTTAGATGATGAACAATATAAATCAATTGACCGATTAGGATCTAAGTATAAACATATTAAAATTTTAGATACAAAGGTACCAATTGTAACAATTCCAGTTACATATGGGCGTAATGTTAGTGAATTAGTTGAGACAGCAGTTTCAAAATTAAAATTAGATGAAGCAGGAATTTCTTCGATGCAAATTTTACAAGATCGTTTTAAAAAATATTCAAAATAGAATTGAGAAGGAGTTTATAACGTGAATTTAGCAACATGAATTGCCCACGATACTTATGGAAATTGATTTCGTCCTTATTGATTTTTAATTTTTTGTGGTTTTGCAATTACCATTATTTTATCATGAATTAATTTTTGTAAACGTGATATTCCAACGCAAGGATTTTACTGAGGAATTTTTATGATTACACCGATTGCTTTATTAGGGGCTAGTTTTTTTGGTAAATATGATGTTAAAAATCCAATTTTCTTTTTTACATTATTTGCTTTCTGAGAACCAGGAATGAGTATTCATGGGGGGCTAATTTTTGGTTTAATTGCCGGCTGAATTTGATTTGGTTTTGAATCACGAAAACATAATATTTCGTTATGAGTATATGCTGATTTAATTGTTCCAAATATTTTGCTAGCACAAGCAATTGGGCGATGAGGTAATTTTTTTAATCATGAATTATTAGGAGCACCAAATGCACGCGAACAATTAATGTGATTGCCAAGTTTTATTCGTGATAATTTATTTAAATGATATGTCCCAACTCCGGTACCAAATAATTTTCATCTAATAGAGGCAATTGGGATTAACAGAAACCGTGTTGACGCAACTGATTTTAATAATGTGCAATATTTTCAACCAATTTTCCTATATGAATCATTGGCTAATATTTTATTATGATTCTTAATTGTGATTGTATTACCATTAATATTTCGTTATAGTTATTATTGAAGGTTTAAAAAAGAAGAACCCGATTTTATGCAGTTATCGTGGAAAGGTGTTTGAGCAAAATGATATTTTGATATCAAACCCGATCCAATGGTTATTAATAATTTATCACAACAAGTAAATTTTAAAAAAGTTTATTTTAAAAATAAACATAAGATTACAAAAAAACAAGTGATGAAAGCAAATTGGAAATATTGTGGTGCACGATTAAAACAAATTTTTACAGCTGATGTCCGAGAATTAGAAAAAATAGAAAACCCTCATCGTTTAAAAATTTTACGTTGTGGAATTAAAACTGGGATGTATATTGCTGGTTATAATTTTATTCGGATTATTTTAGAAATACAACGAGATGATCATGATTTATTTTTAAAAAATATGCGAACATTAGATTATGTTATTCTTAGTTTAATGATTGTAATTGGTATTATTTTAATATTATTTGCCCAATGGATAGCTGTTATAAAATGAAGAAAAGGCGGATGATTATATGAAAAACAATACTAATGAAATATATGATATTTTAATTATTGGAGCTGGTCCTGGCGGGATGACAGCAGGAATTTATGCTGCACGAGCAATGACAAATATTGCAATGATTGAAAAAGGAGCACCAGGAGGAAAAGTAACAAAGACAAGTGAAATTGAAAATTATCCTGGTTTTGATAATATTCAAGGCTATGAATTAGCCATGAAAATGTTTGAACAAACCCAAAAATTAAAAATCCCATATATTTCTGATCATGTTACAAATATTATAAGACAAGATAATTTGTTTAAATTAGAGTTATTTTCAAAAAAAATCTTATTAGCAAAAGCAGTTATTGTTGCAACAGGAACAGTTGAACGTAAATTAGGAGTGCCTGGTGAATTAGAATTAGAAGGACATGGAGTTTCATATTGTGCAGTTTGTGATGGCGCTTTATATAAAGAAAAAGATGTAGTTGTTGTTGGGGGAGGTTATGCTGCTCTTGAAGAAGCTCTTTATTTAGCGCGCTTTGTTAATAAAGTTTATCTAATTCATCGTCGGGATGAATTTCGTGCTGATAATAATATTGTGAATAAAGTAAAAGCACATTTTAAAATTAATTTTATTGTTGATTCAATAGTAACTGAAATTAAGGATGTGACAGAAAAACGGGTGATAACAGTTGTTATTAAAAATGTGAAAACAGGTAAAATTGATAATTTATCAGTTAGTGCTATTTTCCCATATATTGGGGCTATTCCAATTAGTGATTTTGCAAAAAACTTAGGAGTTTTAAATGAAGAAGGCTATTTTATTGTTAATAATAAATGTTTAACAGCATTGCCAGGATTATATGCCGCTGGTGATGTGACAAATACAACATTACGACAAATTGCAACTGCGATTAGTGATGGAGCAAAAGCAGCACAATTTGCCTTAGAATACCTTAATAGTTTTCATTAAAAAGGTATTTTTTGCGGTAAGATATATATTGGATAAAGATGAAAAAGAAAGTGAGAAGGATTTATGACAAACAAAAAAGAATTAAAAGATGTTCAAGTTAAAGGAAAAAAAGTTTTAGTCCGTGTTGATTTTAATGTGCCAATGAAGGATGGGCAAGTTACTGATGATAATCGGATTACTGCAGCTTTACCCACAATTAAATATTTGTTAGCACAAGAAGCAAAAGTAATTTTATTTTCTCATTTAGGGAAAGTTAAAACAGCTGATGATTTAGAAAAACGTGATATGGCGCCAGTGGCAAAGGTATTAGAACAAAAATTACGACAACCAGTTAAGTTTATTAATGCTTTTGAAGGAAAACAATTGGAAGAAGCTATTGATGAGATGCATAATCAAGATGTAATTTTATTTCAAAATACACGCTTTGCTGATATTATTGATAGTAATGGTCAAATTAGTGTTGATAGTGATGGTAAAGCAACTGCAAAACGAGAAAGCAAAAATGATTCTGCTTTAGGGAAATATTGAGCAAGTTTAGGTGATGTTTTTGTTAATGATGCATTTGGAACTGCGCATCGTGCTCATGCTTCAAATGTTGGGATTGCAGAAAATATTGCTGAATCATGTTTAGGATTTTTAGTGGAAAAAGAAGTAAAAATGTTGTCAGAAGGAGTAGACAATCCAGTTAAACCATTTGTTGCTATTATTGGTGGCGCAAAAGTTTCCGATAAAATTGGGGTAATTGAATATTTATTAACAAAAGCAGATAAGATTTTAATTGGTGGTGGAATGGCATATACTTTTTTTGTTGCTCAAGGTCATAAAATTGGAAATTCATTATTAGAAGTTGATAATGTTGAAATTGCTAAAACCTTTTTAGCAAAAGCAAAAGGAAAAATTATTTTACCAATTGATTCATTAGAAGCATCTGAATTTGCTGATATACCAGCAAAAGTTACAACAGGTTTGGATATTAATGATGGTTATATGGCATTAGATATTGGTCCCAAAACAATTGAATTATTTAAAAAAGAATTAGCGGATGCAAAAACGGTTGCTTGAAATGGACCAATGGGAGTTTTTGAATTTAAAAATTATAGTATTGGAACAAAAGCTGTTTGTGAAGCAATTGCTAAACTAAAAGGAGCCTTTACTTTAATAGGAGGAGGCGATTCAGCTGCAGCGGCAATTCAATTAGGATATAAAGATAAATTTACGCATATTTCAACTGGTGGTGGTGCTAGCTTAGAATATATGGAAGGGAAACCACTGCCTGGTATTGAAGCTGTTCAAAATAAATAATATAATAAAACAATAAAATGTCGTTTTTTTTGTCAAAATGGAATAACTATGCTAACTATTGTTTTTTATGATAGAATAAATTTGAATGTTTATAATTATATATAATAGAGGAGATAGTTGAATGGCAGTTAGCGATCGTAAAATTGTAAAAAAACATGGGAAAATAGCAGATAAAATTATGGCTTTAGATGAAACAATGCGAGCATTGTATGATGATGCATTAAAAGAAAAGACAAATGAATTTAAAACGAAGTTAGCAGAAGGTGCTACATTAGATGATATTTTGGTTGAAGCATTTGCTGTTGCCCGTGAAGCAGCTCGTCGAATTTTAGGATTACATGCTTATCGTGTCCAACTAATTGGGGGCATTGTTCTTCATGAAGGTGATGTGGCTGAAATGAAAACAGGGGAAGGAAAAACTTTAACTGCTTTAATGCCAACATATTTGAATGGTTTAACTGGTAAGGGTGTTCATGTTATTACTGTTAATGAATATTTATCAAGACGGGATTCAGAAATTAATGGTCAAGTTTTTAGTTTTTTAGGTTTAACAGTTGGTTTAAATTCTCGTGATATTACTAAAGATGCAAAAAGAGAAGCATATAGTTGTGATATTACTTATACTACTAATCCTGAATTAGGATTTGATTATTTACGAGATAATATGGTAAAAGTTTACAGCGAGAAAGTCCAACGAGGATTAAATTATGCCATTATTGATGAGGCTGATTCAATTTTAATTGATGAATCAAGAACGCCATTAATTATTTCTGGGGGACGTCAAAACCGAACACCGCAATATCAAGCAGCTGATCATTTTGCAAAATCATTATCACGAGAGAATGATCTTGAAATTGATTTAGAAACAAAACAAGTTTATTTAACTCCAGAAGGAATTACTAAAGCAGAAAAAATTTTTTCAATTAATTCTTTATTTGATATTAAAAATACTGAATTATACCATTTAATCCTAAATGCTTTAAAAGCTAATTTTGTTTTTAAAAATAGTGTTGAATATGTTGTTCAAAATAATGAAATTATTTTAATTGATCAGTTTACTGGCCGTTTAATGCCGGGGCGTGCTTATAGTGATGGTTTGCAACAATCATTACAAGCAAAGGAACGTGTTGATATTGAAGAAGAAACAGTGACAATGGCAACAATTACTTACCAAAACTTTTTCCGATTATATAATAAATTAAGTGGGATGACTGGTACTGCAAAAACAGAGGAAGAAGAATTTATTAAAATTTATAATATGCGTGTAATTCAAGTTCCAACTAATCGCCCATTAATTCGTCGTGATGAAGCTGATTATATGTTTTTAAATCGTGATGCAAAAATGCAAGCAATGATGAAAGAAATTATTGCATTGCATGAAAATGGACAACCAATTTTAATTGGAACAACTTCAGTTGATTCATCAGAAATTGTGTCGCATTATTTACGAAATGCTAACTTAAAATTTGAAATGTTAAATGCAAAAAATCATGAGCGTGAAGCAGACATTATTGCAAAAGCTGGTGAAAAAGGAGCTATTACTTTAGCAACAAATATGGCTGGTCGGGGAACAGATATTAAGTTAGGTGATGGTGTTAAAAAAATTGGAGGATTAGCTGTTTTTGGGGTTGAACGAAACGAAGCACGTCGAATTGATAACCAGTTACGAGGGCGAGCGGGACGACAAGGAGATCCTGGTTTTTCGCGGTTTTATGTTGCGATGGATGATGAATTAATGATGCGTTTTGGTGGGGATCGCCTACGTCGAATTTTTGCTCGGTTAGGTTCGGATTTTATTCAATCACGAATGTTAACAAGAGCAATTTCTAATGCACAAAAAAAAGTTGAGGGAATGAATTTTGATCAACGAAAACATATTTTAGATTATGATAATGTTTTAGCACAACATCGTGAAGCAATGTATGCACGACGTGATCAAATTTTAACAGCAACTGATTTAAAACCAATTATTAAAAAAATGCAATATTCGGCAGCTTATGATTTAACCAAAATGTTTGGTAATGAATCGCATGGGGAATGATTTATTCATTATGATGACTTAATTAAGGGAATTAGTGATAAAGTTGTTGCAGCTAATGTGTTAGATAAAGCAGCCATGAAAAAAATGAAGCGAGAAGAAGTTGTTAAATATGTGGCAACAAAAATGAATGAATTTTATTTAGCGCTAACAAAAGATGTTCCTGTTGATGTTGTTAATCAAATTGAACGAAGTGCAATTATTACTTCGTTTGATGATTATTGAACAAAACATATTGATCAAGCAAGTAAATTACGAAGTGGAATTTACTTACGAAGTTATGCTCAAACAAATCCATTACACGCTTATGTTGAAGAAGCTGCAAAATTATTTGAGCATATGCAATTATCAATTGCACATGAAGTTGTAATTAAATTAGCAAATGTTGTTATTCGCAAAATTGATGGTAATATTCAAGCTGAACCGTTTCATGATTCAGAACAAGAAATTCGAGAATTTAAACAAAAAGGGTAATTAATAAATCACTGTGCTAAAGTAGTGGTTTTTTTCTGTATTATTAAATTAGAATGGGGGATAAAGATGAGTTTTGCGTTGGAAGTAAAAGAGGAAATTTTTAGAAAAGAATTTGACCAAATGTGTCAGAAAGCTTTTTTAACTGGTTTTGTTAAATATAATATGACATTAAATATTAGTAATCATTTTTTTAACTTTGAAGTAACCTCAATTAGTAACCTAATTATTCGAACAATTTATATGTTTTTAAAAAATTTATATAAAGTTAAAATTAACATCATTATTGTTCAAGGCACAAAATTAAAAAATAGCAAAACCTTCAGTTTACGAATTAAAGAACGAGCTATTGAAATATTAAAAGACCTACAAATTTTTGATGCAGAAACTAATCAAAAAATTGTTGCCATCCCATCAGAATGAAATGAACGACAACAACGTGCTTATATTGCAGGCATTTTTGTTGCTTGTGGTAGTGTTAATTCACCAGAAACAAGTAATTATCATTTAGAAGTTCAGTTTAATGATGAAGTTTCAGCACAATATTTTCAAAAATTATTGCATAAATTTCATTTTCCATTTAAGATAATTGTCCGTCATGATCGTTATGTTTGTTATTTAAAAAAATCAATTTTAGTCTCAGATTTCTTAAAATTAATTGATGCAATTAATAGTGTCCTTGCTTTTGAAAATACTCGTATTTCAAGGGATATGGTTAATAGTATTAATCGTTTAAATAATATTGAAATTTCAAATCAACAAAAAGCAATTAAAGCCGGGGAAGAACAAGTTGCAATGATTAATTATTTATTTGAACATGATTTGTTTGATGAACTAAATGAAAATACCAAAAAAGTAGCTTTATTACGAATTGCTTACCCCGATGCATCGTTGCAAGATTTGTCAGCATTATTAGAAAATGAAACTAGTATTGAAATTTCAAAATCGGGAGTAAACCACTTATTTCGTGAAATTAAGAAAAAATATTATGAAAATATAAAATAATTTATGTTATAATTTAGCTATTATTTTTTATTAAAATAGGTCATTAAAAATGGAGGAAAAACTAATGGGAAAGCCTAAAAAGCACGTTAAATTTTTTGAATTTTTAACTGTTTTTTCAACAGCGGTTGGAATTACAATTGGAATTGGAATTTATTTAAAAAATGATACTTCAGAAGGACATCTTTTATATTTTACTAAAAATCCTTATTTATCAATTGGATTATGGATTTTAGTTGGAATTTTAGGAATGGCAATGATTATGGTTTTTATTGAAGTTACATCAGTAAAAACTAAAAGTGGACATGGGACATTACCATCATGGGCTAATATTTTAATTGGTCGGCGAGTTGGTAGTTTAATAGCATTATTTTATATCTTTTTTTATTTTCCAATTTTATTAGGTCTTTTTCCAATTTTTAGTATTAATGCAATGTTTGATTCACTAGAAGTGCAAAGCATTAGTAAGGAAACACAACATATAATTGCGATTGCTGTTGGCCTTGTTATTTTAATTTTATTTTACTTAATAAATATTTTTTTCCGAAATATTGGTAAATGAGTTCAAACAATTGGAACATTTATTAAATTTATTCCTTTACTAGTTAGTCTAGTTATAGGCTTTGTTGTTCCAATTGAAAATAATGTTTTTGATAAATTTAGGGAATTAAAGTTTGATAAATTCTTTATGGGGATTTTACCAGTATTATTTTCATTTGATGGTTTTATTTATGCTGCAGGATTACAAAAAGAAGTTTCTAACAAAAATGTTGTTCCAAAAGCATTATTTGTTGCAATGTTATTTATTACTATTTTTTATATTTTAGAAGTTATTTCTTTGTTTTTAGGAACAAATAATGGTAGTGTTTTTACTTTATTTAAAAATCTCCTTGGTGGCCCAATTGTAAAAGTCTTAATGTGTTTTATTATGTTAACAGCATTAATGAGTATTAATGGTTTAACCTTTGTAGCTCCTTCATTTGGACATACAGTGCAAGAAGAAAATCTTGTTTATATTGGAAAGAAAGAATTACGTTATCAACAAATTGGCTTGATTCAAATGGCAATTACTGTTTGTTTTAATTTAATATTAATGGGAGTTAGTCTTGGCGTTATAGGTGATCCAATGTATTTATTAGATCTTTCTTCTAATGCCGTTAGTTTTACTGCTTTTCTATGTTATATTAGTTTAATTATTGCTGTTTGTGTTAATAGTTATACAAAGCGAGTAGAAGTAGCAAAAGTAAAAGGAATGTATTATTATGCTGGTTTTTCTCTTTTCTTGTTAATAGGTTCAATAGGTTATATTATGTATAATTTCTTTGCTTATAGTAGTAATCATAAAACTTTATATAGTTTATTAATTATTATTGGGGGAACATTAGTAATATGAAGTATTAATGAATTATTATTATGGCATAAAGCAACACCACCTGCTGGTGAAATAAAAATAAAAACCCCATTGATTAATAATGTTAATCAATAAGATTATAAGTAAGAATTTTGTCAAGTTCATCAGTTTGATGAACTTTTTTTCATCCACCAAGAAGAATAAAAACTTTAAAATTATGTTTTTTTAATAAACGGTATAAATCTAAATGAGAATGGCCAGCACTTGAAACAAAAAGAATTTTTTTATTTTTAGTTACTTTTTTCGAATAAATTAAACGAAAAAGATGATGAGGAATATTAATGCTATTAATAATATGACTTTCAATTCATTCTTCTTTTGGACGAATATCAATAATTAACCATTTATCTGAATTATTAATTTTTGGTAGTCTTTTAATTGATTTAGTATTGTATTTCATTTCAAATGCTGATAAAAACATTTTTTCACCTCTATAAAACATTATAACATTAAGAAAGTTAATATTTTATTAAGAAATTATTAAAATTTAAGTATATAATTAAAATGTTAGATAGAAACGAGGGAGAAGAATGCGAAAACCAATTATTATTGGAAATTGAAAAATGCATAAAACAACGGATGAAACAATTGACTTTTTAAAACAAGTTGATAATGTATGCCATGATTTAAAACTTGAAGCTGGTATTGCAGTACCATTTGTTAATTTAGTAGTGGCAAAACAACATGCGCATCATTTAATTATTGCGGCTCAAAATTGTCATTATGAAGATTTTGGGTCTTTTACTGGTGAAATTTCAGTTGAAATGTTGCAAACTTTAAAGATTACACATGTTATTATTGGACACTCAGAACGTCGTGAAATGTTTAATGAGACAAATGAAACAGTAAACTTAAAAGCAAAAAAAAATTTAGCAAAAGGAATGGTGCCAATTATTTGCTGTGGTGAAACATTACAACAATATGAAAACAATGAAACACAGCAAATTGTTGAAACACAAATTGAAAAAGCATTACAAGGTATTGATTTTGAAGATGCAAAAAAAATTGTTATTGCTTATGAACCAATTTGAGCAATTGGGACAGGGAAAACAGCAACAGCTGAGATTGCACAAAATGTTTGTGCAATAATCCGAGCAAAAATTGCTAATCTTTATGATGAAGTAGTAGCAAATATGATACGGATTCAATATGGAGGAAGTGTTAAACCGGAAAATATTCAAGAATTATTAGCTCAGCCAGATATTGACGGTGCTTTGGTTGGCGGTGCTAGTTTAGAACCGAAAAATTTTTTAGGGTTAGTAAAATAATTAATAATAAAAAATAATAAATAAGATTTTATTTTCAGAAGTTAACCTTGAGTAATTTAATCTTTTTTTATTTTTATTAAAATAAGATATAATTATATTTTGGAATACAGGATTGAGGTTAAAATGAGTTTAATTAATATTGAAAATTTAAGTCATGCTAACGGTTGGAAAGTTTTATATAAAAATTCAGCAATTCGAATTAATAAAGGTGAACATTTAGCTTTAATTGGAGCAAATGGAACAGGGAAAACAACATTATAGGTATTATTTATGGAAAACTTACTCCTGATGAAGCAAACATTGAGTTGAATCCAATAGTAAAAATTGGTTATTTAGACCAACACCAAGAGTTAGATGAAACATTAATAGTTGATCAATTTTTAAAATTAACATATCAACATTTATTTGAAATTGAGGAAAAAATTCATGCAATTTATGAAAAAATTAGTTTTAATTATGATGAGGATGAACTTGTCAAAGCAATAAAATTACAATAACACTTAGATTAAAATGGTTTTGAAACAATTGATAAAGAAATTCGTAGTTTAGTTGATGGTTTAGGAATTGATCCAGAAAAATTGAATGTTAAATTATCCGAATTATCGGGTGGTCAACGAGGAAAAGTTATACTAGCAAAGTTATTAAGCAAAGTTATTATTAGAAAGTGATTTTTTGTTATTAGATGAACCAACTAACTTTTTAGATTTATAACAAGTTGAATGATTAGCCAAATTTTTACAAAATTATGAAAAAGCGTTTCTAGTTGTTTCGCATGATATTGATTTTATTAATAAAGTAGCAAAAGTGATTTATGCTATTGAAAACTTAAGCATTAATCGCTATGTTGGTAATTATCAACAATATTTAGTATTAAGTGAATTAAAAAATGAACAATATGATAAAGTACAAAAAGGGCAAGAACGTTTAATTAAAAAATTGGAAACTTATGTCGCAAAAAATAAGGCGCGTGCTTAAACAACAAGAAGTGCCCAGTCACGGCAAAAACAAATTAATAAAATTGAGGTAATTTATAAAAGGCATGATTTAAAAACACCAAAATTTGTTTTTAAATATAAGAGACTAGCTAGTACGACTATTATTAGTGCAAAGCAATTAGCAATAGGATATCAGTTTCCTTTAATTAATCCATTAACATTTGTGTTTCAAAATCGTAGTTCGTTTATTGAAAATGGTTATATTGATAATTTGCAATATGATACTGTTTTAGTTAACTTTTTTGCTTTGAAATTACAAAATTTTAATAATATTTTATTGAGTGAAAATATTAATGATAAATTGCAATAAAATTAATATCATGCGTTGTAATTAGAACTGTTCCATCAAAAGCTTGAATTGTTTCTAACAATACTTTTTTGGCCAAAACATAAATATGGTTCGTCGTTGGTTCATCTAAAATTAGTAAACTACATGGTTATAAAGATAATGCCGATAACCTAACCCTTGTTTGTTCACCACCCGACAATTTTGTCATCTGATTTTGCATTAAAATACTTTTAACGCCAAAGTTGGCTAAAATACTTCGAATTTGCCCTTGTTTCAAGCCTGGATGTAAGTTTTTTAAATATTCAATTGGTGTCATATCAATTAATTGTTCAATTTGATGAAAATACGCAATAACTACTCCATTACCAATTTTTAATGTTCCACCTAACTTAGGAATATTTCCTGCTAAAGTATTTAGAAAGGTTGTTTTTCCAATTCCATTATATCCTCCCACAATACATTTTTCACCATAACGAATATCAAACACCAAAGCACTCGCAAAAAACGACTGTAAAAAATTATATAAATCAAATTGACCGTTAAACTGTTGATAATATCTTAAATCTTTATTATTTAATGATGAATAAATTTAACCATTAAAATTAAAAACTTCACCCGTTATTGTTCGCATAAAACTAAAATTAAAACTTAAATCATCACTATTAACATTATTTAACTCTAAACTACCGGAAATAATTGTATTTGCTTCTTCAACAGTCAAAATCATCCGATAAATTGCTTTTTTAATATTTTTAACATCTAATTCATCAACTGTCTCAAAATCAAAAATTATCCGTTTTGTTCCAACCTTATTCGGATTTTTATAATCCGCACTACCACCTTATTGAACTCTAATATTTTCTTGCAAAACAGCAATTAAAGAAAAATTAATAAACTCTTTTACAAAATTTTGTTGATAAGTATTTCAATCAGTAATTTCACCGGTGTTTTCGTTGATTGTTGGTAATTGTGGTTCACCAACGCCATCTCAATAATAAATTATTGCTTTGGAACTTCATGCTAAGGTATTATTAATATTTTTTGTATCTGTTTTAATTATGTTTCATTGTTGGATTAGATATGGATAAATTACAATATATTTCCTATCATCTTCTTTTACATATTTATTTTTATCAGTAGAATCAATTACTTTGGGTGGTACTAAAACATCATTATCCCTAGGAATTAATTTTCAATTATCTTGTTTTAACTTAACTCTTGGATAACGATTTTCTTTATAACGACCAACATTGTCGACAATTTTTTTAGACACATCATACATATTATATTTTACGGCAAAAGCATAAATAAAATCAGTTAAATCATTTAAAAAATTTTCCTTTTTAACATCATAAAATTTTTTAACCATATATGTATTTTTTCAACTATCTCACATTTGATAAAAACTAAAAAAAGATGAACTTGGTTTATCATAAACAACTCCTGTTGAATAACTATCTTGTAAAAAATCCAAATACCATTTATCATTAAACAATAATTTTTTTGATGTTTTTAAAGTTGGATTAATAAAATAATTTGTTTCAGACCAATTTTCAAAAAACTGCTGCGTAAAAACATTGTATTAATAAAATCAGTTTCATTAATACCTTTACCAGTACTATTCTCTTGTTTAAGCGTATAATACTTCTCATTTAACGGTCTAAACGCCGTTAAAGTAATAAATGGAATAACCAAACCTAAAAAAATTAAAATAAATATGGCAAATAAAGATAACGATTTTTTCATAAACTTAACTCCTAACTATACAATGTTTTTGAAACAATAAAAGGTTATGGAAATTATTATATTACAATTTTTACAGAAAAAGAGAAAATTAATATTAATAATTTACAATTATTTAATAAAAATAATGAAAAACTATCATTAATTACATTAGAAATATAAAAAGTCATTTTAATAAATGACTTTTTATTATTCAATAACTTTTAAATTACCATCTTTGTCAACCATTAAATTAAGTTCTGATGTATCGCTATTTCATCGATAAACTGATTTAAAATAATCATCATTTCTATTTCATCAGTGAGAAAATGAAGCAATACCAGATTTAAATATATTTAAATTAATATCCTTAATACCTGAATTAGTTAAATTTAAATCATAACCACTCAAATTATCAAGTGTTCTTTTTCCTGCTGGAATGTTTAAATCTATATCATTTTTAAATTTAACAATTCTTCAATCATTAGTTTTTTTACCACGCCACACAACAAAATAATATTTATTATCAACATTATTTTTAAATGGTTTTTCTTGTGGTGCTATTCATTCTAAGTTGTCTTTAATTTGTTGATTAGTAGTATCTATTTTATTTTCTGCTTTAAGTTTTGTTAATTCATCTTTGCTATATTGTGATGTATTACAAGCAACTAAACTGGTTGTACTTGTTCCAATTAAAGTGATTGTACCTAAAAGACTTAATATCTTTTTCATTATTATTTTATTTCCTTTCATTAAATCTCTTTATACGTTATTTTTAACATACTTATATATATGCAAGCATTATTTAAGATTTTGAAAGAAATTTTGTTAATTATAAATGGGTCAATCTGGCCTCGCGGAGATTTTCGATAATTTTGTGAAAAATAACTTAAAGTTTAAAAAAAATTTTTCGTGTTTTTCAAAGTATTTGGGAAAAATTCTAAGCGTTAAGCGAAGAATTTTATAAAGGTTCCCAATTTTTTTTGAAAAGTGGCAAAAAACTTTTTTTAACTTGTAAGTCATTTTATCACAACAATTTATGAAAATCAACCGCTCGGCCAAAATATATTACCTATAATCCCATTTTAAAGCGATACGGATAAGAACCATAAAACAAAGCATCATATGGGTCGTGGTACATTTTACTATCAGGTGTGTTTGTTTTGGTATCGCTAAACCTTAATTCACTAATGCACTTATCTAAAAATGGGAAGTTGTCTAAAATACCATATATTTTGCCTTGAACAAACTTTTTTCTTATTCATGTTACACGATTAATTATTCCTGCTTCTTTATTAAGGGATGTTTGATGTTTTTTAGCTTTAAACATTTTAATTTTATAACCTAAATAAGGGTAAATATCTTCTTGTAATTTTTGCATAAAATCATGTGCATTAATATCATAATGAAATGTAGCATATTCAAAACCATCAAATTTGTCAAATGTATTAATTATTCATTGTCCATAATGTTCAACTAAATCATTTAAGTTCATTGCATTTTTAGGTGTAATAACATTTTCTTCAATTAAATATTTATCATATTCATTATTTTCATTAATTTTATATCCACTAAATAAAAATACTGTATGGTCTTCACTACCATTAGCATAATCAACCCCAATTGAATAACTGTCAAATTGATACTGTTTTGTATTTGCATTATAAAAATCTTGTAAATTATATTCTTTAATATATTTACGATAATTTCGTAAAACATAAATACTAGGGTCATTGTCGTTATATTCAAATCCGTAATATTCAAGTTCAAATAAATCGGGTCGTTCTTCTTTATTTGTTAAAACAAGTTTTTTGGTAATATTAGGTATTTTATTTCAAACAGCCCCCATTGTTAATCGTAAATTAAAAACACCTAAACCATTAAATGCTTGTTTATTTTCTGAATATATTTGGTTATGTTCTTTTAAAATAGTTTTAATTCTTTCATTTAAAGGTAAATATGGTGTTACAAACTTTTCATAAAATACGTGGTATTTATCAAAAGGATTAAAAGTAAATTGATTAGAATATATTTTATGAAAATATGTTGTTACTGTTATATATTGTTTTGTTATATTATCTCATTCTTTAAATATTCAAGATAATTCTTTTATAGGAATAGGATTGTCTAAATTATACTGTTCATTATTATTTTCATCGGTATATTTTTCATAAGATACTTTTAAACTTTTAGAACGAAACATTGAAATTCTTAAATTATTATATCTTTTATCTAATTCTTTATCAGTTAATATTTCTTTTTCTTCAGCATGTATCATTTCATCAGTTCATGCTGTTATAATACCGCTTCCTTTCCCAACTTTACCCATAATTTTATTACCATTAGCATAACCAGCAAAAGCAATACGAACACCACTAGGAAAAACAATTTATCCACCTTCTTTAACATTTTTAGGTCAAATAATTCCATTTTCATTGTCAGGCCCCAAATCAACTCCATATTTATCATATAAATAATTACATACGTTAATTGTATCTCCAAAAGTAGTGTCTTCGTGGGTGTTAGCATATCTTCGTAAAATGTTGGATGAAGCATCGCTAAAATTACAAGCATAAAATAACTTTTCTGCTATATGATTTCATGTTTTATTAGTACCACGACCAGCAGACACAAACTTAAAAAAACTTGGCGAAGTAAAATAACGGGCATAACTATCACCAACAAAGTCTTTAAATACTTCTCAGTCAAAACCAAAATTATAGTCACTAAAATTTAAATCATATTTTTTATTTAAATGTTCATAACTAGTAATCCGTTTTTTGTTATTAATTTTAGTAAAATCTTGCATTTTTAAATCTCCTTGCTTTTAAATTTATGATAAGATAAATAAACTTATCAAATATCAAATTAAATATTAATAATGTTATATTAAAAATGTTTTTTAAAGATAGGGAATAATTAAGATGGAGTTAAAACAGAATTTGTTAGAAAATTATAAAGAAAATAAAACAATCGATACACAAAATGAAGTTAAAAATTTATTAATTAATAGAGATAATGAGATATTTAAATTATATCAACAAGGACAAATATTACAAGGATATAAGGTTGTATCAAAATTACCAAAAACAATTCAAACAGAGTATGGAAATATTCCTATAAAAAGACGAAGATATGTTAAATATGAAGAAGAAAATAAAAAATATATAAATCGTTATCCTTTAGATGAGGAATTAGGTTTAAAAAAATATAAAAGAGTTGAAAAGAATTTAAGAGATAAATATATCTCTTTTTTAGGTGATGGAAAAAGATATAAAGATATTTTGCATACAACAGAAAATGCTAACATTAGTGAAAAAACAATATCTAATATTTTTAAGAATGCCAATTTAGAAAAAATTGACTATATTAGCAATAAAAATAACAATAAAATTAAAATTCCAAATAATGTTTTATATATTCAAATTGACGGAGCTTTTGTTCCTATGCGAGAAAATAAAAAAAGAGTTGAAAAGAAAATATTTTTTTCAACTATGCATATTGGAATTGATGAAGAAAAATCAACTAAAACAAGAAAAGTAATTAAAAATAAAAAGGGTGTTTTTCAAATGATGGATAAAACTTCTAAAAATGAAAAATCTAGTTTTAATAATTTTATTGACAAAATTTTTAAACTAATGAATACTTATGATATTAATGAAAATACTAAAATATTAGTATTAAGTGATGGTGAAAAACAAATTAAAAAAATTTACAACGCAATAAAAATAAAATATAAAAATAACACCGTATCATATAGTTTGGATAAATTCCATTTAGTAAAAAGATTTAAGGATTTATTTTCATATCGAAATAAAAACAAAATTAATAGACTAAAATATAAATTAGCAAAAATATATTTTTTTACTGGAAATTATGTAGTCTTATTAGATTTTTTAATTTGTCATTTACCCTATGTTATTGACAACAAAAAGAAATTTTTATTAGAAACTATTGAATTAATTAAAAATAATAAAGATGGCATTGAAAATCAAGCATTAGAATATAATATTGGTTGTCATATGGAGGGTGATGTTTCACATTATATTAAGGCTGTTAAAGGACGAGGGGCAAAAATATATTGTAAAGAAATATTTAATAATATGTTAATTTCTTCAATGTTAAGACTTAATAGCAGAATTAACGAAGTTAAAATTGAAAAAACTAATAAAATTAAAGAAAAAATTAAATTTAATATTTTTAATTTAAATCAAAGACAAAACCAATTTTTATTTTTATAAAAAAAACTTTTTAAAATTAGTAATAACTTTAAAAAGTAATTTTTAGTGTGGAAAAATCATAATTAAAAATTATATTTTTTAAAAAGGTTGAATTTTTTATAAACTTTGTTATCATTTAACCATAAGCGAAACTTAATTTGTTTCTAATTACTTAATTTTATTAAAAACCTCAAAATAATATATACTACCAGATTACTTTAACTGATAAAATAACATCATCACACTGATCTAAAAAACAAAAAAAGAATATGGTAAAAATTATAAAATTAGTAGTGTAATGATACCAGAAGCATTTAATATTGAGGATAATATTTATTTAATTAATGAAGAAACTACATCATTATGAACTATGGAAAGTGAAAATATTTTAACTGATATCATTGGTAGTGGGTGATTAGTGCTTGGGATGGATGATCATCTACTCCTGATAATAAATATTATAGTCAAGATATTTTATTATTTGATTTTGGAACATTTGGTGCAACTAATTGAAAGCAAGTACAAGATAATTATGATAGTTTTGAATTTAGTAATACTGGTCACATTCATGTATAAAACACAAATTGTATTTTACAATGATGATGTTAAACTAAAAATGCGTGTTAATTATGAATTGTATGTTAAAGGTGGTGATTACCAATTTTCAGGATATTGAGAAAGAGGAAGATTTAAAATTAAAACAAGTACAACAACATATTTTAATTTAAAAAAAATAGAGTTTTTATAACCTCTATTTTTAATTGAAAAAATTAAATTAACATTATCATCTATTTTTGGCAAAGATGGAATAGATGTATTATCTTCTCATTTATATAAAGATTTAAAAAACTCTTGTTGTTTTGAATCATCTTCTCATCTTTTAATTAACACAATTCCGCCATCATCTTTTAATTCACCTAACAATAAACCTGAATTATATCCTTGTTTAATACTATATTGAATAATATATTTACCATACTTATCAAAATTTTAAATTTCTTTATTTGAAAATTTAAACAAACTAATTTTTCATTTATCTTCTTTTGGTGTTCTTCAAATTGTAGCATAATACTTATTGTCAACTTTTTTAAATGGTTGGTCTTTTGTACACATTTGTTTTCAATTACCAATATCTTTTCTTTCACAATCATCTAAATTATAAACTTTACAACTTACTATTTCTGTTGCATTTAATCCAATTAATGTAATTGTACCAAATAAACTTAATCATTTCTTCATTGTAGAATTATCCTCCCTCTTTTATTTATTATCCTATTGAAAATATAAATATTCCTTGTGATATATAGTACAATATAAGTAGTTTAAACAAGGGAGGAAGTTATGAAACCAGAATTAAAGGAATTATTATTAGAAATTAAAACTAAAATTAATTATGATAAACTTTTTCGTGATTTTATTGGCGAAGTTCTAAATGAAGCTAATTACAATAATTATTATGAACAATCAGTTGTTGATGAAGAAATTGCAGAGCAATTAGTTGAAATCTATTTTATTGAAAATTATAGTAGTGATGAAGAAGTTTCAGATCTAAAAGAAAAAATCATGAAAATTTTATTCTTTTTAGAAGGACAAGAAGAATTAATTAAAGAATATGCTTATTTTGTTGAAACCAAAGTAAGTCAAATTGTGACAGAACTTAACTAATTTTATTAATCTGACAGTTAATGTTAGTTTTTTTAAACTTAGATTTAATCATTTGTATATATTAAAAATTTATAATTTTCTTTTTTAAAAATAAGATTATTTTATGATGCTAATTTACAAAAAAACTAATTAAGAGGGTGAGAAAATGGGAAAAGATTGAATCGTTGTTAAAGGAGCTCGAGAGAATAATTTAAAGAATATTGATGTTAAGGTACCTAAAGATAAATTAGTTGTTTTTACTGGTTTATCAGGAAGCGGAAAATCATCATTAGCTTTTAATACCATTTATGCAGAAGGAAGACGCCGTTATATCGAAAGTCTATCAAGTTATGCTCGCCAATTTTTAGGTGGAAATGAAAAACCTGATGTTGATGCAATTGAAGGTTTGTCACCAGCGATTTCTATTGATCAAAAAACAACTAGTCATAATCCTCGCAGTACTGTTGGAACAGTTACTGAAATTTATGATTATTTACGTTTATTATATGCTCGCGTTGGGACACCATATTGTATTAATGGTCATGGGGTTATTAAATCAGTAACAGTTAAAGAAATAATAAATAATTTAAAACAACTTTTAACAGAAGGTGAAAAATTTATGATTTTGTCGCCAGTAGTTCGTTATAAGAAAGGTAGTTTTAAAGATTTATTTGCACGTTTAAAACAAGAAAGTTTTATTCGTGTTAAGGTTAATGATGAAATCAAAACTTTAGATGAAGAAATTGAATTAGATAAAAATAAACAACAAAATATTGATATTATTATTGACCGCTTGGTTTATAAAGAATCAGCAGATTTATTAAGTCGAATTCATGATGCAATTGAAGTAGCGTTAAAATATGGTAATGCATTAGTAAAAATTGATTTTGCTGATCAAAAAAAGGAAATGCTTTTTTCAACTAATTATTCATGTAGTATTTGCGGTTTTGTTATTCCGGAATTAGAACCACGATTATTTTCATTTAATTCACCCTCAGGAGCTTGTAGTGAATGTAAAGGATTGGGAGTAAAATTAGAAGTTGATGAAGATTTATTGATACCTAATCGGTCATTATCAATTTTACAAGGGGCAATTATTTATTTAAAAAATATTGTTAATACAACAAATATTGAATGGCAAAAGTTTAAAGTTTTAGCTAATTATTATCATATTGTGTTAGAACAACCCGTCAGTGATTTGACAAAAGAGCAACTAGAATATTTGATTCGTGGTAGTGATGAACCAATTGAATATAATTTAAAAACAGCTAGCGGGAACATTATGCGGGGATACGATTATATTGAAGGAATTGGGCAGTTAATTGAACGTCGCTATACGGAAACATCAAGTGAATCACAACGTGAATATTATAAACAATTTATGACAGATAAAAAATGTGGAACTTGCTTAGGAAAGCGATTAAATGAAATTCCTTTATCAGTTAAGATTAATAATATTAGTATTTCTGAATTTACTGATTTATCTGTTGAAGATGAATTAAAAGAAGTTTTGAATTTAAAATTAACAGAATCACAACAAGAAATTGCACGATTAATTATTAATGAATTAGTTAATCGTTTGGATTTTTTAAGTCGTGTTGGATTAGGTTATTTAACGTTATCACGTAATGCTTCAACATTATCAGGTGGAGAAGCTCAACGAATTCGATTAGCAACGCAAATTGGTAGTCAATTAACGGGGGTTTTGTATGTTCTTGATGAACCTTCAATTGGATTACACCAACGAGATAATGATAAATTAATTGAAACATTAAAAAATTTACGTGATTTAGGAAATACTTTAATTGTTGTTGAGCACGATGAAGATACGATTCGTGCTAGTGATTATATTATTGACATTGGTCCACGTGCAGGAATTAATGGGGGGCAAGTTGTTGCTGCGGGAAGTATTGATGATATTCAACAAAACCCAAATTCAATTACTGCTAAATATTTAACTGGTGAATTAGCAATTGATGTGCCAAAAAAACGGCGTGGTGGTAATGGCTTAGTATTAGAAATTAAAGGAGCACGAGAAAACAATTTAAAAAATATTAATGTTACAATTCCTTTAAATAAATTTGTTTGTTTAACAGGTGTTTCAGGAAGTGGTAAATCAACTTTAATGAATGAAATTTTATGAAAGGGTATTAAGAAAAATTTAGGGTTAGCAACTGAACGACCAGGGGCACATGATAAAATACTTGGGATTGATAACATTGATAAAGTAATTAATATTTCCCAAGATCCAATTGGGAAAACACCACGGAGTAATCCAGCAACTTATACATCAGTTTTTGATGATATTCGTGATTTATTTGCCGATACAAATGAAGCTAAAGCACGAGGATATTTGAAGGGTCGTTTTTCGTTTAATGTGCCAGGTGGACGTTGTGAACATTGTCAAGGTGATGGAATTATTAAGATTTCAATGCACTTTCTACCAACGGTTTATGTTTCTTGCGAAGTTTGTGAAGGTAAACGTTATAATGATGAAACATTATTAGTTAAATTCAAAGATAAAAATATTTATGATGTTTTAGAAATGACAGTTGATCAAGCTTGTGATTTTTTTGCGACACAACCAAAAATTAGTCAGAAGTTAGGAACAATGCAAGAGGTTGGGTTAGGTTATATTAAATTAGGCCAATCAGCAACAGAATTGTCTGGTGGAGAAGCCCAACGGGTTAAGTTATCAACCTTTTTGTTAAAACGGACAACGGGAAAAACTTTATTTTTATTAGATGAACCAACAACGGGATTACATGTTGATGATGTTAACAGATTGTTAGTAGTTTTGAATAAAATTGTTGATAATGGTGATACTGTTATTACGATTGAACATAATTTAGATGTTATTAAAATGGCTGATTATATTATTGATTTAGGACCAGAAGGTGGCGTTGGTGGTGGCATGATTGTTGCAACAGGAACACCAGAACAACTTGTTTTAAAAAGTGGCACTAGTTATACAGCGCAATATTTAAAACCTTTATTAAAAAGTAAAAGGTTAGAATAATGGATGTTAAAAAACAACTTTTTAAGACAACGTTTTTTCAAAAAAAATATAATTTGGCAAAATTATTAACAGAAAAATATGCGGATGCACAAAATAAAATTAAAGTAATTAATGTTGTTGGTACAAACGGAAAGGGATCAGTTGCAAATTACTTACACCGCCAGTTAATGTTAAATTATCAACGGGTAGGTCTTTTTACATCACCAGCATTTTCAAAACATAATGAACGAATTAAAATTAATAGAAAGATGATTAGTGATAGTGATTTAAAACGAATTATAAAAGAAATTAAAGAAGAAATTAAAACTTATCAATTAACTTTTTTTGAAATTTGAGTTTTAATTTGTATTAAATATTTTTTAGAGCAAAAAATTGATATTGCAATTATTGAAGCTGGAATTGGTGGTTGTTTAGATGCAACGAATGTTTTTAATAATCAATTAGCTGTTTTATTAACTTCAATTGATTATGAACATACTGAGATATTAGGGAATACTTTGGATAGTATTATTCAAAATAAAGTTGGAATTGCAAAAAACAATTGTCAACTTTTTATTAGTGCTAGTTGTAAAAAACATTTTAATTTAATTGCAAAATATTATAATTCGGATAATATTATTACAAGCGAAGTTTACTCACAAGCAATTAATTATTACCAAGAATTTAATGTTGGCTTAGTTATTAAGTTTTTAAAAATTTTTAAGTTTAAAATTAATTATGAGCTTTTTAAAGTGAACCCAGTCTTAGGGCGCTTTACCCAACTAAGTAAAAATCCGTATTTTATTATTGATGGAGCACATAATCCAGAAGGAATTCGTGCCTGTATTAATACTTTTGAAATGTTACATAATTTGAATCGAAATGAAGTATTAGTATTATATGCTTCTTCACAAAAAAAAGATTATATGCAAAATTTAATTTTATTGAAGGAACATTTTGGCAATAATTTATATATTACGGAATTTCAGCATCCAATGTCATGAGACATTAATAATATTAAGATGCAGAACAAAGTTAAAAATTGAAAAAAATTATTATTACAAAATAAAACAAAAAATATTTTAGTTTGTGGGTCGCTATATTTTATTCCGTTGGTTTATCAGTTTTATTTAGAGAGGGTATAAAATATGCTATATATATTAACAAATATTGGTGCTTGTTTAGGGATTGCTATTTTATTTTATCTTGGGATATTATTAGATTATAAAAATTGAAAAAAAATTAGTATTTTAACAATTACAATTATAAGTTTATTAATTGCATTATCTGTTATTTTAACAAATATTATTAGTTATACTATTCCGTTCCCATTTATGGGAGGAAGATTAATTCAATTAGCATTAGGTAACTTTTTAATTTTTGTGCTTGGAATGTTATTTGGACCATTTTTGGGTGTATTGAGTGGTCTTGTTACTGATGCTTTAGGGGCTTTGATAAATATTGGTGGAACATATCATACTGGTTTTTCCTTTAATCTTGCTTTATATGGTTTTTTAGGAAGTATGGTTTTTTTATTTAAAACTGATAAATTTTGAATATTAAAAACAATTATCTTATATGCAATAGGGTTTGCTTTAATTTCATTTGCATTTAATGTTTTATGATTATATACAATCGGTCTAAAACAAGTTCTTTTCCCAATGACTTTTGTTATTAAAGCAATTAAGTTTCCAATTCAATTGGCAATTTATTTACCAATGGTTATTTCAAGTTTTACTATTTTATATAAATTAATTACTTCACGTCATAATCTTGCTTTATGATGCACCCAAAAAGGATTATTAGTTTTAACACCAATTAAATTTAAAAAACAGAAAAGATATAATAGTTAAAAGTTGTTTATATGTGGAAAAGTTTTAAAAACTTAATAATTATAACTTTTTTATTTAAAAAAGATTGTGGATAAGTCAGCTAATAGCATTATTTTAACAAATTATATTTACTTATTAATTGTTCATTGTAATATTATTAATAATTAAACAAAGAGGAACGGAAAAATGATGGAAAAAGAAACTACTTATTTAATTAAACAAGAGTATCAATTGTCAGACAATGAACGTATGTTACTTTTATGTTTATATAGGCCAATTATTGGCGATAAAGCACATATGTTATATATTGCCTTAACAGCACAAGATTTCATCTTAGAATTAAATACTAAATATCATTTAGAAAATCTTTTAACATTATTACAAATATCATATGATGAATTTTTAGTAGCAAAAAGTAAATTAGAAACAATTGGTTTATTAAAGATTTTAAAACGTGAAAAAGGAAAGCACTATATTTTAAAACCACAATTACCAATTTCCGCAATTGATTTTTTTGAAAATCAAATTTTAATAAATTATTTATTGAATATTGTAGGAGAAAAATCTTTTGCAATTATTAAAGCTAAATTTATTGTTAATCAGCAAGATCGTAAACAGAAGCATAATGATTTATCTGGTCAATTAAGTGATGAAACAATGACATTTGATTTTGTTTATATTGATAAATACTTAGAATCAAAAAATGCAAATCATAAATTATATTTACCATATCGTGAAAAAATTATCCAGTTAGCAAATTATTACAATGTTTTAACAAATAATCTTGCTATTTTTATTTATAAAAGTATTGAGTTAACTGCCAAAGAACGAATTTTTAATTATGAAACATTTCAACATTTACTATCTGATTTTCATCAAAAAACAATATTAAAAAAACAACTTAATCTAGAACAATTAAATTTAATTGTTAATAATGAAAATGTTATTAAGCCAACTAACATGTTAGAAGCAAAAATTAATGAAATGGTTTCAATTGATCCAATTCAATATTTAACTTTACTACGAGAAAATAAGAAGCCAACACCAATTGAAATTGAATTAATTCGCGATTTAATTATTAATTATTCATTAACACCAGGGGTAGTTAATTGTTTAATTGAATATGTTTGATTTAAAAATGCTCATCGAATTGAAAGAAAGTATTGTGAAAAAATTGCAAACACTTTTCATCAATTACAAATTAATACTGTTGATAAAGCGATGGAGCATTTACGTGGTGCTTATGCAAAAACACAAAAAAGTAAAGTTACAAAAGATGATATTAAAACAAAAACATATCAATGGAAAGAAAAAATAGTTAAACATAATATGGCTGAATTAGAATATAATAAAATTTATGAACAAAAACGACAAGAACAAGGAATTAAAAAAGTTGATCTTACACAATTATTAGATGATTTAAAAAATTTATAATAGTAAAAATGAAAGAGAGATGGGGGCAATGTCAAAACTAAATTTATTAAAACAACTTCAAAACAATGTAGAGTTAATACTTAATTTACAAGAAATTACGTTTGATATTAATAATTATCAACAGTTTGAGAGACTCTTTCAAGAATATTTAAAAAATTATCATCAATGTGAAAAAACATCATCTTTATCTTTATGCCAACAATCATTTAAAGGTTACAAATATTATATTAAAAAAGAAAATAATAATTTGTTTTTAACACGAGTTGAATGTAATCATACAATAGCTATTAAAGAAAAAAATAAAGTTAGAAATAATTATCTTTATTATGACTTTAGTGATGAATTATTAAAATTACGATTAAATGATATTAAAAAAGATGAAAATTTTAATAATATGCATCTTATTATTGGTGAAATGATTAATTTTGTTAAATGTCAACGAAAAAAAGGTTTATATATTCATGGTCAGCCAGGAGTTGGCAAAACTTATTTATTAATTCGCTTAGCTAATGTTTTAGCAAATAATAATCGTAAAGTTGCTTTTATTTCAGTAATTAATTTAATTAATCGAGTAAAGGAATCATTTAATCTTTTTAATAGTGAATCATCATTAGTAGAAATTTTATTAGGAGCGGATGTTTTATTTTTAGATGATATTGGCGGAGAAACAGTTTCTCCATGAGTTCGTGATGATTTATTATTTCGTATTCTAAATGACCGTATTAGTCGTCGACTGCCAACTTTTTTTTCATCAAATTTTACAACAACATCTTTAACAACGATTTATGCAAATGTTAAAACTGAAATTAATGATAAAGAAATTAATAAAGTAAAAGCATTAAGAATTGTTGATAGGATTCGTGGGTTAGCAACCGAATTAGAATTGTTGGGAAATAGCAGGAGAACTGATGAGTATTATGTGGAAAAGTTAACAGGATAGGAATGTTGTCTGTTTGGGGTGCTTGCTAAAAATCGTACAATTGCGTTAAAACCAGAAATTTTGTTAATGGATGAACCAACAAGTGCATTAGATCTAATTGCAACTGCTAAAGTTGAAGAGTTAATTTTCGATTTAAAAAAGAATTTTACAATTATTATTGTAACGCACTCTTTATAAAAAGCGTTACGAATTTTTGATTATACTGCATTTTTTTGAATGGGACAGTTAATATAATATAATAAAACAGCATTATTGTTTTCTCATTATCGTGAATCAAAAATAGAAGATTATATTATAGGTCGTTTTGGTTAAAAAGATTAAATTTATTATTTGGTTTTATTTTTCTGATAAAGTAACTTTTAATTTGGATATTTTCTAATTTTCTTGCAAATTGACTCTATAGGTTATAGAATGTATGTAAGTATGCAATATTTTTATTGCAGACTAAGAAGGTATTAAATATATGTAGAGGAGAAAAAGTAGATGACAAAAATTGCAATTAACGGGTTTGGACGTATTGGCCGTTTAGCTTTTAGAAGATTATTTGACGAAAAAAATGTTGAAATTGTTGCAATTAACGATTTAACTGTTGCAAAAACTTTAGCAACATTATTAGAACTTGATTCAGCTCAAGGAGGATGAAAAAGAGGAAAAATTTCTTCAGAAGAAGGCGTTATTATTGTTGGTGGGAAAAAAATAAATGTTTATTCCAAAAAAGATCCTGCTGAGTTACCATGAGGTAGATTAGGCATTGATGTTGTTGTTGAATCAACAGGATTCTTTGCTGATCGTGCTGGTGCTTCAAAGCACCTTACAGCCGGAGCAAAAAAAGTTTTAATCTCAGCTCCAGCGAAAGGAATCGATGTTAAAACAATTGTTTATAATGTAAACCACAAGGAAATTAAAAAAGAAGATACTATTATTTCAGGGGCAAGTTGTACAACTAACTGTTTAGCACCAATGGCAAAAGTATTAGACGAAGAATTTGGAATTGAAAAAGGATATATGACAACTGTTCATGCGGTAACAAATGATCAAAGATTGTTGGACTTAGCACATGATGATTTAAGAAGAGCACGTGCTGCTTTTTCAAATATTGTTCCAACTAAAACGGGAGCAGCAGCAGCAGTTGCATTAGTATTACCACAATTGGAAGGTCGATTTGATGGAATGGCTTTACGTGTTCCAACTATTACTGGTTCAATTGTTGACTTAGCAGTTGAATTGAAAAAAACAACAACAGTTGAAGAAATTAATAATGCAATGAAAGCAGCAGCTTCAGAAACTTTTGGTTATAATACACAACCAATTGTTTCATCAGATATTATTGGTGAAACACACGGATCAATTTTTGATGCAACATTAACAAAAATTATTGAACGTGATGGTAAACAATTAGTTAAAGTATATGCATGATATGATAATGAAATGTCATATGTATCACAAATGGTACGTACATTATTATACTTTGTGACAGTCTAATTAAAATATACAAAACACTAAAAAATATTTTAGTGTTTTTTATTTTTATAAAAAAAGATATTTCTTATGCTATAATATTTTTATAAGAATTACTATTATAAAAATAATCTAACAAACTATAGTTAATATCAGTTTGTTTATTTACTATTCATAATGGAGACAATTAAAGCAATTAAGGAGAGCAAAAAATGAAAAATCCTATTTTAGAAAAGCATTTTAGTAATATTTGTGATCAACTAAAATTATTTTTAAATACAGAAAAAATTAATGACTCAACAAACCCAATCCAATTATTATATGATAATGTTATTTTAATTCATAACAATGGATGCGTTATTACCGATGAGTATTTTACATATCGTTTAGAATTAGCCTTGGCAGATACTTATAAAACACTGTTATTACGAATTGATTAATTATTACAAAATGATAAAAAATTAGATTTTAGTTATTTTGAAACGTGTAAAATGAAGTGCAACGAATCTTTATTAATTAAATAATATAATAAAAATTAAAAAAATCAACCATAAATTTAAAAAAAATCAAAAATATTTTTAATTTTTATTTATATTTTAAATATATTTACACACTAAAAATAATTTATTAAGTTTTTTTATTAATAAATTTATTTAATATTCTGTAAAAATACTTCTTTTGCAATTATTCAATTTAAACACGGTCGGAGTTTTTCATTAATTACATCATTAACTACCCAATCTAATCGTTTCTGAGTAACATTACTAAAATCAGTTCCCTTAGAAAATAATTTTCTTAATTCACTTGTAGTATCCAACATACATTTTAAATATTACAAGAAAATAACAAAAATAATAAAAATATTTATTTTATAATATAAAAATATCATAAAATAAATAAATAAAAAATATAAAATTAAACAAACTAAAAATTAGTTTAAATACAAAAAATTAATAATTTAAAATTATCTTAATTAAACTATTCAAAAAATTAAATGGTGTCTGAAAATTTAAAGACTTATGAACTCTTTCAAAATTATAAAAATAATAATAATCATTTAATTTATTCTGTAAACTAACGACATTTAATATTTTTTCTTCAAATACAAATAATTTAGTATAATTTTGATGAAATCTTTCAATCTTACCGTTCGACTGTGGAGAACGAACGGGTGTTGTCTGATGAAAAATATTTTTATTTTTTAAAAATTGAGTAAAATTAGTTTCTTTAACATTATTTTTTTGATTATTCCGATAATTATTAATAAATTCAGAACTGTTATCAGTTCTAATCCGTGTTATTTTAACACCAAATATATTTTAAAATCACTAATTGCTTTTTTAACAGAATCAATAGCATTATCAATACTTAATTTATCATAAACATATCCTAATGCTAATCTTGTTTTTTCATTAATAAAATCATAAACATAATACTTTTTATCAACTGGAAATTTACTTGGTACAAAATATTTATCGTCCATCTGTAATAAACCTATTTCTTTAACTTCATATCTTAGATGTTGTTTTTTAATTTCTTTAATTTTATTTTTTATTTTTGATCATCTTTCATCTTTTTTAAGTCAACGAAAAAATGTTTTTAAATTTTTTGGTGCTTTATTTTTTAATTCTTCTCCATGAATTCTTTTTTTTAAATTATAAAACAAAGATAAAACACCACCAGCACACTTATTACAATATTCAAAATATAAATCACAAATATTTTGACGAACATCATTACTGTATTGATAATTAATATTATTAGTAATTGCTGACTTTAATAACAATTTATTAAAATCATTATTTTTATATGCAATTAAAATTCTATTCGCTCAATAATAAAAAGTTGAAAACTTATTTTTAAAATATTTTTTAATTAAATCTTTCAACAAAAATTTATCATTATTAATATAATAATCATTACACAAATTAATATATGAAAATATTTTTTGTTTTATTTTTTTATAATATTTATTTTTATAATTTTTACTTAAAAAATTTTTTAATTTTGCTTGTAAATCAAACAAATTAAAATTATTAATAATATATTTCATTAATTTACACCCACCATCAATGTAGAATGTAGAATAAAGGATGAAGTATGACAAAAAACCGACCATTATTGGGTTGGTTTTTTTATTTGAAAATTAACTCTAAAAATTAAATAATTGGCTCTACAAGTGTTTAATTTATAATTACATATTTTTAGGGAAGGTTCTCCAACAAGGCATTTCCGCCGGCATGAAACCATTAGAGCTGTTAACTTGTTTTTTTGCGATTTTGTAAATTAATGACTTTGATTAAGATAGACGCGTAGCGGTGCATTCATAACTATTAATTGCAAGGATAAAAATAAAATCTTGTGCGTAGAGGTTAAATAACTTTTAAGAACTGGGCAAGGATTTCTTAATTAATCTACTAGTGGGGACTTGATGAGGAGGTACTTAATACTACAAGTAACTACAAAATGTAGAACATTGTAGTACTTTGTAGTTAATTGTAAAAAGGAGAATTTAAAAATGATTATGAAAAAGAAACTTTGTTTTAAAAAAAGATATTGAGGATATTGCTTTAAATGTAATCAAGAAAATAAAGAAGAAATTGAAAATAGATTGATTAAATACACACTTTCACACGATGAAATTACTAATGAACATTGAGCATTAGGTAAACAAAATTAGGATGAATTAAATTATGAAAAAATATAAATACTTGTTATTATCAAAAGATAAATTTGGATTTAATACTCAGTTTTTTTATACATATATTGAAGCAGAGCTTACTGCTAAAAATATATTTTACAGTGAAAAAACTATTATTAATTTAGAAAAAATTGAATGACAAGGAGAATAAATAATATGAAAGAAATTAGAAAATTAAAATTATCAGAATTTCAAAAAGAAATTATTAATAAATTAGATGATGAATACTGCTATGAATTTGGCGGTTATGAAAATAGTATTTTTATTTTTAATAAAAAACAGGAATTTTTAATCACAATAGATAAAAAAGATGACACTGCATCAATAAATGAAAGTTTAGAATTTTGTAAAAGCAGAATTGAAAAAAGTTTAGATAACCATAACAAATTTGTTAAAGGTGAAGAAAAAAGAATTAAATTATTAGAACTTATATTAAAGGAGAATAAATAATATGTATAAAGATGAAAATGGAAATATTTATACTGAAGAAGTTTTATTTAATGAAGCATTAGAAGAATGTTATTCAGAAGAGAATGCTTATGACTATATTGAGACATTAATTGACGAAAATAATTTGGAGGAAATTTAATAATGAGTAAGTTTATTTCACATTGTAATTATTGTGCTGGTTATTTTGATTTCTCAGATTATGATATCGAAAATAAACCATTAGAAACAATTAATAAATTTAAAATTAGAAATAATAAATATTGCTTTAATAGTTATCAAGGAATTAAAAATATTAAAAATAAGGAGGAATTATAATATGAAAACATTAAAAGATATGATTGCGGACTTAACTAGTATTGAAGTTGAACAAGAAAAATTAAATAAATATTTAGAAAGTGAAAAATTAGATTTAAAAGATGCTGATTTATATGGTGCTGATTTACGCTGTGCTTATTTAGAAGATGCTAATTTAAAAGGTGCTTATTTAACTGGTGCTGATTTAGAAGGTGCTGATTTAAAAGGTGCTGATTTAAAAGATGCTAATTTAGAAGATGCTAATTTATGTGGTGCTAATTTAACTGGTGCTTGTTTAGAAGATGCTAATTTATGTGGTGCTAATTTATATGGTATCGAAATCACAGAAGAACAATTAGACCAATTAGATATTATTTAGGAGGATTAATAATGACTATAACAGAATCAATTAAATTTGATAAATTACAAGAAGAAAATGAAGCACTTAAAAAAGAACTTACTGAAAAAGATCAAGAAATTAAAAAATTAGAAGAACAGTGGGAAAGTCTTGTATATAATAATTATAAATTACAACAACAACAATTATATAAAGAAGATTTTAAAACATTTGATTATTGTATTAATTGTGGAGATGAATTATTTATCATAGATAATATGAAAAAAAGAAAAAAAGAAATAAAAAAAGTAAATATAAATGAAAAATGTAATACTTGTGGGTGAAAAAGGATAATTGATTTAAAAGATAATTCATTATATGACAAATTACCTAGTAAGGATTTGAAATAATGAAATGTAAACATTGTTTAAAAATATTTGGAGTGCTTGCAATTATTAAAAAAATATCAATAGTAGTGATTATTTAAAATTGTGTTTTCTTTGTTCTGAAATATGAATAAATATATATTTTGATGAATCATATAATATTGCATATGAAAAAATGGAGGTGGAATAATGAATAATATAGTTCAAAATGTTTCTTTTCCTTTTCTTATTAAAGGTAATGATTTTAAAGAATTAAGTTTAAAAGCATTAAAAATTAAAAAATGAATTGATGAAAATGGGCCAGAATTAGCAGAATTTATTTATCGTCATCGTAATTATTATGCTACAACTGCTTATAAAGATGTGAATTTAAAAGATATTCCTAGTCTTGTAAGTAAAGTAAATATTTTTTTTAAAGAACTATCAGAAATAATTAAACCATTTAAAGATGATTTAAATCGGATTTGTACTAATACTATTAATTTAGAAAAATGTATTGAAAATAATAAAATTGAAATTAAAAATAATATTAATCAAGTACGCATTAAAAAACAAAATGAATTATTTAAAGAACAAGAATTAAAAAAACAAGAATTACTTGAAAAAGCAAATAGTTTAACACCAGATATGGGTCTTGATATAGACCAAATTCAATATGAACAAGTTCGTGTAATGGAACAAATTGAGCAAATTGATAAATCATTAGAACCAAAAGAATTAAAAAAAGTTGGTATTAATTTAATAAAAGAAAAAATATTAATAAAAGATATTGAAATACTGGGAATTGATAATGATTTTTTAGAAAATGCAAATAAATTAGAACTAATTAATTTAATTAAGACTTATTTAGTTATTGATGAAAAAATTGTTAAAAATGAAATTAAAGCACAATGAGATAGTAATGTAAATACTAATACTATTGGTATTAAAGGTATTAAATTCAAAATAAATAAAGGAGTAAAATAAAATGACAAATGAATTACAACAATATATTAAAGGTGCAATTATTAAATATGAATTAAAAGTTAATGATAAATATTTAAAAGAAAATATTTTAGCACTTGAAGAATTAAAAGTGAAAAATGTACAAAGTTATATGCAATTAGTTAATACTACTGATAATACTAAAATTACAGCATTAGGTATTATTAAATTAAGTAATAAAGGGTTAATTTTTGGAAAAGATTTTAATATTATTCCATTTAAAAATAAATTAACTACTGTTATTGATAGTAAAGTTTATTGTAAAAGAATTGAAGAAGCAGGATATAGCCCAAGAAAAGCAATTATTTTTAAATGTGAGAAATTTGAATGAGATAGTTTAAATTAATGTCCTAAAATAAATGAAATTAATTTTAATGCAAATACGAGTGATTATAATGAAATAATTGGTGCTTATGCTTTTGCAAAAGATAAAAATGGAAATTATCAAGGTATTTTATTAAGAAAAGCAGATATTGAACGATTAAAAAAAAGTAGTCCAAGTGGAAATAGTGAATATTCACCTTGAAATAAATGACCAAAAAAAATGGTTGAAGCAAAATTATATCGTAAATTATCATTAGAAATGGGAATTGATATTTCTGATATTGATTTAGATGAAAAAGAAATTAAAAAAGATGCTAATTTTGAATATATTTCATTTAAAGATATTAATGTCGCCAAAAATAAAGGGCAAATTAGCGATGAACCATTATCAAATAATATAAATTACCCCATCTTATACAGAAATAGCAGACACAAATGATAATGTCGTTAAAGAAGATGATATCTCAAATTTAACACCAGTAATTAATAATAATGATGAGGATTGAGCAACTTGATAATATGTATTGATCCATCAGGAACTGGTACTACTGCTATTGTTATATATAAAAATAATAAAGTTATTAGAAAAGAACAATATTATAGTAAAGATTGAAAAAAAATTTTGAATTTGTAGATGAATACATAGATAAGTATTTATATTATTATTTTGTAAAAAATAAAGGTGAAATTTTTTCAGAAGTATTAAATATTGAAAATTGCTTATATACCTCTGCTAATAGTTCAAAAGACAGAGATGATTTATTACGATTAGTTATGAAAACTAATTTAGGTAAATTATATTTAGGTGATAGTTTAAAAATATTTAAAATAATACCTGATAAAAGTATTGATTTAATATTAATTGATCCACCTTACCTTTACCCCGATATTGCTAAAAAATTAGAAAATAAAGAAAAGTATATTGAATATAATTTAAAAAAAATGCAAGATCATAATTGTTCTAATATTCAATATCAAATTCGTAAAAGAGAACTTGAATTTTTACAAGGTGAATTTATTGATAGTTTTGATATACCATCATATTTTAAAGAATGAATGCGAATTATTAAAAAACCAAATTTTATAATTTATTTATCAAAACAACAATTAAAAGAATATTTAATTGAAATTGAAAATTATAATTTACAAATGATGCACCTAGTAATAATGCATATTGTAAAGATAAAGAATTATGTTTATATATTTATAATAAACCAATTTCTTATAGTAATGTTTGAAATCAAGATATGCAGACTGTTTATCAAATAAGAAACAGTAATAATCAATTTATAGGAACAATTAAACATCCTACTGTTAAAGATATTAATTTTATTAAATTACAAATTAATAAACATAATAAAGTTGGCGATACTGTATTAGATTTTTTTTAGGAAGTGGAACAACTGCTATTGCTTGTGAACAATTAAGTCGGCATTGAATTGGTATAGAAATTAATAAAAATATTATAAATTAGCAAAACAAAGATTAAATAGCATTCAAACTACATTATTTTTTTAAAGGGGATTATTTATGAAAAGAAAATTAATTCGTAATATTAATGTTTACTTAAATGAAAAACAAGAAAAAGTTTGAAATGAATTACCTGAATTATATACCAACTCACAACGAATAGAACATCTTATTAATTTTTATATAAAACACAATAAAGGAAATAATAAAAATGAATAAATTTATTTTATGTTATCGTACAAAAAAAGGTAATCGTCCATGTAAAAACTGATTTGGTGAATATATAATTGGTATTGATGTTAAAGATGTAAATATTAATTCAACTTGAGACTGAGAATATTTAATTAATAAATATGGTGAAAAGAATTTAATTATTTGTAAAGATGATAATTTAGAATTAATGTTAAAAAATAAAAAATAACCAACTAGGGTTATTTTTTTTAAATGTTATTTATTTCATCTTTTTTTAAGACAATATTGATTTCAACTTGCTACTTGTTCTATTGTTTGTTTACAATTATGACAAATATTAACATTATGTTTTTTTAAATACTTACGAAATATTAATAAACCAAATAATATTAAATATAAGATATAACTTGGAATTTTATAAACTTTTTCTAAACATTTACCAATAGGTAATTTAATTGCTGGTATTTTAGGTATTTTAGTTGTTAATCAAGCAGTACCATGTAATATTGGATAAGATATAACAATCCCAGCATATCCAAAAAATCCACCATCAGTTATTTCATGTTGACCAAACATAAATTCTTTAACTGGTTCTAAACTTTGAATTCAATTAAAATGTAAACTATTAAAAAATAACCCATATAAACTTAAAAATGGAGTATGATATAAAATTGATAAAGAATTATATCGCATAATATATGCTTTTTTAATATGAAATGGATATTTATCATATTTTAAAAACTTACGATTTTTTCAAGATGTAAATTGTAAATGCCAACCGATAAAAAGTTAACTATTAATTTAATTAACTTTTTTAAGTTAATTATAGGAGGTTGAAATTATGAAAACAAAGCAATATTTTATTTTGCAGTCGCTAGTGAAAAAGTATGGTAAAGATAATGTTATTAATACTGTTAATAAGATTGCAAAAAAATATTGAAATTAAAAAGTAAAGAATAAATTATTCCGCGTAATTTATTAGCGGATAATTTATTAAATAGTGTTTTTTAATGGAGCAAAGCAATAACGAGCGGAGCGAGTTTGTAAATTTCAATTTTTTAATTTATGAAAGGAGATGTATTATGCCAACTTGATTAACTACAATTAGACCTTGTTTGGGAAATTTTACATCAAGACAATATTTTAAAAAAATTTTTTCAAATTAAATTAATATTTGTGTATGATTAATAAAATCTATTTTTTTGTTATATTTAATTTTAAAATATTAAAAATATTATTTTTAATTTGTTATTTTTTATAATTATTGATTTTTATTTTTAATTTGTTATAGTTTTATTAACTTTTTATCGTTTATTTTTCGTTTATTTTTATAGTATACACTCCTTTAAATTTAGTACTTCTAATATTTTTTGCTTGTTGTCTAATATTTTGACGTTTAATTTCTCGTTTAACTTGTTGCTTATTACTATTGTGATAAACTTTTTTACCTATTCCAATACCTTTTCGTACGGTTGATGAATATACTTGCGAAACACCATTATTAACTGTTGAACCTAAATTATTATATTGTGTTGATGTGCCGTGAATTTCGTAAATTGATAACTTAATAACCATAAAAAAGATTAAAAAATAAGTAATTGACGTATTTGTCATCGGTAATTTTGTATTTCAAATTACATCAAAAATAAACAAAAATATATAAAAAACAAAACTAAAAATCTTGTCTCAATTACTATTATTATTTTCAACTAATAAATTAATCATCTTTCCTATTTCCTTTCTCTTTTTTAGGTTTTAAATTCTTTTTTAAAATATCAATATCAAATAACTCCAATCGTTCTTTAACACTTAATTTTGTAATTTCCGACCAATAATATTCTTTTTTATTAACAATTTCATCATTTTTTAAATAACGAAAAAATTTTAATCATTGACTATCATATTTATTGGCAAATTAAAGTGGAATAATTATTTTAAAAAACCGAATTCCTAATCCAACATCCGACTTATCTTTTACTCGTTTATCTTCTACTGCTCGTTCTACTGATTTTGTTTTTCAAGTTTCATAATCCGTTATATCTTGAAAAATTCCAATCCGCATAATAAAGAAAAGGTTAAAAAAATAAATCCTTTTTAGCAACAGGTTTTTTCAATGAAATTGGAATAATAATTCCACTTGCTAATTGCCGAATATTATTTCAAATCATACCCTCACGCTGAGCAGTAAACAATGCACGATTACCAAAATGTCTCGCTAAAACAATTCACGGTATTTTACCACTATGAACTTTTTTCTCATCGTGAGAACTAGTTCCATCAATATACAAATAACTTTCATCAAATAAAATAACATTATCATCTGGGGGAACTAGTTTTGTTCGGTCAGTAAAATCTAAATTCTTAAATGTTAAAATTTTAACTTTATCATCTTCTAACGGATAATTACTATAAATTTCATCTGTCAATAATTTTATAGTTTGCGATAAATAAGTTAAAAGTAATGTTTTACCAGTTCCTAATTTACCAATAATTACCGACAACGGATTATCTCAAATAAATTGAACTAACCGAAAAGCGTTTAACTGATAAAAAATATTTTTTTACAATCATCACACAAAATAAACACACTGTAAAACAAACAACAATCAAAATACCAAACCAACACAATATAAAGAAATTATCCAAAATAATAAATCAATTAAACTAAATAAAAGCATTGAACCACTAATATAACAATAATTTTTAAAGAAAAATATAAATTTTTTCATTATTTAAAATACCCGACTATTTTAAAAACTATTCATAAGAAAAACCAAGTTAATAACAAAATAACAATTCAAATACCAACCATTAAAGTTAAATATTTATTTTGTGTTAAATTCCACATTATAATACTTTCAACATTCGTTTTATCTATAAACAAAAATATATGAATAAAAAACTATTTTAATTTAATTCAATCATTTTGCATTTTTAAAAACTCCACATTTTTTGAATAAGTTGCACTTCGATTACACCATGTCTTTTAAAGAAAAATTATATATTAAAAAATGACGTGATGATTTATATGCTGATGCTGTTGAAATATTAAATGAAAAATATGCTGATAAACTAATGCAAATAGATTTTATTTATATTCCTTATCAGATGACAGAAATGTTAAATGAATGTTTACACAATATTTCTTCACTAAAATTACATGAAGTAACAGCATCAAAATAATTTTTATTTATGAATAAATAGTTATGGAAATAACTATTTTATTTTAGTAATTTTCAAAGACCTTAATTGTCTTTAAAAAACTCTTATTTTATTGGCAAAAATGCGATATAATTTATAATGTTAAAATGTATAACAATGAGAGGGATATATTATGAGTCAAAACAAGAAATTATTTTATGTTACAACCCCAATTTATTATCCAAGTGAGCAATTACATATTGGACATGCATATACTACTACATTAGCTGATATTATTAATCGTTATAAAAAAATGGCTGGTTATGAAACTTTCTTTTTAACAGGAAGCGATGAACATGGTGAAAAAATTGAAAAGAAAGCAAAAGCAGCAGGGGTAACACCATATCAATTTACAACAATGATTGTTGATAATTTTAAATTATTATGAAATAAATTAGGAATTGAATATTCAAAGTTTATTCGTACTACTGATAAAGATCATGAAGTTGGAGTCCAAAAAATTTTTAGTAAATTATATAATAATGGAGATATTTACTTAGGAGAATATGAAGGTTTATATTGTGTTAGTTGTGAAGAATTTTTAACTGAAGCACAAATTGATAAAGTAACAAACCAGTGCTTAGTTTGTGGTAATAAACCACAAAAAGTAAATGAAGAAACATATTTCTTTAAAGTTTCAAAATATAGTCAATTTTTAATTAATTATTATAATAATCATCCTGGTTTTATTAAACCAGAACCAAGAAAAAATGAAATGTTAAATAATTTTATTTTACCAGGCTTAACTGATTTATCTGTTACTAGAACAACTTTTTCCTGAGGAATTAAAACCTTAGAAAATGATAAACATATTATTTATGTTTGAATTGATGCATTATCAAATTATTTAACAGCATTAGGTTATTTATCAAATGATGAAACATTATTTAATAAATTTTGAAGTAATGAGGATGTTGAAATTTTGCAACTATTAGGAAAAGAAATCGCTCGTTTTCACACAATTTATTGGCCAAGTATGCTTGAAAGTTTAGGGTTACGTCAACCTAATAAACTTTTATCGCATGGTTGAATTTTATTTAAAGATACTAAAATGAGTAAATCAATTGGAAATGTTGTTGATCCATTATATTTAATTGATAAATATGGTCGAGATACATTACGGTTTTATTTAGGATATGAAATTTCAACTGAAAATGATGGTAAATTTTCTTATGAAATGTTTTTAGAATCATATAATGCTCATTTAGTTAATAATATAGGGAACTTGGTATCACGAGTAAGTAATATGATTAGTAAATATTTTAATGGTCAGTTAGTAAAACAACAACAATTGGATAATGTGCTAATTGAAAGTTGTATACAAGCGGTGCAGAATTATCAGCAGGCAATGGATGCTTATCAAATTTCAACAGGACTAAACATTATTTTGGAATTATGTAATAATGCGAATAAATATATTGAAGAAAATAAACCTTGAAAGTTAGAAAAAAACGAAAAAATGGAGCAATTATATGAAAATTTAGCAAGTTTAGCTTATACTATTATTGTTAGTGCTTTTTTATTGCAGCCATTTTTAGTTGATAATGCGCAAAAAATTGCTGATTATTTTAATGTTAATTTAACTGATTTAACATTTGAAACAATTTTAACGCAAGAAATCATTTATAATAAAACAATAGAAAAAAAAGAAAACTTATTTAATCGTGTTAATGTAGAACAAGAATTAAAACAAATTGAAGCAGAATTAAATTAATAAAACTAGTAAAGGAGGGGTTTAATGAAAAAATATGATGTAATTGTAATTGGTGCTGGTCATGCTGGCGTCGAAGCAAGTTTAGCTGCAGCAAGAATGAAAAAAAAGACATTATTAGTTACTTTGCATAAAGATAAAATTGCATTAATGCCATGTAATCCCTCAATTGGTGGTCCAGCTAAAGGGATTGTTGTTCGTGAAATTGATGCCATTGGTGGTGAAATGGCAAAAGCAGCTGATGCAACAGTTTTACAAATGAAATTATTAAATTCTTCACGTGGTCCTGCTGTATGAGCATTACGCGCTCAATCAGATAAGAATGAATATGCAAAATATATGCAAAAAATAATTGAAAAGCAAGATAATTTAGATTTATATGAAGGAGCAGTTCAATCTTTAATGGTTGATGATAACAATAATTGCTATGGAGTAATGTTAAAAGATCAAACACAATTTTTTGCAAAAAAAGTTATTTTAACAACAGGAACATATATGCAATCTTTAGTGTTACAAGGAATGACAAAAAAAGCAGAAGGACCTGATGGTGACATTACAACAGCAGGATTATCAACACAGTTAAAACATTTAGGGTTTGAGTTATTTCGTTTAAAAACTGGTACACCAGCACGTGTTCTTAATACTTCAATTGATTATAGTAAAGCACAACCAGAACCAGGGAGTGATTTGCAACTAGCTTTTTCTTATTCAACAAAAACCTTTACACCATTACAAGAGCAAGAATTATGTTGATTAATTCATTCAACACCAAAAACACATAATATTGTGCAAAAAAATTTAACAGCATCAGCAATATATTCTGGAAATGTAAAAGGAACAGGGCCACGTTATTGCCCAAGTTTTGAAGATAAAATTGTGCGGTTTGCTGATAAACCACGTCATCAAATTTTCTTAGAGCCAGAATCAAAGAGTTTAAATACAATTTATGTGCAAGGATTTTCAACTTCAATGCCAATTGATGTACAAGAAAAGATGCTACGTTCTTTGCCAGGATTTGAAAATGTTGAAGTTTTAAAATGAGCTTATGCAATTGAATATGATGCAATTGTACCAACACAATTAAAACATACGTTAGAAACAAAAAAAATTAAAAATTTATATACGGCGGGTCAAATTAATGGAACAAGTGGCTATGAAGAAGCTGCTTGTCAAGGTTTAATGGCTGGAATTAATGCTGTTTTAAGTATTGACCAAAAAGAACCTTTCATTTTACGTCGTGACCAAGCTTATATTGGAGTGCTAATTGATGATCTAATTACAAAAGGGACAGAAGAGCCTTACCGTTTATTAACTTCTCGTGCTGAATATCGTTTATTATTGCGCAATGATAATGCTGAAGAACGATTAAAAAATTATGCTTATCAATTTGGTTTAATTGATCAAAAAAGTTGAATTGAATATCAAAATAATGTGCAAAGTTATAATGAAATAATGCAATTGTTAAAAGAAACTTATTTTACGGCAAAATCACCATTAATTCAAAAACTAACTAAATTAGGTGTTGCTAACATTACAGAACGAATTTCTGGTTTTAATTTATTAAAACGACCAAATATTGAGTTAAAATATTTAGAGGAGGAGTTACCACCGTTAAATAATTTAAAATCATTTTTAAAACAAAATTTATTAATTAATATTCGTTTTGAAGGATATATTAAAAAAGAACAAGAAATTGCTTTAAAAACAATTAAGTTGGAAAATAAATTAATCCCAGTTAATTTGAATTATGATTTGGTAGATAACTTGGCACTTGAAGCACGAGAAAAATTTAAAAAGATTAGACCAATTTCAATTGGTCAAGCGAATCGAATTTCAGGAATTAATCCAGCTGATATTCAAATGCTGTTATTTTATTTAAAAAAAATGGAATTGGATGCAAATAGATAAGAGGGTGAAGTATGAAATTATATAATACTTTGACTCGTAATTTTACAGATTATAGTCAAGCAAAAAAAATTAATATTTATGGTTGTGGATCAACTGTATATAATTACATTCATATCGGTAATGCCCGTGCAATTATTACTGTTGATTTATTAATTAGTTTTTTACAATTTCAACATATTGAGGTTAATTATATTCAAAATTATACGGATATTGATGATAAGATTATTGCTAAAGCAGTAACAGAACATAAAACTGAACAAGAAATTGCAGAATTTTATATTAAAACTTTTGAAGAAGATGTTTTTAATTTAAATGTTAGAACACAAGCAAAGCGAGTACGAGTAACAGATCATGTTAAAGATATTATTACTTTTATTCAAAAATTAGTTAAACTTAATGCTGCATATGAAGTTAATGGTAGTGTATATTTTGATATTGCAAAATATCAAGCACAATATGGACAATTAGCTAATAAAAAAATTTCAGAATTAGAAACTAATATTAGAATTGAACATGATGCTAATAAGCATAGTCAATATGATTTTGCTTTATGAAAGCAAACAACCGAAGGAGTTTCTTTTCCCTTTTATGATCAAACGGGTAAATTATATCAAGGTCGCCCAGGTTGACATACAGAATGTGCTGTTTTAATTGATAAATTTTTTCATAAAGAAACAATTGATATTCATGCGGGAGGAATTGATTTAGTTTTTCCTCATCATGAAAATGAACGAATTCAATTTTTAGCAAAAAATAATAAGGAAATTGCAAACATTTGAATGCATAATGGGCATTTAAATGTTGCTGATAAAAAAATGAGTAAATCATTAAATAATACTATTTTAGTTCGTGATTTTATTAAATTATACGGAGCAAATACATTACGTTATTTGTTATATGCGACTAATTATACACAACCATTAAATGTAACAGAAACTTTAATTATTAGTGCACAAGGTGAAACCGAAAAGATTTTTAAAGTCTTAAAAGCAGTAAATTTATATTTAGCTGAATATAACTTAAATTATAATTTAGCACAACATGGTGACAATGTTAAGAAAGTTCTTTCTGAGTTAGCAAATAATTTAAATAGCCCAAATGTTTTAACTATTATTAGTAAAATGATTAAAATTATTAATACTCAATTACGCGATAAAAAACTTAATTTGCAACTTGCTAGTGATTTTTATAATATTATTTTTAATATTATGAATTTTAATTTTAAGTTACCAGTGATTAGTGGTGAAATTCGTAAATATTTATTAGAATGAATTAAGTCAAAAAATAATAAAGATTTTATCAAATCAGATGAGCTTCGTAAGGTTTTAGTAGAAAAAGATATTTTGTAACGAAATGAAAAAAAAGAAATTAATATTATTGGTGCTGGGTTAGCAGGTTGTAAAATTGCTTACCAATTATCAAAACGTGGTTTAAAAGTAAAATTATATGAAGAAAAAACATTATTTAAAAATCCAGTTCAAAAATTAGATACATTTGCACAATTATTTTGTTCTAATTCTTTTTGTAGTGTTTCAAGAGAAAATGCAATTGGAATTTTAAAAGAAGAATTAAAATTATTAAATTCTTTTATTTTAAAAATAGCTTATGATGTTTAAGTTCCTGATGATGATGCACTTAGTGTTGACCGGGAGTTATTTTCACAAAAAGTTACAGCAACTTTAATAAAACATCATAATATTACGATTATTTATGATTAATTTATTAAAATAGATCCAAAACAAATTACTATTATTTCTGTTGGACCATTAGTGACAACAAATTTTGCTTTTTAACTTAAAAAGTTGGTTGGTAAGAAAGCATTGTATTATTATGATGGTTCAGCCCCAATTGTAACAAAATCTGGAATTTATTTTTCAAAAGCATATTATGGCGCACGGCATTCATAACAAAAAGATTATATTATTTGTCAATTAACAGAAGATTATTTTAATCAATTAGTTACAGAATTAGTAACGGCAAAACGAGTTCCTATTGCAGATTTTGAAAAATATTTTAGAGGTTGTTAACCAATTGAGATTATGGCACAAACATCACGAAAAATTCTTTTGAATGGAACAATGATTAGTAATAATTTACCAGACAAAAATGGTAAGCAGCCATTTGCGGTGGTTGAATTACGGCAAGATAATGTCATTGATAGTTTATATAATATTGTAGGTTGACAGACCAATTTAACATGGCCAGAACAAAAACGAATTATTACACAATTTATCCCAGGTTTATAAAAAGTAGATATTGTTCGATATGGAGTTTTACATAAAAATAATTATATTAATTCACCAAAATTTTTAAATCAATTTTTACAATATAAACAAAATAATAATATTTTTTTTGCTGGTCAAATTATTGGGGTAGAAGGTTATTTAGAATCAGCGGCAGCAGGTTTATTATGTGCTTTAAATGTCTATCAATATGTAATCGATTTACCATTAATTAAATTTGCTTAAGAAACTGTGTTAGGAGCATTAGTCAACTATGTTACAAATCCAAAACAACTAGATTTAAAACCAATGAAAGCAAATCTTGGCATTATGCCAACTTTAACAACTAAGTTTAAAAATAAACCAGAGAAAAATTTAGCGCTTTATTCTCGGGCAATAAAAAAAATAAAAGAAACTATTAAAAAATATAAAATTAAATTATAATACTTATAAAGAAATTTATTAATATAGGTTATGAATAATAAAACAGGAAAAGGAAGAAAATATGCAAGAATATATATACATTTACGGAATTAATCCTGTTGTGGAGTCATTACTAAATCCAGCAGTGAAAATTAATAAACTTTATTTATTACCACAAGGGAAAAATAATGAATATTATTTGAAACTAGCTAAAAGTCGTCAAATTAAAGTTGTCTTTTGTTTAACAGACAAAATGACAGCTCTTGTACAAACTAGTAAGCATCAAAGTCTGGTATTGGAAATTTGTAAGCCAGAAAATTATTCATTAACTGCAATAACAACAAAAGCATTACAAAATAGGAATCCATTTTTATTAGTTCTTGATAAAATTTCTGACCCACATAATTTTGGGGCAATTTTGCGTACTTGTGATTTGTTTAATATTGATGGGGTTATTATTCTAGAAAAACGCCAAGTTGATATTAATGCTACTGTTGCCAAAACCTCTGCAGGTGCTTTTAATTATGTTCCAGTTTGTCGAGTAAATAATTTAACTAATGCAATTGAATATTTAAAAAAACAAGGGTTTTGAATTTATGCAACAAATTTAACTACAACAGCCTACAATGTAAGTAAATTAAAATATGATACGCCAATTTGTCTAATGGTAGGGAATGAAGGAACAGGTATTAGCGCAAAATTATTAAAGCATTCTGATTTTAATATTTATATTCCAACAACAGGTCATCTTGATTCTTTAAATGTATCGGTTGCTAGTGCTATTTTAATTTATCAAATTAAAATGTTACAACAATAAAATTTAATTTAGAAAGGATTTGACTATTGTTACTATGAATGAATATGAATTACTTTATTTATTTCAAGAAGGTCATAATTAAATAGCATTATTTAGTTTATCGTCAAAAAATTAAAAGACTTTATTTTTCAACGTTACACATGAGATATTAATAAACAAATTCGTTAATTTTTTAATTTAAAAAATAAAGTTTTAAATTATTACATTAAATTAACTAATGAAATTTTTTAAATAAAATTGCTTGTTTTGATGAACAAAAACAAATTATTAAAATATTTTATCAACGATTATAACAATTAGAAAAATAAGTATTTCGGTTATGATTTGCTTGTGAAAATATTTATAATATTCACCCCTTATTAGGGTTAAATTATTGGCAAGTTGATAATGCAATTCAACAAATTATGCAAAAAAAGAGATTTTTACAAAAATAGTTAATTAAGTATATGAATATTGTTATTAATATACTATAATTAATTATGGTGAATATTATGCGCGAAAAGATTATATTAGTATGTTCAGAATGTTTAAATCGAAACTATACAACATTTAAAAACAAAATGACACAAAAAGAACGATTAGAAATAAATAAGTTTTGTAAAACATGTAATAAACATACTAAACATAAAGAAACAAGGTAGAGGTGTTTGCAATGAAAAAAATGAAAAATCAAAAAAAGAATGTTAAAACTGTTTTAACAAAAGAAGAAAAAAAAGCGTTAAAAATTCAAAAGAAAAATGAAAAAGCAGCGCTAATTTTTCAAAAAAAAGTAAGTAAAACAGCACCAATTCAAGTTGGAACAAAAAAAGCAAGCACAACACCAGAGGTTAATGAGAATGGTGAAGCAATTAAAAAAGGTCTTTTTAAGCGTAAAAATTCAAATAAAAGTAAAAAAACAAATTGAAAATTATCTTTTCGTGAATTTCCTGTCAAAATGGCAAAAGAAGTCACAAGAATTCGATGAACAAGTAAGGGTAGTTTAGGACGCAAGTTTTTAATCACAATTTTATTTATTATTGTTTTTGCGGTGTTTTATTTAGTATTAGATTTAGTTTTACATAATTTACTAACTGTTACTCGCATTATATAATAGATAAGTTTAAAAGGAGTAAAGTAAGGTAATGTTAGGAAAAAACACAATAACAGATGAAATCATTGATAATGATAAAAGTGAAGACAGAGAAACTTTAGAAGATGTTACACAGTATCCTGGAAAATGATATGTAATTAATTGTTATTCTGGACATGAAGACCGTGTTCGTGATGACTTAATTCAACGAGTAAAATCATTAAATATGAAGGATGTTGTTTTTGATATTAGAGTTGTAAAAGAGATAGTTTCAGCCAAAAAAGGTGGAAAACTAATAGAAAAAGAAAAAAATGTTTATCCAGGTTATATTTTTATTAATATGATTATGAACGATGAAGCTTGATATATTGTTCGGAACACAACAGGGGTTACTGGATTTATTGGCTCATCAGGGCGAGGAACAAAACCTTTTCCTTTAACAGATCAAGAAGCAAGGACAATGATTTCAAAATCATTGGCAGCTAAAAAAAGAGCAACAGGGCAAGGAAAAAAAGTTAAAAAAGTATTTGTGGCAAACTTTGAAGTGAATGATTATGTTCGAATTTTATCAGGAACTTTTACTGATATGGAAGGACAAGTAACAAAAATTGATACTTCAAAAGGGATTGCGATAGTAAATTTAGAAATGTTTGGTCGTTTGACGCCTACTGAAGTTGAATTTGACCAATGTAAAAAAATTGGTTAGGTTAGCATAGCAAATTAATATTATTTTTTGTTATTCTTTTTTTAAAATGATAAATGTAAACCGTTTAACTGAGAATACTTTTTTTATGCGAAATGCTGTTGTTGTTGCACGCGAACTATTAGGAAAATATTTAGTTCGAATTATTGATGGGAAAAAAATTATTTGTAAAATTATTGAAACTGAAGCTTATGATGGACCCGAAGATGATGCTAATCATGGTTTTAACAATAAACGTAGTTCTCGTAATGAAACACTTTTTTGAAAAGGTGGTTTTGTACATGTTTTTCTCATTTATGGGATGTATCATTGTTTTAATATTGTTACTGACCAAGTTAATTTTCCAAGTGCAGTTTTATTACGCGCTGGTGAAATTATTATTGATGAAACTGTTCATGACTTTGTTTCAACACCACGTTTAGCAAATGGTCCTGGGAAGTTATCACGCTATTTAAAAATTACTAAAGCTGATGATGGACTTTCTCTGCTAGAAAGTTTAGTTTTATATCTTGCCGAAGATACAGCACCAACTGCAATTGAAATTACAACTACACCACGGGTCAACATTGAGTATGCAACAAATTTTAAATTAAAACCATATCGATTTTATATTACAGATCATAAAGCAGTTTCGAAAAAATAAGAGGTTAAAATGAATAAAGCAAAAAAATCAGAAATTTGAAAGGTTCACCGGGAATTTCCTTATCTTGAGATTAGCAATATGGGGCGTGTTCGTAATATTGTAACAAAGAAAGTTAAGGAATTAAAGAAGCCAAAAAATACTAATTATTATTTAATTCGTCGTCGTGAAGATAGAAAAACAAAAGCAAGGCCATTACATAAGTTGGTTGTTGAGTTATTTATTGGTTCAGTTCCGCCAAATATGACAATTGATCATATTAATGGTAATCCTTGTGATAATCGAGCAGAAAATTTAGAAATTGTTTCAAAACGAGAAAATACAATTCGGCAAATTAGGATGTGATCACATCCGCATAGTTTTTATAATCGAGATTTAGTGGAAGCACATAGTGAGAAACGATGAATGTATCGTGGTGAACTATATAATTGAATTGAAATCTTAAAGCTATTATATGCTCAAGGAATTATATACTATCAAGTTAAATGAAAAGGAAGTAGTAAAGGACGAATTGGTCAATTACCAAATGGTGAAACAATTATGCGTGTCAAAAATATTGATTCTAATAATGGTGATGATGATGATTTTTAAAAAAACTACTATTATGAATAAACAACATAATAGTTTTTTTTAAAAAATGATTTGTGGTTTAAGTCCAGCACTAGCATTTAAGTCAATCATACCGTGATAGTTTAATTTAATAGCATCAAGAAGTGTTGCTGATATGCAAACATCGGTAGCAACACCAACAATGACTAAGTTAGTAACCTTGTGTTCTTGAAGAAATTCATGTAATCCATTTGAAGTATGATTATCACTAAAAAAACCACTATAGCTATCAAAATCTTGTTGTGTTCCTTTTAAAATAATATGGTCAAATTGCGATGTAGTTAATTTATATAACTCACTGCCAAATGTATTTGTAATGCAATGTGGACTTCATTTATCAAACGAACAATGATTATTAGGATGAAAATCTTTTGTCGCAATAACTAAATCACCATTCTTATGAAATTCATCAATTAAAGCAACAATTTTTTCATATAATTTTTCTGCTCCTGGAACATATAATGCTCCTTTAGGATCAACAAAGTCATTTTGATAATCAACTACAATTAAGGCTTTTTTATTCATTTCATAATCCTCTCAATTATTTTTTAAACACTTATATATTAACATATATATTGTTATAATGTTAAAAGAAATTAAAAATTATAGGGGGATATTGATGATTAAATTAATTAAAACAGCGTTACCAGAATTAGAAATTACACCTGAGCAAGAAAAAAAGTTACAATTATATTATCAATATTTAGTTAAACAAAACCAAATTATGAATTTAACTACAATTATTAATGAAGACGAGGTTTATATTAAACATTTTCTTGATTCAGGATTATTATTAAAGGAATTATCATTGTCAAAGGAGATGACAGTTAGTGATGTTGGCAGTGGGGCCGGTTTTCCAGGGTTGGTTTTGAAAATTTTTTGCCCAACAATTAAATTAACAATTATTGAAGCATTAGAAAAACGATGCTTATTTTTACAACGATTAGTGATGAAGTTACAATTAAAAAATGTTGAAATTATTCATGCTCGAGCAGAGGAATATAGTCGAGAGCATGCTGAATCTTTTGAACTTGTTGTTTCTCGTGCTGTTGCTAATTTAGGGGTGCTTTTAGAATTAGTAGTGCGAATGGTTAAAACATCGGGAAGGATTATTTGTTATAAAGGATCAAATGTTAAGGCTGAATTACAAGCAGCGCAAAAAACTTTATCAGTTTTAAATTTAAAATTAGAAAAAATTCAACATGAAACGATTCCGCAACTTGGTGAACGGAACATTTGTTATTTTATTAAAACAGAGGCAACTTCAAAACCATATCCTCGTCGGTTTAATCAAATAAAAAAATTTCCAATTGGATAAAGTGTTATATAATAATAATAATAATAATGTATAAAATTATCATATGCAACGGAACAGAAAGGGCAATTATGGGAAAAATTATTGCAATCACAAACCAAAAAGGTGGCGTTGGAAAAACAACAACTTCGATTAACTTAGCGGCCGGATTGGCACGTACTCGACAAAAGATTTTATTAGTGGATATTGATCCCCAAGGAAATGCAACAACTGGGACAGGTGCTAATAAAGAAGAAATTCATGAAAGTATGTATGATGTTTTAGTTGGACAAATCCCATTAAAAAATATTATTATTTCAAATATTATGACTAATGTTGATTTAGCACCAGCAACTATTTCATTAGCGGGAGCAGATATTTATTTGATGGAAAGAACAGAAGATAACCAAAGCATTTTATTAGAGCGGATTAAACCGGTTCGTGATAAGTATGATTTTATTTTAATTGATTGTCCCCCCTCCTTAGGATTAATTAATCGAAACGCACTAGCTTGTGCTGATTCTGTTTTAATTCCAATTCAAGCAGAGTATTATGCTTTAGAAGGTTTGGCACAGTTATTAACAACAATTCATTTTGTACAAAAAATGTTTAATGAAAGTTTAACAATTGAAGGAATTGTTTTAACAATGTTTGATTCACGAACAAAATTATCATTTGAAGTGATGACAGAAGTTAAAAAATATTTTAATGAAAAAGTTTATCGAACACATATTCCAAGAAATGTTAAAATTAGTGAATCACCATCACATGGTTTGAGTATTTTTGAATATGATAAAGGTGGTGCAGGTGCAGTTGCTTATGAAGAATTAGTGAGAGAGGTGTTGGCAAACAATGGCAAGTAATATTAAGAGTCGATTAAGTTCAAAAGGGCTAGATAAAATTTTTGGTGAAGGAATCAACGAAGTAATTAAAGGGATTGAAAGCAATGATGCATTAAAAGAGACAGCGAATGAAATTGTATTAGCGGAAATTTTTCCTAATCCGCATCAACCCCGCAAAAATTTTAATGAAGAAGAATTAACAGAATTAGCACAGTCAATTAAAGAATATGGTTTAATTCAACCTATTATTGTAAAAAAAACGAATAATGGCTATTATTTAGTTGCCGGAGAGCGTCGTAGTCGGGCTGCTAAATTAGCAGGATTAACAACAATTCCAGCAATTGTTGTTGATTTTAATGATCAGCAGATGAAAGAAGTTGCTTTAATTGAAAACATTCAACGGGTTGATTTAAATTCAATTGAAGAAGCTAATGCTTATAAAGAATTAATTGAGTTACTAGGATTAACCCAAGAAGAATTAGCACAACGAATTGGAAAATCACGAAGTCATGTCACAAATACGATGCGATTATTAAATTTACCAACTGAAGTGCAAACCTTGTTATTAGAAAATAAAGTAACAATGGGGCAAGTTAAACCATTAATTAGTTTAAATGTTGATAAAAATGAATTAAAAAATATTATTAATAAGATTATTAATTTAAATTTAAATGCGCGTCAGGTTGAAGAATTGGTCAAAGAATATAATCCAAAAATAACGAAACCATTAATTGAAAATTCAGAGAAGAATTCATCAAAACGAGCTGTTAATGAATTTTTGGAAAATAAAATAATGCGAAAATTAGGAACAAAAGTAGTTATTGATACTGACAAAATTGTTATCAAGTATACTGGAATTAAAGATTTAAACCGTATTTTAGAATTATTAGGTTTAATTGATGATTAATTAATAGTAAGTAAGAACATAATGGCATTAAAAATGGGAATAGTTGGCTTACCAAACGTTGGTAAATCAACTCTATTTAACGCAATTACAAATTCACAAGTTCAAGCAGCTAATTATCCATTTGCAACAATTAATCCAAATGTTGGAACGGTAGAAGTTCCTGATGAACGAATGGATACTTTAATTACTCTTTGTGCTCCGCACAAAGCAATTCATAGTACCTTTGAATTTTATGATATTGCTGGATTAATTACTGGAGCTAGTAAAGGTGAAGGTTTAGGAAATACTTTTTTGCAAAATATTCGCGAAACTGATGCAATTTGTATGGTTATCCGTTGTTTTAATAATAAAGATATTATCCACGTTGAAGGAACAATTGATCCAATTCGTGATATTGAAATTATTAATTTAGAATTAATTATTTCTGACCAGGAACAAATTAAAAAACGAATTGATAAAATTATTAAAAAAGTACAAACTTTAAAACAAAAAGAAGATGTTTTTGAGTATGAATTATTATTAAAGTTAGCAACAGGATTAGAACAAAATAAATTATTAAAAGATTTAACATTATCAGATGATGAACTAAAAGTAGTAAAAAATTTTAATTTATTAACAATTAAACCTTTTATTTATGTTGCTAATGTTGCAGAAAGTGATTTAAACCAACCAGATAATTTTTATGTTAAAACAGTTAAAGAATATACTCAACAACAAGCAATTGAAGTCGTTGTTATTTGTGCTAAAATTGAAGAAGAATTATCAGCATTAGAACCAGATGATAGGAAATTATTAATGGCTGATTATGGTATAAAAGAAGCTGGTTTAAGTCAATTAATTAAAAAATCTTATGCTTTATTAGGTTTACAAACATTTTTTACTGCTGGCAAGCAAGAAGTACGAGCATGGACTTTTAAAAAAGGAGCAACAGCACCAATGTGTGCAGGAATCATTCATTCTGACTTTGAACGTGGTTTTATTCGAGCAGAAGTTTATTCGTATGATGATTTAGTGCAATATGGTAGTGAAAAAGCTGTAAAAGAAAATGGTCGGTTACGAAGCGAAGGAAAAAATTATGTTATGCAAGACGGCGATATATGTTTTTTTAAATTTAATGTTTAGGGAGAAATAATAATGCGAATTGGCAATAGTTATGATTTACATAATTTAAAAGTAGGAACTGGTTTTTATTTAGGGGGAATTTTTATTACATGTCAATACCAAATTGAAGCTGTTTCTGATGGTGATATTTTGTTACATACAATTAGTGAAGCAATTATTGGAGCCTTAGGATTAGGTGATTTAGGAGAATGGTTTGATGAAACAAATAAAAAACTTAATTCACAATTAATTTTAAAAAAAGCATTAACATTAATGACTGAACAGAATTATCAAATTAGTAATATTGATGCAACAATTATTATTGATGAACCACACTTGCAAAAGCATAAAAAAGCAATTAAAACTAATTTACAAAAATTATTACAAATTACGGCTGAAAAAATTAACTTAAAAGCAACAACTACTGAACAAAATTTTCCAAATATTATCCAAAGTTATACAACATTATTACTTTTAAAGCAAAATGATTAGGTAAAAAGTTAGAATGGGGGATTAAAATGAAACAAAAAATCAGATTACGTTATGCACCAAGTCCAACGGGATTTTTACATATTGGTAATACAAGAACAGCATTATTTAATTATTTATTTGCAAAACATTATGATGGTGTTTTTGTTCTACGAATTGAAGATACAGATATTGAACGAAATGTTGAAAGAGCTATTGCGTCACAATTAGATAATTTACGTTGATTAGGAATTGAACCAGATGAAACAATTGATCGCCCAGGGGCTTATGGACCATATCGACAATTAGAACGGTTAGAACTTTATCAAAAATATGCGCAAAAATTATTAACAACAAAAAAAGCATATTATTGTTTTTGTACACCAGCTGAACTTGAAAAAGACCGTGAAACACAATTGGCAAAAGGATATCTTTCACCACGTTATAATCGCAAATGTTGACAATTAACTTCTGAACAAATTGCTGAAAAATTAGCAAAACAAACCCCATATAATTTACGTTTTTTCGTTACTGATGAAGCAAGTTATGATTTTAATGATTTAGTCCGCGGTCCTGTTCATTTTGAAGGAAAAAATCTTGGCGATTGAGTTATTTTAAAATCAAATAAAATCCCAACTTATAATTTTGCGGTCGTAATTGATGATATGTTAATGGAAATTAGTCATGTTGTTCGAGGAGAAGAACATATTTCTAATACACCAAAACAATTAATGATTTACGAAGCATTTAATGCTAAGCCACCAATTTTTGCTCATTTAACCTTAATTGTTAATGAGCAACATAAAAAGTTGTCAAAACGAGATAGTCATTTAATGCAATTTATTAGCCAATATCGAACATTAGGATATTTACCAACAGCAATTTTTAATTTTATTAGTTTATTAGGATGATCGCCTTTGGGCAATGTTGAAATTTTTAGTCATGATGAATTAATTAAAATTTTTGATGAAACGCGGTTTAGTAAATCGCCAAGTATGTTTGATGTTAAAAAATTAACTTGAATAAATAATTATTATCTTAAAGCAATGAATGATGAGGATTATCTAACTTTTGTTCGACCTTTTTTAGCAGAAAGCTATGATTTAACAAAAAAAACACCAGAATGAGTACATATGTTATTATTAATTTATAAAAAAGAACTTCAATATGGGGCAGAAATTGTGACCTTAACAAAACCATTTTTTGAACCACCAACAAAGTTATCAATGGCAACACAAACAGTGTTAACAGAATTGAGCGGTTATGAAGAAATGATAACATCTTTTAAAACAGCGTTAAGTCAATTGCCAGTTTGAGATGAACCAAATATTAAGCAATTAATTAGTAAAATGGGGAAACAATATGCTATGAAAGGAAAGAATTTATTTATGCCAATTAGAATTTTTACTTCTCATCAAGAACATGGGCCAGAACTAGCCAAGGTTATTTATTTATTAGGGAAAGAACAAGTAATTAATAATATTACTAAATTACAATAACTAAAAAATGAAATTACCACTAACAATCCGAGATAGTGTTCATGGCGATATTGAAATTAATGAAGAAATTACCGTAAAATTAATTAACACTCCAGAATTTCAACGCTTGCGTCGCATTAGTCAATTAGCAGGGGGACAATTTGTTTTTCCAAGTGCGTCGCATACGCGTTTTTCACATTGTATTGGTGTTTATCATTTAGTTAGTAAAATGTTAGAAACAGAAAGTTTTCAAGAAATGTATAGTACGCATGAACAATTATTGGTTAAATTAGCAGGATTACTGCATGATATTGGTCATGGTCCATTTTCACATACATTTGAAATGACTAATCATGTCACAAAAAAGAATATTAGTCATGAAAATTATTCGTCTTTATTAATTAAAAATCCAACAACAAATATTAATAAAATCTTAGCGTTTGAATTTAGTCAAGAAGAAATTAATGAACTATGTATGATGATTGAAGGTAAACATCCGGACGGGGTTTTATCATCGTTAGTATCTTCACAATTAGATGCTGACCGAATGGATTATTTATTACGTGATGGACAAACAAGCGGTGTAGGTTATAGTCATGTTGATACACAGTGAATTATTCGGCATTTATTTATTAAAGATAAAAAGATTGTTTTTCCGTTAAAAGTACAGTATGCAATTGAATCATTTTTAATTGGCCGTTATCATATGTATAAGCAAATTTTTTTACATCCACTAAGCATCGGATTTGATTTAACTTTCCAAATGATGTTCAAACGATTGTATGATTTATACCATAGCAATTATCAATTTAAAAATAAAGTAATAATTACTTTATTAATTCCAGTGTTGGAAGGAAAAATGATGAGTCCAGATCAATATTGTACATTAGATGATTATACATTATTTACATATTTAAAAATGTTAGAAAATGAAAATGATGAAATTTTAGTTACATTAATTAAAATGTTCACAACAAGAAATTTTTTGCAAAAAATAAACCCAGCAAAAAGAAATTTCGAAGAAATTAAAAATAATTTGATAAAAAAATATAAAAACCATTATAATTACTTTATGGTTGAATATAACCTAAAACCAGTTAAATTATATGATAGTGATACTAAAACAATTTATATTTATACACCAAAAGGAATTAAATGCATTATGGAAGTTTCAGAAGTCTTAGCATTTAAAAATAATAATAAAAATACAGCAACAACAATTTGGTTTTCAATTGGAGAAAAATATGAGAATGATTAATAAGAAAGGTTTAAATTAATGAACGATAATGTAGAGTTATTAGACTTAGTGTATTTATATTTGAAAAAGAAAAAAAATAGCGATACTTTTGAAAATATTTGAAATAATATAGCATCAAAAAGTGATGTAACAGTTCAAGGAGCCAGCAAAGAATATGTCATTGCAGAATTATATACTGATTTGGTGTTAGATAATCGTTTTGTGTTGACAAGTGAAGGTATGTGAGGGTTACGTGAATTCTTAAAATATGATGAAATTAAAAAACAATATGATTATACTGACCAGTTTGAAACAACAGAAGAATTTGAAGATATTGATTTAGATGAAGAATATGATGAAGAATATGATGAAGAAGATGAAGAGGAAAATGATGAAGAAGAATCATTAATTGATACTCTTGATTTTGTTAATACATTAGATGATGATAACGAGGAAGATGATTTTATTGAAATAGAAGTTGATGATGATTTAATTGAAAATGATTATTCTATTGATGATGACGATGAAACAGTAGCAGCTAAATTGGGTATTACAGAAGAAATTGACTGAAAATCTCTTGAAAAAGAAATGGAAGAAAATAATTAATACCAAGATTAAAGAGTGTTAGAAGTGACAACCCTGTTAATTTCTAAACTCTTTTTAATTTGAGGATGAAAGGATGATAAGACAATGACAAAATATATTTTTGTAACTGGTGGAGTTGTCAGTGGCCTAGGGAAAGGCATTACAGCTTCTTCAATTGGTGTTTTATTAAAAGCAAGTGGATTAAATGTTTTTATGCAAAAATTTGATCCATATTTAAATGTTGACCCTGGAACAATGAGTCCTTATCAACATGGTGAAGTTTTTGTAACAGCAGATGGTGCTGAAACAGATTTAGATTTAGGACATTATGAACGTTTTATTGATGAAAATTTAACAAAAGAATCAAATATCACTTCAGGACGAATATATAAAAATGTAATTGAAAAAGAACGCCGTGGCGAATATGAAGGTGGGACAGTTCAAGTTGTTCCCCATGTTACTAATGAAATTAAAAAGAAAGTTTATCATGCGGCATCAACATCAAAAGCAGATATTATTATTACTGAAATTGGGGGGACAGTTGGGGATATTGAATCGTTGCCTTTTATTGAAGCAATTCGTCAAGTTCGCATGGAACAAGGACGAGAAAATGTTATTTATATGCATGTTTCATTAGTTCCATATATTGCAACATCAAAAGAATCAAAAACAAAACCAACACAACATTCAGTGCGAGAACTATTATCACTAGGGATTCAACAAGATATTGTTGTTGTTAGAACTGAACAAGTTTTAGAAGATAATGTCCTTGAAAAAATTGCGCTATTTTGTAATATTGAAAAAAATAATGTTTTAGTAGCTACTGATGTTGCTAGTATTTATGAAGTACCATTAAAAATGTATGAACAAAATGCTCAAATAGTAATTAGCAAGTTATTAAACTTAAAAGTTACAAAAACTGATATGTCAGGATGAAAACAATTTGTTGAAAAAATTAATCACTCAAAAGAAGTAATTGAGATTAAATTAGTTGGAAAATATATTGAACTTCCAGATGCTTATTTATCAGTTAGTGAATCGTTACGAATTGCTGGATATGAAAATAAGGTTAAAATTAAAATTGATTGAATTAAAGCCGAACATATTAATAAAAAAAATTATCAACAATTATTAAAAAATGCAAAAGGGATTTTGGTTCCTGGTGGTTTTGGTAAACGTGGTTTTGAAGGGAAAATTTTAGCATGTCAATTTGCTCGTGAAAATAACGTTCCATTCTTTGGAATTTGTTTTGGGATGCAAGCAGCTGTAATTGAATTTGCCCGTAATGTTTGTTATATTCAGGATGCTAATTCTTCAGAATTAACAGAAACAAAAAATGCAATTATTGATATTATTCGTGGCAAAGAAAAAACTGATGCTTTAGGAGGAACATTACGCTTAGGTAATTATAAGACATTTTTAGTTCCAAACACATTAGCACATAAGTTATATGGGAAAGATGAGGTTTTGGAACGTCATCGCCATCGTTATGAAGTTAATAATGATTTTCGTGAACAATTAACACAAGCTGGATTAGTATTTAGTGGTCTTTATGCTGAGAAAAACTTAGTGGAAGTTATTGAAATCCCGAGCCATCCTTTTTATCTTGCTGCACAATATCACCCGGAGTTTACTTCTCGACCAAATAAACCAAATCCATTATTTAATGGTTTTGTGCAAGCAGTAATTAACAATAAATAAGATGAAAAATTTGAAAAAATAGGTAAATTTATATTAAAATTAAACCGTAGAAAGGTTGAAAATAAGTTATGAGTGGTACAAATTATCGAACACTAGCGATTGTTGGGAGCCAGTGGGGTGATGAAGGAAAAGGTAAAATTACTGATTATTTTGCTCAACAAGCAGATGTTATTGCTCGTTGAGCTGGTGGTGATAATGCTGGACATACAATTGTCATTAAAGGAACAAAATATAAGTTAAGTATTGTTCCCTCTGGTGTTTTTAATAAAAAATCAATTAATGTAATTGGGAATGGTTGTGTTGTTAATTTACGTAAATTAGTTAGTGAAATTAATTATTTACAAGAACATGGTTTTGATTGCAAAAATTTACGAATTAGTGATCGTGCCCATTTAATTTTTCCATATCATATGAAAATTGATGAATTGCAAGAAGAGTATCGCCAAAAAGATTCAATTGGAACAACAAAAAAAGGAATTGGTCCTTGTTATCAAGATAAAGCAGAACGAATTGGGATTAGATTAGGTGATTTATTTGATGAAAAAGGATTTTTACAAAAATTAGAAAATAATTTAAAATTTAAAAATGAAGTTTTAACAAAAGTTTTTAATAGTGAAGGGTTTGACCCAAAATTAATTTGAAAAGAATATTTGGCATTATTTCAACAAATTAAAACACTAGTAACTGATACTTCAATTTTAGTTGATAATGCAATTGATACGCATCAAAAAGTTTTGTTTGAAGGCGCACAAGGAGTAATGTTGGACTTAGATCATGGTACTTATCCTTTTGTTACGTCATCAAATCCAACAGCAGCTTCAATTCCGGTTGGTGTTGGGATTGCACCGCGTTATATTAACAATGTTTTAGGAATTGTTAAAGCATATAATACTCGTGTTGGAACGGGGCCATTTCCATCAGAAATTTTTGGCGAAGTTGAAACATATATTCGTGAAACAGGACGTGAATATGGGACTGTATCGGGGCGTGCGCGTCGAATTGGATGATTTGATGGTATTTTAATGAAATATTCGTTGCGAATTAGTGGTTATACTAGTATGGCAATTATGTTATTAGATGTTTTAACTACTATTAAGGAATTAAAAATTTGTATTGGCTATGAATATCAAGGACAACAAATTGATTATGTTCCCAGTACAATTAAAGAATATGAGATGTGTAAACCAATTTTAATAACAATGCCAGGCTGAAATGAGGACATTAGTAATGTTACAACATTTGAAGATTTACCACATAATGCTCAACAATATTTAATTAAGTTAGAAGAAATCGTTGGTGTTCCAATTAGTTTATTTTCTGTTGGTCCTGACCGTGAACAAACTATTTTAATGAATAAGGAGATTTTTTAATGATTGAACGTTATTTTGTTACAGAAATTGGAAAAATTTGAAGTGATGAAAATAAATATAATACCTGAGCAAAAGTAGAATTATTGGTTTGTGAAGGATGGGCACAATTAGAATTAATTCCCACAACAGATATTAAGAAAATTAAAACTAATTTAAGAGTAAACTTACCACGAATGTTAGAACTGGAAGCTGAAACAAAGCATGATGTTGTTGCTTTTACTCGAATGTTATCAGAAACATTGGGACCAGAAAAAAAATGAATTCATTATGGTTTAACATCAACTGATATTATTGATACTAGTCAAAATTATTTGATTAAAGAATCAAACTATATTGTTAAAAAATATATGCTTGAATTAAAAGAAGCGTTAAAAGAAAAAGCTCTTACTTATAAAAATCAATTAATTATGGGTCGTACCCATGGAATGTTCGCCGAACCAACTTCATTAGGATTAAAATTTTTACTTTGATATGCTGAATTAGAGCGTAATATTATGCGGTTTGATGCTGCAGGTTCAGCAATTGCTGTTGCAAAAATATCAGGTTCAGTTGGTAATTTTGCTCATGTTGAAGTTCAAGTTGAAGAATATGTGGCAAAAAAATTAGGACTAAACCTTGACCCAATTACAACGCAAGTAACATCACGTGATTATCATATTGAATTATTTACAAGTTTTAGTCAAATTGCTAGTTTGTTAGAAAAAATGGCGCTTGAATTTCGCCATTTCCAACGTTCAGAAGTGGCTGAAATTGTGGAAGGATTTAGCAAAAGTCAAAAAGGTTCATCTTCAATGCCACATAAAAAAAATCCAATTAGTGCGGAAAATATTGCTGGCTTAGCTCGTTTAGTGCGTAGTAATATGAATGTTACATTTGAAAATAACTTATTATGACATGAACGTGATATTTCCCATAGCAGTAATGAACGAATTATTATTCCCGACACTTATCATTTAGTAGTTTATTTATTGAAACGAATGATCAGTGTTATTAATAATTTGGTTGTTAGTCCGGATAAAATTATTGAACATTTACAACAAGCCAATCAAATTTATTTTAGTCAAGTTGTTTTAACAAATATTTTGAAAGAAACTAATTATTCACGAGAAGAAGTTTATGATTTTATTCAAAAATGTACTTTAATCGTACAACAACAACAACTTGATTTTAAAAATGTTTTAATTGATAATAATATAGAAAAATATTTAGCCTTACCAAAATTAGAAAAATTATTTGATAACAATTATTTTTTACGAAATATTGAACAGATTTATCAACGAGTGCTAAATTAAAAAAAGGAGTGAGATAATGAAGTTAATTGTTGGTTTGGGGAATCCAGATAATGAATATACTTATACAAGACATAATATTGGTTTTTTAGCTATTGCTAAGTTGGTAGATAAATTTAATTTAGCAAAGCCAAAAAATGCTTTTAATTCTTTAATATGAGAAACAACAATTAACAACGAGAAAGTTATTTTTTGTCAACCACAGACTTTTATGAATCTAAGTGGATTTGCAGTTTATCAAATTAAACAATTTTATAAATTAACATTAGAAGATATTATTGTCATTTATGATGATAAAAATATTTCTTTTAATGTTATTAAGTTAAAAAAGAATGGTTCAAGTGCTGGTCATAATGGAATTAAAGATTTAATTCAAAAACTAGGTAGTGAAAATTTTTTACGGATTCGTTTAGGAATTGGTAAAGATGTCCAAATTCCAACCCGAAACTGAGTACTAGGAAAATTTTCTCCTAGTAACTTAGAACTTATTAATAATGATTTATTAGAAAGAGTTTATCAAATTATGGTGCAATATTTAGAAAAAGCAACTAGTTTTGATAAATTAATGAGTATCTATAATGGCAAATAAAATTAAACAATATAGTTTTAAAAGTAATAATCCGAAAATTTACTTAATTGCAACTCCAATTGGTAATTTGCAAGAAATGACACCACGAGCAATTGAAGTTATTAAACATGATGTTCAAAAAATTTATTGTGAAGATACGCGGAACACAATTAGACTATTAAATTATTTTAATTGTAAAAAACAGTTAATTTATTTAAATAAAGAAAATGAAATGCAACGCTTAACAGAAATGTTAAATGATTTAGAACAAAACCTATCAATTGCAATTATTAGTGATGCCGGTTATCCACTGATTAGTGATCCAGGTTATTATGCTGTTAACCATATTTTGGAACATTATCCTTATGATGTAATTCCTATTAGTGGTGCTAATGCTGCTTTAAACGCCATTGTTAGTTCGGGTCTTAATCCGAACCATTTTTTATTTTTTGGTTTTTTAAATAAAGCAAAAACAAAAAAAAATAATGAGTTAGAACAACTGCTATCATTTCCATATCCTATTATTTTTTATGAAGCACCGCATCGAATTTTAGAAACATTAAAAATAGTTAAATCAGTTTTTGGCGAGCGTAAAATTGCCATTGGTAAGGAAATTACAAAAATTCATGAGCAATGATATCGTGGATCGTTAAGTGAAGTGCTTTTGTTTTTACAACAAGAAGAAAATGCTGCTTTTGGTGAGTATGTCCTTGTTGTTGATGGAGCGGGGAATCTTCCAGTTCCTGTTATTGCAGTTGAAATTTTAGTTACTGAAATTGACCAATTAATTACAAAGCAAAATTATCGCGTTAAACAAGCAATTGATTTTGTCGCAAATAAATATAAAATTAGTAAAAATGTTTTATATAATAAATATCATCATCAAAAGGAGAACAATGAAAAAAACAGAACGAATTAAACACTTAGTGTTTTGTAGCATTCTTTTTAGATTAGAAATTATTGTTTTAATCTTAACTTATTTTTATAGTTTAATTTATTATCAATTAAATTGATTAAGTTATTTATGATATTTTGTTAGTTGATGAATTTTCCAAACTGATTTTTTAATTTTATTATTTGCCTTCGGAGGATTAATTTAATTTACAAAATTACAAAGTTATATAAGTTTTATCTTCATCCAATTTTTTATACTATTTTTATTGCTGTTCGGGAGGGCGTTTTATTATTAAATCCAAATTTTTGCTGGTTAGAATATTATATTTTATATTTAATTGTGTTAATTATCATTATTGCTTTATTAATAACGTTCGTTATTAATTTAAATAATTTATTAGATAACCACCAGAAAATTAAAGAAAGTAAAGAAAAAAATAAATTAAGCTTAAATAATTCTTATTTTACGGTAAAATTGAAATACATAAAAATTATAGAAGAATAGAGGGAAAAAATGACAGAACAGAGTAATTTTTGAACAGATGTTGAAAAAGGAATGATGAGTTATTTAACAAAATATATTAATCTTTTTGAAACAGACTATGCAAAAGACACAGCGGAAAAAAATCCAAAAATAGAAGCTTTTTTAGCAGGAGCAAAGTTTAAAACTAATTTTGAAGATTTATTTAATTTTGTTAAAACAGAAATCAAACCATTATTTGATGATATTAGAGCAGAATATTTAAAAGATAAAAAACCAGAAGAAATTGATCAGAAAAAATTTACAACATTAATTGAAGTAAGCAAATTATTTAACGCAATTATTCCATTACCGCGATTTTTAAATGATTTTATGACTAGTGCGAAAGAAGCTAGTCCGGTTGATTTAAATAAACTTTTTGTAAATATGATGAAAGTAGAAATTGATGAGTTAACAAAAATTTATGATGATGAGATTAAAGATCTTGACCCAGCGCTTGATAAATGTTTAAAAGAGATTAATAATGCTAATGATGCCTTGGAAATTTGAAATTTAGTAAATCAATTAGGTTTATTTTTACAACGTGATATTATGTTAACTGATTTTTCTCCTGAAAAAGAAGAAGAAAAGTTAAAAGGACAATTAGCAAATATTGATCAAATTGAAAAAGATTATAATGATGGAAAAATTAAATTACCAGAATTTAATAAAGAAAAAATTATTGAAGAGGTACAAGTATATCATAATTTTGTCATTGCATTAAGTCCGGAAAAACGATTAGAAATTTCTGAAAAAACAACAGAATATCGCAATAAAGTCGTTCCTTTAGTTCAAATTATTCAATGCTTACACGATTTATTAATTAATATCTTAACTGCAACAAATATCATTAATACAGCAAAACAATAAATTTTTATTGTTTTTTTATTTCTAGTGATAAAAAATAATAAAAAACTTTAAAGACTTGTTTTTAAAATTAAAAAGAATAATATAAAAGTATAAGGATAAAAAAAGTAAATAATGGCAATTTTTACTTATGCAATATCGAAAAGTGTATTGATTAAATATATTAAAGTGTATTGATTAAATATATTTGATAAAAGGATAGCATAATCAATTTTAAGTATATTTATTTAAATGGCATTAAAGGACATTACAATTTGATAGGTATTCTCTGTATTTAACAGCAATTTGCATTTTTTATTTTTGCATGTTTATCTTTAATTTTTATTAAAAAATTTTAATAAAAATAGACGTAGAAAGAGAAAGAGGACAAGTAACATGACAGAAAAATATGGTATTAATGTTTATTCAGAAATAGGTAATTTAAAAACAGTATTGTTACATCGCCCTGGTGATGAATTAGCTAACTTATCACCAGATTTATTGGAACGATTATTGTTTGATGATACACCAGATTTAGTAGTTGCGCAAAAAGAACATGACTTTTTTGCGCAAACTTTTAGGAACTTAGGTGTTGAGGTGTTGTATATTGAAAAATTAGTCTCTGAAGTTTTAGACACTGATTCAAAAATGCGGCAAGAATTACTAGAACAGTTTTTAAAAGAATCTGGTGCAAAAGAAGAATACATTAGTAAGTTACGTACTTATTTAGGAAAATTAGATAATCAAGCCCTTGTTAATAAAATGATAGCAGGGGTAACAAAATATGAGTTAAGAGTAGAAATTACAGATAATTATCCGCTAGCGGTTGATCCAATGCCAAATATTCTATTCCAACGTGATCCATTTGTATCAATTGGAAATGGAGCAACTATTCATAAAATGTTTACGGTTACTAGAAATCGTGAAACATTATTTTCTGATGTTGTTTTAAGACATCACTCCCGTTTTAAAGGAAAAATTAATTTTTGATATGATCGTAATGAAAAAGAAACTTTAGAAGGTGGAGACATTTTAGTTTTAAATGCAAAAACATTAATTATTGGTGTTTCACAAAGAACATCAATGGAAGCTATTAAAATAGTAACAAAAAATCTAATTGAGAATGATTCAGTTAGTTATGAAAAAGTTATTGCATTAGATTTAAAAACAAAAAATCGTGCTTTTATGCATTTAGATACTGTTTTTACTAATATTGATTATGATAAATTTATCGCACATCCATTAATTTTTGAAGCAATGGGTGAGTTTAAAATTTTTGAAATTACAAAAAATGGAGTTAAAGAAATTAAAGAAACAATTAAAGATTATTTATCAGAAGAAGTTGGTAAGCCAGTTCAAATTTTTAAATGTGGTGGAGAAGATCCAATTGCACAGGCAAGAGAACAATGAAATGATGGGACAAATGTTATTACAATTCGTCCTGGTGAAGTGATTGCCTATTCAAGAAATCAAATTACAATTGAAATTTTAAAACAAGCTGGTGTTAAAGTGCACGTTATTGATTCAGCTGAATTATCACGTGGACGTGGAGGACCTCGTTGTATGTCAATGCCAATTTGAAGAGAGGATATATAAAATCTTAATATTATATTTTAAAAGGAGAGAAAAAATAATATGGCTGTAAATTTAAAAGGAAGAAGTTTTTTAACTTTATTAGATTTCACGCAAAGAGAAATCTATTATTTATTAGATTTATCAAGACAATTGAAAGAAGCAAAATATGCTGGAACTGAGCAAAAACCATTAGCTGCAAAATCTGTTGCTTTATTATTTGCAAAAGATTCAACACGAACAAGATGTGCTTTTGAAGTCGGAGCATTTGATTTAGGAATGCACCCTGTTTATTTAGGACCAAGTGGTAGCCAAATGGGAAAAAAAGAATCAATTGAAGATACTGCAAAAGTATTAGGAAGAATGTTTGATGGAATTCAATTTCGTGGGTTTAAACAAACTGATGTTGAAGCATTAGCAAAATATTCAGGTGTTCCAGTATGAAATGGATTAACTGATGAATTTCACCCAACACAAATGTTAGCTGATATTTTAACATTGCAAGAAGAAAAAGGACAACGCAATATGAAAGGACTAAAATTTGTTTATTTTGGTGATTCTCGCTTTAATATGGCAAATAGTTATATGGTTGTTAGTGCTAAATTAGGAATGCATTTTGTTGCTTGTGCGCCAAAGGATTTATGACCAAATGCAGAATTATTGAAAAAAGTACAAGCAATTGCAAAAGAACATGGTGGGTCAATTACGTTAACTGAAGACCATAAAACAGCGGCAAAAGATGCTGATGCAATTGCCACTGATGTTTGAGTATCAATGGGAGAAGATCCTGCTGTTTGAGTAAAAAGAATTAAGGATTTAACACCATATCAAGTAACAATGGAAAAAATGAAACAAGCAAAAGAAGATGCAATCTTTTTACATTGTTTACCAAGTTTCCATGATGGAAATACGTATACTGCGCAACAAGTTATTAAACAATTTGGTGGAACTGGTGAATTAGAAGTTACTGATGAAGTTTTCCAATCAAAATATTCACGTGTTTTTGAAGAAGCAGAAAATCGTTTACATACTATTAAAGCAGTAATGCTAGCAACAATTCGTGGCTAGGTTATTAATTATAAAAGGTTAAAGGGAGTGCAAAAAATGGATGTAAAAAAGAAAAAAAAGTTTAAATTTAAATTGCCAACAGCATTTACAATTTTATTAGGAATTACGCTCTTAATTATTATTATCTCTTGAATTCCAGGAACAACTGGTTCATGAAAAGATGCTGATGATGAACTTCATAATGGTGGACCTGCGGGAATTTTTGACTTATTTTTAGCTCCGATGCAAGGATTTAAAAGTAAAGTTGATGTTATTGTCTTTATTTTAGTTTTAGGAGGTTTCTTAGGCATCGTTATTGAATCAAAAGCATTAGATGCTGGGATTGGGCGTTTAGTAGCAAAAATGAAAGGCCGTGAAATTTGAATTATTCCAATTGTAATGTTTTTATTTTCAGTTGGTGGCACAACTTATGGAATGGGGGAAGAAACAATCGCCTTATACCCAGTTATTATTCCTGTTTTATTATCTGCTGGTTTTGATGTGCTAACAGCAGTAATGGCAATTTTATTTGGTGCTGGAATTGGTTGTATTGGTTCAACATTAAATCCATTTGTTATCCAAGTTGCTGCTGATGCTGCTGGTGTGTCTGATTTAACATCAACAACAGGAATTATTTGAAGAGCCGTGTCATGATTATTATTAACAGCAGGTGTAATTTCATTTGTTGTTTGATATGCGTTACGTGTTCGTCGTATACCAGGGAAATCACCATTATTTGATAAAAAAGATTTTTATGAAGCAGAATTTGCAATTATTGATGATTTACCAGCATACAATGGTAAACGTAAAGCAATTATGGCGATTTTTATGATTAGTTTTGTCTTAATGATTTTTTTATTAATTGGATGGGATAAATTTGGAATTCCTGTCTTTGTTAATTTTACAAAATTAGTTAGTGAGCATGCCCCATTTATTGCTAATTTCTTTGCTCCATTAGGGCAATGATCATTTATGGAAATTTCAGCATTATTCTTTATTGCATCAATTATTATTGCATTAATTAATTGAAAAGGAGAAGAAAAATACGTTAATAGTTTTATTAGTGGTTCATCTGATATTCTATCTGTTTGCTTGGTTATTGCCTTTGCAGCTGGGATTGGGTTTATTATGACAAATACTGGAATGCAAAACAAATTAGTTAGTGGATTATCTACACCAATGTCAACATTAGGGAAAACAGGCTTTATTATGGTAGCCTTCTTCTTCTTCCTAATTATCTCATTTGTAATTCCATCTAGTTCAGGATTTGCCCAAACTGTTTTCCCAATTTTGGGTCCTGTTGCTAATGGGGTAGCAACGGGTTTAACATCAGGAACAATTACTGCCTTTTCATTTGCAAATGGAATTATTAATTTAATTTCACCAACAAGTGCAATTTTAATGGCAGCGTTATCAATTTCAAAAGTTCCTTATGGTAGCTTTATAAAAGCATCATGACCATTAATTGTTGGAATTGTTGTTGCAACAATTATTTTGTTAGGAATTGGAACTTTATTACCAATTTCAAACACTAGTCCTTTATTATCAATGCAAGTTGAGTAAGCAAGTTTTCATTTTAAAAGAAAGGATATGTAAATTATGGCAAGAATAGTTGTTGCGTTAGGAGGAAACGCATTAGGAAATTCCCCCAGTGAACAACAAGAAATTGTAAAAGATACTGCGAAGGCAATGGTTGACATCATTGAAAATGGTGATGAATTAATTATTGCGCACGGGAATGGACCACAAGTTGGAATGATTAAGAATGTTTTTGATGAAGCAGCCCATGTTAATAATAAAATTCCAATTATGCCATTTCCCGAATGTGGAGCAATGTCACAAGCCTATATTGGTTATCATTTGCAAAATGCAATTTTAAATGAATTAAATAAACGTAAAATTAAGAAAAATGTTGTAACAATTGTAACACAAGTTGAAGTTGACCAGAAAGATCCTGCTTTTAATAATCCAACAAAGCCAATTGGTGCGTTTTATCGTGAAGCAGAGGCAAAAGCATTAGCTGAAAAAAATGGCTTTACTGTTAAGGAAGATGCTGGACGAGGATGACGCCGAGTAATTGCATCACCAGAACCAATTGATATTGTTGAAAAAGAAATTATCGAAGATTTAATTAAGCAAGGACATATTGTAATTACCGTTGGTGGTGGAGGTATTCCCGTTGTGAAAACAGGGGCTGCTTATCAAGGAGTTCCTGCTGTTATTGATAAAGATTTTGCTAGCGCAAAGTTAGCAGAATTAATTAAAGCTGATAAATTGATGATTTTAACAGCGGTAGAAAAAGTTGCAATCAACTATGGAAAACCTAACCAACAATCATTAGATGTTTTAACTTTAACTGCAGCAGAAAAATATATTACAGAGAATCAATTTGCGCCAGGTAGTATGTTACCAAAAGTACAAGCTGCAATGAAGTTTGCTAGTTCTGGGTCGCAAAAAATAGCAATCATTGCTGAATTAGCACAAGTTAAAGCAGCATTAGCTGGTAAAGCTGGTACAAAAATTAGTAAGTAAATTCATAGGAATTATTTAAACCTTTTTCTAAAAATTACATTTTGTAGGAAGTATAATTAAGAAAAAATTTTTTATTATTGTAAAATTAATAAAAGTAATGGTTAAATAGTAATTAGAATTTTTTTTTAAAAAAAAATATTTTTCAAAATTTGAGTAATAATTAAATTAAGAAAAATTAATTAATCAAACTATTTATTAATAGCTTATAAAATAATAAAAGTTAATACAACCATCATTTCAAGAAAGAAAAAAGTGATATAATTAAGTCTAAAAAAATAGAAAATATTAACTACTTTAGGCAAAGAGGTAAAGAATTAAAGAGGATTTAAATAGTATTCAACATCAAATATTAACACAAGAAGATAATTTAGATAATTTTGTTACTGATTTATATTATTTTAGTACACTATTAGAAACCTTAAAAAAAAGATTTTAAAAATCATTTAACAGATTTAACCAGGTGCATTTTGTAATCGAAATGCAACAAATCAACTTTGAAAGGAGTTGATTTTTTATTGAAAAGAAACATTATTTTATCTTGCGGTCCTTATTAATTAAATATGGAAAAGATATTGTTATTAATACTGTAAAAAAATAGTAATTAATAATGTAAAAGAAAATTAATAAATTATCCGCGTAATTTATTAGCGGTAATTTATTCAATATTGTTTATTTTGAGAGTAGCGAACACGCAAAGCGTGACGCGATATTTAAAAATTTTGAAATGAGATGTAATATACCAACTTGATTAACGACAATATTTAGTGTTGCTATTATTAGGGATTTTTATTAGGGATTTTTGCTTGAATTGGTTTATCAATTTATCAAAAAATTAAACAAATTCAAGGAAAGAAAAAAGAAAAAAAAGAAATTGAAAGAAAGGAGGATAAAAAATAATGTTAGGTATGTATTTAACAACAGCAGTTAATTTTTTAGCAAATAAACCTAAAAATATTACTGAGGGTATGAATGGTATTTGAACTGGTTTAACTAGTGCATTATGAAAAGTTAAATAAGGTATAACAAATATTTTACCTGAGATAATGGTTTTTTTAGGTGAAGCGTGAATTATTTTAATTCCGTTTGCAGTTTTTTTGATTATTAAAGTATTAAACTTTTTCCGTGTTATGGTTAAAGGAATAAAGAGTTTTTTATTCATATATTTTTGTTTATAGATAAAACGAATATTGAAAGTATTACAATGTGGAATTTAATGAAAAATGAATATTTAACTTTAATGGTTGGTGTTTGAATTGTGATTTTGTTTTTAACTTTGTTTTTCTTGTGAATAGTTGTTAAGATAGTTGGGTATTAACATTTTCTAACTACTTTATTAGCGATATATTCACTAAATATGATATGAAAATGTATTCTTCCTTTTTTTGATATTCATAAGCAACTAAATATTTTAAGTCTTTATATTTACTTTTTTTATATTTAGAAAAATAATAATTTAATCTTCGAATAAATAATCTAAAATGAGAATAAATAATCTAAAATGATGGTTTGCTTTTTTAATATCTTGGACATTTTCAGCATAAGTTAAGATTAAAAAACCAATTATTTTTACAACCACTAAAATTATGAATTGTTTTACTAATATAACTTGCTTGTGAACGAATACGACTATTTACTAATTTAGTTTCATTTTTACCAGTATTTTTAATACCATTTAGATTGCTTTTACCAAATTTATTAATACATTCTAACGGTAATACAATTGTTTTAATATAAGGACCATAATATACTTTTTTAACATAATATTTTTGATTAACAAAATTACTACTATGAATATAAGGTCTGTATAGAACTTCTCCAGTCAAATGATTATAATGATTCATATTTACATTCATTTTTTATTTACTTTCTAAAACAAAAATAAAAAAATATTTACTTATATTTAAAGTTTCGTGAAGTGAAACCATTTATTTTGGTTTGAATACATTAAACATTTTGATAAATGTTTTTTTTATTCTAATTTAACTATATTTGATTATTTTTATCTTGTCAATTTTATCTAATTTTTTAAAATTTTAATATTTTTAAAAATCCTTTGGGACAGTTGTGTTACTTAATCAAGTAAAGGGGCTTCGCCCCTAAGTCGCTCCGCGACTTTTACCCCTATTTAAGTAAGGTGGTGCGTGGATAAACCACCACACCACCTTACTTTTTTACCAACAACATTATTTTTACTACTACTAAAAATAGCGTAAAAGTCCATTAACCATTGCTAAAACCAATATAGAACTTAACATAATATTAAATGTAATATCAAAAGCAAATAAATTACTAATATTATTAAACAATTCAGAAACATTACTAAACACATGTACTATTCCATTAACAAATTTATAAATTTCTTTCATACCAGGCAAATTATTTACAATCCAAATTGCTGCATTTTGAATATGACAAGCAATATTATATCAACTACAACTTTTATAAGGTATTTTTCAAATATCACCACTATTAATTTCATTATTTCAATCAGTGGCATTATAAAGACTAAAATTAAAACCATTAATTGAAATAGACCTATCCTCTGTTAATCTAGTTGTATTAAATCTAATTACATTAAAACCTTGATATTTTGTTCTATCTGTCATATCTAATAATTTTATTGATTGAGTTCATTTATCATTATTAGAAGGTAAAATATCAGTCTTATAATTTCAATTTGAATAATAAGAAAAATAATCATTAGTACTATTTATCGTATAAGCATTATATAATTGCACTTGTGGTTTTAAATAATAAATATCTGTATCAGGAAATCTTAAAATATTAAAAACCATTGATTTTGGATATAATAAAAAACCATTTTTTACAAAAAATACAAAACCTAAATTACCATTATGAGATGTAAAATAAATAAATTCTCTAAAATTAGAAATATCAAATATAACTCTTAAAACATTAGAATAAAAATAATCTAAAATTTGAAATAAATTATCCAACGAATAAAAATTTTGTTTAACATCATTAACAAAATAATTACTGTTAGATTTTTTAAGAATATCCATATTAATCAATTCTTTATAATTAAAATTTAAAACTAAATAATTCATATCAAAATGTTTATAACTTTGATTGGCAATAATCGGCATAAATAAATATTCTATAATTTCTCAATTAAAAGTAAATTCATATTTTATATTGTTTTTATAAATAAAAATATCTAACAATTTATTTGGCGTTTTATAATCTATTATTAATCTACCCATAGCACCATTAAAAATACCGGCTGAATTTCAACTTAATAAATAATCTCATGCAGTATTTTTAATTTTATTAAATCAATAATTACTATCATTTTTATCAGCACTTACATTTGGAATAAAAGGAGTTTCAACACCAAAACTAAATGCATAATTACTAGGGTCTAAACCTTGCATAAAATAATCTTGTCGTAGCATTAAAGTAGACTGAAAATCATATTCATTTGCTTTTGCATAAGTTAAATCACTAAAACTATCATTATTTCTTGTTTCTACTTTACAAACATAACTAATATAATTTATAGTTGTAACACTACAAAAAAGAAATATTCAGCCAAATATTAAATAAAAAATAATAAATATATCTAATAATCGTTTTCGCATTGTTTTAACCCCCTAAACAATAAAAATAATTCTAATACCCATAATAATAATTCCAAACGCGATATATAACTGGAAAATAGGATGTGTCGCAATAATAAATAACTGTGCCACTAATTTATAAAAATCATTAGTAGACTGCAAATAATGTTTAACAGTTGAAAAACCTAAATCTGTTGCAACAATAATATTAGCAATAAAACCAAACCCAACAGTTAAACCAATAACAAAGAAAAATATTAACTTAATCATATATAGACCCCCAACTTATTTTTTTATTCTTTGAGTTGTATGTACTCTTTTAAAACCTTGTTCTCTTGTTTTTGCTTGTTTTGCTAGACTTGATAACTGTTGTTTATTACGATTATTTTTAAATTGTTTACGGTCTTTAAAATGTTTTTGCATACCACGACCAGTTTGAAAAACAAACGACACACTGCCCTTAACGCCTCTTGCTACACTAGAACTTGCTTCTAAACTTGCACGAGAAACTGAACTTAAACCACGAGAACTATTAACTAATAATAAAACAACATTTATAACACCACCAATTACTCAAATTACAAATAAAGGAATATTTGTACCCGGCAATTTTAATGTTCACATTCAGTCCATTATTTTCATAAAAATATCAACTATGGTATTAATAGCACCATTTCATACATCATTAGCAAATAAATTAATCATTATTTATAACTCCCCCAAATTTTTTAATAAATGTTCCATCCCCATCTCTCTTAATTCATTAAGCGTAATATCTTTTTTAACAATACTAGGTCAATTTTGTTTAATATAACTTGGTACTTTATCATTTTTTAAATCACGTACAAATTTTAAATATTTACTATCATATTGCATTGCAATAGATAAAGGGATTGTTATCTTAACAAAATTAATACCAATATCTTTATTAGATTTTTTGCGAACTCTTTTACCGTTTGCTGTTCGTTTAACTGTTTCTGTTTTTCATACTAAATAATCATCTAAATCATCAAAAAAACCTATTTTCATTTTAAAATAAGGAAAAAATATACTTGGTTTAATACATTGCATAGGAACAATAATCATATTAGTAATTTCTCTATATTCAACTCAATTTTGATTAATTCGTTGTCCAGCAAAAATAATATTATTATCAAATTGACGACATAATAAAAAATATGGAATTAAACCATTAAACTTTTTATTATTTTCTTCTGGTTTAGCACCATTCATATATAAAAATATTTCATCAAATAAAATTAAACTATCGTTTGGTGGTATCTTATAATTTTTATTTTTAAAATCCAAATGGTTTAAACCTAAAACTCCAATTTTTTCATCATTAATAAAATAATTAGAATAAACATTATCAAACTTAGCAATTTGCGATAAATAAGTAATCAATAAAGTTTTACCAGTACCCAAAGCACCATTAATAATTGATATTGGACTACTTTTAACAATTTTAATTAATTTCCGTGTTTGGAAAAGATTACTAAAAAAAGACCAAAAGAAAATAATATTAAAAATTACTAAAAAAATAAAAAGAATAATATCTATAACTGATGTAGAACTAAAATATATAAACTGTAAATTAAAACAAACAATAAAAAAATAGAACAAAATATTTGCCATAAATCAATTTACATATCAATAAGAAACTTTAATATTTTTTTGTCTTCTAAATAAATTAAAATAATTTTTAAACATATATCTACACCACCAATCTAATTGTTTTATATAAAATAAATATTGATAATCAAATTAAGAAAAATACTACTAATCAAACACCTATCATAATCACTGCATAAGTAGTATTATCAATAGAACCACCAACAAAGTTATCAATTTTAGTTTTTGGAATAAAATAAAAAATCTGCAAAAGTCCTTGATATATTCGTTGCAAAAAAGTATTTCAGTCCATTATTTTATTCACCTAAAAATACAACTCAAAATTAAAAATAACATTCCAAAAACAAGTATTAAAAATACAACAAATATAACAATATCTAAAATAGGAGGATGATTAACTCCAAAAATAATTGTCATAAATTCATAATATAAATCTCACACACTTCGCATTTTTCTTATTCCTTTCCTAAATGTTAATTACTAAAATCAAGATTAGAGTTTATTATTAAATATTAATAACCGTGGATTAACTTTCTGATTGTTTCAATTCCTAAAACCACAAACATTAAAACTAACGGAATAATTAATAACATATGTGACCCTAAAAAAGTAATAAATCAGTTAGTAAATGTAATCGCTCAATCAGCAAGAATAGCAGCAAAATCGCCTATTTGCTTAATAACATCAGCGTCACCCGCTAAAAAATTTACATTCATCAATAACACCTCACTTAAAACACTTTCTATTTAATAATAAAACCTTCGCATACTCTAACCTTGATTTTAGTAATTAACATTAAAAACTAAAATCAATTTTTATACTTGCGAAGGTATTTGATTGATATTAACTTATTCAACAGACTTATCTGCTTTTTTAATTTTTCGTTTTCCCCATTCTTTAAATTCTACTTTTTTAGAACAATGCGGGCAAATTAAATATTTATTTTTAAATCTAAATATTGTATTAACTGTTAAAAAAACTAATAACATTAACATTGCAATTACTAAAATAATTGTTGCAAAAACAGTCGTTACGGTCATTAATTATCACCTTTACTTTCTATATTTAACATATAATTTTTGACTTGCTCCACTAATAATTTAAAATGTTGTTCTTCCATAACACCAATATCAATAACATTATGATTAAGATACAATTTAATTGCTTTTCTTAACATAAATAATGGTATTTTAATAGATAAACATTGATGTATAACATTAACTAAATATTCTAATCGCTGTTTATATAATTTAGTTTGTTTTTTCATTAAAAAACTCCAACATAAACAAAAAACAATATAAACCAAACAACTAATAACAAACAAAAAACTATAAAAATAATTCAATCTCAATTAATATTTAATTTATTTTTATTCTTTTTCATATTAATTTTTCTTTACTATTGCTCAATGTTCATTATTAATTTCATTTGATGAAACTGGATATGACCTTAACATTAATTCCTCTAATTTAGCAATTAATTTATTTTTATTTTTTGTCATAATCTAACCTAGAATAATAATTATTAATTAAAGTAACATTTTCATTAACACAATTCCAACAATAATGAGACCCATTTTCTCAAATAGTATCACTAACACAAACTATACATAACTGTTGTTGCATATTAAGTATTGCTTTCTGTTATTGATGAATTACTAGAATATTTGTTAATAAAATCTTGTTCGGTTTCATAAGGCAATATTTTTGATATTTTACCGTTAAAACCAATTTCTACATTATAGAAACTACCTTCAATCATTTCGGGCAAACTATTTTGAAATTCACTATCTTTACGAACCCATTTATCTTGGTATTCTTTACCAATTATTTTTTTACCTTCAACTCGTAAAAATGTATATACATCATAATAATTTTCTTTATTTGACTTATCTTTAATAACTTGATTAAACTTAATATCACTTAAATAAACTTTAAACATAACTAAAAAATTCCTTTCATTTACATATATGTAAATAAAGGTTTCACAAGGTTTAAAACTTTAAATAAAATAAATGTTAAAAATAAAACTAATTTAATAAAAAATTAATACAAAATGAATGTAAATATAAATACAAAATAAAAACATTTACTTATATTTAAAGTTTCCTGCCTGAAAACCTTTATTGGTTTGAATACTTAAATATAACTAAATGTTATAAATAATATTCTAATTTAATTTTATATAACAAAATAAATATGTCAACTATTACATATTTTTATAACAAAAAATAAATTTATTTATAAATTTAAATTCTCAACTTGTTTTTTTTTTTTTTTTTGTTTTAATTAATTATGTGGTATGGGTTCTGCCTGAACTATACTGCACAACTAGTACTTTCCATTTGGAAGGTACTTTTTTTAATGTACCTTTGTTTACCTAAATTAATGTATTTATCATATTTTTTCCGTATTCGGTATCTATCTAAATCAGATATTTTATGAAAAAACCGAAATATTTTTTTATCATATGGAACATATTCTTCCATTTGTCAAAAATAGTCTTTATTTCAATCACTATCAATGCTAACACCCATTAAATAACCATCTTTATTATTAAACATAAAATTATGTTTTGTCCCTTTTAATGAAGCAATTAATTCCATTTCGCACATTTCAATAACACCAACTTTAACAATAGGGTCGGTACAATTAGCACTAAAACGATATGCCTTGATATTTAAGTCATAAATATTTTTACTTTTTTCTTCACTTTGTGCTTTTACAATGTATTTAGCAACATATTTACTAATAAATTCATTTGTACCGGTTTCAACTGGTAAATTTTTATTATATCCATAAGGTCAACACTTTCTAACTACTTTATTAGGGATATATTCACTAAATATAATATGAAAGTGAACTGCTCCGCGATTTTGATATTCATAAGCAACAAGATATTTTAAATCTTTATATTTATTTTTCTTATATTTAGAAAAATAATAATTTAATCTCCTAATAAATAATCTAAAATGATGATTCGCTTTTTTAATATCTTGGACATTTTCAGCATAAGTTAAAGTTAAAAAACCCATATTTTTACAACCACTAAAATTGTGAATTGCTTTACGAATACAATTTGCTTGTGAGCGAACACGACTATTTAATAATTTAGTCTCATTTTCACCAATATTTTTAATCCCAGTTGGATTTCCTTTACCAAATTTATTAATACATTCTAAGGGTAATACAATCGTTTTAATATAAGGTCCATAATATACTTTTTTAACATAATATTTTTGATTAATAAAATTACTACTATCAATATAAGGCCTATATAGAACCTCTCCCGTCAAACGATTATAAGGATTTATATTTACATTCATTTTTTATTTTCCTTTCTAAAACAAAAATAAAAAAACATTTACTTATATTTAAAGTTCCCTGCCTGAAAACCTTTATTGGTTTGAATACATTAAACATTTTCATAAATGTTTTTTTATTTTAATTTATTTTTTATTATAATTTAATTTCTTATAATATTTCACTTGGTTTATTTATATTTAAAATAATTAATTATTATTTATAATAATTATCAACATTTTCTAGATGAATATTTATTTACTAAATCTATGAATATTTGAGATTTTGCTATTTTTTCTTTCATTCTACTATATTTATTTTTATCCAAAGAACCATTTAAACTACAAAAATTTTCTAATGGACTTATCATAATATTTGAACTATTAATATAAGTATAATATTCTTTTAATTCAGTGTCGTAATCTTCTTCTTTACTTTTATTTTCTAATTTAACTTCTAATTCTTTTATTTTATTTTTACAATTAAAACTATCACAAAATTGACAATAATCTTTTTTAAATTTTTCTATTTCATACTTAGAATTATTTTGACTCATTGCCATTAAAGGTACTGCTCCACTTGCTGTTATAGCTGTTGCTCCGATTAAACTTAATATTTTTTTTATATTCATAATATATTATTCCTTTCTTTTTTTATTTATATGTATTTGATATACATAATTTAACTATATTTAATTATTTTTATTTTGTCAAATTTACTTATTTTTGCTTTGGGACAGTTGTGTTACTTAATTTAATTAAAAATCCTTTGGGACAGTTGTGTTACTTAATAAAAAATGAAAACTATTAAAAATAGTTTTCATTTCCAGTAGTTGTTTTTTAAGAATCACTGTAGTTTGTTTCAAATCTTGTAATAAAAGTTACCTTTTTTAAGTTAATATCTATATAACTTGTTCAATTTCCTTTAAAAAATGCATCTTATTTTCAATAAATTGAACTTCCGGAAGTTCATAATTTTAAAATTATCGCTGTATAGTGTTCGGGTCCTACAAAAGCATTACAAGTAAATTGTATTGTATTAGTAGTACCACTAAGTAAAGCAGTTTTTAAAGAATAATATTGACTTATGTATCCAAATCCACCGTATAGTCCACAACTCATTGTACCGTCTATTACAAATGTTGGGAAATAATAACTAAAACCATTAATGTACTTGATGTCAGCAATGTCTTTTCAATTAATTAGTTCATAGGTATTTGAACTATCCGACGTCCAAGTTTTATAGTCTCCCTTTCAACGATAATTTATATCTTTTTCGACATTCTCTTTGCCAAAATTATTCTTTCAACTATGATTGATATTTGTTTTAGTATTCTCTTTGCCAATTTTCTTGTTGTTGATTAAAAACTCCATTTAATGGAATTATTGCAGTACTACTTATAACCGTACTAATTACGTTGCATAATATTCCTTTCATTTTAGTATGTTTCCTTTCGTTACCTCAGCCCTTCCCCATCAGTTAATCCTACTATTTTATTTTGGGCCTTTTTCTTTTTTAAAAAAATACTAACTATTTATATTTTTTTTAATAATTTTAAAGAATAAATACATTTTTATGTTACCAACTGAAAAAGAGAAAAAATACTAAAAAACATCTTTAATTTATTTGTCAAATAAATTTTTAGTAAATAAATAATTTAAAAATAATTTGCTAAGTTTAATAAATAAATAGATATGATTAGAAATATACATAATTAGGATTATTTTTATTTTGATATTCTGGTTTTATTAAATATTTTCGCCGATAAAATGTGGTTTTTCCATGTTGAAAAATAATTGTTCTTTGAAACAATTCTTTTAAAATAAAACGCGTTTGGACATATTCAGATTTTAATAGTTTGTAATCAATTAATTTAATTGCAGATTTAATAATTTTTTCTAAAAAATCAATATTTTTATGTTGAAATCATTCTAATAAATTTTTAAGTGTAATTTCTACTTTAGCAAATTTAAATAAAGTAGGTAAATCAATGTTAAATTTATTTAGTAAGTTTGATATTTGGTTTATAATCATAAGACATAGGGTACCTTTCTAATTAATTTTTTAACAAACTAATTATAAATAAGATAACTCTTTTTATTTTCCCCCAAAAAATAAAAAAGCATCTTTATTAATAACGCTAATATAAGAAAACATTATTTTATGATATAATAAACATAAGCTATTAATATAAGTAGGGTAAACATATGTGTGAAAACAGTAAAAAGGATCATAGCAGTAATTGTCACAATAATTGTCGGATTCATCACCATCCGAATTTTTTTAATTATTATCAATATCCTGTTTTTCCTTCTTATGGTTGTGGAACACCACCATTAATTCAGTATTCAATTCCGCAACCTCCATATCCACCGTTATTTGTACAATATCAATATTCCCCAATTATTCAGTATCCAATGACAGGACTGCAACCAAAACAAAGTTTTTCACTAGTACAACCATATCAATATAGCCCACATAATGTTGGACAAAATTTTAATAATTTAACCAATAATGCTAGAATTAATGATAATTTTCAATATAAATTTCAACCTGTTAGAGAATTTTATTATTTATCTCCTTATAATTCTAGCATTCCATTATTAGGGGCAGAACGATATTATAATGATTTTCGTCGTCCAAGTTTACCATTAATTTTTAAAGAAAAATATAATTGAGAATTACATATTTCTGATATTTTGGATGAGTTTATTGGGCGTCATGGCAGTCGACAAAAATCTAATTTTGATGAATATCAAAACTTAAAACAGACATTAGATACTTCATTACGCAATTTGCAAGAAGCAGAAGCACTAAACCAAAAATTGGTTAATACTTGAGCAGAAAAGGATGATAATTCAAGTAATAATAATTCTGTACATTTACCAACAGATAGTATTGATTCTAAATTATTAAAGTCAAAATCTGACGAATCTGATGCTTTAAATGAAAAAAAAGTTTCTCCAATAATTGTTAATTCTGAACCAGAAAAAAGTTCATCTTTAACTGAAAATAATGTAGAAGATAAGTTTAATTTCCTTGATTTTGAAGATGATTCAGATAATAATTTTAATCCTGAAGATGATACGCATAGTTTCTTTTTTAATGATGAATTTAAAGTAGGAGATTCACCTGAGAAAAATGACAATGATATTTTAAAAAATGATAATGATGTTAATAAGGTTGCTGCTGAAGATATTTATGATTTTTTAGGTGTCAAATCACCAGACTTTGATTTAATGGAATCTAATCCAGAAATAATAGAAACAGATGTTTTAGATGATGAAATAACATTTATTGATATTGATAAAGTAAAGGATACAAAACCAGCTTTTGTGACATATAAGGATTATACAATTAAAACATCATTAGGGGAAAAACGAGCTAGTGAGATTTATCCAAAAATATTTGATGAATATGGTCATCTTAAAATGGATCATTATGAAGCAATTGCCCAATTTGGATTGACAGAAAAACAATATGATCAATTAATTGAAAATTTTTATCATGCAAAAGAAAATAAAACAAAAAAAATTAAAAAAAATAAATTTAGAGTAGTTACTAAATCAAAATTTAATACTAAAGCTTTTTGAATTACGATCAGTGTTTTAAGTGTTATTTTATTATTAATTGCAATAACTGTTATTTTGTATTTTACTGTTACTAGTGTTACTGAAGGAATTGATACAATAATTGCTAAAATAAAAAAATATTTTAATTTAGAATAATAAATTTCAAAATAGTTTTTTAAAATATTATGTATAATAATTATTGATGTGTTTTAAAAAATAAAGGAGAGAAAACATGGCACAGACGCTGGTAATAATGGAGTCCCCAACTAAAACAAAAGCAGTTGAAAAATATCTTGGCGAAAATTATTTAGTTTTATCATCAGAAGGACATATTCGTAATTTATCAACAAAAGGTCAGTATGGGTTAGGAGTAGATATTAAAACTTTTGAACCAAGTTATAAAATGGAACGTGGAAAAAAAGAAATTATTAAAAAATTAAAACAAGAAGCCAAAGCAGCAGATTTGATTATTCTAGCAACCGACCCTGATCGAGAAGGAGAAGCAATTGCTTATCATTTAAATGAAGTTTTAAATTGTGGTGAGAAATCTCGCCGTGTTCGCTTTAATGAAATTACAAAAGAAGCAGTGTTAGAGGCATTTCAACATCAAACAGATTTAGATATGAATTTAGTTCATTCACAAGAAACTCGACGAATTTTAGACCGTTTTATTGGTTTTCGCTTAAGCAAATTGTTACAGAAAAAGATTAAGTCAAAATCAGCTGGACGAGTACAATCGGTTGCTTTAAAGTTAGTTGTTGAACGAGAAAAAGAATGGCAAAACTTTGTGCCGGAGGAATATTGGACTGTTGAAGGATTATATAAAAAGGCAGTTGTTAAATTAACAAAATTTAAGGATTATAAAATTGAATTAAAAGTAGAAGCAGATGTTCTAAAAGTTAAAAAAGCTTTAAAAAAAGATTTTGTTGTTGTTCAAATTAAAGAAAGTGAAAAACAACGAAAATCACCGAATCCACATACTACTTCAACAATGTTACAAGAAGCAAGTAGTAAAATGGGTTTTGCTTCAAATAAAACATCATTAATCGCTCAGCAATTATACGAAGGAATTAAAGTTAAAGATAATATTACTGGATTTATAACATATCCGCGTACAGATTCAATTCGATTAAGTGATAAGTTTGTTCAGGATGCTTTTGACTATATTACAATTAAATATGGAACAGAATATTTAGGTGGAGTTAAAACACAACCAAAAAATAAAAAAAATGTGCAAGATGCTCATGAAGCAATTCGTCCAACTGATTTAACAATGACACCAGAAGCGGCAAAAGAATATTTAAGTCGTGATCAAATACGTTTATATAAAATTATTTATAATCGTTCGTTAGCTAGTTTAATGGCGAATGCAAAGTTATTAAGTAAAGCAATTATTTTAGATAATAATAATTATGAATTTCGGATGACAGGAAGTACGATTCAATTTGATGGGTTTTTAAAATGTTATTTTTTAGAAGGTAATGAAGAAATTGTAAAGTTGCCAATGTTAAAACCAAATCAAATTATTAATTTAAATGAATTATATGGAATTCAACATTTTACTAAACCACCGAGTCATTACTCTGAAGCGAAATTAATTAAGACATTAGAGGAAATTGGGGTTGGACGTCCATCAACTTATGCACCAATTATGCAAACATTAAAAGATCGTGGTTATATTATTGTAGAAAACAAAGCAATTAAAGCAACTGAAAAAGGGATTTTAACAAGTGATAAATTACAAGAATATTTTAGTGATATTATTAACGAAACATACACTTCAACAATTGAAAAAAGTTTGGATATGATTGCACACGGTGACGCAGAACCAAAACCATTATTAAAAGAATTTTGAGAACGATTTGAGCCACGCATTGAAGCAACAATGGAATTAATGGAAGAAATCCCAGTTGAGAAGTCGGGGATTGAATGTCCAGAATGTGGAAATGATTTGGTATATCGGTATGGAAAATACGGTAAATTTATTGCATGTTCAGGGTTTCCAAAATGTCATTATATTCATCAGACTGGTCCAAAATTTGGTCCTTGTCCAGAATGTGGCGTTGGTGAAATTATTTTGAAATTTAATAAGCGACGTCAACGTTTTAAGGCGTGTACTAATTATCCAAATTGTAATTACACTGATTCATATAAAGAAGAAAAGACTGAACAAGAAGAAAATAATAGCGAAAATAACGGATTGTATCGAATTAATTTATTAAAATAATAAACGATACTTTTTTATGCTAGATATTTATGCAAAATATTTTATTAATATTTTATTATTTAGAAAATGATTTTCATAGTTCTAGTGGTATAATTAGTACAGTTTCAGAAAGGGGATGTGACGAATTATGTATGTAAAAGGAAAAAAAGTTTTTGCAAAAGTTACAAACATTACACCGTTTGGTGCATTTTGTGAATTAAAAAATGCTGCTGGATTAATCCACATTAGTGAGATTTCAGATTACTATGTAAGAGATATCAAAGAATTTGTTAATATTGGTGACAATGTTGAAGTAGAGGTACTAGACTATGACCCAGTTAAGAAACAAGTAAAATTAAGTTATAAAAATTGCAGACCTGAATTATTGAAAAAGAATAATAGTCAAATTCAAGAAACAGGAGTAGGATTCCAAATGTTAAGTGAAAAAATTAATTCACTAACAGGTAAATAAATTAAAATTTTTACAAATGTAAGGTTTTTTAGTTAGATAGAAAGCAGGCATATTATTAAAATGATTAAAGTAGATTTTACTAATGCATTAGCCGAATCTGTTTTTAACAAATATTTAGGGCGAGTTAAAGATATTCACCAAATGATTCATAATAAAACAGGATTAGGAAATGATTTCCTTGGTTGAGTTGAGTGACCAAATAATTATGATCAAGCAGAGTTTGCAAAAATGAAACAAACAGCAAACAAATTAGCTAGTGAAATTAACGTTTTATTGGTAATTGGAATTGGTGGGAGTTATCTTGGTGCGCGAGCAGCAATTGAAATGATTAATGGGCTATATAGTCAACAAAAAGTAGAAATCATTTATATTGGAAATACAATGTCTTCAACTTATACAGTACAAGTTTTGAAATATCTTCAAGATAAAAAATTTGGAATTTGTGTTGTGTCTAAATCAGGGACAACAACTGAGTCAGCAATTGCATTTCGTCTTTGCAAAGAGCTTTTAGAAAAAAAAGAAGGAAGCCTAAAAGCAGCCAACTTAATTGTTGCTATTACAGATAAAGAGAAAGGTGCTCTAAAAATATTATCTGATAAAGCAGGTTATCAAACCTTTGTTATTCCGGATGACATTGGGGGAAGATATTCAGTGTTAACCCCAGTTGGTATTTTCGCAATGTTAGTAAGTGGTATTAATGTTGATAATGTCTTTAAAGGAGCACAACAAGCTTATCAAGATACTTTAAATGATGATTTTACTAATCATGCATATAAATATGCTGTTGGACGTTATATTTTAAATCAAGAGGAAAAATATAAAGCAGAAATGCTTGTAACTTATGAGTTACAAATGCAGATGATTACCGAATGATGGAAACAATTATTTGGGGAATCAGAAGGAAAAAAATCAAAGGGTTTGCTACCATTATCGTGTGTTTTTTCGACAGATTTACATTCTTTTGGTCAGTTCATTCAAGAAGGGACAAAAAATATTTTATTTGAAACAGTTATTGCAATTAAAGAACCACAAATTGATCTTAATCTGCCAAAAGCAGCAGTAGATACCGATGGTTTAAATTATCTCGCTGGAAGAACATTGCATGAAGTAAATACGATTGCTGTTGAAAGCGTTGTTGCTGCTCATGCAAAAGTTGGGCATGTTCCAAATATTGTTTTAGAATTTGCAACAATGGATGATAAAATGTTTGGTTATTTAGCATATTGATTTATGAAAGCTTGTGCAATGTCAGCTTACTTGTTAGAGATAAATCCATTTGATCAATCAGGAGTTGAGATTTATAAACAAAATATGTTTAATTTATTAGGAAAATAAAAGACAAAATAAAAAATATTGAGTTTCAATATTTTTTATTTTTTTAATTGCTTAATTTGGTTTAAAAAAGTTGAAGAAATTTCATTCAAACCATAATCGGCAATAAAAAAAATTGTTTCCAGATCTTTATTTAATTGTTTATTAGCAAAAGCTAACTTCATTTCATATTTTAAATCGTTATTATTTCGTAGTCCTCGAATAATATATTTAACCCCTAATTGTTTAGCAAAATTACTAGTTAACATTTGGTCATTAATAACAATTTCAATATTTAAATTAATGTTTTGACAAGCTATGGCAGCTTGTTCAGCGCGCGTTTTAATGTTTGTTTGATTTGATTTTTCTAAATTATTCGTAATTACAACATATAATTTTGAAAAGATAGTACTTGTTTTTTTAATAATATTAAGATGACCATCATGAATTGGGTCAAAACTACCTGGAAAAATTGCTTTCAAGATTATTTTCACATCCTTTTAAATATTATTATTTTAACTCAAAAAATGTGTTATGATAATAGCAATATGATATTTTTCCGATTATTTGGATATTTTTTTTAATAGTAATGTATAATAATTAAGATTACATTTATTTAGAGAGATTACATTTGTATTAAGGGGAAAAATGTATAAATGTATTTAAAAAATAAAATGTAAATAAGTATTAATTAATGAACAACGAATAGAAAGTAGACGATTTTAATTATGGCAAAAATTAATTTTTTCGCTCTTGGTGGATTAGACGAGCGAGGTAAAAATTTATATTGCATTGAGGTAGAACAAGATATTTTTATTTTTGATGCGGGAACAAAAAATCCGGAACGTGGAATTTTAGGAATTGATGTAGTAATTCCTAATTTTGATTATCTAAAGGAAAACCGTACTCGAATTAAAGGTGTTTTTATTACAAAACCTTCGTATGAATGTTCTGAAGCACTTACTTATATTTTAAAAGAATTGGCATTCCCAGTTTATGGAAGTGATTTAACTTGTAATATTTTAAAATTCCATTTACAACGTTTTAAAGTTCGTGGTAAAGAAGAATGTTTTCATGTTATCAATGCAAAAGATATTCTTGATTTTGGTTTATGCAAGGTTGAAGTATTTTCAACAACAACAAATATGCCAAATAGTTTTGGTTTTGCATTACATACACCTGATGGCACAATTATTTATACTGGAGATTATATTTTTGATGCTAAAGCAGACCCTAATTTTGCAACAGATTTACAACATTTAAATCAAATTATTGCTAAAAATAAGGTACTATTATTTTTATCAGAAGCCTCATCAGCTTCACGCCGTGATTATACAGCACCAAACCATAAGATTAAAAATTATATTGAACGAGCTGTTAAAGAAACAGAAGATCGTATTATTTTAGCTTGTTTTGATCAAGATTTACATAAAATTAGTGAGTTATTTGATTTAGTTCGTGAAAATAATATTTCAGTTGGAATTTATGGTCAAACTTTATTAGAATCATTAAAAGTGTTATCGGATAGTAAAAAACTAAATTTCAATGGAATTAATTTAAAAGGATTACAAGAAGCAGTTAAAGAAGAAAAATCATTAATTATTGTAACTGGTAGTGGAGAACGTTTATATAGTCGTTTGATTAAAATTGCTTCTGGTAATGATGATATTCTAGATATTAAAGAAAGTGATACAATTATTTTAGCAACACCGCCAAACCCAGGAAGTGAATTAAATCATGCCAATGTTTTAGATGAATTAGCACGAACTGTGGCAAAAACAATTGCTTTATCGGATAAAAAAGTTTGAACAATGACAGCAAGTTATGAAGATGTTAAATTAATGAGTTCAATTATTAATCCAAAATATTTTGTGCCAGTGAAAGGTTTATATAAAGATTTTGTGCAAGCAAAAATGGCAGCAATTGAAGCTGGGATTAATCCAGAACATATTTTTATTGTTGATAATGGTGAAGGTCTTGAATTTATTGATGGTGAATATACGAAAAAAAGCAATAAGGTAAAAACCGCTGATTTATATGTTGATGGAATTGGCGTTGGTGACATTGGAGCAGTTGTTTTAAATGAACGAAAGCAATTAGCTACTGATGGAGTTGTTATTATAGGAGTTTCAATTGATAGTAAAACAAAGGAATTGGTTTCTTTAATTGACACCCAAATGCGAGGAGTAATTTATATTCAAGAAAATAATGATATTTTCCGTAAAATGCAAAAAGTTATTATTGAAATTATTGAGAAACATTATAAAAAAGCTGTTGTTGGTGAAATGTATGATGTCAATGAAGTAAAAAATGAAATTAGATCGACAATTAGTTCATTTGTTAAAACAGAAACAGGAAAAACACCAATTATTTTAGCAATTGTGAATGAAATTTAATTTTATGATATATTTATAGTAGATAAATATTTGAAGCTTTTAAAATGTATGGTCATATTTAAAGTAATTTTTAAATATTTAGAATTTTAGGAGGGCTGCACTATGGAAAAGAAATCTTATGATGATCAGAATGAGAAAACTGCAATCTTAAAAGTCAAAAAAAAGCAGCGTCGTAATGATTCAATCGGGTGAGTAATTGGGGCATTATTAGTGACGTTTTTTACTATTCTTGCCATAGGGCGAATTACTTTAATTGGGCAATTTATTGATGATGTTTTATTTACATTTGCATTTGGCTGGTTTAAGTATTTAATGTATTTTGTATGCTTAGTGTTAGGTTTGACAATTTTTATTGGAGTACGGATTTGATTAAAATCACGGTTAATTTGAATGGTGGTAACCTTTATCATTTTGTTCTGCTGATTGGTAAGTAGCATTTTGTTAATTTATCAATATGCTAACGAGCAAATGGCATATTTTGATAAAACTGTTTTTTTAGATGTTGTTAAGAATTATTTGCAACGCTGACAAGATGCATCAATTTTTAATCCTAATCCAAACCATCCGATAACATTTGTTGGTTTAAATGGTGCTTGAATTACTTTATATGCTGGAGGGGGTATGATTGGCAATCTTTTAGCCGGGATTGCTAGTTATACTACCATTTTTGGTTCACTAATTTTGTGTTTATCAGTTTTTTTATTATGATGAAGTTGAGTCGCAACCGGAACAGCAATTGGGATGTTTTTACCAAAAAATCAACGTCAGCAACAAGGTGTACGTGTATTACGTTTATCAGCAAATCGACGTCAAAAGCAAAATATTTACCAAAATTTTAATATTCCCGATGAGGAATTATTTTCAGCTCGGCAAGTTATGCATACAACAGAAGCATCAGATATTACAATTCAAATGCCGTCATATACAACCTTACATGACCAACATTTAATTGATGATTTAATTGCCGATGATTTTGTTGGTAAGAAAAAAATGAAACAAAATTATGTTCGTTTTGATAATCAAACTAGTTCTACACCAGAATTACGAAAAGAACCTTTTAATGCAAAAGAACGTTTTAATGATTATCATTCAGGGCTTTCACAGTCAGCACATTCTTCGCAATTGCCGCACCGTTCACGAATGCAATTAACACCGGATCAATATATTCAACCACGTAATCGCCGTAGTAGCCGTAGTAATAATACGCTTAATAAAAAACTTGATGATTTACCAGTGTATGGTTCTTATTATGGAAAAGATATTAATATTGATGTTGCACGCGATAAGTTTAATTCAGCAACTGATATCACTATCACGCCTTTTGGAAAAATTAATCGAAGTAGTAATTCAATAATTTTAAAGCAAACATCATTTTATGATGAACAATTACCAACAGAAGAATTTAATTCAACGCCATCAGAGCAATTTGAAACAGTTGATATTAATGAAGGAATTTATCATTGACAAAGTAATTCAGAATATAATCATCCATTAGAACCATATCAAGATGAATATTATTCTAATTATGAGCCACCATTAATGGAACAACAAAATTTTGACATGCCGTATCAACCACTCCACCGTGCTATGAAACCCAAGTCAATTGAGATTAATAAAAAAAATAGTCAAACTATTTTGCGCCAAAATACTTTTAATAATCCACATTACAAATTACCAAATTTAGGTTTATTAAGTCCAAAGGAAGATAATCGTCGTAATAATGAACGAAATAAAATTGCTGCGCAAAAGAAAGCAGTGAAAATTAATCAAGTTTTTCAACAATTTAATATTGCTGCTAGTGTCCAAGGAATTAATATTGGCCCAACTATTACAAAATTTGAAGTTCAAATGCAACCAGGAGTGAAAGTTAACAAAATTATGCATTTAGAAAATGATCTAAAATATGCTTTAGCGACTCAAAATGTTCGAATTGAAGCCCCAATTCAGGGAAAGTCAGCGGTTGGAATTGAAATTGCTAATGAAATTAGTAATAAAGTAACATTACGTGAAATTATGGAATGGTTACCATTAGAAAAACAAGATCGTAAATTATTAGTTGGCATTGGTCGTAGTGTGAACGGAGAAATTATTTTTGTTGAATTAGATAAAATGCCACATTTATTAGTTGCTGGTTCAACAGGTAGTGGAAAATCTGTTTGTATTAACACCATTTTATCATCGTTAATATTACGAACAAAACCATCGGAAGTTAAATTATTATTAATTGACCCAAAACAGGTTGAATTAGCTGTTTATAATAATTTACCCCATTTATTAGCGCCAGTTATTACAGATACTAAATTAGCAAATTCTGCCTTAAAAAAAATAATTGCTGAAATGGAACGTCGTTATAGTATGCTATCAGAACGTGGAGTCCGTAATATTGAATCGTTTAATAAAAAAGTTATAGCAAAAGATCGCTTACCTTATATTGTTATTATAATTGATGAATTAGCTGACTTAATGATGACAGCTGGAAAAGATATTGAAGATTCAATTATGCGAATTACGCAATTAGCTCGTGCCGCTGGAATTCATATGGTGATTGCAACACAACGACCTTCAACAGATGTTATTACCGGAGTAATTAAAACAAATATTCCATCGCGAATTTCCTTTTCAGTTACTTCAGCAATTGACTCTCGTACAATTTTAGACCAAGGTGGGGCTGAAAAACTAATTGGGTATGGTGATATGTTATATGCGCCTGCCGGGCAAAATATTCCAATCCGTGCGCAAGGGGCATTTATTTCTGATGATGAAATTCAACGATTAGTTGAATTTTGCCGTGCTCAACAAGAACCTGATTATGATGAAGATTTTTTAAATTTTGAAATAAATAGTGAAACAGGAAGTAGCAATGAAAACGACAATATTGATTCATTCTATCAAGAAGTTAAACGTTTTGTGATTTTAAATCAAAAAGCTTCGACATCTTTAATTCAACGAAAATTCTCAATTGGATATAATCGTGCTAGTCGTTTAATTGATGCTTTAGAAGAAAATGGGATTATTGGTCCACAAAATGGAGCAAAACCACGAGATGTCTATGTTCAAAATATTGACTTAGATGATAATCCTTTTAATGATGGCGGTTATTGATAGAGCGCAGATAATTTTCAAAAAGTAATGATTTATTGTGTATTTATAATTTTTATATATAATTAATGGTATAATTGGAAAGATAAAATTTTAATTAATATTTTTAAATATTGAGTATATAATTAAAATATTATGTAAAAAAACATTAAGGATAAGAAGAAATGGCCAAAAAAACAAAAAAAATAAATGTAAAGTTAGAAAAACTAAATTATATTTCATTAAAATTAACTGATGTTGAATTTCGCTATCGGGAAAATCATCCTAATGCTGTTGATGGAGTTAGTTTTGAAATTAACCATGGGGAATATGTTACAATCATTGGACATAATGGTAGTGGAAAATCAACAATTAGTAAAATTATTATTGGTGTTTTACGCCCACAAAAAGGGAAAATTGAAGTTTTTGGTAATGAAGTTCATTCATCAACAATTACAGGAATTCGAAAATTTTTAGGAATTGTGTTCCAAAATCCAGATAATCAATTTATTGGATCAACAGTTCGTGATGATATTGCATTTGGACTTGAAAATCGCCAAATTCCGCAAAAAAAAATGCAAGCAATTATTGAAAAAGCTGCTGCAAAAGTTGGTATGAATAATTTTCTTGACCATGAACCACTAATGCTATCAGGAGGACAAAAACAACGGGTTGCAATTGCTTCAGCACTAGCATTATCACCAGATATTATCATTTTTGATGAAGCCACAAGTATGTTAGATCCAAAAGGACGAAAAGAAATTAAACAAATTATGGTGGATTTAAAAGAATCACGTGAAAAAACAATTATTTCAATTACGCATGATATGGATGAAATTTTAAATTCTGATAAAGCTATTGTTATGAATAAAGGTCAAATGGTTAAATGTGGAAAACCACATGAAGTTTTGTATGATGAAGAGTTTTTAAAATCAATTCATTTAGATGTTCCTTTTGTTTCAAAAGTCGTTGATAGTTTACGCTTAAATGGTTTAAAAGTGAAAAATACACTAAATCTTAGAGAGTTGGTGGATGAGATATGTCAAAAGTAAAAAAACAACCTAAAATTGAAGCATTACAAAATGTTGATATTACATTCACAAATGTTTCTTATGTTTATTCTCCTAAAACACCTTATGAATATACTTCCTTGCAAGATATTAATGTTGTTATTAAACCTGGGAAAATTACTGCTATTATTGGATCAACAGGAAGTGGCAAATCAACCTTAATTCAACATATCAATGGTTTATTAATTCCAACGACAGGAGTGGTTGATACAAATGGTTTTATTATTAAAGCAAAACAAAAACGCATTAAAAATATTAAACAATTACGAAAATCAATTGGTTTAGTGTTCCAGTTTCCAGAATATCAATTATTTGAAGAAACAATTGAAAAAGATATTATGTTTGGTCCAGTTCACTTGGGCGAAACTAAAGAAGTTGCTCGAGAAAATGCAAAAAAATACCTAGAAATGGTTGGTTTACCATTAAATTATTTAGAGCGTTCACCATTTGATTTATCAGGAGGGCAAAAACGCCGGGTTGCGATTGCGGGAATTTTAGCGATGGAAGGTAATACTCTAATTTTAGATGAACCAACCGCTGGATTAGATCCTGAAGGTGAAGAGGATTTTATTAAGTTATTTCAACGGATTAATAAGGAACAAAATAAACGGATTATTTTAGTAACGCATAACATGGACCATGTTTTAGAAATTGCTGATGAAGTTATTGCTTTAAAAGAAGGCCGAGTTTTTAAAGTTGGATCACCATTTGAAATTTTTAAGGATAAAAATTTATTACAAGAATTATTAATTGAACCACCAAAAATTTATCATTTGATTTATCAATTGCAAGAAAAAGGTCTTGATTTAACAAATGTTAATATTCGTACTATTGACCAATTAGCAAAAAAAATTATTGAACATAAAGAACAAAAAAGAAAGGGATAAAAGAGATGCGCTTATCATTTGGACGTTATATTGCTTATAATTCCCCAATTCATCGAATGGATCCACGGGTAAAATTATTTATGTTGTTTTTATTAATGATATCAATCTTTTTTTCAACTGGTTTTACCGGTTATTCCATTTTAGGAATAACAATTTTTAGTTTGTTCTTTTTAGCCAAATTACCGCCAAGGTTATTACGATCATTACTAAAACCAATCTTATTTATGTTTATTATTTTGTTGTTAATTAATTGTTTTTTGGTTACGGATGGTTATATTGGATGACATTGAGGTGGAAAATCAACAGCAACAGGACCTGTTGCTGCGGGAGGAAAAAGTTGATTTGCTTTTTCAGAAAAAGCTATTTTTAATGCCCTTTATATGGCATGTCGGATTTATTTAATGATTTTAATTACAACAATTTTAACGGCAACAACGCGTCCATTAGATTTAACTTTAGCGTTAGAAGATTTATTAAGTCCATTAAAATTAGTGCGTTTTCCAGTTCATATTTTATCAACAATTATTTCAATTGCCTTACGAATGATTCCAACTTTAATTGAAGAAACGGGACGGATTATGAAAGCGCAAGCCTCACGTGGGGTTGATTTTAAAAATGGTCATTTTAAAGATAAAATTAAGTCAACAACAGCGTTAATTATTCCATTATTAGTATCAGCATTTCAAAAAGCTGAAGATTTAGCATATGCAATGGATGCTCGAGGCTATGACCCCCATGCCAAACGAACACGTTATCGTCATTATCGAATTCATTTTCCTGATGTGTTATTATTTATTTTTGGAGTTGGAATTGCTTGCATTATTATTGCTCAATCAGTAACAATCGGACAATATGAAACTTTTTATCAACTTTGACATTGAGATAACAATTCTAATGCATGAATATTTGGTAAAATTAAAACAGGATTTTTACAAATTCGGATTCCACATATTGATGAATTTGTTTTAGGATGATAATGTTATATTTATTATTAAGTATTGAATATGATGGTTATGATTATAGTGGCTGAGTTAAACAAAAAAATGCTCGAACAATTCAAGGTGAATTGGAAAAAGCATTTTTTGGTATTTGTCATCAAAAAATTTGAACTTTAGGAGCTAGTAAAACTGATGCTGGTGTGCACGCTTGTGATCAAAAGGTATTAGTAAAACTAACATTTCAACCAAGACATTTAGCTTTTTTTATTAAAACCGTTAGTCAAACTTTACCACCAAATATTAATATTAAAGGATATCAGTTTGTAGCTGAAAATTTTAGTGTTCGAACTGTAAAAGTAAAAGAATATGTTTATACAATTAATGATCAAGAGTATGATCTTTTTAACCACCGTTATGAACTTAAAGTTAATGCACCATTAAATGTTAAAAAGTTACATCAAATTAGTCAAATTTTTGTTGGAACACACGATTTTGCTTATTTTGCAGGGGTTAAACCAACCGAAGATATTGCAACAGTACATACAATTAACAAAATTTGGGTTAAACGAAACAAAGCAAAAAAAATTGAAATTCATTTTAGAGGGAAAATTTTTATTCGTTATCAAATTCGCATGTTGACACAAAATATTTTAGCTTGTTATGCTGGCAAAGTTAGTTTAACTGAACTACAAGCACAATTAAACTGCCCGCCTAAAGGAACAACAACAAAATATTGTGCAAAACCATATGGTTTATGTTTGAAAAAAATTAAATATTTGTATACTGTAAAACTAAACTATAAAAAGTTAATAATATTATAACAAATTAAAAATAAAAATCAATAATTACAAAAAATAACAAAATAAAAATATTATTTTTAATATTTATTTTCAAAATTATAAAATTAAACATAACAAAAAAATAGATTTTATTAATCATATGCAAACATTAATTTAATTTGAAAAAATTTTTTTAAAATATTGTCTTGATGTAAAATTTTCCAAACAAGGTCTAATTGTATTATTTAATATATCTAAAATAGATTTTAATCTACTACGAATATTAATTTTTATATATTATAATTATAACATTTTAAATAAGGAGATAAAAATATGAAAAAATAACTTAGCATACTCTTGGATAATGATTTTCTTTATAACGCTCAATATTGTCGACAATTTTTTTAGATACATCATACATGTTATATTTTACAGCAAAAGCATAAATAAAATCAGTTAAATCATTCAAAAAATTCCCCTTTTTAACATCATAAAATTTTTCAACCATATATGTATTTTTTCAACTATACATACCTAACATTATTTTTTATCCTCCTTTCTTTCAATTTTTTTTTATCTTTTTTCTTTCCTCGAATTTGTTTAATTTTTTGAAAAATTGATAAACCAATTCAAGCAAAAATTCCCAATAAAATAATAATACTAAATATTATTGTTAATCAAGTTGGCACAATATAACTCCCTTCTAAAAAATTAAAAAATTGAAATTTGCAAACTCGCTCCGCTCGTTGTCGCTCCGCTCCATTAAAAAACATTATTGAATAAATTATCCGCTAATAAATTACGCGGAATAATTTATTCTTTTACTTTTTAATTTCAATATCTTTTGCAATCTTATTAACAGTATTAATAACATTATCTTTATCATACTTTTTCACTAGCGACTGCAAAATAAAATATTGCTTTGTTTGCATAATTTCAACCTCCTATAATTAACTTAAAAAAGTTAATTAAATTAATAGTTAACTTTTTATCGGTTGGCATTTACAATTTACAATTAAAATAATTTTAATTAGTATGCTTTTCTTTAAAAAATAAATATGATACTATATATTATTTTACTTTTTTATGGTAAAATTCATAGTAACAATTATGGGTAGAAAATAGGGAAAAATGAGGTGCAAAAAATGAATAATGGTTTTTATATTTTACCAAATGAAGAAGGATATTTAGTAAAGTCACATGATACTAATAGTGAAATTGCGCTATTTAGAAGTCGTCGTGATGCAGAAGTGTTTATTAGCACTTTAACATTATCACCAACCCCTGCCTTTTCAAATAATTATTCATCAGGAACTTCAATTCCTCAATATTCATCGCAACCTCAGCAAATTATTACGCCATATTCGACCAATGGTACTTCACCACAAGTATTTTTTATTCAACAACCAGCTCCAGCGCAACAAGTAGCCCCACAACCATATACATTTTATTCGATGATGCCACCAATTTCGCAAATGGGAGGAATGTGTCATGGTATGTATCCAAATTATTATGGACAACAAAATAATCCTTATGGACCATGAGGATGTACTTGTGGGCATAATAATTCAGTTTATAATGAACATTTTGAAAGAAATCCGCACATTAAAAATAATGAAGGTTTAAAACCGGGTTGAAATAATGCTAGCAATGATTTGAATATAAAAAAAAATAATCAATTAAAAGATGATACAGTTCCTTGAACACAGAAAAATGATGAATATTCAAATAATGGGTATGAAGAACAACTAGTTCAATCGCCGGTTGAAGAATATAATCCCCAAACAATTATTAATCAAGGCCCAAATAATACGGTTGCAACTGATGAAATATTAGGACAACAATATAATGATGTTCCAGTTACTGTTTCAGAGCCTATAATAACTCCAAATGTTTATTCAGAGGAAGTGCAACAACAAGAAAATTATTCCCAACCAACCAACAATCAACCATACTATGAACAAGCTTTTGTTTCTAATCCGGTTTTTCTTAATCAACAATCAAAACAGTCAGAACAATATGAGCAACCAAAACAAGTGGCAAAACCAATTAATGTAGCTAATGATGATGAATTCTTTAATTTTGCAAATGAACAAGAATTTAATAACAATTCCAAAATTTCAAAAAAAGAAACAAAACGTTTATTGAAAGAAGAATTAAAAGCAGTTAAAATGCAAACAAAATTAGAAAAACAGAATCGTAAAAAAGCAAAACGTAAAGGGGCACTTGATATTGAAGAATTAGACCCAATTGTAGAATAAAAAGCAAAATTAATTTTGCTTTTTATTTTTTTTAAAATATTTTAAATTTATGGTTGTTTTTTAAATAAAATTAATGTTATAATTATTTAAGTTTTCGGGCTATAGCTCAGCTGGTTAGAGCGCACCCCTGATAAGGGTGAGGTCGATGGTTCAAGTCCATTTAGCCCGACCATTTTTTTATAAGAATTTTGGGCCCGTAGCTCAGTTGGGAGAGCGCCTGCCTTGCACGTAGGGGGTCGACGGTTCGATCCCGTTCGGGTCCACCATTTCAAAATAGATTTAAACAATTAATTAAAAAAGCATATTAAATTATTAATATGCTTTTTTAATTGAATTTAATGGTTGCTTATTACTATTATCCTGAATTTTTGTGAGAGGGGATTAATATAATTGCTTTTTTTGGTATAATATATTTAATTTAAAACAGAATATAAACAGGGGTGAAGGATGTCAATTTTTGATAAAAATGAAAACGAAAGATATGCATATTTTTTAACGAATTTTAAAGAAATCCTTGCAGATTGAGTAGTTATGATTAATGATAAATTTATTAAGTCATCATTAGACAATTCATCAACTAAATTATTTGGAATGAATGTTGATAAAGCAATTTTATTTTTTGATATTAATTTAGATGCAAATAATGAATTACATGAATTAGGAATTATTAAAGAAAGTTATAGTATTGATTTAACAAATGATTTAGATTTGAATTTAGGGAAAAAAATAAATAAGAAAAACGAAGGAAAAAATTATGATTTAATTTATAACCAAATTGATAATTTTTTTATTGAAGATTCAGAATTATTAAAATTTTGTGAATATACATTAAATATTACTAATTTATCAATGGAAACGAATGGGCCAACAATTAGTGCTTTGAATAATTATAAATCAGTTGCTTTTAATAGTTATCCAACAAAAATTTATGAATTATTAGATTGATTTGGTATTGAAATTGTTGATACAATTAATAATGGATTAAAAGTAAAACGTTTTGGTGTTAAAGACAATAGTACTGGTATTAATAGCAAGATAAGAAGAAAACCAAGATTAATGTCAAATAAAAATTTAAAAAATATTGATAATGATGATAACAAAATTAATAAAGAAATAATTTTTACTGAGTATTTTGCAAATAATGGTAATATTAGTGCTAAGTTAATTGCTTTAAATAAGTTATTACCACTGTTAGAAGAAAAACGAGCTGAAATTAAAGATTTTAATCCTAAGTTAGAATATGATATTTTTAGTTTTTTACAACATACAAAATATCGGAATTCTTTAACATATCAAGAAGATAGCGAAGCTGAAAAACGTTTGGATAAAGTTTTTAAAAAAGCGGTGCTATCGTTATATTTATTAGATATTGCTTAAAAAGCGAAGAAAATAATTCGTTTTTTATTTATTAAAATTATTTTAAGAAGTTTTCCGTTATAATTTGTAGTAGGTGATTATGATGAAAGTTATTTTAATTAAAGATGTTAAAGGAAAAGGAAAAGTTAATGATGTAATTGATGTTGCTGATGGTTATGCAAAAAATTATTTAATTAAAGAAGGTTTTGCAATTTCAACAACTTCTGCTAATTTGGCTAAATTAAATGTTGTTTTATCACAGAAAGCAGCACAAGAAGCAGCAGTAAAAGCTTCTTTAGAAGAATTAAAAGCAACATTAGAAGAATTAACATTGAATTTTAAATTAAAAGTTCATGATAATAAAACATTTGGTTCTGTTTCTTTAAAACAAATTGAAGATTGATTAGCAAAAAAATTTAATTTAAAAGTTGATAAAAAGAAATTTATTGATAATAATAATTTAACAAGTTTTGGGTTACATTACCTAAAAATTAAATTAGCTCCAAATATAATTGCAACATTAAAAGTGATGGTAGAAAAAAAGGAGAGTTAATTAATGGAAAACATCAATAAAACAGAATTAAATAAACTTAATGTTATTAATGATGCGGAAAAAAATGTTTTAGCAATAATTGCACACTCCATTACAGCAGCTGAAGAAGTTTTTTCAATTTTAACAGAAGAAGATTTTACTGTAATGAATTACAAAGTAATTTTTAAAACTTTACAAGAACAATTTTCAGCAAAGGTTGCTATTAATATTACAACATTAAGCAATTATATGTTAAAAAATAATATTTTAAATAAAGTTGGTGGCATTGAATTTTTAACTGATTTATTTCAATCATATACAACAGATGTTAATTTATCTGAATATTTAGATATTATTATTAAAAATACAACCTCACGTCGATTAAAGGCTGTTGTTGATAGTATTAATCGTAAGATTAATGCTCATCAGCCAATTGATGAAGTTGTTAGTCATGCAGAAAAAGAAATCTTAGATGTTAAAAAAGAGCGAAAAGGGAATTTATTTAAAACTTCATATGATGAAGTTGATAAAGTACTTCAAAAAATTGAATTGTTAGAAAATTCCGGTGAAATGTTAACAGGAAGTCCAAGTGGTTTTCGTGATTTAGATGGTATGACATCAGGTTTTCAAAAAGGGGATTTTATTATTTTGGCGGCACGTCCTTCAATGGGGAAGACAGCATTAGCTTTAAATTTTGCTGTTAAATCAGCTGATCAATCAAAAAAAGCAGTTGCTATTTTTTCAGTTGAAATGCCAGCGGAACAATTAATTCAAAGAATGCTAGGAAGTTATTCAACAGTTGATTCTGTTAAAGTTCGAACTGGTAAAGGGTTAAAAACACGTGATTGAGAAAATATTACCAAGGCGGCAGATTTTTTAAAACAAACAAATTTATTTATTGATGATACACCAAGTTTGAAAGTTATTGAATTACAGTCAAAGTTAAGAAAATTATGTCGTGAAAACGAAGTTGGTTTAGTTGTTATTGATTATTTACAATTACTTAGCACTGGAACTAATTTTGGTGATTCACGTCAACAGGAAGTTTCAACAATTTCGCGGCAACTTAAAGCATTAGCACGTGAATTAGAGGTTCCAATTATTTGTTTATCCCAATTATCACGGTCAGTTGAAAAACGAGAAGACAAAAGGCCAATTATGTCTGATTTACGTGATTCAGGAGCAATTGAACAAGATGCGGATATTATTATGTTTTTATTTCGAGAAGAATATTACACTTCTCACGATTCAAATAATATGGAAGGACCAATGTTAGAAACAGAAAAAGCACAATTAATTTTATCAAAGCATCGAAATGGTCCAACTGGGAGTGTTGAATTATTGTTTGTAAAAAAACACGGTTCATTTGCTGATTATGGTTTGCAAAATAGAAAAATTTAGGATACTATATTAGTTAGTGAAAAATAAATTAGTGTTTAAGAAAAGAGGACTATAATGCGTAAGTTATTATCAATTTTTGCAACAACAACTTTGGTTACAGCATCATCAGCATCAGCTGTTTCTTGTAGTGGTGCACCACAAGGAAATCCTATTCCTACTTTTATATATAATGGAAATCAAAAATTTAGTCATGTTCCAATAGCAACTTGTAAATCAACAAATGGAATTGATGATGTAACCCAATCAGGAAAAGATGAAAATGGTGCTCCTTATGAATACAGTTTACAGGGGGGGCAATTGGGTTTAATTAATAATGCAATTAATCCTATTTTACATGGTATAAATTTAACAAAAGATAATAGTGTAATAACTGGTAAAGGAGCAAAGTGAACTGATGAGCAAATTGCAACTGGCTTAAAAGGGCAAAAGGATGAACTAATTAAAACTGCAAAAACTGATGCGCAAGATCTTTTTGATAATAGTAAAAAAATTAATCAAAAAGTATTATGAGAAGAATTTTTTAACAATTATTCAACTAGTTATGACTCATACTATAGTCAAGTTGCTTTCCTTGCAAATGAAAATAAAACAATTTTAAATAAAACAAATGATAATTTGGTGACAATGACTGGAAATGTAGAAAAAACAAAGAATAAAGAATGAGTTAAAGAACAAACTTGACCAGATGGCAAAAAAACTCCTCATACACCTTCATCATTAAAAGTATTATCACCTATAGCATCGATTCTTGAATGATTAAATGATCCAAAAAATGACTATAATCAAGGCTATGATCAAATTGATCAAAATCGTGGATATCAATCAGCACGTTATCTTGCAATTGTTATTCCTAATGTTACAATTCGCTTTGAGTTTCAAGGAGAACATAATCGTTTTACTTTTACAGCAACAATTGATAAATTAGTAGGTTATGCAAATTATCTTGTTTACGAAAATCCAAATATTACAAAAGATAGTCCAACTTATGGTCATCAATGATTTTTCCTAAGTTATGGTTTTTATGACTTTGAGAGTTTAAAAGATGATGATTATCATCACTATAATTTTAATGCGATTCCAGATGCTGCTAAGATTGATCAAAATATTAAAATTGCATTAGGTTTTGTTAAAAAAAATGATAATAAAGGAATTTTAACCGATGAAGAAGATAAGGAAGTTGGTAAACGTGGTCAATTCCCAACATCAGAAACAGCTTATACTTTTCCAGCTCTAAAATGAACAATTAATGTTGATTCAATTACTGACTAATATAAATAATGGATATTAAAATTCTGACAATTGGTTCATTAGATAAAAAATATCTAATAATTGGCTGTGAAACTTTTTTTGAACGAATTAAGCATTATGCAAAATTAGAAATTATTGAATTAAAAGAAGTTAATAATAAGAATGAACAAGTAACAATTAATGATCAAACAGCATTAGTAATAAAAAAACTATTAGATTATTCAGAATATTATAAAGTATTATTAGCATCACAAGGTCAAATTTTAACAAGTGAACAAATTGCTGCATATATTAAGGAAGTTAAAGAATTTAAAAAATCAAAGTTATTGTTTATTATTGGAGGCAGTCATGGCTTTAATAATAATGAATTATTGTCAAAGGTTAATTTTCAATTAAGTTTTGGAGCAATAACTTTACCACATCAATTATGCCGATTAGTATTATTAGAACAAATATATCGTAGTTTTAAGATTATTAATAATGAAAGTTATCATAAGTAATTTTTAAAAAGAACAACCAGATTATATTTTTTTTGGTTTTAGTTCTTTTTTTATTTTGGCAAGTTTGCTCTATCATTGCAATTTTTCGTTTTTACACTAATTCTGATAAAGCATTTGTTTTTTTCTAATAATAATTGCCGATAATAAGGACTATTTTTTTAGCTAATTTAATAACTTTAATTCGGTCAGTAACAGTCATATTATTAACATCAATATAATTAGGTTCCTTTGTTCTATAAGCTTGGTTTTTTAATTGCTTATTCTTTTTTTGAGCATTTAATAAAATTTTATACATTGGATTATTTTTATCAATGATTTTTTCTTTTTATCTAACTGTGGTTTTTTGTTTGTTTTGCGGTAAATTTCATGGCTTCGTGATGTTTTACGTGCTAAAGTTTCAAGTTGAATTTTAACCACCTGTGCTTTATGTTTTTGAATTTTTTGATAACGCAAATCATAACCATTGTCCTTTGTTTTTTTATATAATAATAATAATAATAGTTTTATTTTCTATTTCTTTTGCCATTTTTCTCCTTACTTTTCAACATGTAATTATTCCAATTTTATTTATTAATTATAAATTAGATGAAACAAAGAAGTAAAAAAGATAAAATATTTTATTTTTTTCTTAAAAAAAGACTTGCATTATTGACTATTATCCAATAAAATAAATAATCATGTATATTTTGTGGAAACATCTTTTGTGCCCTATCACTGATACACTGATAGGCGTTGTCAATGTTTACACAAAAAATATGAATAAATTAGGAGGAAAAGTAATGGCTCAAACTAAAATGAGAATTAAATTAAAAGGTTTTGATCACCGTGTGGTTGATCAATCAATTAAAAAAATCATTGAAGCAGCTAAAGCAGCAGGAGTAGAGGTAAAGGGACCAATACCTTTACCAACTGATCGTAATATCATTACTATTTTAAGAGCAACTCATAAATACAAAGATTCAAGAGAACAATTTGAAATGAGAACACATAAAAGAATTATTGATATTATTAATCCTGATGGTCCAAAGGTAATTGACACTTTAAAAAGAGTGCAGTTACCAAGTGGTGTGGAAATTGAAATGAAATAAATAACCATTCTTAAATTTAATTTATAGACAATATATACATGACGTATTTTCAAGGAGGAAAGAAATGAAAGGAATCTTAGGACGCAAAATTGGTATGACACAAATTTTTGCTACCGATGGTAGATTAATACCAGTTACAGTAGTTGAAGTAGAACATAATATTGTTTTACGAGTATTGACAAAAGAACAAAATGGTTATCAAGCGCTTCAATTAGCTGTCGAAGATAAAAGAATTAGTTTGGTTTCAAAACCAGACCAAGGACAATTCAAAAAAGCGAATACAACACCTAAGCGCTTCGTTAAAGAAATCAGAAATATGGATGGTTATAATTCTGGCGATATTATTAAAGCTGATATCTTTACTGCTGGGGAATTCGTTGATGTTACAGGAACTTCAAAAGGGAAAGGATTTACTGGTTCAATTAAAAGACATAACTATTCACGGGGACCAATGGGACATGGTTCAGGTTATCACCGTGGTGTTGGGTCGATGGGAGCTATTGCCCCAAATCGGATTTTAAAATCTAAAAAAATGCCTGGACATATAGGAACCGAAAAAGTAACAATTCAAAATTTAGAAATTATTGCAATTGATACTGAAAAAAATGCTTTATTGGTAAAAGGTTCAATTCCAGGTCCAAAAAAACAGTTTGTAGTTATTAAAGAAGCAATTAAAGGTTTAAAACCAAATACACCAACAGAATTACTTAAAAGAACTGTTGAAACAAAAACACCAGATCCCACAGTAAAAGAAGAAAAACCAGTTGAAGGAGTTGTTGATGCAGCAGTTGATACAACGCTAACAGCAGTCACTGATGCACCAGCATCAAAGACAGAATAGTTTTGTAGAAAGGAATTTTAAAATGAAATTACAAGTACTTGATGCGAATGGAACAAGCGTTAAAGAAATTAGTGTAAATGATGCCATTTGAGGAATTGAGCCACATCAGCAAGCAATGTTTGATGCTGTTATTGCGCAACAAGCCTCAATGCGTCAAGGCACACACAAAACTAAGACAAAAACTGAAGTATCTGGTGGGGGAAGAAAACCTTGAAGACAAAAAGGAACTGGTCGTGCTCGCCAAGGTTCAATTAGAGCACCACAATGAAAAGGAGGAGGGATTGTTTTTGGTCCAACTCCAGAAAAAAAATATTTAAAACATGTTAATAAAAAAGTTAGAAAATTAGCAATTAAATCTGCATTTTCGTTGAAAGTTCAAGATAAAAATATTATGATAATTGATCAATTTGGAATTGACAAACCTTCAACAAAAGCAATGGTTAAAGTTTTAAATAATTTAAAAGTTAATGGTGAAAAACTATTAATTATTACCACAGAAGGTGATGAAGTTAATTTTAAATCATCACGTAATATTGAAAAGGTAAATATAATTACATCAGCTGGGATTAATATATATGATTTATTAAATGCAAACAAATTATTAGTAACAGAACAAGCAATAAAAGCAATTGAGGAGGTGTACTCATAATGCATATTACAAATGTCATAAAAAAACCAATTTTATCAGAAAAAACATATCGTAATATGGCGAATGGGGTTTATACTTTTGAAGTTGCGCGTACAGCAAATAAAGTTCAAATTAAAAAAGCTTTTGAAAAAATATTTGAAGTAAAGGTTGAAAAAGTTAATGTTATTAATTATGATCCAAAAGAAAAGAAAATGGGAAAATTTGTTGGAGAGACAATATACACAAAACGTGCAATTATTAAATTAAAACCAGGTGAGAAATTAGATTTATTAGGAGAAGATAAATAATTCCAGGATACACTATCTGGGACTGTTTATTGGCGAAATAGGAGGATAAATAAAAATGCCAATTAAGAGTTTTAAACCAGTCACACCGAGTCGTCGTAATATGACGTCATTAGATTATTCCGTGTTGACAACTGATCGCCCGGAAAAATCATTAATTAAAACTCGGAAAAAACATGCTGGTCGTAATAACCAAGGAGTTATTACAACAAGACATAAAGGCGGCGGCCATAAAGTTAAATATCGTATTATTGACTTTAAACGTAATAAGGATAATATTATTGGAAAAATTGCAACAATTGAATATGATCCAAATCGTAATGCCTTTATTTGTTTAGTTAATTATGTTGATGGTGAAAAAAGATATATTTTAGCACCAAAAACCATCAAAGTTGGAATGCAAATTGTTAGTGCTGAGAAAACAGATATTAAAGTTGGAAACTGCATGAAATTAAAAAACATTCCAGAAGGGACTGTTCTACATAATTTAGAATTACGTCCAGGTAAAGGTGGACAATTAGCTCGTTCAGCTGGTTCATCAGTGCAATTTTTAGGAAAAGATGAAGATGGTAAATATGTCACAATTCGATTAACATCAGGTGAAGTTCGTAAAGTTTTAGGAGAATGTCGAGCAACAGTTGGTGAAGTTGGAAATGAAGACTACGCCCTAGTAAATTGAGGAAAAGCAGGACGAAACCGCTGACGTGGAATTCGTCCAACTGTTCGTGGGTCAGCTATGAACCCAAATGATCACCCCCATGGTGGGGGAGAAGGGAAAGCTCCGGTTGGTCGAAAAGCACCAATGACACCATGAGGTAAAAAAGCATTAGGAGTAAAAACTCGTAACAAGAAAAAAGCTTCAACTAAATTAATCGTTAGAAGACGTACTAAATAATCTTGCTAATTAGAGTCAATCCGACAAATAATAGTTAGTTGAAAGTAAAAATCAAAATTAGAGAGATTATATATAGGAGGTAAAACAATGTCACGAAGTCTGAAAAAAGGGCCATTTGTTGATAAATATTTACAAAAAAAAGTTGAAGCATTGAATACTGCGAATAAAAAAGAAGTTGTTAAAACTTGATCAAGAAGAAGCGTTATCTTCCCAGAATTTATTGGTCATACTTTTGCTGTCCACAATGGAAAAGAACATATTCCAGTTTATGTTACCGAAGATATGATTGGTCATAAATTGGGAGAATTCTCACCAACAAGAAAATTTGGTGGACATGGCGATGATAAGAAGAAGAAAAAATAATTAAATTCAGAAAGTGAGTATTATTATATAAATGGATGTAAGAGCAAACTTAAGAAGTATTAGAATATCGCCGCGAAAAGTAAGATTAGTTACCGATTTAATTCGGAATAAAAAAGTGGGAGACGCAATAGTTATTCTTAACAACACAAACAAAAAATCATCAGTTCCAGTTCAAAAATTAGTTAAATCAGCGGTAGCAAATGCCGTTAATAATAATGGATTGGATGCTGATCGCTTATTTATTAAAGAAATCTTCGTTAACGAAGGACCAACATTAAAACGTTTCCGTCCGCGTGCACATGGGCGAGCATATGAAATATTGAAGAGAACAAGTCACATCACAGTTACTGTTAGTGATGGACAACAATAAGAAAGGAAGATAACAAGAGATGGGTCAAAAAGTTAGTCCAACAGGATTACGCGTTGGAGTTATTAAAACGTGAGATTCAAGATGATACGCTGAAAAGCAAGAATATGTCAAATGATTGCATCAAGATATCAAGATTAGAAAAGCTCTAATGAAAGAATTAAAAGGAGCAAGTGTTTCTAAAATTGAAATTGAACGAACAAAAAAAGAAATTGTTATCTTTATTAGAACTGCTCGTGTTGGTGTTGTCTTAGGACAAGAAGGAAAAAACATCGCAAAATTAGTAAAATTAGTACATGTTACAATCGGCGATCGTAAAATAGAAGTAAAAATTAATGTTGTTGAAATTAAAAACCCAGACACTGATGCACAATTAGTGGCGAATACAATTGCTGAACAGATTGTTAATCGTGCTTCATTTAGAAGTGTTCAAAAATTAGCAATTAAAAAAGCAATGAAAGCTGGAGCACAAGGAATTAAAACTTCTGTTTCAGGACGTTTAGGTGGTGTAGATATGGCACGAACAGAAGGATATACCGAAGGAACCGTACCATTAGCAACTTTACGTAGTGATATTGATTATGCTTTAGCCGAAGCTTTAACAACCTATGGCCAAATTGGAGTTAAAATTTGAATTTGTAAGGGAGAAATCCTAAGCAAAGAATTAGTTTCTACAAGTGATGAAAAACCAAAGTTTGAAAAACGCGACTTTAATCGTTCAAACAATAATCGTCGTTATCAAGGACCAAAATCACACCCCGCTGCTAAGGAGGCAAAATAATGTTATTACCAAAAAGAACAAAATATCGTCGTCCGCATCGTATTAAATATGAAGGAAAAGCAAAAGGAAATACGAAAGTAGATTTTGGAGAATTTGGATTAAAATCACTAGATGGAGCCTGAATTACAAACCGCCAAATTGAAGCAGCGCGGATTGCAATGACACGTTATATGAAACGTTGAGGAAAAGTTTGAATTAGAATTTTTCCTCATATGGCAAAAACAAAAAAACCATTAGAAGTTCGAATGGGTTCAGGAAAAGGTTCACCTGAAGAATGAGTAGCAGTTGTTAAAACAGGAACGGTCATGTTTGAAGTAGCAGGTGTTTCTGAAGAAACTGCCCTTGAAGCATTACGATTAGCAATGCATAAATTACCAGTAAGATGTAAGATTGTTAAAAAAGGAGAAGAGTAAGAAATGAATGATTTAACCAAAAAATCAGTTGAAGAATTGAAAAAACTGGAAGAAGAATCACGTGCTGAATTATTTGCGTTACGATTCCAATCAGCAATGGGGAATTTAGAAAAACCACATAGCATTGGGGAATTAAAAAAACAAATTGCTCGCATTTTAACAATCTTATCTGCTCATAAAAATGCTGGGGAAAACACCGCAATTAATGTTAAAGTTAATTTAAATGAAACATATGCGAAAATTGAAAAAGAATCACAAGCATTTGCAAAACAACGCAAGGCAAAAATTGAGCAAATGATGGCTGAGCAACAAGCTGCTAAAGAAGAAATGCCAGGTTTAATGGATTTACCATTAAATGACGCAATGGACTTAACAGAAGAAGCTGTTGTTTCAACAACAGGAGGAGCAAATGTTCTTGATGAACAAAAAACACGAGTTGCGGCAAAGAAACCAGCCGGTGGGAAAGAATCTCATAAGAAAAAAGTTGTTGGAGAAGAAAAACCGACAATTGGAAAAGCAGCTACAGCAGTTGTGAAAAAACTTTCAGTGAATAAAAAAGATGTTATACAAGAAACTAAAACTGATAAAGATGCAACATTAAAAACTTTAATTAAAGAAAAAGCTGCGGCAAAGAAACCAACAGCAAAAAGTAAAACAACACCAAGCGACAAAACAACAGTAACTGTTAAATCAGTTACTCCGGCTAAAGCAGACATTGAAGTACCAAAAGGAACAAAAAAAGCAGAGCCAACTAAGACAACTAAAAAAACAACTGAACTTAATGCAAAAGAAAAATTAGCAGCAATTAAAAGTTCTGTTGCGATGGGTGGCACTGCAAAAGGGCGTGGTTCAGGAGTTAAAATTGATTTAGAATTAAAAACAAAAGACCCTAACGCAAAAGAATATACTTATGGTTCAAATTGAAAAGAAAATCATGATAAAATCTTATCCGCTGGTAAAACAACAAAAAAAGCCGATGACAAAACAATTAAGAAAGGGACAGGTAAAAAATAATGGAAAGAAATAGTCGTAAAGTCTTACAAGGACGTGTTATTTCAGATAAAGCTGAAAAAACAATTACTGTTTTAGTTGAAACATATAAAAATCACCCCTTATATAAAAAACGTGTAAAGTATTCAAAAAAATATTTAGCACATGATGAACAAAATCAAGCCCACATTGGAGATAAAGTAAGCATTATGGAAACGCGTCCTTTATCAAAAAATAAACACTTTCGTCTAATTCAAGTTATTGAAAAAGCAATTGGTTAGTAAGAAGAGGATAATAAAAAAATGATCCAACAAGAATCAAGATTAAAAGTTGCTGATAACTCTGGGGCAAAAGAAGTGTTAGTAATTAAAAATTTGGGTGGTTCATGACGAAAGTTTACTAATATTGGGGATATCGTTGTATGTACAATTAAAAGAGCAACCCCTGGTGGAATTGTCAAAAAAGGACAAGTTGTTAAAGCGGTTATCGTGCGTACTAGACGTGGTTTAAAACGAAGTGATGGAACACAAATTCAATTTTCAGAAAATGCTGTAGTATTAATTAAAGATGATAAAAACCCACGTGGAACACGGATTTTTGGGTCAATCGCCCGGGAAGTTAAAGATGCTGGTTTTGTAAAAATTGCATCATTAGCACCAGAAGTATTATAGGAGGCTATTTATGAATAAAGTTAAATTTAAAAAAGGTGATTTAGTGAAAGTTATAGCCGGAAAACATAAAGGAACAGAAGGTCCAATCATTCGTGTCTTACGTGAAAAAAGTCGTGTGGTAATTGAAGGAATTACAAATATTAAACATGTTAAACCTTCACAAGATAACACTGAAGGAGGAATTCAACAAGTTCCCGCTTCAGTTCATATTTCAAATGTTGCATTAATTGATCCAAAAAATAAAAAAGAAATTACTAAAATTAGTTATCAAATTGCTGATAATGGTAAAAAAGTTCGTATTGCTCGTAAATCAAAAGCGCATTTAGCGTAGAAAGGAATAATGATTAATAATGAATGTTAATTTAGAAAAAAAATATAAGAATACAATTGTTAAAGAATTATTCAAAGAGCAACGTTTTCAATCAATAATGCAAGTTCCTGTTGTTAAAAAAATTGTTGTTAACATGGGAGCTGGGGATGCAACACAAAATAGTAAAGTAATTGAAGATATTACAAATGAATTAGCATTAATAACTGGGTTACGACCAGTTGTTACCAAAGCTAAAGATTCAATTGCTTCCTTTAAATTACGTGAAGGAATGCCAATTGGAGCAAAAGTTACTTTACGTGGAAAAAAAATGTATCAGTTTTTAGATAAACTAATCAACATTGCTTTACCACGAGTAAGAGATTTCCGTGGGCTTAATAAAGATGCCTTTGATGGGCGTGGAAATTATACCTTAGGAATTAAAGAACAAATTATTTTCCCTGAAATTGACTATGATAAAGTTAAAAGAGTACGGGGAATGGATATTACAATTGTCACAAGTGCAACAAATGATGCTGATGCTCGAGCATTATTAAGAAAAATGGGAATGCCATTTAAAAAATAGGAGGAAAGAAGATATGGCCAAAAAATCATTAAAAGTTAAACAACAATGCCATCCAAAATTCAAGGTAAGAGGTTATACTCGATGTGGAAACAACTGTGGACGACCTCATGCTGTGTTACGTAAATTTGATTTATGTCGTTTATGCTTTAGAAATTTAGCAAGTAAAGGACAAATTCCTGGGGTTAGAAAAGCTTCATGATAGAAAGAGAGACTAATTAATTATGATGATTGATACAATCGCTGATATGTTAACAAGAATTCGCAATGCTAATCAACGTTTACACAAAAGTGTAAAAATGCCGTCAAGTAAAATGAAAGTAAGAATTGCTGAAATTTTGAAAAAAGAAGGCTATGTCGAAGACTTTAAAGTATCAGGAGATATTAAAAAAGACTTAACGTTAACTTTAAAGTATAAAGGTAAAACAAAAGTTATTTCAGGATTAAAACGAATCTCAAAACCAGGTTTAAGAGTTTATGTAACCGTTGAAGAAGTACCTCAAGTTTTAAATGGAATGGGAATTGCAATTATTTCAACAAACCAAGGAATTATGACAGACAAAGCAGCAAAAAAAGCTCACTTAGGTGGGGAAGTTATTGCTTATGTGTGATAGAAATATTTAAAGGAGAGCAAAACAATGTCTCGAATTGGTAATAGAGAGTTAAAAATTCCAGTTGGTGTTGAAGTAACAATTCAACCAAATAATGTTATTGTAAAAAGCGCAAAAGGACAATTAGAACAAGCAATTCCAAGTGTTATTACTGTTGCCGCCAAAGAAGGTGTTGTGACAACAACTAGAGCAAATGATGTGAAACATAGTAAGCAATTACATGGCACAATTAATTCTTTAATTCAAGGAATGTTAGAAGGTGTCAGCAAAGGTTTCAAAAAAGAATTAGAAATTAATGGAGTAGGGTATCGTGCGGCGTTAGCTGGTAATAAGTTAACATTAAGTTTAGGATATTCTCATCCAATTGAATATAAAATTCCGCAAGGAATTACAATTACACTTCCAAAACCAACACAAATTATTGTAGAAGGAATTTCAAAAAAATTAGTTGGGGAAGTAGCTGCAAACATCAGAAATTATCGTAAGCCAGAACCTTATAAAGGTAAAGGAATTAAATACAAAAACAAACACATTATCCGTAAAGAAGGAAAATCTGCTGGTAAATAGCAGAAGAAAGGAATATCAACAATGGCAAATTTACAAAGTAAAAGTAGTAGTGCAAAACGAAAAAGAAGACATTTTCGTGTTCGTGCCAAAATTAATGGTACAACATCTGTTCCTCGTTTAAATGTGTTTAAATCAAATGGGCATTTTTATGCTCAATTAATTGATGATGTGAAACAAAAAACAATTGTTGCAGCCTCAACATTAAAAATGACTGGTTTAAAATCAACAAGCAATATTGCAGCGGCAGAAAAAGTTGGCGATGAAATTGCAAAAAAAGCACTTGATAAAAAAGTTACAACGGTAGTATTTGATCGTGGTGGATATTTATACCATGGCAAAGTAAAAGCATTTGCAGAGGCTGCTCGTAAAGCAGGACTTAAATTTTAAAAGGAGCAATAAGAAGATATGGCAGAGAATAAAACAGATTTAAAACCAAATACAGGAAACTTAGATCAACCAGCAGCAAAAAAAGAAGGACCACAACATAATTTTCGGCAAGGTAATCAACGTTTTGAACGTAATAATGATCGTCGTGGTGATGAAAATATGTTTGAAGAAAAAGTTGTAACAATTCGTCGGGTTACTAAAGTAACAAAAGGAGGACGTCATTTCCGCTTTGCGGCAGTTGTTGTGATTGGTGATAAAAAAGGTCGCGTTGGTTTTGGGACTGGAAAAGCAAACGAAGTTCCTGATGCAATCAAAAAAGCAATTAAAGAGGCAAAAAAACAATTAGTAAAAGTACCACTATTGGGAACAACTGTTCCACATGAAGTTATTGGTTATTTTGGAGCAGGAAAAGTATTAATTAAACCAGCTCGCAAAGGGACAGGAGTTATTGCTGGAGGACCAGCCCGAGCTGTGATTGAATTAGCAGGTTTAGCAGATGTTTATACAAAATCATTAGGATCAAATACCCCAATTAATATGATTCGTGCAACATTAGATGGTTTAAGTAATTTACGAACAATTGATCAAATTGCAAAATTACGTGGTAAAACCGTAGAAGAGTTACAAGGATAAGAGGACATAACAATGAAATTAAACGGATTACAATATACTGATGGAGCCCGTCATAGTAAAAAACGACTAGGACGAGGAACTTCATCAGGATTAGGAAAAACAGCTGGTAAAGGACATAAAGGGCAAAATGCTCGCACCGGTGGTGGTGTTAGACCTGGATTTGAAGGGGGACAAACTCCTATATTCCGTCGTTTACCAAAGGTTGGTTTTACTAATTTAACAACCAAAAAATATGTCTTATTAAACTTAAGTGATTTGGAAAAATTAGGATTGAATGAAATTAACCATCAAACATTAGTTGCCAAAAAAGTGCTAAAAAATGAAAAAGAATTAATTAAAATCTTAGGTAATGGTACAATATCTAAGAGTGTTAATGTTAAAGTTAACAAAGTTTCGCAAACTGCAAAAACAGCAATTGAAAAAGCTGGAGGAAAAGTGGAGGTAATATAGTGAAAACTAAAGCGAAAAAAAGAAAAATGACTCGCCATAATCGCGAGGTTGACATTGTTAAATCATCAAACTTTTTTGTTAAAAATAAAGATTTGATTAAACGAATTTGTTTTACTTTATTAATTTTAGTTTTAATTCGTTTATGTAGTTATTTAACAGTCCCAGGCGTAAAAATTTCATCTAACTTTCAAGATTTATCAAACAATGATCAGTTCTTTAGTTTGATTTCAATGTTAGGAGGAGGAACGCTTGGAAAGTTTTCAATTTTAGCTTTAGGAGTATCACCATATATTACTGCTTCAATTATTGTACAGTTATTATCAACTGATGTAATTCCGCCTTTATCACGCTGAGCTAAAAGTGGAGAACGTGGGCGGAAAAAATTAGATCGCTTAACAAAGTGATTAACAATTCCATTTGCAATTATGCAAGGAATTGCGACAATTTTTACTATGGCAAACCAAGGCATTATTTCTCCAAAATGAGATTCATCTGATTTTGGAACGGGAAGTCCAATCTTTTATTATACATTAGTTCCAACCGCCTTAATTGCAGGAACAATGTTAATGCTTTGATTAGCAGATCAAATGACAATTAGAGGGATTGGTAATGGGGTCTCATTAATTATTTTTGCCGGAATTATTGCGCAATTACCAAATAATTTACAAACAACTTTTAAATTCTGAATTTCAGGACAAGAAGACATTAACTTATTATTTGATGGAATTTTAAAATTCTTAGTGTATGTTGTAATGTTCTTATTAGTGGTTTTATTTGTTGTAATGTTAAATGAATCAGAACGGAAATTGCCAATTCAGCAAACAGGAAGTGGTTTTGTAACTGGAAATGAAGAAACCCGTCCCTTCTTACCATTAAAAATTAATTCCGCTGGAGTTATTCCCGTAATTTTTGCCTCAGCATTAATTTCAGCCCCAATTACTGTTGCACAGATTATTAGTGTAAGTAATCCAAATAATGGTTTTGTGGAATTTACCAATAATTATTTATCGTTTAGTACATGACCAGGAATTATTATTTATGCGATTTTAACAATTTTATTTACTTTCTTATATTCACAAGTACAAATGAATCCTGAAAAAATTGCTGAGAATTTTCAAAAGGCCGGAACTTTTATTCCTGGTGTTCGCCCTGGGAAAGAAACTGAAAAATACATTAAGGGAACAATTAACCGTTTAAGTATTTTAGGGTCAGTATTTTTGGCTGCAATTGCAATTTTACCTTATGTAATTAGTAAATTAACAGCTTTACCAAGTGCATTAGCAATTGGAGGAACAGGATTAATTATTATGGTATCAGTCGCATTAGAAACAATGCGTCAAGTTAAAGGACGAATTACGCAACAAGCATTTATTGATAAAAAGTCGCAACAATTAACGGATGATACTAAAGATTCATATTTATGATAGAAAGCCAGAGGAAAGTTAATGCGAAATTTTATTTTGTTAGGAGCTCCTGGTAGTGGAAAAGGAACCCAATCAGACCATTTAGTTAAAAAGTTTGGTTTTACGCATATTTCAACCGGTAATATTATTCGTGATAATACTAAGCAAAATACATCATTAGGTATTTTGTGCCAACAGTATGCTGACCAGGGAAAATTAGTTCCTGATGATATTATGATTCAAATGGTTGAAAATCATTTACAAACAGTAACTGGTGATTTAATTTGAGATGGTTTTCCGCGCACAATTGCGCAAGCAAAAAAATTAGATCAATTATTGCAAAAACTAAATAGTAAGGTTGATCATACATTATATTTTGAAATTGATGAAGCAAAGTTAATCGAACGAATTACGGAACGTTTAACTTGTTCAACTTGTGGACGAACATATCATAAAACAGCATTGCCCCCAAAAGTGTCATGAGTTTGTGATGATGATCAAACGCCATTAGTACAACGTAAAGATGATAATGAAGAAAAAATTAAAATTAGATTAGCGGCATATCATGCTGATACTGCACCGCTAATTGAATATTATTTAAATCAGCAAGTATTAACCGTTATTGATGCTGATATGGAAGGAAATGCTGTCTGAGACCAAATTATGGCAGTTTTAAAATAACGGAGATTGGAGGTAATAGATATAAAATGGCCAAAACTGATTTATTAGAAGTACAAGGAACAATTTTAGAAGTATTACCAAATACAATGTTTAAGGTGCAATTAAAAAATGGTGCAACTATTTTAGCTCACGTTTCGGGTAAAATTCGGATGAATTACATTCGCATTTTACCCGGCGATACAGTAGTTGTTGAAATGTCACCTTATGACTTAGAACGTGGGCGTATTGTTTTTAGACATAAATAAACAAAATAACAAAAATTTTGGTAAAGGAGAATACACGATGAAAGTAAGATCATCAGTTAAAAAAATCTGCGACAAATGTCGTGTAATTAAAAGAAAAAAGCGTGTGATGATAATTTGTTCACAGCCAAAACATAAACAACGACAAGGTTAAAAAGGGAGGAAAAGAATATGGCACGTATTGGCGGAGTAGATATTCCAAATGATAAGCGCGTAGTAATTGCATTAACATATATTTATGGAATTGGAAAACCACAATCACAACAAATTTTAAAAGAAGCAAAAATATCAGAAGATATTCGTGTGAAAGATTTATCAGAAGATGAATTAACAACAATTAGAAATGAAATTGCCAAATTAAAAACCGAAGGAGACTTACGACGTGAAGTTGCCTTGAATATTAAACGTTTAATGGAAATTGGAAGTTATCGTGGAATGCGTCATCGTAAAAGTTTGCCAACACGCGGACAGTCGTCAAAGCAAAATGCACGAACAGTTAAAGGACCACGTAAAACAGTTGCTAATAAGAAAAAATAGTAGATAAGGAGAACAATTATGGTTGTTAGAAAAAAAACGAATAAGAAAAAAATTAAAAAAAATATCCTAAAAGGAATTGCACATGTTCATTCAACTTTCAATAATACAATTGTTACCCTTTCTGATGAAGCGGGTAATGTAATTTCATGAGCATCAGCAGGAGCAATGGGTTTTAAAGGAAGTAAGAAGTCAACTCCTTATGCCGCCCAAATGGTTGCTGAAGCAGCTGGAAAAGCAAGCCAAGAACACGGAATGAGTAGTGTTCAAGTTGAAGTAAAAGGCCCAGGCCCAGGGCGTGATGCTGCGGTACGGAGCATTCAAGCAATTGGATTAGAAATCACTTCAATTAAAGATGTAACGCCAATTCCTCACAATGGGGCACGTCCACCAAAAAGACCAAGAGGATAGGAGAAAGATTAGGCGATGAAACAATTTATTAGACCAGAATTTAAATTACAAGCAGAAGATAAAGCCAATAATTACGGAAAATTTTTAGTTGAACCGTTAGAACGAGGATTTGGTGTTACATTAGGAAATGCCATACGTCGAACATTACTATCAGCAACACCAGGAGCCGCTGTTTTTGCTGTTCGAATTAAAGGTTCCTCTCATGAATTTACTGCTATTCCCGGTGTTGTTGAACATGTTACAAAAATAATTTTAAATATTAAAAATTTAGTATTAAAAATTAATCAAGATATTATTCCAGATGGAGAATCAGTAATTTTAAAAGTATTTTCTTCAAAAGAAGGAGAAATTTATGCAAGAGATTTAGTTGTCCCAACTGGAGTAGAAGTTATCAATGGTGATTTATTATTAGCAACAATTGCTAAAGGTGGAGAATTAGACTTGGAGCTACATGCTCGTAATTCACGTGGGTATAAATCATTTACAGATAATAAAAAAGAAAAAAAATATGCTGATTTAATTGTAATTGATTCAAATTATTGTCCAATTCAGCGTGTGGCATATAATGTTGAACCAACAAAGGTTGGGAAAAATGCTGACTTAGAAAAATTAGAATTAGAAATTCAAACTGATAGTTCAATTACGCCAGTTAACGCTGTTGCAATGGCAGCAAAAGTTATTACTGAGCATTTAGAATTCTTTGTTAACTTGAATGAAGCAATTAAAGCAACCCAAATTATTTCATCTGAAGCAGAAGCGGAAGAAGATGAATTAGATCGTAGCATTGATGAACTAGAGTTTACGCAACGTTCACAAAATTGCTTAAAAAGAGCAAAAATTGATACTTTACGTGATTTAGTTTCAAAATCAGAAGATGAAATTCAAGAAATTAGAAACTTAGGGAAAAAATCATTAACAGAAATTAAAGACAAAGTGGCCCAATTAGGTTTACACTTTCGACGTGATTAAGAGAGGTGAAAAAGGATGTCATACCAACAAAAAAGAGGAAAAAATACTGCATGAAGAAATGGCTTAATGCGTAATTTAGCAACCGAATTAATTATTAATGAACGGTTAGAAATAACAGAAACACGCGCCAAAGAATTACGCCGTCATGTTGAAAAATTAGTGACACTAGGAAAACGACAAAATTTACATGCTCGTCGTCGTGCTGCTAGTTTTTTACGTGATATTGATGCAAATGAAAAGGAAACCGCATTACAAAAATTATTTAATGGCATTGCCAAAAAATATAAAATTCGTAATGGTGGTTATATACGCATTTTAAAATTAGATAATCGTAAAGGAGATAATGCTCCGATGGTGATTATTGAATTAGTATAACCAAAAAACTAACTGTTGTGTCGTTAGTTTTTTTCTTTTTATGATAAAATAAAATCTGAAAGGAATTTAACTATGATTACAATTAAAACAGATAAAGAAATTGAATATATGCGCAAAGCTTGTTTAACATTAAAACAAATTCATCAAGAATTAAAAGCGATGATTAAACCAGGAGTAACAGGCGTTATGCTTAATCAACGCGCAGAAGAAATTATTAGAGCAAATAATTGCCAACCAAATTTTAAAGGTTTATATGATTTTCCCGCTACTATTTGTGTTTCTTTAAATGAAGTTTTAGTGCATGGAATTCCAAATCATACGCCATTTGTGGAAGGTGACCTTGTTTCTGTTGATGCGGGTTGTTCATATGAAGGTTATAATAGTGATGGCGCTTTTACTGTAATTGTTGGAAAACCGCGCACAACAGAACATGTGAAGTTATTAACTGTCACTGAAACAGCACTAGCAAAAGCAATCGCAATTTTAAAACCAGGAGTACGAATTGGTGATATTGGTGAAACAATTCAAACATATGTTGAAGGAGAAGGTTTTTTCATACCAACTGAATTTACTGGTCATGGAATTGGGCGTGAATTACATGAAGAACCGATGATTCCTAATGTTGGAACAGGGGGGAAAGGAATGCGCTTACAAGCTGGAATGACAATTTGTATTGAACCAATGGTTCAAATTGGTACTAAAGCAATTAAAATGTTAGATGATAATTCAACACCAGTGTCAGCGTTACATTTATGTAGTGCCCATTTTGAAGATACAATTTTAATTACTCCGACTGGATATGAAGTTTTAACTTAATTATTTTTAAAAATAATAATCTTAAGAAATACTTAATAAAGTATTTGACTCGTTTTTTAATTTTCTGGTGAATGAATTGAAAAATTGGTAATTATTGTGTACCATAAATGAGTAGGGCTTTATGTTTAACATGAAGGGAGCTATTATGCGATTTAAACAAATAAATTTAGTTTGAAAAATTAATATTTTTGTCAAACATATTAAAGCTGGAGAAGGAAAACGAAATCCGTTTGATTATGTCTGAGTTAAAAAAAATGACTCGAGAATTAATTAGAAAACAACGATTAGAAGCAAAAGCAAATAAAAATAATAATTATCAATTTTAAAAAACCATACTAAGAAAGCATAGTTTTTTAAATTATTTATTAAGTTGATAACTATTTTTAGTTTTTTGATAAATAATTGTTTTGTAATCTTTATCAAGAAAGATAATAAATGTAAAAACACCAACAAAATGATAGCCAATACTTAATTTTTTTTCATTTAATTTTGAAAAAGTAATTAATTGTGTTTAACGTTCTATTTTTTTCGCCTAATTTTTGTTGTTTTGTCTTATTATTTGTGTCATTAAAATAAAAAATATAATTTCAGTCATTTGACATATAATTTGCATATCCCTTTAATTGCTAATGCTTTTTGGGTGAGAAAAATAATATTAGGAAATCAAACTTGTTGATAATGATTAATATTATAGCCACTTGTTAAAGTTGAAAGCTGATTTTCATTAGTAAATAATGTGCTCAAGACATCAAAAATTGTTAAAAATATTATTTTATCATCAGTTGTAATTTCTTTTTTGCAAAATTTTTTGTAATGTTTCATTTGTCATTTGATGAACACTTCTTTTTAAACTTGTAAATTATTTTACTTTTATAATATAATAATTATGCTAAAAAGATATAAAATGTTATAATTATGGCAAGAATTGATTGAGAGAGGGGATTAGAATGTTTTTATCATTTCTTATTGTAGTACAAAATAATCAGACAAAATTAATGAAGACTTTACTTTCAATTAAGGAACAAACAAGTGACGATTATGAAATTGTTTTAATTGATGATAGTGGATTCCAACCAAAATCACCACTCTTAGAATTTATGAATGAATGCTTTTATAATAATATTGGTAAACAAATTCAAGTAATTACAAATTTACGAAGTCAAGGCTTTTCATATGGTATTAATACTGCTATTTCAATTGCACAAGGAGATTTTTTTATGATTGTTGATGAAGGACAGACAATTCATAAAACAGCAGTTGCAGTTTTAAAAGAAAAAGTTGAAGCATATCAAGTTGAACATAAAAAAGTTGATATGCTTGAATTTCGGTTACATTATACGAATTCAAAAGAAAAAAGTGAAATTTGAAATAAATGTAATGTTTTACTGTCGCCTAAAACTAATAAAGAAGTGTTAGCATATGTTAATTGTTCACTTTTTACAAAGATATTTCGTCGAAACCTTATTTTACAAAAAAATATTACATTACTTAATTATCGTCGTACTGATACTTTCTTTATTTATAACGCATTAGTTTATACTGGGGAATATGTTGCAATTAAAGATGTGCTAGTTGATTATGAATTAGGAATTGTCAATTATAGTGTTTTTGATTTAATTAAACAATGAATTTATATTTTTAATTTATATCGTGATTTAAATTTATATCGTGAATATCAAGAAGAATTAGAGTATGCTTTTATTCGATTTTGCTTAGTAACATTTTTAGAAATTGTTAGTTTACAAAACAATAAAAGATTATCAATTAAAGCTATCCATAGTGCCGAAAATAAATTAGAACGTCGTTATAAAAGTTTTATGAAAAATAAATATCTTAAAAATGTAAAAGAACCACAATTTAAAATGATTGTTGCTGATATTAAAGGTTTTATTAAACATTGAAAACTGGAAAATACAAAATAAATAATGCAAGAATTAGCAAACAATAAAAATTCAGCTGCTACGATGATGTCAAAACCAGAAGAAGAATATCAGCTTCATCAATTAGCGCGTCCAGTTCGTGTGATTTTTGTTCGTTTATTTGATATTATTTTAGCGAGTTTAATTCCCCTAGTATTAACTTTAACGATGAAGTATTGAGATCAAGCTCGAACAATTTGAGCGCCTATTTTAGTTATTGCTGTTACTTTTGTTCTTTTCTTTCTTTATTTTGTTTTTATTCCTTATTTTTGAGATGGTAAAACAATTGGAAAATTTTGTTTTCAAATTAAATTAGTTACGAGTGAGGCAAAATTAAAGTTAGCAGTTATTTTTACCCGTGAATTATTTATTACATTTTTACCTTGATTTGTTGTTTTATTGACAAATTTAAGTTTAAATTTAATTTTTGAAGTTAGTTTAAGTAATTTGTTTCGAACAACTAATAAAAATCCAATTGCATTAATTATTATTCGAACTATCACAACAATTTATTTTTTATGATACCTTGGTTTAATTTTTGGTTTAGTGTTAAATCCAAATCATCAAATTTTATTTGATCGTCATTTTCATTTATTTATTGTCAATAAAAAACCAATTCCTAAAAAAACACCAACAATACCAAAAGAATTAATAACAAGAAAAACAAAACATATTCATTTACAAGAAAACCAACCGGGAAATATTTCTGATGAAATTTTAAAAGAAATTGATGAATTATAGGGTAAAATGTAATTGTTTGTAAAGAAAGGCAGAATATCATGGTCAATGAATTTATTGAAAGTTTAAATCCAAATCAACGTGAAGCTGTTTTAAGAATTACTGGACCAGTGCGAATTATTGCTGGAGCTGGAAGTGGTAAAACACGCGTTATTACTAATAAAATTGCATATTTAATTAAATATGCTAATTTGCAACCATGACGCATTTGTGCTGTTACATTTACTAATAAAGCTACTAATGAAATGAGAACCCGTATTGTTGAGATGATTGGAAATAGTGGCCAGCGTTGTATGATTGCAACTTATCATGCCCTATGTGTTCGTATTTTACGAGAAGATATTATTCATTTAAATTATGATCGTTATTTTAATATTATTGATATGGCAGACCAAGATAGTATCATTCGTAATATTTATAAAAGATTACCTATGAAATATGACGCACAAGAAGCAAAAATGGTGAAGAATTTTATTTCGAAATTAAAAAATGACTTTATTAGCCCTAATAGCGCAAAAACATCAGTAAATGGTGATGAAATGCGATGAGCAGAAGTTTATGACACTTATGAAAAACGTTTACGAGAAATAAATAGCGTTGATTTTAATGATTTAATTTTATTAACATATAAGTTATTTAAAAATAATGGGGAAGTATTAAAAAAATGACAAAATCGTTTTGATTATTTTTTAGTTGATGAATTTCAAGATACCAATGAATTACAATTTGATATTATTAAATGATTAGTCGGTGATAATAGCAATATTACTATTGTTGGGGACCCTGATCAAACAATTTATTCGTGACGGGGAGCAAAAATTAATTTAATTTTAAATTTTGATAAATATTTTCCGCATACACAAACAATTGTTTTAAATGAAAACTATCGGTCAACACAAAGCATTTTATCATTAGCTAATAATTTGATTATTCATAATAAAAATCGGATTGAAAAAAATTTATTTACTATCAAAGCTTCAGGGCAATTACCAATTTTATATCACGGTGCTAATAGTAGTGATGAAAGTGATTTTGTAGCTCGTAAAATTAAAACTTTAATTAAAGAAGAAAATTATGATTATAATGATATTTTAATTTTATATCGTGCCAATTACTTATCACGTGATTTAGAAACGGCCCTTGCTGATTATGGTATTTCATATCGTATTTTTGGGGCTTTTAAATTTTATGAACGAAAAGAAATTAAAGATGCACTTGCTTTTTTAAAAATAATTATGAATAATGATTTTTTAGCCATTGAACGGATTTTGTTGTTAATTCCAAAAATTGGTCCAAAAACATTTGAACAAATTATGCAAATATTAAAAGATCAACAAATAATGTTTACAACATTACTAGAGCAACATTTTGATTTATTACCATTAAATCTTCAACATAGTTTAAATAAAGTGCGAGAAGCAATTGTCCTAGCATTAGCACAATTACCAACTGTTAAATCAATTGAAAGTTTATTAGTTCTTCTCTTAGATAAAACAGGTTATTTGCAGCGTTTACGAGATAACTATGAAGAAGAACGAGAAGAAAATATTTTAGAATTAATTGCCTCAATTGGTAAATTTGATCAGCAAAATAAGGAATTAGCAGGAACAGAATTATTAAGTGAATATTTACAATTAATTTCATTACAAACTGATAGTGATAATTTAACTGATAATACTATTTCTTTAATGACAATTCATAATGCAAAGGGATTAGAAAAAAAGGTTGTTTTTATTGTTGGCTTAAATGAAGGAATCTTTCCAACGACACAAGCTATTAAGATGGGAACTGAACAATTAGAAGAAGAGCGTCGAGCCTTATACGTTGCCATTACAAGATCAGAAGAATTATTGTTTATTAGTTATGCTGATGGTTATTCATATATTACAGGTAATGAACGCTTTGAATCACGATTTATTAAAGAGTTAGATAACGATTTTTATGAAAAAGTTAATAGCGAAAGATTGTTTAGTAAGCCAAAGTCAATTACTATTTCTTATAATAATAAAAGTGAAAAACAATCACGAACTGTCTTTAATCTTAATAAAAACATTGAATCAACTTTTAAAACTAATCTATGAAAAGTAAATGATACGGTTAGTCATGAATTATTTGGAATTGGAGTTGTTGTTAAAATTATTGCACAAAATGTCCAAATTGTTTTTCCGCATCCTTATAATGTCAAGATTATTTCAGTAGATAGTCAAGCAATTAAAAAAGTGGAATCATAAAAGAAAATAACAATACCAAATAATTGAAATTTTTATTTAAAAACATAAAAAATTGTTAAGGGATAATATACTTATTTTTGTTTTTTTGATATAATGAGCTAGTATATTTTTAAAGGAGGAAATTTAATGGCATCATTTAAAGCTGTTATCGCTGATCCTGTTGGAATGCATGCACGCCCAGCGGCATTAATTGTGGGAGAAGCAGGAAAATACCAATCAGATATTACTATTTTCTCAGGAGGAAAAAATGGTAACTTAAAATCAATCATGACTATTATTGCATTGGGAATTCATCAAGGTGCAGAAGTAAAAATTGTTGCAAGTGGTTCTGATGAAGACGCTGCAATTGCAGGGATTGAAAAAGTAATGAAGGATAACAAGGTTATTTAGGGTAATTTTATTAAATATACAAAAATTAAAAAATAATAGATAAATCTATTATTTTTTTGTATATTTTTGTTACTTGTTTCTTTCTTAGTATTTTTTAAGGAAAAATTATTATATAATAATGAGGAGGTGAATGAAATGGTAATTCTTGCAATTGAGACAAGCTGTGACGAAACTAGTATTGCTATTTTTAAGAATCGAAAAATTTTAGCAAATATTATTTCATCACAAATTAAGGAACATACAAAATACGGTGGAGTTGTGCTAGAACTTGCTTCGCGGTTACATTTAAAAAACTTTTCTTATGTTCTACTTGAAGCTTTGCAAAAAGCTAATATTCATATAACAGAATTACAATACATTGCATACACAGCAAAACCTGGTTTAATTGGAGCACTACATATTGGAAAAACAATAGCAGAAACATTGTCTAATTATTTAGAAATTCCAATTTTACCTTTAAACCATTTATATGGTCATATCTATGCTAGTGCAATCGATAATGATTTTTTATTTCCTCTTTTAGCAGTGCTAGTTAGTGGTGGCCACACTCAGTTAATATTAATGAAAAAACATTTGAATTTTAAAATTTTAGGTTCAACATTGGATGATGCAATTGGTGAATGTTATGATAAGGTTGCTCGAATGCTGGACTTAGGGTATCCGGGTGGACCTGTTATTGATAAGCTTGCAGCGACAGGAACAACAACACAATATAATTTACCACTACCATTAAATGATCAAAGTTATAATTTTTCTTTTAGCGGATTAAAATCAGCTGTAGCTAATTTAATTGCAAAAGAACAACGTAATACTAAAATTAACTTGTCTAATTTTTGTGCGACATTTCAAAAAACATGTGTTGATATTATTATGCGAAAAACAATATTAGCAATTCAAAATTTTCAGCCGCAAATGGTTACGTTAGTCGGTGGAGTTTCAGCTAATAGCGCATTACGAGCAGCAATTTTAAATTTAGCAACACCAAATTTAAAAATAGTTATTCCAAAATTAGAATATTGTACTGATAATGCTGCAATGATTGCTCGCTTAGCAGCACAAGAACTACTGGAAAATAATATAAAAGGAGATTAGATAAAATGGCATCATTTTTATCAAAATTAGAAACATTCGATTCAAAGAATTTTACTAAAAAAGAAAATGAAATTATTAAATATATTAAAGAAAATATGAAGGAAGTAACAACAAAGAATATTGAAGTTTTAGCGCAACAAGTAAATACTGGTTATAGTGCAATATATGGTTTGTTACGAAAAATGCAGATTAATGGTTATCGAGACTTTTTAATTGCGATTGCTGCTGATATTGAAATTAAATCATTAGATTTTGAAAATATGGAGAGTTTAATGAAGAAAACATATTTTGATATTTTGAATCAAAATGATACGATGATTGATAATGAGAAGGTTAATCAAACAATTAATGCAATTAAAGGAGCATATCGAATTTTTGTAATTGGTATGGGTTCAACAAATGCATTGTCACAAACATTAGCGCTAGAATTATATCGTTTTGGTTTTAATGCTTTTAATCTAAATGAAAATGAAGAAGACTTAATGGTTCGTTCTAGGATTATGAATAAAAATGATTTAATTCTAGCTTATTCATTATTTGGTGATAATGAATCAGTTAACAAAGCATTAACAATTGCAAAAGAAAAAGGAGTAACGATTGTAGTAATTTCCGGGAAAGATATGTCAAAAGCAGTTAAATTAGCAAATTTGTCGCATATTATTTCAACCCCAAATCAACGAGTAAATGATCATAAAATTTATGTTAATAAATTATTACCTTGAATGTATTTTACTGATGATTTAATTAATAAAGTCTGGTCATCAGATATTGTTGATAAAGATTTTGTAATGTCTCAACAAGATAATCGTTGAGATTATTAAAACAATGGATAATATCTCAATTATCTTAAAATTATCAATGATTCAAGGAACTTGCACAAAAAAAGAAATTAAAATTGCAAACTATATTCGTGAAAATATTCATAATATTCGAAATCTTAAAATTGAAGATTTATCAAAAGCGATTGGAAACGGTTATTCACCAATTTATTCTTTAATTAAAAAGTTAGGATTTATTGGTTATCGTGATTTTATTATTGCATTAGTTGTAGAACAAGAACGTTTAGAAACCAATAATTTGTATTTAGATGAAACAGAAAGTATTTTTTTATATTATCAAGATATGCTATAGCGTAATCAGCAAATTTTTGATGATGTTAAGTTTTTAAACACAGTTACTTTATTAAAAAAAGTGAAAGGAATTTATTTAGCAGGTTTAGGAATTTCATCTTTAGCAGTAAAAGAACTAGCTACCCGTTTATTTGGTTTTGGCTTTACTTGTAGTTTGTTGGTAGAAAATGAAAATAATATTATTACTCGTGCCAGTTTAATTCAACCAGATGATTTATTAATCTGTGTAAGTTTAGAAGGAAAAACAATGGCTGTAATAGCAGCAGCTAAGGAAGTCCCCAAAAGGCATACTGTAATCGAAGTGCAACAAATAAACTCAGAAAGGAGTTTATTTGTTGCACTTCGATTACAGTATGCCTACTATTCTCGGTGTTAAACAATTTAACGAATTAGCGAGTGGTGTTGGCAAGGTTTTTGAGACAGTATATAGTTTTTTTAGTCAAATATTTGAAGTATGAAAATTTAATCCTGCGTTGTATAGTACAATAATAAATATCTTTTTATTAATTATTTTTATGAAATTTGTGCGATTAATATAAAAAAGGAACTGTTATTCAGTTCCTTTTTGTTCTTTTCAGTCAGTAATTTCACCAGTGTTTTTGTTAATGGTTGGGATTTCTGGTTCACCATCACCATTTCATTGATAAATTACTTCAACACGTTTAAGATAAAAATTATAATTATCAAATTTTTTATTACCAGCTAAATTTAGAACGTCTCATTTGGAATTAATTTTTAAAACAGTTTTATAGGCAGAGAGAGTTTGTAAATTTCAAGCAGAATATATTAAAAAATATCATTTATCTTCTTTTTTTCTAATTGTCTTCCGCGATTTGTTAAAGCAATTAATTTTCAATTACTATTTTCTGGTTGTTGTTGTGTGTTATATGATGGTTCTGGTGATGGTTATTGATTATTACTTGCCCCGTTTTCATTATTTTTTTCTTTATTACAACTGATTAATGTTGTTGTGCTTGTTGCTGTTAATCCGATCGCTCCTATTATGCTAAGTCATTTTTTCATATATATTGTTTTTTTTATTATTTTATATATAATTAATTTTATCATATATTAATTATATATCAATTATTTTGTATTAATTATTAATTTTATAAGTTAATGAAAGGTATATAAGTGTTATGTATAGTTATTTGAGTTTTATTGATAAAGTTAAATTAGAACAATTATTATTATCAAAAATTTTTTTAAAAAAGAATGGTAAGCATAATATTTCTACAATTGCTAAATATTTGAATAGACATCGTAGTACTATTTACGGTAAATTAAGAAGTTTAAAAATATTGATTAATATAGTGCTTATAAGTCAGATAATATGTATTATAAGAAAAGAAAAAAGAAAGAAAAGAAATATTTTTTTTACAGAAGAACAATTAAATTTTATTAAAATTAGATTTAATAAGTATCGTGATACACCTGAGCAATTAATTTATCGTTATTTTTTGAAATTTAGTGTTAAATTTCCTGCTTGTGTTAAAACTTTTTATAAATGAGTTCGTTTAGGCAAATTTGTATTAAAAAAAGAAAATTTACGATATAGGGGTAAAAAATTTAAAACAAAAGGAAAAAAAGATAATCGTGGTAAATTAACTGATTTTAAGTCAATTTGAAACATTGAAAATAAAGTTTCTAATGTTGGATGATTTGAAATGGATACTGTTATTGGAAAATACCGTCAATCTAGTAATTTGGTTTTAGTATAATAATCAAGTAAAAAAATATTTTGCAATAAAATTAGAAAATCATACTGCTAGGGAAGTAGAAAAAAAGTTTAAAGATATTGTTATAAGTAATAATTTAATTGGAAAAATTAAAGGAATAATAACTGATAGAGGTAAAGAATTTAGTAAATGAATAGAATTGAAAATATTTGCTGAAACACAAGTATATTTTTGTGATGTTGGTTCACCACAACAAAAACCTTTAATTAAATATATGAATAGTGAATTCAGATATTTATTTTCTAAGGGAATTGATTTTATTAATGTTAGTTAGAAAAGAATAGATTCAGTAGTTAATGTTATAAATGATAAATTTTGACCGTGTTTAAATTGAAGAACAGCAAAAGAAGTATTTTTACAGAATATTAAATAAATTTATTAATTAAAATTTAATAAATTATTTTTTAGTATGTTTAAATATGGATAAAATAAAAGAAAAATTAAAATATTTTTAATTTTTTTAAATTTATGATTAATTTTTTAAAATTTTATTATATTATTTAATTAATAAAGATTTGTTGCACTTGATTTTACATAATTCAATATATTGAAATGATAATTTAATTAAAGCGCTTTTATCTATTGATAAAGAGCACCAATATTTAGAAAATCGGATTAAAAGTAATAAAATTTTAAAAAAATATTGTTAAAATTAAAGGAACTAATGTTCCTTTTTATTTTTTATAGTACAATATAAATTAAATATAGAAAATGTTAAGAGGGAATGAAAATGACACCACATATCAATGCTAAACAAGAAGAAATTGCTGAAACAGTTTTAATGCCCGGAGATCCATTTCGAACAAATTTTATTGCTGAAAATTTTCTAGAAAATATAAAATTAGTTAATGAAATTCGAAATATTTTTATGTACACCGAAACTTATAAAAATAAAACAATTACAATTGCTGGAAGTGGAATGGGATGTCCTAGCATTGGAATTTATTCATATGAATTATTTAAATTTTATAATGTTGATAATATTATTAGAATTGGTTCAGCATGTAGTTATGATGCTGCACTAAAGATTTATGATATTGTTAACGCAACAGCAGCTTATGGCGAAAATAATTATGCTAGAATTGTAGCAGGAATAGAAGATGATGTTTTAAATTCTTTACAACATCTTTTTGCAACAATTGAAGAAGTTGCTAAAGAAAAACAAATTAAAACTTTTCCCGGAATTGTTTATTCATTTGATTTTTTTTATCGTAAAAATGATGATGATTGAAAAAAATTAAAGCCAAGTATAAGACAGTATGTGTTGAAATTGAATCATTTGCTCTGTTTGCAAATGCATTAGCATTAAATAAAATGCAGCAACATTATTAACAATTTCTAATTCCTTTATTACTGGTGCTGTTACAACAGTAGCTGAGTGGAAAAATAATTTTTACCAAACTGTATAATTAGTATTAGAAAGTGCAATTAAATTATAAAAGAAAAAAGGAGAAAACATATGACAACAGTTTTAGAACTATATCAAGATCAAGTTAAAGATCAAAGTGAAGTTACAATTTTGGGGTGAGTTCGTTCTAATCGCAGTAGTGGTAAATTAGGTTTTTTAGTTATGAATGATGGAACATTTTTTAATAATGTGCAAATTGTTTATAAAGCGGAGAAACTTGCTAATTTTTTAGCAATTAGTAGTTTACGAATTTCATCAGCAATTAAAGTAGTTGGAAAGTTTTGTGTAACACCATCTGCCAAACAAACATTTGAAATTCAAGCATCCGTAATTGAAATTCTTGACGATGCAAGTGAAGATTATCCATTACAAAAAAAAGAGCATTCTTATGAATATTTACGTGAAATTCCTCATTTACGTGCAAAAACAAATACTTTTAATGCGGTGTTCCGAATTCGTAGTAGTAGTTCTTTTGCAATTCATGAATTTTTTAATAAAAACAATTTTATTTATGTTCATACACCAATCATTACCGGAAATGATGCTGAAGGTGCTGGCGAATCATTTATTGTAACAACAAGAACTGATAATAATTATAATGAAGATTTTTTTGGGAAAAAAGCTAGTTTAACTGTTTCGGGTCAACTTCATGCTGAAGGATTTGCACAAGCTTTTCGAAATGTTTATACTTTTGGTCCAACATTTCGTGCTGAAAATTCTAATACAACAAGACATGCTGCTGAATTTTGAATGATTGAGCCTGAAATTTCTTTTATTGACCTTGAAGAAAATATGACATTAATTGAAAAAATGATTAAGCATATTATTATTTATTTATTTATTAACAACCATTATGAACTTGACTTTTTAAATAATAATGTTGATGATAAATTATTGGAAAGATTAAAAAGTGTTTTAAATGATGAATTTGCTCATTTATCATATACAAAAGCAATTGAAATTTTGCAGAAAGCTGTTACAAAAGGTCAAAAATTTGAAAATCCAGATATTTTTTGAGGAATGGATTTACAAACTGAGCACGAAAGATATTTGTGTGAAATAGAAACAAAAAAACCAACCTTTTTATTTAATTATCCGAAAGAAATTAAAGCATTTTATATGAAAATTAATGATGACAATAAAACAGTTGCTGCGTGTGATTTACTAGTACCAGGAATTGGAGAATTAGTTGGTGGTAGTGTTCGTGAAAATGATTATGATAAAATTTTTAGTCGTTGTAATGAACTAAAAATTCCAACGACAGATTTACAATGATATATTGATTTACGAAAATATGGTTATTATAAAAGTGCAGGTTTTGGCTTAGGGTTTGAACGTTTTATCATGTATGTGACAGGAATGACAAATATTCGTGATGTGATTCCCTTTCCACGTACGCCACGAAACTTATTATTTTAATTTGATGCATATAAAAATTTTATTTAATTATAATTTTTTTTGTTATAATTTTATCATTGCATAGATACGGGTACATAAAATATTTAACTTAGTTACTTATGATAATATGAAAGGAGCATATATAAATGAACGAAGTTATTAAACAATTACAAATTCATAAAGGATTAACTCAATGTGAATTAGCCAAAATGTCAGGGTTACAACAATCGACTATTTGTCGAATTGAAAAAGATTGTTCAAAAACAAGTTGAAATAAAATTTTAAAATTACTTGTTGCACTAAAATTAGTGTTAAAAAATTTATTGACAAATTATATACATACAATGAATACAAAGTATATGAATTTTTATCATTAATTATTTATAACCCCAAAATTCGTAAAGAGCTTGATCAAAATACACGATTATTAGCATTAAAAGTATTACGAATTTTTACTAATTAAAAAAAAGTTAGATAATTTTGTCTTACCATGCAGTTGGATTAACTATGAAAATAAAATAAAGACCTAATAGGTCTTTTGCGTTTTAATAAACGGTTTAATAAAAAAATGATATAATGATACTATGTGAGGAATAAAAATTGATTTGAGATTATTATTTTATCTTTGATGGTAACGGTAAAGAACAAAATTTACGATGTATTTGTAAAACAGCTACTGATGCAGAACGAGCGTTAGAAGATTGTTATTTAGATAACAAATATAATGCAGATATTATTAAAGCAATTTCATTTTGTTTAATATTTACATTTGATAGTACAACTGATAATTATGAACTAAACAAACAAGGAACAGAAGACTTTATTAAAAAGTTGCCGATTTGTCAACAATGTAATCGTGTTAAAAGCAAATTAGACCGTTATCAACTTTGTTCAGAATGTGAAAGTGAATTAGTTGGTTTGGAAACTTTTCAATGTGATTTATGTAAAAAACATCGTCTTGTTCGAGATGATTTTAATCGCGAATTATTTGGAAAATTATTAGTAAATAATAAAGAATATATAATTTGTTTTAAATGTGCTGCACAAAATTTTCAAAAGTATACAAAAACAGAAGGGATGAAAAGATAGTGAATACAATTAAAAATTTATATATTGTTTTTTACACTGATAATGCTTATACTCCTAACCAAGGGAAAGTTGTTAAAGTTTTTACTGATAGTGAACTAGCAAGAAAATATTTGTTAACAAAAGTTAATTTAAATGGAAAAAAAAATACAAAGGATAATAAATGAATTTTAAAAGTGTATTGTTATGTTGAATCTAATGATTCTTATGAATATTCAAAATGAGAAACAACTCAATTTAAAAATATGGTTGGTAATTGTATCCAATGTCATCAATATTTTTTACGAGAAAATAATGCCAATATGTGTGATGAGTGTTTAGGGCAAGTGAGACAAGGTTTAAAAGAATGTGGAGTTTGTCATAATTTTTTTAATCCAATTGGGATTAAATTTGTTTCAAATGGTGATGTTTTTCCCTCTTTAGCTTGCCAAGAATGTTCACAAATATTATTACAAAATTTAAATGTTAAATAGTTCTTTTAAGAAATAAAATTTTAGTAAAAAGATACCATCAAAATATTAAAATAATATTAATTATTAGGGAATTTTTTTATGTTAAAGTGAAATACTAAAATTTTATTTTATGTACAATTAAGTGTTTTATTTTTAATTTTATTTTTTTAATTACTGATTTAGTGTTAGTAATAATTAGTCCAAAACCTTAATTTCGTCATTTAGAATATGCAGAACGAGTATCAAATTATTATTTGTTTTTTTACAAAGCAAACTAATTATATTGTTGCTGTTTATTTTTTCATTTATTTATTTGAAAACAAGTTTAAAATTCAAAGCCCTAGTTATTTAATTAAATTAGCTGTGAGAACATATATTACAATTACAATGGTAGTTTTTTGACTTGGAATTTTTACAAGTACACAAGATACTAATCAATAAAATGTATATGTTTGAATATCGACAATTTTTTTGCACTTAGTAATTTCAATTAGTATGATTATTAGTTATATTTTAACAGCCAGGACTTTTGAATATAATTTAAAACAACATTATAAATTAGCATTATGATTAATTTTAATTTATCTAGTTTGTTATTTTATTGTAATTTTAATTCATCAAACATTGCGTCATTTAGATAAGAGGCCACCCGATACTTGATATTATTATTTTTTCTTAATGTGTATCAAGAATGGGGATGATTAATTTTAACTTTTTCTTTTATTTGTATTTTAATCTTATTCATTGGTTTACAATATTTATATATTTTTTTAAATAATAAGTTACATTCTAAATTTCAAGGCGAAACATTAAACAAACGGGTAAATGAAAAAATATTTGGAATTAGTGGAAAAGGGATGAAATTCATAAAAAAGATGTTTTTATCCCACAATTATTGTTAAATGTTTTTAAAAATGATTTTTATGAAGAAGGAAAATATGATTAGCAAAAAATAAAGTGTTAAGTTAAAAAACTTGACTCTTTTTTAATTTCAGATATTATATAAAGGATGTTAAGTTTTATAGTTTAACATGAACGCAGAATTAGAAAGGAAATTATTAATGGTAAAATTACGTTTAAAAAGAATAGGTAAAAAGAAAGCAGCATTCTACCGAATTGTTGCAACAGATGCTCGTGTCAAACGTGATGGAGAATATATTGAGTTAATTGGGACATATAATCCTATTAATGGTTATGTAAAAATTAATTATGATCTTGCTTACAAATGATTACTAACAGGAGCACAACCAACCGATACTGTTCGTAATTTGTTAAGTAAAGAAGGCTTAATGAATAAATTGCATAATGAAAAATATGTTGCTAAAACAACAAAGAGTACAAAAGAAAAGGCAGCAACAGATAAAAAAGCAAAGGTAACAAAGAAACCTAAGACAAAGACAACAACAGATGTCAAAAAATAGTTGTAATTAAGTGTGGTGTTAATTAATGTATATTACTGAACTTAAAAATTTAATTAATCCGTTAATTTGTCAAAATGATAATGAATTATATTATGAAATTCGTCAAATGCCATCGACAAATGTAGGAGAAATTAATTTATTAGTAATGTGTAATGAAGAAGTGTTAGGATATGTTGTTGGTAAAGCAGGAATAATTGCTAATAGCTTAAGAACTTTATTAAATATTAGAGCACATGTTGATAAAAATAAAGTTAATATTAAGTTTGAGGTTTTATAGATGGAAACTTTGTTAAAAATTTTTAAACTTAAAAAGCCCCATGCAATTAAAGGTGAACTTAAAGCAACTTTATTAATAAAAATTAAAAATATAAATAAATTACTTAATAAATTAATGTTTATTCAAGTTCAAATGATGTATATGCCAGTAACATTAATTAAAATTACTGCTACTAAGCAAGATTATATTTTAAAATTTAAAGAGTTTACTAATATTAATGAGGTAATAGCTTTTAAAGAATGCTATTTATTTGCTCAAAAAGCAGATTTGAATTATATAGAAATTATTAATCAGGAAAATTTAATTAATTTTACAGTCTTTCATAATCAAAAAAAAATTGGGATTTTAGTAAATCAATTTGAAACCAAGGCACATATTGTTTTTGAAATTAAAACAACAGATGGTACATTAATGATGATTCCAAATGTTGATGTATATGTTGAACAAGTTGATCTGCAACAACAAGAAATTATTTTAAAAAAGGTGATTTAAAATGAAAAAATTTACAGTATTAACTTTATTTCCAGAAATGTTTAATAATTTTATGACAACATCAATTATTAAAAAAGCACTTTATGAAAAATTAATTGCAATTAAAATTATTAATATTCGTGATTATAGCATTGGCAAACATTATCAAGTTGATGATTACCAATATGGTGGTGGTGAAGGAATGGTTTTAATGATTGAACCATTAGTAGCGGCGATTAAAGCTCAACAAACAAGAGACAGTGTAACAATTTTGTTAACACCACAAGGTAAGCAATATGTGCAAGAACAAGTGCAACAATTTGCAGCGAATGATAATGATTTAATTTTAGTTTGTGGGCATTATGAAGGGTTTGATGAAAGAATTTTATATTATATTGATTATGAATTATCAATTGGTGATTATATTTTAACTGGCGGTGAATTAGCTAGTATGGTTGTAATTGATAGTGTTACTCGTTTATGTGAAAATGTAATTAATACACAATCACATCTCAATGATTCTTTTTCTAAGAATCTATTAGATTATCCTGTTTATACAAAACCAGTTGAATATGGTGGCCATTATGTTCCTGAAGTTTTATTAAGTGGTCATCATCAGAAAATTGCCCAATGACGAGAATATGAAGCATTAAAAAAAACTTGATTAAAACGTCCCTACCTTTTAGAAAAAAAAATTTTAACCACAGAACAACAAATATTTTTAGAAAAAATTAAAAACGAAAAAAGTTTTAACGACCGTAGAAAGGAAAAAAACAGTTATGAAGATGAATTTAACAGAAGAAATTACAAAAGATCAACTTCGTAGTGATTTGCCACAATTTTCTTCAGGAGATACAATTAAAGTACATTATAAAATCAAGGAAGGAAATAAGTTTAGAATTCAAGCTTTTGAAGGAGTAGTAATTAAGTTACAAGGTAGCGGAATTGTAGAATCAGTTACAATTTGTAAAATTAGTAATGGAACTGGCGTTGAAAGAAAATTCCCCTTACATTCGCCATTAATTGATAAGATTGAAATTGTAAAATATGGACGAGTTCGTCGTGCTAGAATTTATTACATGCGTAATCGAACTGGTAAAGCTGCTCGAATTAAAGAGATTATTAAAACAAAATAACCCTAAAAGACTGATAAAGTCTTTTTAATTTGTATTAAAATAATAAAACAAGGAGCAAACATAATTATGTGTGATAAGAAATTTTCAATTCCCAAAAAATTTATTAAAAATAATAAGAGGGTTTATAAACTTGCTGAAACAGCTGATGTTATTATTGAAGTAGTTGATGCAAGAATTGCACATTCTGGTGCTAATCTTTTAAATTATGTGAAATTAAATGATGTGAAAAGAATAATTTTATTTTCAAATACACAAAAATCTGATGTTGAGCAAACAAAAAAATGAATGGAATATTATCATAGCAAAGAAATTTATTGTCAAATGTTATTATGTCATGAAGAGAAAACTAGTAAAGAATATCAGCGGTGTTTAGCCAATTTTAAGAAACTTTTAAAAAAGTATGCTAATAAGAAGATATTATTTATTAGTTTACCATATAGTAATAAATAACTTTTATTAGAAAAAATATTTGATAATAATGAAACATTTGAAAAAGGAAGAGGAATATTTTTACCCGTGAAAAAAATTATCGTTATAATAATGTTGAATTTATTTAAAATAGAGGATAATACATAAATAGTAGCAATTAAAGCATTCCAATTGTTATTAACAAAATATTAAAAAAAAATTAGAAACAGCATATAGTGTTCAAATTCAACCAAAATCATCAGTAAAACAAATTGTTAAAGAATTTATTAAATTAATGACAACAAATTTATCTTTACCTGATAGTGAAATAATTGATAATTTACTTCTATGTGCTAAATTTTTAGAAGATATTAAAAAAGGGAAGAAAATTCCCGCAATTTCATTGGAATGAGTTTAAGATTATGTTAAATAATTTTTATTTAAAATGATAAAAATTATTAAAAAAAGATTAAAAGGAGGAAAATAAAATGACAACAAATATTCATTGGTTTCCTGGCCATATGGCAAAGGCAATTAAACAAATTGATGAGCAAAGTAAATTAATTGATTTGATAATTGAAATTGTTGATAGTCGAATTCCGTTTTCCTCTTCAAACCCATTGGTTGATAACTTACGTGGTTTAAAACCAAAGTTAATTATTTTAAATAAAAAAGATTTAGCGGACCCAGTTGCCATCAAGGCATGATTTAAATATTACCAATCGCAACAGATTGCTGTTTTACCATTGGATAGTAAGCATGGCAATATTACAAAATTAATTATTGAAAAAATTTATTTTGTTTTAGCTGGTAAAATTGAACGTAATCAAAATAGAGGAATTAAATCACCAAAACTAAAAGTAATGGTAATTGGTATTCCTAATGTTGGAAAATCTACTTTTATTAATGCTTTAATAAAACGAAATTCAACTCGAGTTGGCAATAAACCAGGTGTAACAAAAGGCCAACAATGATTAAAATTAAATCATCAAATTGATTTAGTTGATACTCCGGGAATTTTATGGCCTAAAATTAATGACCCACAAGTAGCAATAAATTTAGCTTTTATACGGTCAATCAAAGAAGATATTTTACCAAAAGAAGAAATTTGCTTAGCTGCAATAAAATGAATGCATAAATATTATTTTTCTTTGTTAGTGAAGCAATATCATCTTTTACCAAGTGATAATTTTGATGTAACAGATGAACAAAAACTTTTTGAATTATTATTAGTAATGCAAAAAAATCGTTTTCATAAAGTTGATGAAGATAATGTTAATAATATTGTTACTGATTTTTTAAATAATTTATGAAATAATAAGTTTGGTTTAATGTCTTTTGAGTTTCCACCTGGAAAACGAACAATTAATTATGAATAAATTTTAACAAGAGATTTTAATGTCATATCCTAATACAACAATTATGGAAAGAACTGATGAAGCTGGCCGTGGGTGTTTGGCAGGTCCTTTAGTTGTTAGCGCTGTTATTTTACCGCTAAATTATGTTAACGATGAAATTAAGGATAGTAAAAAATTAAGAGTAAAGTAACAAAATAAATTAGCAGATGAAATTATGTCTATTGCAATTAGTTATACGATTGAGATTATTTCTGTTGCAATGGTTGAAAATTTTAATCCTAAGCAAGAAAGTATTATTGGTATGCAACAAGCAATTGATAATTTAATGATTAAACCAGATATAATTTTAACTGACATCACCAAGCAATTATTAAAGGAGATAGTCTTTCAGAATCAATTGCGGCAGCTTCAATTTTAGCAAAAGTAACAAGATATAATTTAATGCTCAAATTTAATCAAGATTATCCACAATATGATTTTAAAAATAATAAAGGGTACGGAACCAAAAAACATTTATTAGCATTACAAGAATTTGGAATTACATCATTGCATCGTAAAACTTATCGCCCTGTTCGTGAAGCTATGTTAAAAATAATGTTAATTATAAATAAAAATAACAAAAGTAAAAACTGTTAATGTTATATTTCTTATATTAAGAAAATTATAATTATTAAATAGAAAGGAATTAATATGCGTAAAGTTTTACTTTTTTTGCATTAAAATATGATGGGGGCTGACTTAAAATTTATCAAACCTTAGAAACAAAAGAAAAAATTACTTATGAAGATTTAATTTATAGTTTAAATGAAATAGTTTCTATCTTTCAAAATGAAACAACAATAACAAGAAATATATGATATTTAACCAATAATAAACAAGTTGATTCTAAAAATATAAAAAAATATTTACTTTAGATACAATTAACAGTTTAAAATTATAAAAAAATGAAAAAAATCAAAAATTTTTACCAATAGAAATTTTAAAAATTAATAAAGAAGGTTTACCACGAACAAAACATATCGATAGATAATAAATTAGTTATTTTAACAGCATATGATTAATCATTAGTATTTTTGCCATTTTGAGAACGTGGGGGAATTATGCGAAACGGTAAAGATGTTTTACCAGAAAATGTTACTCAGCAGAATTATAAATTTCCGGAAAAACTACTTTTAAAAAAATTTAGCGACATCAAACCTAATGCTGTTGATCAATATTCGAATACGTTATAAGAACAAATTGTCACATGACAACCACGTAGTATAATGCAAACTATGTGAAATACTAGAATTGATATGTTAAATGAAATAAAAGAAGACTTAGGAATTCCTAATATTGATGAAATTAAATCCGCTGAACAAATAACAGCTGAAATTTATTCAAAACAATTTTTAACATGGCCAACTATTGAACGAGAAAAAATGTTATTTTTAAATTTTTTGTCGAATTTTGGTAAAAAATTTTTAATGTTTTTGAATTAATATAATATTTCAGAAAAAAATGATATTAAAGATATTGATTTTTCAAAATGAAAAGTAAAAGTAACAATTGATTTAACAACTGACAAGAATATTGCTTCATCGATTCAAATGATGAGCAAAAAGGCAATTGAAAAGGAAAAAATTGACAATGATTAATGATAAAAAATTAAATTAAAATTTTAATGAAGCTTTTACATATAAATTAAAGGCACGTGAGGAAATTTACAATGATTTAATATATTACGAAGCCGAAGTAAAAGATTATTGAATTTATCCGTTATTATCGTTAACAGGAAATAATGTTAAAAATGTAATTAGAGCTTAATCTGATAAAATTACAATTTGTTGTACACAAATTTATAAGGGTAAAAAATTAGAGTTTATATAACAGAAAAACCAAGTTTTTCTTTATCAGAATGAATTGATCCAACTGAATTTTGATGAAAAGATATTAATAAATATTGATTTAGTTTTATAGCTGTTGGGTCTTATTATGCAGATAGTAGTATTCAAGGAAAAGACGATGCTGTACAAATTTTAGTTGGGGTAGAATAAACAAAAATAATGTTCAAACTGAAATTTATATTTTAGAAGAACAATCAATTTCAACTACTGAATTTAAAGATATGACTAAAAAGGTTTATAGTATGGCAAATAAAGTTAATGATTGATTTTTAAAATACAATAAATTAAAAGAAAATTTAAAATATAGAATTGGGAATGATGCACGAACAGCAGACGATTTTGTTCGAGAAAATTAATTATTAATCATAATTGAGATGAAAAAAGTTTTGAAAATAGTATTAGTTGGATTTTGGTTACGGGTGAAAAAGGATGAAAAATAGTTGATCGACATTTTACGATAAAACGCTTTTTATCTTCTGGAAGAATATATTTTTCAAAAAATTTAACTGTTACTAAAAATATTAATGGTGAAGATATAGTTACAAAAAAATATGGTTACCTATATGATGAATTATATAAATGTCTTAATTACGAAAAAACGAATATTAGAGACGAACGTCCTGGCTGAAATAAATTGGCTGCTACTAATGCATTTGAATGTACTTTGTCATTTTTTAAATTTAATTTAGTTGATTTAAAAATTAATAAAAAAGCAGTATACTTTTAATCTAACGATAGAACTGGTCTTAAATGTATATGGTTTCCACATTAAAGTTTTATAAATTATCTTGCATTAATTTTAAGAATAAGTTATAGTTAACGTGTGATAAAAAGATAAAATGCTGATATATATTAGTATTATGGACTAATGTTTATACATCTTATCGTCATTAAGATACTATATGGCATAATTTTTTTTGTTTTATTTTAGTAAATTTAACAAAAATAATTTGCATAACCTATTTTGCACATTAGCAATGATAGTTTATGCTTTTATTTTTTTATTTTGTAAAGGAGAATAACAATTGTGCAAATAGACAAATTAGAATTATATCTACCAGAGGATAAAATTCAAAATAAAATTAAGGATTATGCGGAAAAATTAAATAAATTATACGAAGGCAAAACATTATATTGTATTGGTTTACTAAATGGAGCATTATTTTTTATGAGTGATTTGTTAAAACAACTTAAAATTCAAATTGTGATTGATACAATGAGTATTTCAAGTTACATTGGAACTCATTCAACAAATAAACTTACTATTCATAAGAATATTTCAAAAGATATTACTGGACAAGATGTTTTATTAATTGAAGATTTGATTGATACTGGTAAAACTTTATCGGCTGTCATTGAACAAATTCAAGCAAAAAAACCAAATAGTTTACAAGTAGTTTGCTTAGCAGATAAAATTGCTATGCATCCAAATTTTAATTATCCCTATGATGCACTATTTATTGTTCCAAATGAGTTTATTGTTGGTTATGGTTTTGATTATAATGACCAATTTCGACAATTACCAAATGTATACATATGGAGAGGTGAATAAATGAAAACAACAAATAAAATTATTATTTTAGATTTTGGGTCACAATACACTCAATTAATTGCCCGTCGTATCCGTGACTTAGAAGTATATTGTGAAGTATGACCATATAATACAGCATTAGAAAAAATTAAAACAACATCAATGAAAGGAATTATTTTATCAGGTGGGCCTGCTTCTGTTTATGAAGAAGATGCATTTTTAATTGATAAACAATTGTTTGAATTAAAAGTTCCTGTTTTAGGAATTTGTTATGGAATGCAAATAATAAGTCATTTACATGAAGGGACAGTACAACGAGCAACAAAACAAGAATTTGGTTTTTCAGAATTAATTATTGATAATCAAGAAGATTTATTTGCGAACATCCCTGTTAAATCACAAGTGTGAATGAGTCATGCCGATTATATTGAAGGCATGCCAACAAATTTTATTCAAATTGCTCATAGTGAAAATTCAATTAGTGCAATTAAACATTCAGAAAAAAAAATTTATGGTTTACAATTTCATCCAGAAGTAACCCACACTTTAATTGGACAACAATTATTAAGCAATTTTGTTTTTAACATTTGTGGTTGTCAGCCAAAATGAAAAATTACAGAGTTTATTTCAGCAGCAATAACTGAGATTAAGAATAAAGTTGGAACTGATAATGTTGTTTTAGCATTATCAGGTGGTGTTGATTCTAGTGTTTGTGCAGTTTTATTACATAAAGCAATTGGAAAACAATTAACATGTATTTTTGTTGACACCGGATTATTACGCCAAAATAGTGGATGAAATGATTTACAAAAATTTCAAGAAAAATTTAAATTAAATATTATTAAAATTAATGCGCAAGAAAGATTTTTAACTGCTTTAAAGGGAGTTACTAATCCAGAAGAAAAGCGAAAAATTATTGGGAATTTATTTATTGAAATTTTTAATGAAGAAGCAATAAAAATTCAAAATGTTAAATGATTAGGACAAGGAACAATTTATCCAGATGTGATTGAATCTGTCTCAGTGAAGGGACCATCTGCCACAATTAAATCGCATCATAATGTTGGGGGATTACCAAAGGATTTACCATTTCAATTAATTGAACCATTACGTGAATTATTTAAAGATGAAGTTCGCCGAACTGGTGAAGCATTGGGCATTGATTTTAAATTTGTGTATAAGCATCCGTTTCCAGGACCAGGTTTAGCAGTCCGAATTATTGGTGAAATTACCGCAGAAAAAATAGCTTTATTACAAGCAGCTGATCAAATTTTTATTGATGAATTATATCAGGCAAATTTATATGATCAAGTTGCACAAGCATTTGTTGTTTTATTACCTGTTCAGTCAGTTGGTGTAATGGGCGATGTACGAACATATGGATATACTGCTGTTGTGCGCAGTGTTGATACAACTGATTTTATGACAGCAAATTGAAGTCGGCTGCCATTTGAATTATTGGAAAAAGTATCAGCTCGAATTGTAAGTGAAGTTCATGGAATTAATCGAATTACTTATGATATTACATCAAAACCACCAGGAACAATTGAATGGGAATAAAAAAATATTAGTAATTTTTTACATTAATATTAAAAAATGTTATAATTATCTCCAGCAATGTTGAGGTACAAAATGCAAATTGGTTTGATGAAAAAATTTGAAGTTTTTTACAAAAAAGAAGATTGTTTTTTATATCTTTAATATTCTACAAAATAAAACAATAATTAATGTTAATAATGCAATTTACTAGTTATTAATAATTTACAAACTAGTTTTTTATGCAATTTTAAAAAAGAAGGATAAAAAATAATGGAAAAATAATAAACTACTTTAATTGAAAATAATATTAAATTATTATTAGGTCCACATGATTGCCCAAAAAACTTTTTGCAATGGTCAATTTTAGCATTACAGCATATTTTTGCTATGTTTGGTTCTACGGTGTTAGTACCATTAATTATTAATCAAACAGCTGGAGTTGAAGTTATGAACATTGCAATGGCATTGTTTTTGTTCAGGGGTTGGAACATTAATTTATATTGCAATTACCACTGCAAAAGTATGACCAATAAATTCTGGTAAGTTCGTTTGCATATATGGGAGTAATGGGGGTGTGTTTTCCTTTATATGTCAATGCGGTTTTTATTGCCGTAATGATGGTTGGTATTATTTATATCACTTTTGGAGTATTAGTATATTTTATTGGTAATAAATTTATATAACGAATTTTCATAGCAGTAATTATTGGACCATTAATTATTATTGGAATGTCATTTGCCCCAAGTGCAATTAATAATGCTGGTTTTAATCCAACTGCTTGAAAGCAACCTTATTCACATTGGATTGGGATTGGAATTGCTATTTTTACCTTTTTAGTAACAGCAATTATCGCTTTGAAATGTAAAGGATTTGCTAAGGTAGTTCTAGTCATTATTGGTGTTGTCGCAGGATATTTATTATGTGTAATTCTTCATTTAGCAATTGGAACAGAATATCAAATTTTAGATACATCAAAAATTATTGACCCAAGTCAATGACGATGATATACATCGTTTAAAAAAATTTGAGATTTAAAAGCAAGTAATATTGGGCCAGCTATTTTAGCAATTAGTCCCTTGTCAATTATTGTGATTGCTGAACATATTGGTGATCATATTTAGTATGGGGCAAATGATGGGAAAAAATTTTGTTAAAGACCTTGGAATGCATCGGACATTAGTTGCTGATGGAGTTTCAATTATTTTTGATGGTTTAGTTGGTGGACTAGCAAATACAACATATGGTGAAAATGATTCAGTAGTTGGGATGACACGAATTGCTTAGGTATGAGTAACAGGATTGGCTGCCTTGTTTTTAATTGGATTATCATTTATTGCTCCAGTGAATCAATTAGTACAAATGTTGCCAGCACCAGTAATGGGCGGGATTAGTATGATTATGTTTGGTTTGATTGCTACAAACGGAATTTGAGTGTTAATTAATAATCAAATTGATTATACAACAAATATGAAAAATGTTTTTGTAACAGCAATTATGTTAATGTTAGGCTTAGGAGGGGTGGTTTTTAATTTTAATTTAAGGACTGGTAATTTACAATTTACAGGTGTTGCACTAGTAGCATTTGCTGGAATTTTCTTAAATTTATTGTTATCAGATCATCAAAATAATGGTTTTCAATTATGAGAAAAATTAAAGTTATTTATTAAAACACAAAAAGAATAAAAAATAGTAAAAAAAGAGAAAAAAATAAGAAAAAGTAAGTATTTATAAATGAGAATAAAATAAGAATAAATTTTACTTTCATTTTTCATTAGTAAACTTTATTTTAATGTTTTTATTAATTTTAGTTGCAAATAATAAACTTTTATAGAATAATTATTAAAGAATAAATTGGTTGTTAATTTTGAGATTTAAGGAAGTGATGAGTAGTGTTATTTTTAAAAAAAATAGAGGCATTTGGTTTTAAATCTTTTGCTGATCCATTAATAGTCAATTTTGATCATGAAATGATAGGAATTGTAGGACCAAATGGAAGCGGAAAATCAAATATTAATGATGCAATTCGTTGATGCTTAGGTGAACAATCAATTAAATCACTTCGTGGGAATAATAGTGAAGATGTTATTTTTAATGGGTCAGAAACAAAACCAGGATTAAATATAGCAGAAGTTAAACTAATTTTTAATAATACAAACCGGATTTTTGCAATGGACTATGATGAAATCGAAATTATTCGTCGTGTTTTTCGAGGAAATGGTGAAAATGAATATTTTATTAATAAACAGCGAGTTCGTTTAAAAGACATTCAGGATTTTGCAATGGATAGTGGTTTAACAAAGTCATCATTAGCAATTATTTCACAAGGAAATATTAATGCTTTTGCAGAAGCAAAGCCATTAGAACGACGTGCTTTATTTGAAGAAGCTGCTGGGGTTGCAAAATATAAACGTCGTAAATTAGAAGCTTTAAAAAAATTGGACCGTTCAAATGAGAATTTAGCACGTTTAAAAGATATTTTAAATGAAATCAAACGTAAATTACCAAGTTTGAAACGGCAAAGTGAAAAAGCAATCAAATATAAAACATTAAAAGATAAATTAAATCAAATTGAATTAGCTGTTTTAGTAAAAGATATTACTTTTTTTAATGACAAATTATTAGAATTACGCTTACAGCAGAAAAAAAATATTAGTACAAAACAAGATGCTGATCGAGAATTAAAAAATAAAGAAATTGAATATAATGAATTAAACAAAGAAAACTTTAATTTGGATAGTAAAATTAATGTTTTAACTAAAGAATTTCAAAGTTTAGTTTCAGAAATTAGTGATTTAAAAGTACATAAAATTGAATTAGATAATAAAGAAGCAGCTTTAAAAATGTCTAATAATGATATTACTATTACTAATATGGTTAATAATTATAATGAATTAACTGTTAACTTTCAAAATGAACGTGAAAAATTGGCAACATTAGAAACACAGCAACAAGAATATCGTGCTCAACGTGAAACTTTTAATACAAAGCAAGCTGGGCTAAATGAGCAATTAGGAGCAATTAATAAAACAATTATTCGTTTAGAAAGTGAATTAGAACGTGCACAACATAATTTTGAAAATCAGGATAATTTACATGAAGGTGTTAAAAATATTATTAATAATAAAAATGTTTTGCCTGGAATTATGGGATTAGTTCAAGATATTATTAATGTTGATGAAAAATATGAGCAAGCAATTGTGACTGCTTTAAGTGGGCGTTTACAAGATATTTTAGTTAAAAATGTTGATAGTGCAAAACGAGCAATTTCATATTTAAAACAAAACCGTGCTGGACGAGCAACATTTATTCCGTTAGATGTAATATCGCCATTCTATCTTAACAGTGATGAAGAATTTGTAATTAAATCAGTGCGAGGATATTTAGGCTTAGGAAATAATTTAGTTAAAGTAAAAAAAGAATTTCGAATTGCAGTTGATTATTTACTAAGTCGCTATTTGATTTGTACTAATTTTGATAGTGCACAAGAAATTGGAAAGTTAACAAAATATCGTTATAATATTGTTACATTAGATGGCGAAATTCTTCGCCCGCAAGGAGCTGTTACAGGGGGTTCTAGACGAACACGGATGACCATTGTTAATCCAGAAAAAGAATTAAGAATTCTTAATGAAAAATTAGCAATGCAAACTGAAGAATATCATAATATTTTAAAACAATTAAATATGCTTCGACGACAATTAGATGAAATTAATGAAGTTATTGCTGAAAATCAAGCTTCAATTGGGGCAGGGAAACGACAAATTGAAATTATTATTTATGACCAAACAAAGTTGCAAAATGAATATCAGTTACTAACATCAAAAAATATTAATGAAACAAAAATAGTTGAAAATGAAGTAGTGCTTAATATTACAGATCAAATTAAACAAAAAGAACTTTTAAAAACAAAAATTGAACAACAATTAAATGTTGCCAGTAATTTAAAAGATAAGCAGTCATTAGTAATCAATGAGCTTAATAATCAAATTGGAGAAAAACGATATTATATTTCAGCTTTGCAAGAACAAATTAGCAAAATGAATACTGATTTATCGATTATTAATGTTAAAATTCAGCAAAATCTAACAAGACTAACAGAAGAATATCAAATGACATATGACCATGCTAAGACATTGGAATTAAAAGTAATTGATAATGAAGATTTAATTCGTGATGAAATTAAACAGTTACGAAGTGACTTATCTCAAATTGGCAATGTTAATTTAGAAGCAATTGAAGAATATAAAGAGGAAAATGATCGTTTTCAATTTATGAATAATGAATATAACGATGCAAATGATTCGGTTAAAAACTTGTTAAAGTCAATTGATGAAATGGATAGTATTATGAAAGAACAGTTTGATAAAATAATTAAAGAAGTAAATGAGAATTTACCTTCAACTTTTGAAGTATTATTTGGGGGTGGTTCAGCAAGAATTATTTATACTGAACCAGAAAATTTATTAGAAACAGGAGTTGATATTAAAGTATCACCACCAGGAAAAAATATTGCTAATTTAAATTTATTATCTGGAGGAGAAAAATCATTGGTTGCTTTATCAGTTCTTTTTGCGATTTTAAAAGTCCGACCAATTCCATTAGTAATTTTAGATGAAGCAGAAGCACCATTAGATCCAGCAAATGTTGAGCGATTTGCTAAGTATATTCGTAGTTTTGTTGATACCACTCAATTTATTGTTGTTACCCATCGCGTTGGAACAATGGAACATTGTGATGTATTATATGGGGCAACAATGCAACAAAAAGGAGTTACAAAAATTGTTGGAATTAAATTACAACAAGCTGCTGAAATGATTAAAGAATTTGAGAATAAACTTGAAAATAAAAAAGCATAAATTATTTATGATTTTTTATTTTTTTGATACAATTAGTATAAATAAGTTTTAAAGAAATAAAACCATATAAAGGGGAGGAAACTTAACAAATGAAGCCAAACGAATCTACTAAGGCTGTTAAGGAAAAAAAAGAAAAAAAACATTTTCTTAAGAGTGTAGTAGGAGAGATTAGCCATCATAAAATGTTTACTTTAGTTGGTTATGCTTTGGTATTAGTAATATCAATTATTATTTGAACAATTGCATCGGCAAGTAATGTAATTGTTGTTGGAGGGAGTACATCAGTTACCCAAGTAATGGCAAATATTACGGAACAATATAAACGTGATAACAAAGAAGATATTTTATATAATTCATTAGGAAGTGCTGCTTCCTTAGTTGGTGTAAAAAATGGTAGTTATGCTTTTGGTTTTTTATCAAAAGATGTTAATTCAACACCTAAACCAGGGGATAACCGCTCTAATGTTCAACAACTATTATCAGATTATCATACTGGTCGTTTTGTTTTTGCCCGTGATTATATTATCTTGGTATATCATTTACCAAATGGTTGTCAAATTAAACTACACCAAGATTCGTTACAATTTCAAAGTTTTTTTGGTGGAGAAGGAACTGAATTAATTCGTAAGATTTATACTGATCCAAATTTTACTTGACAACAAGCTTTTGGTTCTCAATTAGTTTGTAGTAGTGGTAGCAATAAATTTTATACTTTAACACGTGAGTCTGGAAGTGGGACAAGAGATTTTTTTGAATCAGCAGTAATTAAAAGCAAAAAATATAAAACAAATCAAGTAGCTTCATCAAATGGTTCAATGTATCAAGCAATTTCAACTACTCCTGGGTCAATTGGTTATATTTCTTTTTCATATATTAAAAGAATTATTAGCAATGAAGATTTAGGATCAAAAGCAATTGCTAGTGTTATTAGTAAAGGAACTACAGAACCAGAATTACCATATAAAGTTATTAATAATAATTATGAATTTAATCCAGCTTATTCTTTAACAAGACCCTTTACTGGAATTATTAATTATCAAGGAAAACAATTCAATAATGCCTTACCTTTTATTGCATGAATGTTAAATCCATTACCATATTCAAAAACAAAACCAAAACTACGGAATGGGAAAGATAATCCTTATTATGATCCAAATTTTAAGTTAAGTCCACATGATCCTGCATATTGATATATGGAAGAAGGCGAAGAACCATTATCAATTGATGACTTTTTATTCCGAAAGTATAATAATAATACAACTTTTGCAAAAAGTGGAAGAACAACTTATAATGAAAAAGTAGCTTGAAATTTTAAATCAGATTATCAAAGTATTTGAGATATTATTGTGAAAAAGTTTCCCGAAAAATATCAAGCATATTCTGAATATGAATATAACGGAATGGAGAATTAACTATGGCCAAGAAAGAAGTCATAAAAGAAAAACAACCGTTTTCCCAAAAAATAACATTATGAAAAATTCGTTTTACAAATAATTTTCGTGGACGAAAACAAATTATTGATTTTACTTCAAAAATTATTATTTATTGTTTTGCGATTTTAACAATTTTAATTTTATTAACTTTAGTTGGTTTTATAATTTATAAATCAATTTATTTTTTCCAGCATTATCCTGGTGGTTTTTGAGGCTTTTTATCAGGTAATACTTGAAATGCTAATAATAATCAATTTGGTATTTTACGAATTATTATTTCAACATTTTTTGTCTTATTAATTGCTTTAATATTTGCAATTCCGTTAACTATTTTTTCATCATTATATATTTCAGAATATTTAAGTCCAAGGATTAAACGTAAAGTGATTGGTATTATCCAATTGCTAGCTGGAATTCCATCTGTTGTTTTTGGATTATTTGCTTTAGCAATTTTAGGACCGCTTTTCATGTTAATGGGCGCTCCTTCAACCTCAAACTTATTAGTAACATCAATTACTTTAGCTTTTATGGGTTTACCAATTATGATTTCATTATCAATCAATGCTTTAGAAAATGTTCCTGATTCATATCGCTTTGGTTCATTAGCATTAGGATTAAGTAAAACCCATACAACTTATCGTATTGTTTTACGTTCAGCTTGATTTAAAATTATTACTGCTATTATGATGGGAGTTGCACGGATTATTGGAGAAACAATGGCGGTGATGATGATTGCTGGAAACGTACCAGATGGTTTAAAACTTGGAAATGGTTTTATTAATTTTATTTTTTTATCAATAGCAACTTTAGCATCAACAATTGGATTAGAAATGTTGGAAAATTCAGGCCCAATGCATGAATCAGCATTATATGCAATTGGACTAGTATTATTTATTATCGTCTGTATTATTAATATTTTTATTATTTCATCACAAGCATTTCATAATCGAAAACGAAACTATCATGCTCGTAAAACAACAAAAGGTTTACGATTAAGTAAATCATATAATGCTAATAAAATTAATAAGTTATTTTATGAACATATTGAAAAAACAAGGGGTTTGAAAAAGTTTAAAGATGGAATCGGAATGTTTTTTTTAATCTCTTCAACTGTAATTGTTGTATCATTTACATTAGTTATTTTAGCTACAATTATTTGAAAAGGATTATTTGGAATGGTATGAAGTGATATAATTTCAACATCAATCTTTGATGACGGAGCAGGAATTCTTTCAACATTTTTAGTTACTTTGTTATTAGTTATTTGTTCAATAATTTTTGCGATACCATTATCATTAATGGTTGCCATTTATTTAAATGAATATGCTCGTCCAAATAGCATTTTTGTAAAAGTGGTGCGTTTTGCAATTGATGTTTTATCATCAACACCAAGTATTATTTATGGAACTTTTGGATTAGCTTTCTTTATTGGTGTTTGTCATTTACCATTATCCATTTTAAGCTCTGGTTTAACTTTAACAATTGTTATTTTACCAATTATGATTCGTAGTATTGAGGATGCTTTATCAGGTGTTGAAAACTCATTGCGACATTCCTCATTAGCATTAGGAGCTAATAAAACATCAACAACGCTGAAAGTTGTTTTACCAAATGCGATGCCAGGTATTATTACTGCTATTATTTTAGCAATTGGACGTGTTATTGGTGAATCAGCGCCAGTTTATTTAACATTAGGAACCGCGGTACGGTTACCAATTGCTGGATTTATGTCACCAGGTGCAAGTATGACAACACAAATTCTAATGCTCTCAAAAGAAGGAACAACAGCAGGAGCAATTCGAATTATGTTTGAATTAGCTTTTGCGATTATGGTTTTAATTTGGTTATCAAATAGTTTGGCCCATATTTTAGGGAAGAAATTTGCACCAAATTATGTTAATATTGGATTTAAAGCGAAGTGAAAAAATCGAATTAATAACTTGAAATTTTTCTTTTCAAAAGAAAATTATCTTCATCAAAAGCAAAGTTTTAATAATTTTTGAAAAAAATTTGTACCAAAGAAAAAACAACGCCATGAAGAAAATAAGACGAAGAAGAAGGGAAAAAAATAATGGATCCAAAAGTAATTATTAAGAATCCAACATTTGATTCATCAGATAATAATCCAGATTTAATTAAAGTAAAAAATGTTGACTTTTTTTACAAAGGAAACAAGAGGGCTCTTTTTAATATTTCAATGAAAATTAAAGAACATACTGTTACTGCTTTTATTGGTTCCTCAGGATCAGGAAAATCAACATTATTGCGTTTATTTAATCGAATGAATGATGTTGAGCCAAAGTCAATTTTTAAAGGTGAAATTTTAATTAATGGGAAGAATATTTATAGTCCTGAAACAGATATTGTTAAATTACGAACAGACATTGGGATGGTATTTCAAAAACCTTCACCATTTCCAATGTCAATTTATGATAATGTTGCTTATGGACCACGGAATCAAGGGGTTCGTGATCGAAAATTAGTTAATAGTATTGTTGTTGAAAATTTAAAACGAGCAGCATTATGAGATGAAGTAAAAGATAATTTACGAGATTCTGCTTTTGCATTATCGGGGGGACAACAACAACGTTTATGTATTGCCCGGGCAATTGCGATGAAACCTAAAATTTTGTTAATGGATGAACCAACCAGTGCATTAGATCCAATTTCAACATCAAAAATTGAGGAATTAATTACCCAACTAAAAAAAGATTTTACAATTGTTTTAGTAACCCACCATATGCAACAAGCCGCACGAGTTGCTGATTATACTGCTTTTTTTGCAAAAGGGAAATTAATTGAATATAATAAAACTAAGATTATTTTTTCTCGTCCGGCTAATAAAAAAACAGAAGATTATATTACTGGGCGTTTTGAATAATGAAACGAGGGGGACAAAATATGAGCATAAAAATTGAAAATGATTTAGCACAAACAAAACAAATGATTATTGATATGATTGCAATGACAAAAAATCAATATGATGATATGGTTAAATGTTTAGAAACAAATGATGTTGAGCTTGCTCAAAGTGTTATTTCCGCTGATGAAACAATTAATAAAATGCAAGAGGCTTTCATTGAAGTTTCACTATGAAAAATTGCAAAACAACAAATGGTTGCAAAAGATTTACGACGAATAGTTGGTTTCATTTTGATTGTTAAAGAAGTTGAACGTATTGCAGATTATGCAAAAAGTATTTGTCGTTATTATATCAAATATAAACCTTCAACAAAGTTAATTAATTTTTTAAAAAAATTAGTTGCAAAAGTCATTGAAATGCTAACAGAAGTATCAAATATTTTTGAGGAAGAACGAATTGAGTCAGCATATAATATTTTAAAATATGATACTGAATTAGACAAGATTTATAAAGTTGAAAATGATGCTTTAATTGAAAAAATTCGTGAAGCAAAATCAAAAGAAGAAATTAAAGTTATTACTTTAACAATGCAACAATTACGTTCAATTGAACGGGCTGGAACACATATTATTAATATTGCCGAAACATTAATTTATATTATTGAAGGAAAAATTTATGATTTTGAATTACCAATTTAATATGGTCTTCATAATGAAGATTATTTTTAATGCAAAATTATCAATGAATTTTTATTACTTGTAGTTTTATATTTAATATAATTAAATTTATTGATAAATAGTTAAAAATAAAAGTATAATTTATAATGAATATAAAAAATAAAGAAGGTTACAAAAAGATATGAAAATTTGTAATAAATACAATGAAATGTTAAAAATGAAGAATTACACTTAATGAAATTGTTAATAGGAAATGAACAAATTAACAATCTTTACAAAGATTGTTTTAATCAAAAAAAAAAAAAAAAAGAAAATAATATTGAATTATAGTTGGTATTTAATTATTGTTTCAATAGTAATAAGTGCTAATTTAAGTATCTATAAAATTATATAGAGAAAATATCTCATTAAATAATATGAAGACAATAAAATAGATAAAATCAAAATAGAAAAATTTACTATATAAGGTAGAATTATTGGTTGTAGCAAACAAGAATGTTTTATGGTTAAAACCAAAAACTTTGTTGCTTGTTAAAAAAAGAGGAGAATTAAGATGTCATATTTAGATAATTTAAAATTATGGAAAGATGCTAAAAATTTAGATCCAACATTAGCCACTGAATTTCAACAAATGTCTGAAGCAGATTTAATTGCTGCTTTTTCAGATGATTTAGAATTTGGAACTGCTGGATTGCGAGGATTATTAGGTCCAGGAACCGGAAAAATGAATTTATATACAATTCGAAGAGCAACATTAGCTTTTATGCAATATTTAAGAACAATTTATTCTGCGACAGATTTAAAATCAAAAGGAATTGTAATTGGGCATGATAACCGTCATTTTTCAGCTGAATTTGCACAAGAAGTAGCAAATATTTTTGCTAGTAATAATATTAAAGCAATTTTATTTACTAATAATGACCTTCGCCCAACGCCAATCGTTTCTTATACCATTCGAAAAATAAAAGCGTTAGCGGGTGTTATTATTACAGCAAGTCATAATTCGCGTGAATATAATGGTTATAAAATTTATGATCATAATGGTTCACAGTTTTTGCCAGTCGCAACTGATATCATTGGTGAAAATTACTTAAAAATTAAAGAAGAAGTTTTTACTTTAACTTTAAATCCAGATTCAACTTTAATTACATATGTTGCAAAAGAAGTCGAGGATAATTATGTCAGCGATGTTAAAGCAATGCATTTTTATCCAAATCAAAAACGTAATATTAAGATTGTTTTTTCTAATTTGCATGGAACAAGTAAAGAATGAACCCCACGAATTTTAAAAGAATGTGGCTATGATGTTACGATTGTAGAAGAGCAATTTGATAATGATCCTAATTTTACTTTTGCCCCTAATCCGAATCCAGAATTAACAGAATGTTATGATTTAGCATTAAAATATGCGAAAAAAATTAATGCTGACGTTATCATTTTAAATGACCCTGATGCTGATCGTTTAGGAATTGGTGTTAAAATTAAAGATTATGAATATTATTTAATGACTGGAAATGAAACAGCTCCGGTATTAATTGAATATTTATTTTCCCATTATCAACGTCAAAAAACATTACCTAAAAATGGGGTTATGTATAATACTTTTGTTACTGGAAATTTATCAGATAAAGTAGCTGAAAGTTATGGTGTTCAAGTTATTAAAACATTAACTGGTTTTAAATGAATTGGGGATCAAATGAGCAAAGCAGCAGATAAAGGGCTAGAATTTTTATTTGGATTTGAAGAAGCATATGGTTATGTTTTAAAAGACATAACTCGTGATAAAGATGGAATTCAATCATCATTAGTCTTAGCAGAAGCTTGTTGGTATTATCATAATCAAGGAAAAACATTATATGATGTTTTAGTTGAACAATATAATAAATTTGGTTTTTTTTATTGTAAAACAGTTAATTTAGTTCGTGATGGAATTGATGGTAAAAAAATTATTAATAATATGTTAAAAAAATTACGACAAAAAACAATTACTAGTTTAGAAAAAATTAAATGTATTAAAAAAGAAGATTATTTGTATGGTTTATATGAAATGCCAGGCCAAGACTTACTAAAGTTTTATTTTGCAGATGGTAGTTGATTTGCAGTTCGTGCAAGTGGAACAGAACCAAAAATAAAATTCTATTTTGTTTGTGTTGATAAAACAAATGAAGAAGCAAAAAGAAAAATGGAAGCAATGTACCAAGAATTAGAAACTAATTATTTAAAAGAATAAAAGTTATGCTAATATATAGTTAGAAAATAGGGGGAAGTTTGGGTATGACAAAAATTATTTTTGAAGCGGATGATAATTGCAAAGGAATTGTTGATAAAATTTTTGTTACAAATAAACAAGTTGTCCAAAAGGGGGATAAACTTTCTAACATTATTACACAAAATAAAGTTTATGAAATTAAAGCGCCAATTACTGGTGAAGTGTTAAATATTATTGTTTATGAAAATAAAGTTATTAATAGTGGTGATGTTTTATTAAATTTATTGCCATTTGAGGCAACCCTTAATGAACATGACAATAATTTTGAGCAACCCTATAATACTATTTATTTTAATGGTTCTGGAAAATATAATGTACAAAATCGGCCACCAATTGATGTTAAAAAATCAGAAACAGAAATTTTTCGCGAAGAATTAATTGAAACATTATTAGCACGTGAAGTAGCTGGTGAAAATTCACAAGATGATTTTGAAGATTCAATTGAAATTGATTTATCAGAAGAAAATATAGTACAAGATTCAACCCCATTTTTTAGCCAGAATAATGATTCAAAGACATTTCTGTTTAAAAATAAAGTTGAAAATGTTCTTGAGAATATTCCTAGTGAAGAAAATATTGAAACATTGCAAAAAGATTTGGGTGATTTAAAAGAAGATTTGGCAATTGTTAAAGATGATTTAGCAACAATAAGAATTGAAGAAGAAGAAGTTATTGAAGAACTTGAAAATTTAGAACGTGATTTATCATTTACAGCAGGAATGGCTGCGAGAAAACAAGTTGATTATAAAAAAATAGACCCCTTACATCATCAACCCTTTGATAGAGAAGAATACAAAGAAGAAAATTATACAAAAGAAGAATTAAAAAGTAATTTTTCTCAAAGTATAAATAATGTTGATGATTCAAAAATCGAACCTATTATAAATTTAGAACAAGATAAATTAGTGGAAAATAATCCGAAGGATCATCATAGCCAACATTCAAAGTCACATTCGACGGTTCATTTGTCTGTTTCGTCGCATTATGAAAAGCATAAGCCAGTAGAGGATAAGTCGAAGGGACATCATGGTGAACATTCAAAGTCACATTCAACGGTTCATTCGTCTGTTTCCTCTCATCTTAAAAAGCATAAGTCAGAAGATATAACGTCAAGGGAACATTCTATTTCTTCAGAACATAAAATAAAAGAAAATCCACAAACTTTGCAAGTTGATAAGATAAAATTAAATCAAGAAGCAATTATTCGTGCAAAAGAAATTATGGAAAGTAAAAAAAATATTGTTAATGGTTTTATTGATGTTGAAGTTGATGTTAGTGAGTTAGTTAGTTTATTGTTAATTATGCGTGAAGCATATTCACAAAATGATATTGAATTAACATTATTGCCTTTTTATGTTAAAGCAGTTTATGATGGATTAAAAAAATTCCCTGTTTTAAATGCATCCTTTATTAGTCAGAAAAATAAAATTTTATTAAAATGATTTTATAATATTGCTTTTAGTGTAGATAGTTATACTGCAGTAAAAATGCCTGTTTTATATAATTTAAAAAATGTTTCAATTAAAGAAATTGCTTCAAAGGTAACAAAATTAATAAGTAAAAGTATTAATAATGAATTAAAAGAAAAGGACTGTCAAAATGCCTCATTCTCAATTATAAATTATGGTGAATATGGAATAACACGGGGAACATTTACAATTCCATATGATAATGTTGCCGGAATTGCAATGGGTATTATTTTTAAAAAACCTGTTGTGGTTGAAAAAAATGATATTGCAATTCGTGATATTATGGTAATTACATTGGGGTATAATGAAGCTGTAATTGATATTACTGAAGCAAGTAAATTTATCCATTATGTTGCATATTTATTATCAAATCCAGGGCTTTTATTATAAGATAAAAAGTTATTACTCACTTTTTTATTTCTAGGAGGGGAAAAATGAATATTAAAGATTTAACAAAAGAAGTTAATAATGTAGAATTAATCGTAATTGCTGATAAGGTGACCCAAGGGACAGCATCTAATGGCAGCACTTATTTATTAATAACCTTGAAAGATCGTACTGGAACAATTGAAGCAAGGTTATGAGATGCTCGTCCTGCTGACATTGAAAGTTGAATTAAAGGTAAATGTTACAAAGTAAATATTAATATTATTGAGTATCGAAAAGTTTTACAAGCAAAAATTAATAGTTATAATATTATTGATAATGCCAGTATTAATCTAGATGATTTTATTGAAGTTGCGCCGCTTCCAGCAGATGCAATGTATGATGAAATTATTACAACAGTAAAAAAAATGAAAACAACTGAATATCGTGAAATTATGACTTTAATTTTAGCAAAATATGCTGAGCAATTTAAAATTTGACCAGCTGCTATTCGTAATCATCATGAAATTAAATCAGGTTTAATTTGGCATAGTTTAACTATGCTGCAAATGGCAAAAAATGTTGTCAATGTTTATCATGATCGTTTAATTGATGCGGAACTATTATATTGTGGTGTTATTTTACATGATTTAGGAAAAGTTATTGAAATTACAAGTGGTGCTACGAATGATTTTTCATTTGAAGGAAAATTACTTGGTCATATTTCAATTATGGCAAATGAATTAAATCATCTTGCCCAAAGTAATAATTTAAATTCAGAAAAAATTGTTTTATTAGAACATATGATTTTATCTAGCCATGGTCGATTGGAATATGGTTCACCTATTGAACCACACTTATTAGAAGCAGAAATCTTATCATTTTTAGATAATTTAGATGCACGAATTTATCGTATTGATAAAGAAATAGAAAAAACATTGCTTAATGAGCAAACACAACGCTTGTTATCTGTTGAAGGTCGTTGATTTTTAAAACATTTTGAAAAATAATGGTTAATTTAATTGTAAAAAATATAAAATTTTAAAAAAATTTTATATTTTTTACAATTTTTTCTGTTTTTAATTATGATTTTTCTTTTTTATTTTTTTGTAACAGGTATATAATAACATTACGGTATAATTTAATTTTCAGGAATAAATGCCATAACAAAATAACTATTGGCACATTTAGTTATATTGAAAGAACTATTAATACTACTAAGAATAGAAAAGGAGAATATAACATGAAGATTATTGTAGTTGGAACTAACCATGCAGGTACAACTGCTGTTAGAACCTTAAGGCGTTTAGATCCGAAAGTAGAAATTGTTACTTATGATAAAAACAACAATATTTCATTTTTAGGATGCGGAATTGCACTATGAGTTTCAGGAGAGGTAAAAGATCCAAACGGTTTATTTTATGCTTCACCAGAAGTATTAAAAAATGAAGGTATTAAAGTAAACATGGAGCATGAAGTATTATCAATTGATAATAAAAATCAAAAAATTCGTGTAAAAAATCTAAAATCAGGAAATGAATTTGATGATAATTATGATAAATTGATTTTAGCGATTGGTTCTTGACCAATTATTCCACAAATTGAAGGAATTAAGCAGGAAGGTGTTCATATTGTTAAATGATTTCAACATGGGGAATTAGTAAAAAAAGCAAATGATGACAAAAATATTCAAAATGTTGTTGTATGTGGGGCAGGATACATTGGCGTTGAATTAGTTTATGCTTTTCATCAAAAAGGAAAAAATGTTACTTTAGTTGATATTTCAGAGCGCATTATGCAACGTTATTACGACAAACCTTTTACTGATAAAGTTGAAGGAGCAATGCGTAAAGCGGTTGTTAATTTACGTGGTGGCGAAAAAGTTATTAAATTTGAGGGTAACAATAATAAAGTAACAAAAGTAGTAACAGATAAAGGTTCATATGATGCTGATTTAGTAATTTGGTCAGTTGGTTTTAAACCTGCAACAGAAATTTTAAATGGTGTTATTGATTTAGACAAAAATGCAGCCATTAAAGTTGATCAATATATGCAAACATCAGACCCAAATATTTTTGCAATTGGTGATTGTGTTGAAGTTTATGATAATGCTAAGAAACAGGCAGCATATATTGCTTTAGCAACAAATGCTGTCCGAACAGGAGTTATTGCAGCTATTAATGCTTTAAAACCAGCAGGTTTAGCATCACCAGGATTCCAAGGTTCAAATGCAATTAATGTTTTTGGTTGAGCGCTAGCTTCAACAGGAATGACAGAAACGGTGGCAAAAGATTTGGGATTTGATTACGATCAAATTACATTTATGGATAATGATCGTCCAGAATTTATGGATACATATCAAGAAGTTTTAATTAAAATTCTTTGAGACAAAAAAACAAGAAAAATTATTGGTGCACAAATAGCTTCAGAGGCTAATCATACCGAAGTTATGTATATGTTTTCATTAGCAATTATGAAGGAAGTTACAATTGATGAACTACCATTAATTGATATTTTCTTCTTGCCACATTTTAATAAGCCATATAACTTTATTACTTTAACAGGCTTAGAAGTATTAGGATTAAATTACTTTAAAAAATAAGAAAAATAATTTGTTTTAAAAATTCTTCTACAGATGTTTATTTTAATTTGGCTTTAGATGAGTATCTTTTTAAAAAGTGATATTAAAGACAACATTTTTTGTTAAAAAATTTTAATACAATTGTTATTGGTCGAAATCAAAATACAATTGAAGAAATTAATTTACAAGCGGTTGAAACTGATAAGGTGAATGTTGCTCGTCGAATAACAGGTGGTGGGGCTGTTTATCAAGATGATGGTAATTTGTGTTTTCCATTATTGTTAATAAAAATGATAAAATTGCGCAAAATTATGAAATTATTTTATAACCTATTATTAATGTTTTACAAAAACTTGGTTTAAATGATAAGTTTGCTGGTAAAAATGATATTGAAATTGATGGCAAAAAAATATCTGGTAATGCACAAATAAAGTATAAAAATCGGTTGCTACACATGGAACATTTTTATTTGATGTTGATTTAAGTAAAATGCAAAAATACTTAAATGTTAGTCAAGATAAAATTATTTCAAAAGGAATTAAATCAATTCCGGAATGAGTAACTAATGTTCGATCATTATTAATAAATGATATTACAATTGATGAATTTATGCTATTTATTACTAATGAGTTTTTAGCACAAGGAACACCAGTGTTAGATTTACCATCAGATATTATTGCGGCAGTAAAATAATAAAAATAATAAAAATATTTATTTATAATTTATTTATAATTATAAAAATATCATAAAATAAATAAATAAAAAATATAAAATTAAACAAACTAAAAATTAGTTTAAATACAAAAACTTAATAATTTAAAATTATTTAATTAAACTATTCAAAAAGTTAAATTGTGTCTGAAAATTTAAAGACTTATGCACTCTTTCAAAATTATAAAAATAATAATAATCATTTAATTTATTCTGTAAACTAATTGCATTAAATATTTTTTCTTCGAATACAAATAATTTAGTATAATTTTGATGAAATCTTTCAATCTTACCGTTTGACTGTGGAGAACGAAACGGTGTTGTTTGATGAAAAATATTTTTATCTGCTAAAAATTGAGTAAAATTAGTTTTTTTTAACACTAATTTTTTGATTATTCTGATAATTATTAATAAATTCAGAACCGTTATCAGTTCTAATTCATGTTATTTTAACACCAAATATATTTTTAAAATCACTAATTGCTTTTTTAACAGCAGCAATAACATTATCAATACTTAATTTATCATAAACATATCCTAATGCTAATTTTGTTTTTTTCATCAATAAAATTATAAACATAATACTTTTTATCAAATGAAAATTTACTTGGTACAAAATATTTAGCGTCCATCTGTAATAAACCTATTTCTTTAACTTCATATCTTGAATGTTGTTTTTTAATTTATTTAATTTTCTTTTTTATTTTTAATCATCTTTCATCTTTTTTAAGTCAACGAAAAAATGTTTTTAAATTTTTTGGTGCTTTATTTTTTAATTCTTCTCCATGAATTCCTTTTTTAAATTATAAAACAAAGATAAAACACCACCAGCACACTTATTACAATATTCAAAATATAAATCACAAATATTTTTGCGAATATGATTACTATATTGATAATTAATATTATGTGGTAACGTTGATTTTAATCATCAAAATCATTATTTTTATATGTAATTAAAATTTTATTTGCTCAATAATAAAAAGTTGAAAATTTATTTTTAAAATATTTTTTAATTAAATCTTTCAATAAAAATTTACCACTATTAACATAATAATCATTACATAAATTAATATATGAAAATATTTTTTGTTTTATTTTTTTATAATATTTATTTTTATAATTTTTATTTAAAAAATTCTTTAATTTTGCCTGTAAATCAAACAAATTAAAATTATTAATAATATATTTCATTAATTTACACTTATCATCAAAAATATATAAAATTAATATTTAATACGAATAATTAATATATAACAGAAGCTTTAGCATTACCAGCAATTCCAAAAAAATTAATTATTATTGATGGTGGTGTAATTGGCATTGAATTTGCTTGCTTATATCATCGTTTAGGAACCAAAGTAACAATTTTGCAAGGTTTAGACACTATTTTAGAGTTATTGGATAAGATATTCGCGAAGAATTAACAAAATTGTTGATTAAAAATAAGGTAAAAATTGAGACTTCAGTGAAAATTAAAGTAATTAAAGGTAAAACAGTAGTTTATGATAATAGTGATGGTAAAGAAGTAAAACTAACATCAGATTATTGTTTAGTTTCAGTTGGTCAAACACCAGTAACAACTTGTTTTGAAAACATTGGGTTAAAAATCTGAGAAAGAAAAAACATTGAAGTTGATGAGCAATGTAAAACAAACTTGCCAGGTGTTTATGCAATTGGAAATGTTGTAGGATGTACGATGCTGGCTCATGTTGATTCAGTACAAGGAATTTTAGTAATTGATAGTATTAAAGGAAAAAATGTAAAAATGAATTATAATCGAATTCCTTCGTGTATTTACTCATTCCCAGAGGTAGCAACAGTTGGAATTACTGAAGAACAAGCAATTAAAGCTAAAATTGCTTATAAAGCATTTAAGTTTCTGTTATCAGCAAATGGTAAAGCAATAGCTTATGGTGAAACTGATGGTTTTGTTAAAATCTTATGTGACCCAAAATATGGCGAAATTTTAGGAGTACATATTGTTGCTGCAACAGCAACAGATATGATTTATGGAATTACTGCTTGTATGGAAACAGAAGGAACAATTCATGAATTGGCAAAAACAGTTCACCCATATCCAATCCTATAAGAAATTATTATGGAAGTTGTGCTAATGGTTTAGAAGGCCATGCAATTCATATTTAAATTTACAGAAGTAACTTTTTTTATTTTAAAAAAACAATTAAAAAGCTTAATTTTGTTCAAAAAGGTTGTTTTGCATTTAATATTAATTTTGTTATAATAAACCCATTCAATAGGTCTATTTTTAAGCTCACTAAAGGAGATTTCAATGGCAAGAAAACCAGGTAGTTGACATAAACTTAATAACTTAACAAAGAATGTTACTTTAGCATCACGTAAAAAAGGGTGACTTGCCGCAATTTGTGCTGTGTTATATCTTGGTGCTTTAATTCCCTCTGCTTATTTTGGTGTGTCATTTTTAGCAAATATTTTAAATTATGGTGGAATTAAAACTGATGGATCCTTGCCTGATGTTAATTATGGGGATTATTTTGAAGTTAACTTTGCAAAAACAAAACTACGCGATAATACAACAACAACTCCGGTTTTTGAATCTTATGAAATTCCTCCCGACCCTAATACTGGGCAAGTTGCACAAACTCGTGCTCGTGCGAGATCATTACGATTAGAATATGCTTATAATTTAATTTTTGAAAAAGCACCTAGTTTATACATTACAAAAAATATCTTTTTTAAGAATAAATACAAAGATCCTAAGAAAATTCAAATTTTAGATATTTATACTGATCCACTAGGAACACAACAATTAAGTCTTGCTGATGTGCAACAAAACCAATTTAATTTGATGAAAAATTTATTATTTTTAAAAATCAAATATGAATACGTAATCCAAAAAAATTTGGTTTGAATGCCCACCCTATTTGTTGGAAATCAAGGATTTTTATCAAACTTTTTAAGTTTTAAATTAGGAGAAACAAGAAACAAAGATGATTTAAAACCAATAGTTTGAGAAAAACAAACAAATGTTCTAGGTGAACAAGCTAATAATATTATAATTAATGGTACTAATGATAGTTTGGCGTTAGCAGATCAAGTTTATGCTGCCTATAAAGAACGTTTTGCTGCTTTTTATGCAGAAAATAAAGGAAAGGATAAAGAATTTATTGGTGATTATAACCCATATAGTAATTTTGTTATTTCAAGTGTTAGTCAAAATGATCAACTGTTTCCAGGAGCTGCTATTGATAGTACGCATTACATGCTTGATATTAATCGGGTAATTCAGTCAGCATATAAAAAGGGTGATTCAGAGCAAAGTTTTGCAAAAACAGATACTCAAATTAATGGTAAATATATTCCACAATTATTAATTTTTTTAATTAATATTTTAGAAACATCACAAAATCGTGGCTTAGTCTTACCAAAAGAATTTGTACCAACCGAATGACAATTTTGATATCAACATCTTAAACCAAAAACTTTAAATGTTAACCAACCAGAGCAATTTTACTTTATGTTTTTACCACAAGGTGAAACAATTCAAAATGTGATTGCAAATCGATTGGGAGAGCAAATTAAAGATGTTTTAAATGGAAAATATTCATTAGCAACAGCAATTAGAAAATTACAAGAAGATGTTTTGAGTAACCCTAATAGTTCAAAATATAAATGAGTTTATGATTGAAATATTTTACCATTTCAATCATATGGAATAATTGAAAAAGCAGATTATATTGTTGTTAAAAGAACGATTCAAGAAAATGGTGATTTAACAATTAGTTTTAATAAAAATCAATTGGTAAAAACAAATTATGTAATAATTGATCAACCATCATTACATTCAATTACTAATTTAGTTAATCCTGGTGATCATGATGCCTATTTAATTAGTGATAAACAAAAACGAAATATTTTATTTACAAAATATTGAAGTGCTAATTTATATGGAGTACAAAAACCATTAAATTACATTGATATTGATGTTCGAAATATTCCACATGATGTAACTTCATTTAAAGCAATACTACAAAAACAAATTGTTAATCGTACATGGGAATTTATACAAAATATTAGTCAAATGGTAGGAAAAAATTTAAACATTAGTGATAATGTATCACAAATAGATTATGCTAATGGAATTGCAGACGATATTACCACATTTACACCTTTAAATAATTATCATAATAGTGCTGCTACTTTTAATGATTGATTTTATGCATTGCAAATTAGCAGTGAAGAAAGATATAGTAATTTAACTGTTCTTGATATTAAATTAGAATTAAAAGCAAAAGAAAATGTTCCAGACCACCTTCAAGCAATTACTTTCCGTTTTAATATTAATTATATTTAAAATTTATGTATAAAAGATGAAAATGTGTATAATGATAATAAGTATTAATGTTTGAAAAGGAAGGGATTTACATGCGTAAAATTTTAACACTCCTAACAACATTTCTGACTACAAGTGCTCCTATAGCTAGTGTTATATCATGCGGAACGCCTTCTCCATCAAAAATTGCTGGAAGAGATAATATTTCAACAGAATTCACTTTAACTAATAATGTTATTGTTACTGATGATAATATTACTGTAGAAGAATCAATTTTTAATCAAGCAAAAATTGAAGGAAGGATTTCTCAAGATTTACTTTTAGATTTTTTTGAAATTACTGATTCGGAAAAAATGGTAAAACCGGTTACTGCTAATACACCACAAAATGGATATGTTGTTTTAACAATTCGTCACGATGAAGATATTCCATATATTGGTTCAATTACCGTTCGTTTTAATTTAGTTAAAAAGTTGTCAATGGATATTAGTCAAAATGTTAACTTAGAAAATATATGAGATGTCACAAAATATGAAAATGTTGAGGAATTATATAATGAGATTTGAGAAAAGGCCGTTGGTAGTTTTAAACCAGAAACTCCAATTGATGCAGAAACTTATGATATCTCAGGTTTTCAATTGCCAGGCGATTATAACAAAGCATTGCCTGTAACAATTTTTGCTGAATATAATGGCAAAGCAAATACGCCAACAAGTCTTTTTAGTGGGACAATTACAATTAAATTAAGTATTATTAGTTATAGTGCTATGGTTAATTTGAAATTACAGCATAATAACTTAGAACCAGCAAAGTTATATGACTTAGTGTGAAAAGAAGTTAAACAACAGTTTAACGATGATTTGCAAGTTTCAAGTGATTATAATGACTATCAAATTGATTGAAGTACTGTAACAAAACCAAATATTGGTGGTAATAAAGATTTGAATTTTTTAGCAACACCAATTGATAAAAGCATTCATCATTATATGCGAGTTGTTGGATTCATTTTTAAAGATCAAATTGAATTACCACCAATAATAGAATTATCAATTCCAATTGTTGTAACTCAACAAGAACGACCAAATGTTGATAAAGATTGAATTTGAAAATTAGTAATGTGTGAAGCAAACATTAATGGTGGTCCAGCATTAACTAATTTTGACACCACAAGTTGACAATCAATATTTAATAAGAATTGACCTAATATTAGGCAAAGAGAAAAAGTTACTTTGCAGGCACTTAATCTTAACACTGACCCAATGTTTAAAGGTAATATTACAATCAGATTAACATTAATTAATCAAGGAATTGATCCCGGGTTATTAGCATTAGACCCAATTTTATTGTCTGAAGATGATAAACACACAACAAACTCAGTTTTAGATTTAGTATGAGATAAACTGATTAATAATAAGGCATGGAATCCGCATTTATCAGGTGATTTAGCGAATTTTGAACCTCAAGACCTAGACAGACTAAGTAATGCTTTAAAAGAAACTAAAAAAAGTGGAAAATGAGAAACTTATGTAATGAATATTTCTGGAAAACAAGAGGTTGCTGGTCGTGATTTTAAAGTTACTGTTCACGGTCAAATTAAAATGGTTAATAAACCAATTGAAGAAAACCCCGTAGTTGATTTATCCTATAAAACTTATCAATTTGTGCCAAGAAAACAAAGTAGTTCGGATAACCAAGTGCCATATTTAGCTCATCAAATTTGAGGCGATATTATTAAAAATCTAATATTTATTGTTGAAGATGAACCAACTTTTGGGCTTTCTAAAATTCAAACGGATTGAAACTACTTTAAGTCAATTTGTCAACAATTAGATGAAGCGATTAATAAATATGATGTAAGTAGTAATAATAAAATCCCTTTAGAGTTTCAGTTTTCATATAAAAATAATGCTATTTTTACAGGTCAAGTTACTCTTAAATTAAATTTAACCCCAAATGTCCTAATTAAGTTTAATATTGATTTAACAAGTTCAATTTTGCCAATCTTTATTCGTAGTTTACCAAGAACATTAGCAGATAAAAAAGAATTAGTAAAAAATATGGTTAATGCGATCATATATGATGGAATCATAAAAAATCCAAGTTTAAAAGGACAACAGCCAAATATTTTATGAGAATTATTATCTTATGATACAGAATCAGAAGAATTTATTGAACAATTTAATTTCCCAACAGAAAATAATCCACAACAAGAATTGAATATTAAGGTTAAAACATCAACTGGCCAATTCGCTAATGGTACATTTATGTTAAAAATAAATTTAATTTATCAACCTTAAAACTCTTCAAAAAAGAAGAGTTTTTTCTTTTTATAGTATTCATTATTCTTAGGTTTTTAATAAAATTAAGTAATTAGAAACAAATTAAGTTTCGATTATGACTTAAATGATAACAAAATTTATAAAAAATTCAACTTTTTTAAAAAAAATAATTTTTAATTAAATAAATAATTTTATAAAATTGCATCGTGTAATCGAAGTGCAACAAATCAACTCAGAAAGGAGTTGATTTTTTATTGAAAAGAAACATTATTTTATTTTGCGGTCCTTAGTAATTAAGTATGGAAAAGATATTGTTATTAATATTGTAAATAAAATAGTAATTAATAATGAAAAATAAAATGAATAAATAGTTAGGAGATTATATTATGGATATGAAATTTAAAACAACGAAAGGTATATAAATGTTATGTATAGTCATTTAAGTTTTATGCATAAAGTTAAATTAGAACAATTATTATTATCAAAAATGTTTTTAAAAAAGAATGGTAAACAAAATATTTCTGTAATTGCTAAATGTTTGAATAGACATTGTAGTACTATTTTACGAGAAATTAAAAAGTTTAAAAATATTGATGAATATAGTGCTTATAAGTCAGATAAAATGTTTTATAAGAAAAAAACAATAATAAAAGATGTAATTTACAGAAGAACAGATTAATTTTATGAAAATTAGACTTAATAAATATCCCGATTCTCCGAGAGAGTTTATTTATCGTTATTTTTAAAATTTGGTGTTAAATTTTCGGTTTGTGTTAAAACATTGTATAAATGAATTTGTTTAGGTTTTTATGGATTTTTAAAACAAAATTTACGATATCGTGGTAAAAAAATTGAAACAAAAGGAAAAAAGAAAATCGTGGGCAATTAACTAATTTTAAGTCAATTTGAAACATTGAAAATAAACTTTCTAATGTTGGATGATTTGAAATGGATACTGTTGTTGGTAAAAATCATCAATCTTCTTTTTTAGTTTTAGTAGAACAATAAAGTAGAAAATATTTTGCAATAAAATTATAAAATCATACTGCTAATGAAGTTTTTGAAAAGTTTAAAGAATTAGTTAAAGTAAATAATTTAATTGGGAAAATTAAAGGCGTAATAACTGACAGAGGAAAAGAATTTAGCAAATGACGAGAAATGGAAATCTTTGCTGAAACACAAGTGTATTTTTGTGATGTTGGTAAACCACAACAAAAACCTTTAATTGAATATATGAATAGTGAATTAAGATATTGATTTATTCCTGGAATTGATTTTAATAAAGTTAGTCAGAAAGGATTAAATTGAGTAGTTAATGATGTAATTAATGAAAAAATACGGTCCTGTTTAAATTGAATAAGTGCAAAAGAAATGTTTTTACAGAATATTAAATAAATACTAAAGATTTGTTGCACTTCATTTTACATAATTCAATTTTATAAAAATCCTTAGATAAATTAGGATTATAATTGATCATTTAATAAATTTTTGATTTAAAAAGTTGATTACTATATCTTCATTAAATTAAACATTATCCATTAAAAATTAAATATCTTACTTTGAAACTTTTGTTTCTTCTTTTTGTTTTTTTGCAGCTTCTTTACGAGCCAAGATTTTCGCCGCTTTTTTCTCTGCCATTAAACGACGACGTTTCTTCATTGACATTGCCATTTTTTATTCACCTTCTCCTTTTTAAATTATTAGTAAAAACTTTTTTAACTTAATAAATCTTGTTCAATTTCGTTAGCAGTTACAAATCCTGTTTTACGTTTTAATTCATTTCCATTTTGAAAGATAATTAATGTTGGGATTGATAAAATTCCATAATGCTGAGCAAGATCTTGCAAAAAATCAACATTAACTTTAATAAAATTAACATCACTACGCGTTTTTGCTAATTCATTAATAATTGGAGCAATCATTTTACATGGTCCACATCAATCAGCATAAAAATCAACTAAAGTTAACTTTGCATCACCAATTTTTTTTTCGAATTCATCAATATTTTTTACTTCATTTACAGCCATTTTAATTCTCTCCTTTACTGAATTCTCTTTCTTTTTTATCATATCATAAAAGTACTATTTTTTTAAGAAAAACTGTTGCAAATATTTTGCTGGCCCATTTTCACGATTTGATAATGTTACTTCATTTGCCATTGTTTTTAACTCATCAATCGCATTGCTAACCGCAATACCAATTCCAGCTTGGCGAATTAATTCAAGATCATTATAAGAATCACCAAATGAATAAGTTTGACTAATATCAATTCCAATATGATGGGATAAAAATTGCAAGGCACTACCTTTTGAAATCCCCTTGCAAGCAATTTCAAAAACACGATTATTATATTGAGTAATATCTAATTGTGGTAATAATTGCCGTAACTTTGTCATTAATTCACTAGCACCCTTATCATCTAAGGATTGATGGACAATAACACTAGCATGTGTAATATCTTCTGTAATATCAGTGACCTTGGTAATAATTTTATATTTTGTTCGCATTATTTTTGATCAATAATAAGAATTTTCACCATATTCGTAAACATAAGTACTATTTTTACTAAAAAAATGAACTTTATATTTGCTATAAGTAAAATCAAAAATGGTTTTAATTTCTGCTGTTGTAAAAATCATCATTCATAAAAAACTATTAGTCTTAAAAGAATAAGCACTTGCTCCATTATTTGCCAAAACATAACCATCATACTTATGAACTTTTAGTTTTCGCGCTTGACGAATTGCATCATTAGCTAGGCGCCCTGTTGTAACAACAAAAGGGATTCCTTTTTTTTGAATTGAATTAACTGTTTTTTTTGTTAACCGACTAAACCGATGATTATCCTTTAATAAAGTTCCATCCAAATCAGAAAAAACTGCTTTTTTCATCTACTTATGTTCCTTTCTCTTTCCTTAAAATTTGTATGATTATATTATTTAGAAATATTAATCAAACATTAATTTTATAGTTTTAATAATTATAGTAGAAAATACTTAAATTTAAAAATTTTTTATAAATGAATTATGTAAAATGAAGTGCAACAAATCTTTATTAATTAAATAATATATTAATGACATATTTTATAATTTAATATACATTTTTAAATATTTATTGTTTATATATTTTGTAAAAACATTTCTTTTGCACTTATTCAATTTAAACACGATCGGAGTTTATCATTTATTATATTATTAACTACTCAATTTATTTTTTGTTGACTAACATTATTAAAATCAGTTCCAGGAGGAAACCATTTTCTTAATTCACTATTCATATATTCAATTAAAGGTTTTTGTTGTGGTTTAACCAGCGTCACAAAAATACACTTGTGTTTCAGCAAAGATTTCCATTTCTCGTCATTTGCTAAATTCTTTTCCTCTGTCAGTTATTACGCCTTTAATTTTCCCAATTAAATTATTGTTTATAACATACTAGGATGTCTATTAAAATATTTAGCAATTACAGAAATATTTTGTTTACCATTCTTTTTTAAAAAAATTTTTAATAATAATAATTGTTATAATTTAACTTTATACATAAAACTTAAATGACTATACATAACATTTATATATCTTTCATTAACTTATAAAATTTTTAATATTTAATACGAATAATTGATATATAATAAAATTAATTATACAATAAAAAGAAACAATATATATGAAAAAATGACTTAGCATAATAGGAACAATCGGATTAATCGCAACAAGCACAACAACATTAATCAGTTGTAATAAAGAAAAAAATAATGAAAACGAGGCAAGTAATCAACCAGATCCATCATATAATCCGCAACAACCACCAGAAAATAGTAATTGAAAATTAATTAATAGAGATAATTTTGTAAAAGAAAATAATGAAAAAATAATAAATGATATATTTTAATTGCTAAACAAATGCAAAGTGATAATTTTTCTATTATAAAATTTAATTTTTCAAGTGAATTAATTTGAAAAGTTGGAGAACATGGAGGACATAGAATTAATAATCGTTGATATGTTTATATTCATTCACTATATAGTTGAGACGAAGTTGATGAACCACAAATACCAACAATTAATCAAAATACTGGTGAAATTACTGACTGAAAAGAACAAAAAAGGAACTAAATAACAGTTCTTTTTTATATTAATCGCACAAATTTCATAAAAATAATTAATAAAAAGATATTTGTTATTGTACTATACAATGCTGGATTAAATTTTCATACCTCAAATATTTGACTAAAAAAAACTATATACTGTTTCAAAAACCTTACCAACACCGCTCGCTAATTCGTTAACTTGTTTAAAACCGTGAATAGTATTAACAATTAAAATCACAGCATTTTTAATATGAGTACCAAAATCTCACCAACCCTCTGGCGTTACATATTGCACTTGTCATCATTGTTTATCCGGAAATAAACCACAGCTATTTATCTCTTGTCAATTATAAATCCCAAAATTAAAATCATAATAACGATACATATCATTCTCTTTTTGTGCTTGCAATTCAAAAACATTATAACCGATTTTTTGTTCTTTAATTTTTTTATATTGCAAACCATATTTATTTTGTAAATCACCACCAAAAACATAACCAGAATTTAATTTAATATTATATTCATTTGTAACCGAAAAATCATAATTAAAAAACACTACCATAATTATTAATCGTATAAAACCGATTTTTAAACGCAGAATATAATTTAATATCTAATTGCTTATATTTACCCGAAAAATAAAAATATCGTTGATAAATTTTAAAACCATTATTTACTAATAAACCATATTTTTTATGATAACCTGCACATAAGTATTATTTTTGTAGAATAAAGGATGAAGTAGGACAAAAAAACCGACCCTTATTGGGTTGGTTTTTTTATTTAAAAACAACCAATAAAAGGAGATGAAAAAAATATGTCTAAAAATACTTTTATTAAATGTAGTAAATGTGGAACACCAAAGCAGTTTCATACAGTTAACCATCGTGAAAAAACAGAATGATTTGAAGATGTTTATTACACTGAATATTAAAATTTTGTTTTTTTAAAACCTTAAATTTTATAAAACAACTTTAAAAATTAAATATATTGGCTCTACAAGTGTTTAATTTAAAATTACATATTTTTTAGGGAAGGTTCCCCAACAAGGCATTTCCGCCGGCATGAAACCATTAGAGCTGTTAACTTGTTTTTTTGCGATTTTGTAAATTAATGACTTTGATTAAGATAGACGCGTAGTGGTGCATTCATAACTATTAATTGCAAGGACAAAAATAAAATCGTGTGCGTAGAGGTTAAATAACTTTTAAGAACTGGGTAAGGATTTCTTAATTAATCTACTAGTGGGGACTTGATGAGGAGGTACTTAATACTACAAGTAACTACAAAATGTAGAACATTGTAGTACTTTGTAGTTAATTGTAAAAAGGAGAATTTAAAAATGACTATTAAAAAGAAAATATTTTTTAAAAAAAGATATTGAGGTTATTGCTTTAAATGTAATAAACAAAATAAATATATTCTTACACACGATGAAATTACTGATGAACATTGAGCATTAAATACTAGAAAGAATTAGGAGGAATTAAATTATGGAAAAAAGATACTTATTAGTAATGAAATATGAAAATGAAGTTATAACTAAATCATTTTATACATTAAAAGAGGCAAAAATAACTGCTAAAGTTTAAAATCAACAAGAATGATTAACAACTATTATTGATTTAGAAGATGAAAATATTGAATGGCAAGGAGATAAATAATATGCGAAAAATAGATTGTTTTAAACACAAAGAACAAGTTAATAAAATAAGTAAAAAATTACAAGAATTGGGCTTTCGGTATAAAAATATTTTAGATATGTTATGTGATATTAGTAGAAATATTATTTAAAATTGCCGTATATGTAAAAATTATGAGAAAAAAATGGAAATATTAAATAATAAGTTTAATTCAAAATTAATTAGTAAAGATTACTATTGTGAAAATTGATTCCCATTAATTCATTGTGTAATTTGTCAAAAACATTATAAAAATGAAACTAATTGCTTTTCATGTATAGATTATTTAATGTGTTCTGGGTGTTGTTTATTTCCAAAATATCATTAAAGGAAGATAAATAATATGTGAAAAGATGAAAATGGAAATATTTATACTGAAGAAGATTTATTTAATGAAGCATTAGAAGAATGTCATTCAGAAGAGAGTGCTTATGACTATATTGAGACATTAATTGAAGAAAAGAATTTGGAGGAATTATAATATGAAAACATTAAAAGATATGATTAAAGATTTAACAGGAGTTACTGTTGAAAAAGAAAAATTAAATCAATATTTAGAAAGTGAAAGATTAGATTTAGAAGATGCTAATTTATGAGGTGCTAATTTAAAAGATGCTAATTTAAAAGGTGCTGATTTAGAAGGTGCTAATTTAAAAGGTGCTTATTTATGTGGTATTAAAATCACAAAAAAACAATTAGAACAATTAACTATTTAGGAGGATGAATAATGACAAAAACAGAATCAATTAAATTTGATAAATTACAAGAAGAAAATGATGCACTTAAAGCAGAAAATGAAACACTTAAAAAAGAACTTGCTGAAAAAGATAAAGAGTGAGAAAAACTTGTATTAGAAATATATGATTTACAACAACGCCAATTATATAAAGAAGATTTTGATGAATATTGTCAATATGTAAATGGTCGAAGAGAAGATAATTTTATTATAAAAGATAAATCTTTATATAAAAAATTACCTAATAAGGAGGTGAAATAAATGAGTGATATTGTAAAAAATACAGTAAATAATATTACATTTCATTTTCCTTTAAAAGTAGATGATTTTAAAAATAAAAGTATTTTAGCATATAATGTTCAAAAATTTAAAGAAGAAAATAAACAAGAATTAACTGAGTATATTTTTAGACATATTAATCATTATGCTTTAAATGGTTATCAAAATGTACATTTAAAAGATATTCCAAGTGCTATTACTAAAAATAATTTTGTTTTTAAAGAATGATTAGAACTTATTCAAAAATTATTAGATGAACATAATAGAATTGGAAAAATAATTACTAATTATAGAAATTATATTGAAAGATATAGAGTTGAAATTAATAATAATATGACGCAAGCACGCATACAAAAGCAACAAGAGTTTTTAAAAGAACAAGAATTAAAAAAAACAGGAATTAATTGAAAAAACAAATAATTTAACACCTGAGATGGGTCTTGATATAGACCAAATTCAAGATGAACAAGTTCGTGTAATGGAACAAATTGAGCAAATTGATAAATCATTAGAACAAAAAGAATTAAAAAAAGTTGGTATTAATTTAATAAAAGAAAAAATATTAATAAAAGATATTGAAATACTGGGCATTGATAATGATTTTTTAGAAAATGCTAATCAATATGAATTAGTTCAATTAATTAAAACTTATTTAGTTATTGATGAAAAAATTGTTAAAAGTGAAATTAAAGCACAATGAGATAGTAATGTAAATACTAATACTATTGGTATTAAAGGTATTAAATTCAAAATAAATAAAGGAGTGAAATAAAATGATAACTGAATTACAACAATATATTAAAGGTGCAATTATTAAATATGAATTAAAAGTTAATGATAAATATTTAAAAGAAAATATTTTAGCACTTGAAGAATTAAAAATGAAAAATGGACAAAGTTATATGCAGTTAGTTAATACTGCTGATAATACTAAAATTACAGCATTAGGTATTATTAAATTAAGTAATAAAGGGTTAATTTTTGGAAAAGATTTTAATATTATTCCATTTAAAAATAAATTAACTACTGTTATTGATAGTAAAGTTTATTGTAAAAGAATTGAAGAATCAGGATATAGTCCAAGAAAAGCAATTATTTTTAAAGGTGAGAAATTTGAATGAGATAGTTTAAATTCATGTCCTAAAATACATGAAATTAATTTTAATGCAAATACTAGTGATTATAATGAGATTATTGGTGCTTATGCTTTTGCAAAAGATAAAAATGGTAATTATCAAGGTATTTTATTAAGAAAAGCAGATATTGAACGATTAAAAAATAGTAGTCCGAGTGGAAATAGTGAATATTCACCTTGAAATAAATGACCAAAAGAAATGGTTGAAGCAAAATTATATCGTAAATTAGCATTAGAGATAGGGCTTGATATATCTGATATTGATTTAGATGAAAAAGAAATTAAAGAAGATGGTAATTTTGAATATATTTCATTTAAAGATATTAATGTCGCCAAAAATAAGGGGCAAATTAGCGATGAACCATTATCAAATAATATAAAATACCCCATCTTATCCAGAAATAGCAGACACAAATGATAATGTCGTTAAAGAAGATGATATATCAAATGTAACACCAGTAGTTAATAATAACGATGAGGATTGAGCAACTTGATAAAAGTAGGTATTGACCCATCAGGAACTGGTACTACTGCTATTGTTGTATATGAAGATAATAAAGTTATTAGAAAAATTGAAATTATATATAATAATTGATTAAAACAATTAAAATTTATAATAGATGTATTTTCTGAATTTAGATATAAAAATTCATATGAAATTAGTATTGAAAATTGTTTACCAACAAATGCTAATGGTTCAAAAGATAGAGATGATTTATTACGATTAGTAGGTGCATTAGAAATTAAATTAAATGATTTACAACTTGAAATTAATTGAGCATCACCACGCCATACTAAGTCAGTTGTTAAAAATATGGAAAATTTAAGTAAATATCAGAAAATAACAGCAGTTTATGAAAAAGATAATTCATTAACTTATGAATATAGTAAAGGTTGATTTTATAATAATGAAAAAATAAGTAATCATCTTCGTGATGCTATTATTATTGCTAATTATGAAAACTAATTTAGGTAAATTATATTTAGGTGATAGTTTAGAAATATTAAAAATAATACCTAATAAAAGTATTGATTTAATATTAACTGATCCACCTTACCTTTACCCCGATATTGCTAAAAAATTAAAAAATAAAGAAAAGCATATTGAATATAATTTAAAAAAATGCAAGATCCTAATTGTTCTAATATTCAATATCAAATTCGGAAAAGAGAACTTGAATTTTTACAAGGTGAATTTATTGATAGTTTTGATATACCATCATATTTTAAAGAATGAATGTGAATTATTAAAAAACCAAATTTTATAATTTATTTATCAAAACAACAATTAAAAGAATATTTAATTGAAATTGAAAATTATAATTTAAAATTTGAATTAATAATTTATCAAAAAACAAATGATGCACCTAGTAATAATGCATATCGTAAAGATAAAGAATTATGTTTATATATTTATAATAAACCAATTTCTTATAGTAATGTTTGAAATCAAGATATGCAGACTGTTTATCAAATAACAAATAGTAATAATCAATTTATAGGAAAAATTAAACATCCTACTGTTAAAGATATTAATTTAATTAAATTACAAATTAATAAACATAGTAAAGTTGGCGATACTGTATTAGATTGTTTTTTAGGAAGTGGAACAACTGCTATTGCTTGTGAACAATTAAGTTGGCATTGAATTGGTATAGAAATTAATAAAAAATATTATAAATTAGCAAAACAAAGATTAAATAGCATCCAAACTACATTATTTTTTTAAAGGAGATTATTTATGAAAAGAAAATTAATTCGTAATATTAATGTTTACTTAAATGAAAAACAAGAAAAAGTTTGAAATGAATTACCTGAATTATATACCAACTCACAACGAATAGAACATCTTATTAATTTTTATATAAAACACAATAAAGGAAATAATAAAAATGAATAAATTTATTTTATGTTATCGTACAAAAAAAGGTAATCGTCCATGTAAAAACTGATTTGGTGAATATATAACTGGTATTGATGTTAAAGATGTAAATATTAATTCAACCTGAGACTGAGAATATTTAATAAATAAATATGGTGAAAAGAATTTAATTATTTGTAAAGATGATAAATTAGAATTAATATTACAAAATAAAAAATAACCAACTAGGGTTATTTTTTTAAATGTTATTTATTTCATCTTTTTTTAAGACAATATTGATTTCAACTTGCTACTTGTTCTATTGTTTGTTTACAATTATGACAAATATTAACATTATGTTTTTTTAAATACTTACGAAATATTAATCAACCAAATAATATTAAATATAAGATATAACTTGGAATTTTATAAACTTTTTCTAAACATTTACCAATAGGTAATTTAATTGCTGGTATTTTAGGTATTTTAGTTGTTAATCAAGCATTACCATGTAATATTGGATAAGATATAACAATCCCAGCATATCCAAAAAATCCACCATCAGTTATTTCATGTTGACCAAACATAAATTCTTTAACTGGTTCTAAACTTTGAATTCAATTAAAATGTAAGCTAGTAAAAAATAATCCATATAAACTTAAAAATGGAGTATGATATAAAATTGATAAAGCATTATATCGCATAATATATGCTTTTTTAATATGAAATGGATATTTATCATATTTTAAAAACTTACGATTTTTTCAAGCTTTAAAACTTTGACTTGGATTTCTTTGTTCAAAACCTAATCTTTGTCAATAAGTACCATTTTCATTTTTAATAATAATGTTTTCTTTATCTATCATATTTACACCTCTTGTCGTAAAATACGAACACTATTAATTAGTATATTAGAACCATCTGAACCATTAGTTAAATAAACCCGACCACCAGAATTATATAAAGTAATACTATAAGGGGTTTTATCCATATCATCAATAAAACAAGTTGCTTGATGTTTTGATGAAAAATAAGGTGGTTCAAGTCATAACATACCTTCAGCACCTTTACGAATAGTTGGTGATAATCATACTTGATAACGGTATTTTTCTGAAAATTCAGGAATATCAATAAACTTAACACTATCAGTTGTAAATGATGGTATTGGAACTGATTCTCATATTAATTTTTTACCTATTCCCTCAAGTATTTTTTGAACAACTTCAACTGTAAATTTTAATTCCCAATCTTTACTCAAAGATAACTTGTCTTCTTCAATATCAAAATCATCTGATATTAATAACCCTATACTACCATCATCTTCATCTACAAATAATGGTACATTAACTTCTACTGGTTCACTTTCTTTTGCTTTTCAAACATTATCTTCATAGTAAATTGTGTCATTATCAAATGGAACTGATAATTCATTATTAGAATTATATACAATACTTTTATTATTAAGTTTAATGGAAATATTTTTTATATAATTATTAATAAAATTCCCTAATAATTGTTGTGATATTTCAATTTGTCATATTCCACTTTTTTCAGTACTAGATCATGGAATAATTGATAAAGTATTAGATGTAAACATACTTTTTTTTCATACATATTTAGCATCTGCTTCACTTAACATAATTGGTCTATCTTTATGATTAGTATCATATTTCCCAAATCCATTATTATATTGATTTGTAAAACCATAATTATCTGGATTTATTTTAGTTAATGTTTGAGACTTATAAAACTTTGCTTTTTCTAATAAACTAATAATATCAGGTGAAAATTCTATTTTCATATTAGTAGGATATGTATAACTGGTAATACCATCACTACTACTTTCACCACCAGTTGAATATTCAATCCCAGTTCTTATTAAATATTGAGTTTGTAGACAACAAGCAATTTTTACATAATTAATCCGTTTTTTATCAATTTCACTATTAGGATCAAGTAAAGGAAACTCAGTTTCTAAACGATAACCACAAATACTATCTAATTGTAAACTTGCTCTTGTAATACCTTCAATTAAATAATTTGAAATAGTATCATCATAAAGTTTTTTACCATATTGTGCTACTAATTTATCAAAACCCTCTCAATTTTTAAACTCTTCTAATGTTATTAATTTAAAACTTTCTAATTTATTCATAATTTACCTCTATGCATCACCATCATAAACAAAAAAAGCCTTTTTAGACTTTAATTGTTTTATCTGATAACTTAATATCTTTTTTAGAAATTGATTTTTTGGCTCTTTGTAATTTAACAATATGATTAAACTCTTCTTCACTAATAGGTTTATTTGTTTCTAATACTTGTGCTCATTCTGTATTACCAAGACCTAAAGTATTAGCAGTTTGTAATAAACCTAAATGAATAGCATCTAATGTTTCTTGTCCTACCACTTTATTTGTAGATTCTTTAACTTTATTTTTAATTATTTTTTTAATTAAAAGTTCTAATCCTTTATAACCTAAAATACCACCAAAACCAATTCCAGCTCCAATACCAATTAAAACCTCATAACTCATATTTAATCTTTTTTTCCTAATTTTGACATAACCATCTTAACATCAAGATAAAATTTGTCCACCACTTATTTAAAAAAAGATGTTAAGATGATGACAATTAAGGAAAGAGGGAAAATATGAATAAAATAATGATTATTGAAAAAGAAACATTAACCGGAAGAGAAACAAACAATTTTAAAATGGAAGAGTATTTCCCATTTAAAAATGAAAATGGAAGAATATTAATTGGTGATGATAAATTAGTAAATACCAAAAAATTAAAAATAGAAATAGATACTTATAATTTAGATGATGCTATTGAATTCTTACAAGAATGCAAAAAAGAAGAAAAGTAAAATTTTCTCCTTTTATTTTTCATACATTGTTAAATCTACATAATTACATTTGTCATAAATAGTTTGCAATATTTTATCAAATAATTCTGCTTGTCCATTTTCGTTATTAAATTTAGCAAGAACATGTTCTATTTTATTTATTCTTTCGAAAAGATAAATTGAAAAATCTTCTGATATTTCAGATCTTATTTTACGAATTGTAAAATTATCAGCACTTATTATTTCATCTTTTTTAATAAAAAACATAGTTTTCCCTCCTTTAATTAAATTAATAAAGAGGTAAAAACCTTATTCATTCTTACTTGAAATAATTAATTATTAATATATAATATAAAGCAAGAATGATAATCGGGATCATTCTCTTTTTTATTTAACTAAAATAATATTATTATAATAATTTATAAAAAATTAAAATATGGGGTTGCATATATTTTATTTTTATTTATATTATATTTATTGTATAATTAAATTAATTAAAAGGGGGTTAAAAAAATGGAAAATTATGGAGTAAAAAACATTGCTAATTATGTATTAAAATTTTTTTATGATAAAGAATATACAGATGATGAATTTTCATCATTAGAAATTACTAATTTAAAAATGCAAAAAGTATTGTATTTTTTATATGGTTTTTATTTTTCAGAAACTGGAAAAAGTTTGTTTTCAGATGATTTTATTGCATGAAAATATGGACCAGTAATAAAAGAAATATATGATATTAATAAAAATAATATAACCAATCCTTATGAAAACTTAAGAAAAGATATTTATTCAAATTATGATTTTAATATAAAAAATATTAATTGAGAAATTATTGATAATATTTTAAATAATATTATAAAACTATCTTCTTGATATTTAGTAAATATGAGTCATAAAAAAAATACACCCTGAGAAAAAACAAAAGAAAATGAAATTATTTCTAAAGATTTAATTCATGATTATTTTAAAAATAAAGAACTTAAAGAAAAATAATTATGGCAAAAAAATATAAAAATTATATAGTAGTTCCGGAAATTGTTCAAAAAATCAAAATATCTTTTTGTTTAAAATATTTTGATTTTTCTAATTCAGATTCTTTAAAACAAAATGAATATAAAAAATTTTTTAAATTATTAAAAAATTATAATAATAATAATAATTTATCACAATTAATAAATGACCACAGTATAATCATAGAAAAATCAAAATATACAATTAATTTAGCAAAGTCATTAGTAAAAGATGATAACTTTTTTTATAATAATTGTAATGGTAATGTATATGATCTTATTAGAGGAAATACTCCACTAAGAATATTTGGAATATTATAAAATAAAACTGGTTGTTTTTTTATCTTACAAATTGATGATAAACATAAATCAAGAAAATAAAAAAGAGGTAATTAAATCTCTTTTTTTATTTAATTAAATTAAAATAATATGGTATTATGATGACAAAAGGGAGGATAATTCTACGATGAAAAGATTATTAAGTTTATTAGGTAGTTTAGTAATTGCAGGTTCAGGTACATCAGGTTTAATAAGTTGTAAAAATCCATATATTGAATCTGAATGTGAAAGAAACGATAAAGGAAATTGACATCAATTATGCCTTATTGATTTCCCATTCAAAGATATAGATAATAATTATTATATAACAATATGAAGAACATCAAATAATGATGATTGAAAAATAAGTATGTTTAAATACGAAACAGAAGATATAATTATTGATCAAAAAGATAATTTTAATCTTGAAATTAATAGTGATATTTCAAATACTCCACAATTATTAATTAATAAAATTAGTAATAATAAAAAATATCTTATTAAAGAATGATTAAAGGATTTTAATAATGATTTTTTTAAATGATTATATGTATGAAAAGAAAATTCTATTCCAAATATTCCAAATATTGATAAAGATGGAAATATTGTTTAGAAATATAAAAAGTGCAGTTAGCACTTTTATTTTTACTTTAAATTTATATTTATAATTTTTGGATTATTAATAAATGTCATTTCTGCATAAGCACCATCTAATGAATAGTGCATATAAATTTCATAACTAATAAGTAATTTTAAATACATATTTTCTCTATAAAAAACTATTTTAGTATTAAGTTTATAACCTCGCCCTAAATAAGGATTACCTACAAATCATTCTTCATTATTATTAAAAACATTAATACCAGATTCTGTAATTTCACTTAAATTAACTACTATATTTTTTCTTCAATCATAATTATGTTCTGGATCTTTACTTGCTTTACTTGGATAAAAATGTCCAAATGCATTAGACATTTGAAAACTAAAATTAGTATAATTGTCTAAAACTGTTTGTCAATTTTTAATTCCAAATTTACCAAAATCAAATAAATTTTTTTGAATTATATAACTTTTATTTATTCAATTTTGATTTAAATTTTCTGAATTTAATCTTAAATATGTACTAATTTCTGATAAATTAATTTGTACTGGATAGAAATTAATACTTGGTGGTGGGTCTGGTAATTTTACTGGTCATTCATGAACTATATCATCATCTATATATTGATCTAAATAACTAAGTGAATAAAGAGTTAATCAATCTCGAACTGAATTATTATATAAAGATGTTGTTTGTAAACTAACAAAATAACTCATAATTGAATATGGGTCATATATATCAATATCATCAGAAAACATATAAATACGAACTGCTGTTTTACCTAAATTATAAAACCCAATAGCATCAATTATATAACGACCACTACCTACAATATCAGTTAATAGATTATTACTTTCCATTGCTGGCAATGATACTGTTTCTTCATTAATTAAATAAATACTATCTTCACTAATAAATCCTTCTGGTATCATTACACTACTAATTTTATAATTTTTGCCATATTCTTTTTTTGTTTTTTTAGATCAACATGATGCTGTTATTTTATCAGTTAAAGTAAACGCTCAACTTGTATTACTTGCACTAGCACCAATAATATCATTTACCTCATCTTGAGTTTTATATCTAAAAGCATCTAATGGGATATTACCTTGATTTTTTGCTTGTGTACCACCACTTTCAACAATAGGCCAGTAACTTTCATCATAAAAATTATAATTTGATTTTCCTATAAATAAAGGTATTCCATTATTAATATTTGGATATAAATTATTAGTATTTTTATTTATTTCTTTTCAATAAATCGGAATACCTAAACTAATTGCATTTAAAAATTTACCAACAACTGGAATATCTCTTTGAGTTCATGCAATACTTTCTGTTACATCTTTTGGTAAACTAATAATATGATTATTCATAACACTAAATAAATTTAACATATCTTTTAATTGCCCACGATTTTTACTTGGATTAATTTTATTATGTCCAATATCAAAATTATATTTAAAATAACCATTTGGTCTAACATCATAATCACGATTAATAACACCATTACCTTTATAATTTAATGCAATATCTTTAATTGTTAAATTATTTGTATTAGTTGCTTTTGTTAAATCTCTATTAGTATTTAAATAACCTTCATAATTCTTTTTAATTTCTTGGTTTGTTTGACCTTGTTTTCTTTTTAATCAGTTATCATACTGACCATTAATAGCAGGTATTCCATTTGTTAATAAATAAGTAGTTAATGGTTTTGATGATTTTGTTAGACTATCAGCAACTGGCATTTTTAAATCATCAATAAATAATCTACGTTGTGGATATACTTTTTCATTTCATTTCCCTAAATTTTCAATAGGTCGACCAAAAATAACTGGTGCTGAAAAAGCATTATTACCTAATAAAGTTAATTGAATACTTTTAATACCATTATCACCAGTAAATTTTTCATTAATTTCATAATCTTTTGTAATACCTAAATCATCTCATATTATTTTAGGTATTACATAACCTTCACCTGCTGCTGAAAATTGCACAAATTGCTGAATAGTTTGCCTAGTAGTATTAATATAATCTTTAACATAACTAAAAGTAATAATTCAATATACTAATTCATTTAAATCATTATATTTTGGTTGAGCATTAGATATAAACATTAATAAATTATCATCAACATCTTCTTTATCAGATTGTAAAGGAACTAAATAAAATCTTAAAAAATCTTCTCTTTGAAAATTATAAGTAGTTTCAATCGTAATTGTACGATCAAGATATCAAGCATTATATTCACCAAAATATTCTTCACCACCTAATTTAGAAAATTCAACATTATCATTAATATTAACAATATGACATTTATAAGCATCACCTTTAAATTTTCTTTTAATAGCAAAATTATCTAATGCTTTATTAATTTTTTGTAAATTCATAACATAAACATGAAAACCATTTTCATTATTAATTTTTTCTCAAATATCATTAACTGGATAATTATTATCGGGATTATCTTTATTAATAAAAACTTGTTTTGTTGCATCTCATAAATAAATTTTTTCAGTACTAGTAATATATAAATAACTAACTTTATCCGTTAAACTATTTTTAAATTCATTAATAGAATAAGTAAATCAATCTTTATTTTTTTTTTAAAAAAATCATAATTTCAAATATCAGGTATAGCACGAGATCTAATTTTAATAGCATTTTTTCATTGTGCTATTATTCCTTCTTTCCCAGTAAATATTTGTGACATTTGTGTAAAGTTCTGTGGAACACCATTATTAGGTTGAAAACCTTTATCTGTAATATTTACTAAACCAGTTTTAATAATAAATGGAAAAAAGAAATAATTACTTTTAATATCAATATATTGTTTTGTTATATTATCTCATTCTTTAAATATTCAAGATAATTCTTTTATAGGAATAGGATTGTCTAAATTATACTGTTCATTATTATTTTCATCGGTATATTTTTCATAAGATACTTTTAAACTTTTAGAACGAAACATTGAAATTCTTAAATTATTATATCTTTTATCTAATTCTTTATCAGTTAATATTTCTTTTTCTTCAGCATGTATCATTTCATCAGTTCATGCTGTTATAATACCGCTTCCTTTCCCAACTTTACCCATAATTTTATTACCATTAGCATAACCAGCAAAAGCAATACGAACACCACTAGGAAAAACAATTTCTCCACCTTCTTTAACATTTTTAGGTCAAATAATTCCATTTTCATTGTCAGGCCCCAAATCAACTCCATATTTATCATATAAATAATTACATACGTTAATTGTATCTCCAAAAGTAGTGTCTTCGTGGGTGTTATCATATCTTCGTAAAATGTTGGATGAAGCATCGCTAAAATTACAAGCATAAAATAACTTTTCTGCTATATGATTTCATGTTTTATTAGTACCACGACCAGCAGACACAAACTTAAAAAAACTTGGCGAAGTAAAATAACGGGCATAACTATCACCAACAAAGTCTTTAAATACTTCTCAGTCAAAACCAAAATTATAGTCACTAAAATTTAAATCATATTTTTTATTTAAATGTTCATAACTAGTAATCCGTTTTTTGTTATTAATTTTAGTAAAATCTTGCATTTTTAAATCTCCTTGCTTTTAAATTTATGATAAGATAAATAAACTTATCAAATATCAAATTAAATATTAATAATGTTATATTAAAAATGTTTTTTAAAGATAGGGAATAATTAAGATGGAGTTAAAACAGAATTTGTTAGAAAATTATAAAGAAAATAAAACAATCGAGACACAAAATGAAGTTAAAAATTTATTAATTAATAGAGATAATGAGATATTTAAATTATATCAACAAGGACAAATATTACAAGGATATAAGGTTGTATCAAAATTACCAAAAACAATTCAAACAGAGTATGGAAATATTCCTATAAAAAGACGAAGATATATTAAATATGAAGAAGAAAATAAAAAATATATAAATCGTTACCCCTTAGATGAGGAATTAGGTTTAAAAAAATATAAAAGAGTTGAAAAGAATTTAAGAGATAAATATATCTCTTTTTTAGGTGATGGAAAAAGATATAAAGATATTTTGCATACAACAGAAAATGCTAATATTAGTGAAAAAACAATATCTAATATTTTTAAGAATGCCAATTTAGAAAAAATTGACTATATTAGCAATAAAAATAACAATAAAATTAAAATTCCAAATAATGTTTTATATATTCAAATTGACGGAGCTTTTGTTCCTATGCGAGAAAATAAAAAAAGAGTTGAAAAGAAAATATTTTTTTCAACTATGCATATTGAAGTCTTATTAGATTTTTTAATTTGTCATTTGCCCTATGTTATTGACAACAAAAAGAAATTTTTATTAGAAACCATTGAATTAATTAAAAATAATAAAGATGGAATTGAAAATCAAGCATTAGAATATAATATTGGTTGTCATGTAGAGGGTGATGTTTCACATTATATTAAAGCTGTTAAAGGACAAGGGGCAAAAATATATTGTAAAGAAATATTTAATAATATGTTAATTTATTCAATGTTAAGACTTAATAGCAAAATTAACGAAGTTAAAATTGATAAAACTACTAAAAATAAAGAAAAAATTAAATTTAATATTTTTAATTTAAATCAAAAACAAAATCAATTTTTATCTTTATAAAAAACTTTTTAAAATTAGTAATAACTTTAAAAAGTGATTTTTAGTGTGGAAAAATCATAATTAAAAATTATATTTTTAAAAAAGGTTGATTTTTTTATAAACTTTGTTATCATTTAACCATAAGCGAAACTTAATTTGTTTCTAATTACTTAATTTTATTAAAAACCTCAAAATAATATATACTACCAATCTTAAACATACTATTTAATAATTTATCAAATTGTAATTTATCATTAATATTTTCACTCAACAAAATATTATTAAAATTTTGTAATTTAAACGCAAAAAAGTTAACTAAAACAGTATCATATTGCAAATTATCAATATAACCATTTTCAATAAACGAACTACGATTTTGAAACACTGGCACCAAAGCACTTGCAAAAAACAACTGTAAAAACTTAGATAAATCAAATTGACCGTTAAACTGTTGATAATATTTTAAATCTTTCTTGTAAAAAATCAAAATACCATTTATCATTAAACAATAATTTTTTTTGATGTTTTTAAAGTTGGATTAATAAAATAATTTGTCTCCAACCAATTTTCAAAAAAACTACTGCGTAAAAACATTGTATTAATAAAATCAGTTTCATTAATACCTTTATCAGTACTATTCTCTTGTTTAAGCGTATAATGATCTCCATTTAACGGTATAAACGCCGTTAAAGTAATAAATGGAATAACCAAACCTAAAAAACTTAAAATAAATATGGCAAATAAAAATAACGATTTTTTCATAAACTCAATTCCTAACTATACAATGTTTTTGAAACAATAAACCCAACAATATATAAACTTGATATTGTTAACATTAACGGATGACTAAATAAAATTGCCATTCTACCAAATAATAAAATCAACCAAGTATCAGAATTATATAAATCAATAATAATATTTTTGCTGATGTAAATTGATTAATAATAACAGTAATAAAACCATTACCAAATATAGCAATTGCTGCTACAAATAAAACTAATTTAATCATTATTTATGCACCCTCCTATATCCTTGTTCTCTTGTTTTTGTTTGTTTTGCTAAAACTTGATAATTGTTTTTTATTACGATTAATTTTAAATAATAACAACACTAAATATTGTCGTTAATCAAGTTGGCATATTACATCTCCTCATTGAATAAATTACCGCTAATAAATTATGCGGATAATTTATTAATTTTCTTTTACATTATTAATTACTATTTTATTTACAGTATTAATAACAATATCTTTTGCATATTTAATTACTAATGACCGCAAATTAAAATAATGTTTCTTTTCAATAAAAAATCAACTCCTTTCTGAGTTGATTTGTTGCAATTTGATTACAAAATGCAAATTAAAAAATATTTTACAATAAAAAACAGTTTATAAAATAGTAATAATTTAAAATAATAAATTTAGAAATAAAAAAGTAGCTTTTATTTTATCCTAAAATAGAAAACACAACAGCAGAAATTAAAGCAAAACCAAAGTTAATTCCAAGTGTAGCAAGTATAATAAAATCTTTTTTCTTTAAATATCATATATAACCATTATATTCCGTTTCCAAATGTGAATATTTTGTAATAATATAAAAACCAAGGTCTGCTTGTCAGGGTGCTAATTCTTTTGTTGTATTTAGTTTTCGGAGTGGATTTTTAACTAGAATTCAGTTAGTAATAAACATTACTAAAATAATAATAATTAGAATACCAAAGAAAATTTGCGATAAGTCACTATTACTTAACTGTAATTGTTTTTGACATAATATTAGTGGCGTCATGATGCTAACTTGGATTAATAAAAAAATAATATTAGTAATTAAACTAATAATTCAAAAATTTTTAAGAGATGTTTTCATTAGTTAATTAAATTTTTTAGGAAAATTTTTATTAAGTAAGTTAAAAAATGCTAACAAATTCATCCTCAGCAATTCGTAAGCGAGGGAAACTTGTTCCTTTAACATTGTCATTATAATATCCAAATAGCATTCCTAACGATAAATGTCATTTTGTTGGGTCCACAATATTATGTTTTGTAAAAAATGAGGTTGCTTGCAGTGGCGTAATTCCGCCCATAATACTTGAACCAATTTTTAATTCAGCAGCTTGTAATGCCATAAAACTAGCGACAAGATGTGTTTGCTCATCCGAAAACATATCTGGACTTGGATAACTTTTTAAGTAATTACTCATTCCTCGCACATTTGTTTTTAATGTTTCACCATTAAAAATTCGTTCTAAGCGATTGGTTAAAAATTCTTCAGATGTTAAATAATCACCATTTGCTCCTAATAGTAATGCTAAAATTGGGGCATCCTTTACTTTTTGCTGATTGCCAGGCATAAAACAGTTTAATGCTGCTTGTTCTTTTAATTTTTGATCTTTGATAATAATAACTTTTACTGGTTCTAAGCCATTAGAACTAGGTGCTAAGGCTCCAGTTGTTAAAATTGTTTTTAAATCACTTTCACTAACTGCTTTTGTTTTATCATAGATTTTAATTGCTTTTCGAAACTTTGCTGCTTCTTGTACGCTCATAATTTTCTCCCATTCTGTAATTTATTTATAAATTTATTATACGCTAATAAAAATGTAATTAAAAGTGCTTAAATTACTAACAAATTTTTGGAACAATGTTATAATTAAAAAGATAAAAATTTAGAAAGGGTAATAAAGATGGAATTTTCGCATAAAGCAATTGAACAAAAATGACAACAATATTGAGAAGAACATCAAACTTTTAAAACAACAAATAATTCAGAGCAAAAAGCTTATATTTTAGATATGTTTCCATACCCATCAGGAGCAGGTTTACATGTTGGACATCCAAAAGGATATGTTGCAACTGATGTAATTAGTCGTATGCGAAAATTGCAAGGTTATGATGTTTTGCATCCAATTGGTTGAGATGCATTTGGTTTACCAGCTGAACAATATGCTTTACAAACAGGGAATGATCCAGCAGAATTTACTTTTCAAAACATTGCTAATTTTCGTAACCAATTAAAAGCACTTGGCTTTAGTTATGACTATAAAAAAGAAGTTAATACCTCTTCACCAGAGTTTTTTAAAACAACACAATTAATTTTTGAATTATTATATCAAAATGGATTAGCTGAGATGCGTGATGTTGATGTTAATTGATGTCCTGAATTAGCCACAGTCTTAGCTAATGAAGAAGTATTAAATATTAATGGAAAAATGGTTTCTGAACGTGGACATTTTCCAGTTTTTAAAAAACCAATGCGACAATGGGTTTTAAAAATTACTGCCTATGCAGAAAAATTATTAGCAGGATTAGATGAAGTTGATTGGCCAGAATCAGTTAAAGAGTTACAACGAAATTGAATTGGAAAATCAGTTGGTGTTGAAATTAAGTTTGCGGTCCAAAATAATCCAGAAATTATTAATGTTTTTACAACCCGTGCTGATACAATTTTTGGTGTTGAGTATCTTGTTTTAGCACCTGAACATCCATTAGTCTCAAAATTAATAACACCTGAATATGAAGCTGCTGTTACAAAATTTTTAGCAGCAACAAAAGCAAAAACTGACTTAGATCGGCAAGATATTAGTAAAGAAAAAAATGGAATTTTTATTGGTAGTTATGCTATTAATCCAATCAATGAAAAGCTTATTCCAATTTGAATTGCTGATTATGTGTTACCATTTTATGCAACTGGTGCTGTGATGGCTGTGCCAGGTCATGATGAACGGGATTATTTATTTGCTTTAAAATATCATTTACCAATTAGTTATGTTATTGAAGGAGAACATCATAATAAATTACAAAATAAAGATGGTAAACATATTAATTCTGATTTTTTGAATGGTTTAAGGACAGAAGAAGCAACAAAAAAAGCAATTGATGTTTTAACAGCAGTTGGAAAAGCGAAAGTTAAAACTACTTATAAACTTCGTGATTGGTTATTTTCTCGTCAAAGATATTGAGGAGAACCTTTTCCAATTATCCATTGAGAAGACGGTTCAATTAGTTTAGTTGATGAAACAGAATTACCGTTAGAATTACCAAAAATGACAAATATTAAACTATCACAAACGGGAGAATCACCATTAGCTAATGCCACAGAATGATTAACTGTTATTGACAGTACTGGAAAAAAAGGACGCCGAGAAACTAATACGATGCCGCAATGAGCGGGTAGTTGTTGATATTATTTAGCTTATATTTTAATGGAAGATAAGCAACTGTTAGACTTACGTAGTGTTAAAGCACAAGCTTTGTTAAAAAAATGATTACCAGTTGATTTATATGTTGGTGGCCAAGAACATGCTGTTTTGCATTTATTATATTCACGTTTTTGACATAAATTTTTATATGACCAAAAATTAGTTCCAACTTCTGAACCATTTTATAAATTAGTTAATCAAGGAATGATTTTAGGTACAGATGGTTTAAAAATGAGTAAATCAAAAGGAAATGTGATTAATCCTGATGATATTATTAAATCACATGGGGCTGATACATTACGTTTATATGAAATGTTTATGGGACCAATTGAAGCATCATTGCCTTGAAATTCAAATGGGTTAGATTCAGCACGAAAATGATTAGATCGCGTTTATCGTCTTATTAAAAATAATAATTTTTCACAAGATAATAATCATGAGTTAGATTTTTTTTATCATAGAATGGTTAAAAACAGCAAAGAAATGTTAGAAAAATTAAGTTTTAATACAGCAATTTCACAACTAATGGTCTTTATTAATGCTTGTTATAAAATAAAAGGTCCAATTTATCAACCATATTTTGAAGGGTTTACTAAAATGTTAAGTTTGTTTGCTCCACATTTAGCAGAAGAAATTTGAACAAAATTAAATCAACCATCATCAGTTGCATTGTCAACATGGCCAAAATATGATGAAAAATATTTACAAAAAAATGAGGTTATAATTGCAGTTCAAGTTAATGGTAAATTATTTGCTAAATTAGAAGTACCACTTGATACATCAGCAGAAAAATTATCAGCTTTGGCTAAAGCTAATAGCAATGTTCAAACCTTTTTAGATAAGCATGAGATTATTAAAGAAATTATTATTAAAAATAAAATTGTTAATTTTGTTATAAAATAAATAGAAAAGATATTAATTATTTATCAAAGGAGAAAAGTAATGAAATTTGTTTGTTCTAGCAATGGACCATGAGGTTTTTTTGACCCAGCAGGTTCATATCTGCCAAGGGCTTATTGAACTGACCAGTGATTTTTTAAAGGTCATAATTATGTCTTTCAATTAGTTGGCATTAGTATTTTTATTTTAATTATTGGTTCATTATTTGTTTGCAAAAAGTATTATGCAAAAACTGTTAATTGACAATGGTTTCGAATTTCAATCGGGATTTATCAAATTATAACTTATTTCTTAACATATGCGATTTGAGTAACTTATTTAGCAGTTGTTTTAAAAACAGAGTGAATTTGAGGACCGGTGGGACCTTCGCAAATTCGTGGTTTAAGTGAAGTTATGCCATTACACTTATGTAGTTTACACCAGTTATTATCGGGCTTTATTTTAATTTTTCCTAGTCGAAAATTTTTTGAAGTTGTTGCTCCTTCAGCAATTGTTTTACCAATTTTAGCAATTATAACGCCGGTTAATGGTTATTGAAGTTTAGATAATTTCTTTTACTATAATTACTTTATTCTTCATACATTAATTATTTTTGCTTATTTATATGTTTATAAATATGGTTTAGTGGAAAAGCCTTATAGTGGTTTATTATTTAAATGACAGTTATTATGATTAACATTATTTTCTGTTATTGCAGTAATTTGAGATTGAATTTTTAAAACAAACCAATTATTTGTGGGGCCAAGTAGCGGTGAACCATGAAACAATGGTGGTTTTAATGTTGGTGGTTGAAATACAAACTTTATTGGTGCAAAATATATGTGGCCATTTGCTTGATTACCAATGTTTTTCTTAGGAATTGTAATTGTTTCATTAACCCACATTTTATTATTTTATATACCACAAAGTTTTTTATATGATAAAAAAACAAAAAAATTAGAATCTGTTTCTCGCGGCATATGTAATAAATTTCATACTAAAGAAGGATTAACTTACATTACCTTTACTTTTAAATATATTTTTTGATCAGATAATAAAATTCATCATTATCTTAATCAAACTAATTTATTAAAATTTACTGATATTGAATTATTAACAATTCGCAATAAGAATCATAGTTAGCAAAGCTAACTATTTTTTTATTTAATTAAGTTTTCAATTTAAAATAAAGGTATAATATAACTAAATGAAAGAAAAGGTGGCGAAAACAATGGTTAAATATGCAATTATTGCAAATGATTATCAAGAATCAACACAGTTAGTTAATAAAATTAGTAAACTTTTACAAGAAAATCAATTAAAAGAAGATCTTAGTAACCCACAGTATGTTTTTATCATTGGCGGGGATGGAACTTTATTAAGAGCGGTTAATAAATTTCAAGATATTATTGATAAAGTTTTTTTTATTGTAATTAAATCTGGTTCATTAGGATTTTATGCCAACTATGATGAAAATACTTATACTAAAGCAATTAAAGCAATTATTAATAATAAAGTTCATATTCGCCAAATGCCATTATTAGAAATTAAATATAATGGTAATCTTATTCGCTATGCATTAAATGAAGCAAAAGTTGTTGACCATGTTAAAACAATTCGTACTGACATTTATGTTAATAATGATTTGTTGGAGCATTTCCGGGGAAGTGGGCTTGTTTTTGCAACTAAAACTGGTTCAACAGGTTATATGCGAGCAATTAATGGTTCGATTATTGCATCTAATATTTCCACTCTATGGCAATTAAAAGAAATTGCTCCGGTGGCAAATTCAACTTTTTCCACAATTAACGCTTCAATTATTTTAGACCAAGATCAAATAATAAGGTTAAATGATGAGTTGAAAGGAAAAAGTTTAGTTATTGATACTTATGAATCAAAAATTTTAAGTTCCGATGTAGAGTTAAAAATTAGTCAAAAAACATTGAACTTATGCTATGATAAAGAAAATGATTTGAGTCTAATTGCGAAAATGAAGTTATTATTTGCTCATTGCAATGATAACAGAGGAGATGATTAATAATGCAAACTGAATATATTATTATTATTATTGTGGCAATGATTTTAATGTTGTTGTTTATTTTAATGATGATTTTTCGGAAAAAGATTTTTAATTTTCAAAAAATTCTTGTTCCAAAACAAGCACTTTCTTTTTCTATTAATGATTTAATTAATATTTTAGGAACAAAAACAAATATTACAATGGTTAAAGCAACCTTAACTCGGTTGCGAATAACAGTAAAAGATTTAGACGAAGTTGATTTGGTTTTGTTAAAAACTAAATTTAAATTAAAAAATATTTATATTGTTGCCCAAACTGTTATTTTGCCATTTGGCAATATCAGTTTAGCAATAAAAGTTGAAATGAATAAAATTATTGGAATATAATTATTACAATTTTTTTATTATTGTTTATTTTTATCTGCAAATAATTTTTTAAAAGCACTTTAGTGTTTTTTTGTTACTTTTAAGAGATAATTTAATTATAAAGTGGAGGAAGAATTGTAATGATATTTAAATAGTTTATTTTTTATGTGCCAGCGCGAGGACAATTAAAGCAACCTTTAAATAAAAAATTTAATAAAAATCGATGCCACTATAAAGACAGACATGAAGAAGCAAGGAATGGCGGAAGACAATTATATAATTATTGAGAAAATAAATTAACAAAAAATGAAAAAAAAGGAATTCAAGGAGTATTTGAAACAATATATCGGAAGTCATTATGAACCAATTAATGAATATTTACGAAAGACAAATGGAAAAATATATCATGATATTGAAGCTATTCCAGCTGAACTTAAATTTACAAAAAATGATTTAAAGAAAGTTAATGATAAAATTTTAAAATTAGATAAATCATTTCAAAAAGCAAAAACAAATAAAAAATTAGTTGTTTTTCGTTGGGTTAGTGGCTATCAATTTTCAGACCATGATCTTAATTTACGTGATGCAAATAATAGAATTAATTGTGATTTATTTACGCAAAACTAATAAAAAATAAAAAAAATTTGCTAATTATAAATAGTTTTTCATAAATTTAATAGTATAATTTAAATACCTTAACGCACAAAATAATTTATTTTAATCAAAAACAGCAATCATTAGGAGGTTATAAGATATGGTCAAACAAAAGTTAACTAAATGATATTATAACAATTTAAAGATTAATAATTAAAATTTATATGTTGCTGTTTCTGAACAAGGTGTAACTTTTATTGGTTCTAAAAACAAAGGGTTTAATGAATTAGAATCTTGGTTGAAGAAAAAGAAACAAAATATTTTATTAATTGCTGATCAAGAAGGAAAAACGAACCTTGCTATGGAGCAATTAACGGAATATTTAATGGGAAAACGAACATTTTTTACTTTAACGTTTGATTTCATTGGTACTTTGTTTCAAAAAAAGGTTTGAGCAGAAGTTGCTAAAATACAATATGGAACAACAACTTGTTATGTTGATATTGTACAAAAATTGGACATCCGCAAGTAATGCGAGCTGTGGTGACAGCAATTGGCAATAATGCCATCACAATTCTTGTTCCCTGTCATCGTGTTTTAGGCAAAAATAATGCTTTACGTGGCTATCGTGGTGGGTTAGAAATGAAAGCATCGTTATTACAATTAGAAAATATTTGATAATTAGTATTTGTTATTTTAAATTTATGCTTTGTTAAAAGTAGTTTTTATTACAATTAATTTTATTTTTAATTAGTATGTTGATTATCAACAATAAATTTTTAATATATTAAAAGGAGAAAAAATTATGGGAAAGTTTCATACAATAGCAAGTAGTTTATTAGTGTTTGGAACTATTAAAATGACATTTGTACCTACTTCTAGTTTTTTTAATCAAAAGGGATATATTACAGAACTATCACCAACAGCAGTTTCATCACTTGACCAAGATGATTTTATTTATTCAGGCTATTTATTACAGTATTTTATTTATAAGTCTTCCAATATTGACCAAAACAAAACAGTAAAAATTATGGAAAACAATATTATTACTAATAAAGATATAATTTATAATAATAAAACTAATATTAATAATGTGAGAATCGATACGAAAGAATTATTTGAAATGTCATTAATGGCCTCGATTATTAATACTAGTATTTATGGAATGAAAACTTGGAAAGAATTTTTTGCCGAAGCATATTCAAAATGAATGACAATGCCAAACGAAATGAAAAATAAAAGCTGAGAAATTTTAAATAATTTTTTTATTGATATTTATACTCCGCTTCAAAAAGAGAATTTTGGTTCCCGAATTACTTCTTTGCAAAAACAACGTGATAAAATTGATCAGTATGTTGCAAAGTCAACTATTAGTTATAATACTAATTTAACAACTAAAGCGATTGATGCAGTTGATTTAAAATATTTTTTGCCATTTTTTGAACTTGGTTTACAACAATTAATTCCCCAAAATAGTAAATTATGAGCACAAAATTATACTTTTAATGTTCTTAAAACAAGTTTAATTATGTGGCAGTCAAGTGGAAAGCAAGATATTAAAAATGATGATTTTAGTTTTGACGGAAATATTTTACGAAATAGCATTATTAATGATGGTAAGCAAGATTTAACAGCGCAATTAGGAAATATGATGAATGATTCATATACGCGAGCATCACAATCATCGATTATAAAATTTGAAAATTTTATGAATACTAGTAAACAGCAATATTATTCATCATTTGATAAGTTAGATGAAGATTTAAAAAATATAACAGAATATGAAAATAATTATTATCATGAAAAAGGGAGCACTATTTTCTTAAAAGATAGCGTGCAAGCAATGCAAAAATATTATCAATGAAGTGATGAACTGATGGAGTTTCTTAAAGAACAAATTTTAAATTTATTTAATATGACTTATGAAATAACTGGTGACAATTTTAAATATTTTTTAACTGGATTTTTATTTTCTCCTGATGCACCATTGTTAGAAGAAGGTAGCCAAATAGCAGCTTATACAAATTATTCTTTTCATTCATTACCAGGATCAAATCGTTTTATTTCAACTAGACGGGCTTATATCGTTATTTCTGCAAAAGAATTTGATAATGTTTTGCGGGGAAAAACTATTCCTGAATATTTTATTGGATGATGAAACTCACCAAATGTTTTTTGTACTTTGAACCATGAGATGGGGCATGCTGTTGATGCTTACTATGGAATGATTAAAGAAGCACGAAATGTTGCACCAAAATATTTTAAGAATCTTGTAAATAGTTTAGGGATTAAAGGACAATATATGGGTAACATTTTTGGCTATGATGATATTGTAAGTTATAATCAAAACGTTAACATTATTAAAATTGTTTTAATTATTATGTTTGGTGCTTTTTGCACAATTATTATTATTGCTGTTGCTTGAGGTATTAGTCGTAAGATTAGACATCAAAAGAAATAGAAATGGTAAAAATGCAACAATATTGCATTTTTTATTGAAAAACAAAGGAGAAAAAAATGAGTAGTAAAAAACAAATGACAAAATTTGGATTTATTGTTTCATCATTCGGTGCAGCAATTGGATTAGGGGTAATTTGGGGATTACCTGGTTATATTAATAAATATGGTGGATTTTATTTTTTCTTAATATATATTTTTTCATTATTAATAGTGGGAATCCCACTATTAATTTTTGAATTTAACTTAGGAAATCTTCGACGTAAAAGTGTAATTAACATTTTTGATAAGGAAAGTGTTCGCTTTAGTCGCTTTATGGGTTGGTTTCAATCAAATTTAATGATTATTATTCCGATTTATTATACTGTTTTGGTTGGTTATACTATTATTTCGATTGGAATTGAATTTAGTTCTACCTTGATTAGTAATGTTCATGGAAATATTTTTAATCATCAGATTTTACAACGTGGTGGTTTTGGCATAACTAACAATGGTGGTTTTCAATGAATTGTATTTTTAGCTTTTTTATTTGTTGTTTTGTTAGTTGGTCTTATCTTATTATTTGGAATTAGTGGAATTGAAAAAGTTAATAAGTTTTTTATGCCCTTATTATTTTTAATTATTTTAATTTTAGCAATTTATATTTTAACAGTTCCAGGGAGTCATCAAGGATTAGCAACGTTGTTTTTAACAAATAATTTAGAGAAATTAAAACAAAGTCAAACATGATGTAGTGTTTTTTCCTTGTCTTTTTTTACAACATCATTAGGAATGGGAATGATGATGCGCTTTGCTGGTGTAGGTCCACATAATCAAGATAATGCTTCAAAAGCTTACTTATTAGTAATTGGAATTTTATTTTTATCCATTACTAACTTAATCTTTATTTTTGGTGCATCAGGGGCTATTGTTAATAATTTGGTTATTGATAAAAATGATATTTTATTATTTCAACAAAAAATTGCTACTAAGTTTGGTAGTGATTCAATGGTTTTTGTTTTTAATGTTTTGCCAGAAACTTTCCATATTATTAATCAAAATACTGTTGTGGGAGTTGGGAATTTCTTAGGAGTTTTATTCTTTTTAGCTTTATTTATTGCCGGATTAAGTACAGCGGTTGGTAATATTGAAGTTATTGTGGATGCTATTGAAACACAATATGAAATTAGTAATCAAAAAGTAATTTGTGGGATTTGTTTAACAATTATTGTTGTTGGTTTATTACTAGTTTTTGATAGTACATATCAGGTAATTAATTCCTTTCAATTATTAGCAGCAGGATTGGATTTAATTTTAGTATCTTTAGCACAAGTTATTTTCTTTGTTTGATATGCAAAAAAACTACATATTGTAATTAATTACAATAACCAAGTATCATGAATTAAATTAAATAAGTTATATAAAATTATGATGTATTATTTAATTCCACTTATATTAGTTGTTATTGTTGTTTTTTTAGTTTATAATTTTATTATTAGTTGTACAAAAAACGCTTGATATATCTCAGTATTAGCTTTTGTGTTAGGCATTTTTGTACCAGTCCTAGTTGCAAGTTTGAATAGTTATTATGGCATAAAACGAGAAAAAGGAGTACAGAAACCATGTTAGTTACCATCGGCATTGTTGTTTTATTAGTTTTAGCAATTTTATTAGCAGTTGCTTTTGGCTTTTTTATCTATAAAGATTGACAACGTAGCCAGCATACATTAGAAGTTGATCAGAAATTAGCATTAGAACATAAGTTAGAAGAAGATTTAGAACCAAGTTTAGATCATAAAACTAATGAAAGAAAGTAAATTTAATATATTTTAATTACCACGCTATTTGATAATTTCAATTAATTTTATTGATGATGAACAGTTTTTTATACTAGTTAAAAATTCTTTTTTTTCAAATAGTTTAGCAATTTATTGAAGTAATTCTATATGTGAAAAATTATCTTCTGCAGCAAGAGCTAAGCAATATTTAATATGGTATTTGTCTTCTTTTTAAAATTTAACTGGAATTTTAAAATATGTAAAACTTATTCCAGTTTTTAAAATTGTTGAATCAGGCATAATATGCAATAATGCTAATTTGAGTGCCACAACATAATAAGGACCTAAATAATTTGTTATTTCAATAATTTTAGTGGGAAAATCAGTTTTAACATAATTATTTGTAATTAATAATTCAGATGCTAATTCAATTGTTTGTTCTCATTTATTAATTGGTTTTTCAATATATTGAAATAATTTTTCATTAAATATTTTCATTTTTTACAAACCTTTCTATTTTTTTATTTTTTTTATTATAGAAAGAAGAAATTAAAGTACAAGAAAATTAATTGTTTTTGTATTTTTTGGGAGCTTCATCGTACAGGATGCAAAGTTATAAACATTTATTGAATTTGATATTAATCAAAGTAAATATAAACCTTTTGAAATATTTAGAGAACAAGGTAATGATAAAATTGGTGCTATGATTGGTGCTAATACTACTAGTTTTAGTTTTACAACTTTATTAACTGATAAATTAAAAGGTACTGTTTTAAATAAAAATGGTACACCAACTAGTGAATTAGTTTATTCAACTTATAATTTAAAACAATTAAATAAAAAAACTAATATAGTTTATTTAATTAATGAACAAACCAAAGCAATTGATGCTCAAACACCAGTTAGTGATAGTGAAAAAGATAATGATTTAGAATTTTTACAAACACCTGGTGGGAAAAATTGTAGTTATATAATTGATATGTTTTCAATTCAAGAATTATATAAAGGTAATTTTGAAATTATCTTTTATGCTGATAACCTATATACTAATAATGAAGAAGATTATTTAAGATTATCAGTATGAAGTTTTAGAGGTAAAACAAAAAGTACATTAAATAATTATTTACGCGATATGACAACTAATTATAAAACTAGTTTTTTATTACCCCATGATTATGAAATACTAACTTTTAAATACCACAATATGTATTACCACCAGTACCATATAAGTATCAACTATATACAAAAGATATTATGCCTTCTGATGTAGTACAAACATTAAAAACTAGATTTAATTCATAGATAAAATGTAAACAAGTAGGTAGTAATCCAATAAATTTTTTTCAGATGAATTTAATTATGCTTATTATGAAACTGAAATTGATTTAAAACAAATTGACCCAACAATTCAAAGTATTGAAAAATTTAAAAGTGCTTATAAAACAATAGAAATAAGTAATCTAGATAATTTACAAGTTAAATGTGGACCACCAAATATAGAGAATTTTATTCCTAATAGAAATATTTATTTATATGGAGAAGTTAGTGGTTGTGATAACAAATTATTTTCATTATCAGATATAAAATTACTACAAGAAGGTCGTTCACAAATTGATAAAGTTAATTTTAATAATAAAATAACTTTATATACAGATAATATAAATTTTGATATTCAAATATTCGCTACAGTTAAAACAAATGGATTACCAAGTGAAAATTATTATAATAGATATTAAGCACCAAATAATATATTTGAAATATATTTTTTATTACAAATAACAAAACTATCTAATAATGACAATGACAAAATCAAAGAAACATATTTGCAATCATATTATACTAATAATATAAAATTAAAAATTAGATTTTCAAAAGTATTAATTGCAAATTTATCAGCAAAAATATTAAGAAGGACCAGATGATTTTGAGGTAATAACGATTATATTGTATTAGAGATTAATAATCCAAATGTTTTAGGTATTAGAAATAAAAGCAATAGCCCAGTTAAAATTACAATAAAACCTAGATAAAAAGAAAAAGAGATATAAAATCTCTTTTTTTATTCTCCATTAACTTTTATATTACCTTTATCATGAACTATTAACTTTGGCTCTGTTGTATTTAAATTTCAACGATAAACTGATTTAAATCTTGGAGCGGGTCAATCGCTTATAACACTATAAGAACTAATAATAACTGTGTTAACTACACCATTTTTTTGTATTATTCTAAATTTAATTTATAATTTTTATCTTCATTTTTATTATCAATTTCAACACTAGGATGTGTTCTATCTATTAAAATATTATTTTTAAATTTACTAATATTTCATTTTTTCTTTTTCAAACCACATAATATCATTTACTATCAACTGTATTAAATGATTTTTTTGTGGTGCTATTCATTCTAAGTTTTCTTTTATTTCTTTGTAATTTGTGCATATTTGGTTTTCTTGTTTTAGTTGTTGTAATTCATCTTCGTTATATTGTGGTATATTATTACAACTAACTAAACTTGTTGTACTTGTACCCATTAAACTAATTGTCCCTATTATACTTAATAATCTTTTCATTTCAATTTACCTTTTTTTATTAGTTAAATTATATAAAAATATATTTGTTTGTAAATACCTTTATTACGTGTTTTAAGACCTAAATTAGCAATGAAATATATTAACTTTTTATATATTTAAAAGTATTGTATATTCTCATTTTAGTATTCCCCTTTTTAAAGAAATGTGTTTTAATAAGTGTGTAAATAAGATACTTTTAAATTAAGCTGTTTAATGATTAATTTTTTTTAAAAATAATCTAAAGTTATTGTTAAACTTGTACTTAAAATAATATTCAAACTATCTTCTTAATTTTGTTGCATTTTTATTAATAAGGTATTATAATAATAAAGTAATTAAAATAGATCAATAAAGAGCACAACCGTGCTCTTTATTTAATGCCATAAATAATGCCATAAATTTAGTTATGTTTGATTAAGAAAGGATGGTGTTGAATGGAAAATTTTATACAACAAGAAACAAAATTGAAAGTAGCTTTGGAAAATTATTTAGCAAAGCAAAATTTAACTTTGTTTGCAATTAATTATTTACAAGAGTTTGACACAAATGTTGTGCAAGTATTAATTGAAGATAAAACAACTGTGCTTGATTTAGATCATCTAACAGTTATTAGTGAAGAAATTAATGAATTGGTTGATAGTCTTGATTTATTTTCAGAAGAATACTTGTTAGAGGTTTCAACACCAGGTGCTGAGCGACCATTACGAAATTGAAATGAACTACAGCAACATGTTAAGGAGTATGTTTGTTTAGAATTTAACGAAAAAGTCAATAATTTAGTTGAAGTTACTGGTGAATTATCAATGGTTGATAAGCAACAAAATCTTACTATTACTTATTTTGTTAAAGGTGCTCGCAAAACCTTGCAAACAAATTATCAAAATATTAAATTTGCGCGTTATGCGGTTAAATTTTAAGAAAGGAATGTTATATAGCATGATTGATGGTGCAAAATTATTGTCAACAATTGATGAAATTGTTAGTGAAAAACAAATTAGTCGTGATTTAATTTTAGATTCAATTAAAGAAGGAATTAGGAAGGCTTATGAAAAACATTTTGATCCAGAAGCAACAATTATTGTTGAGATTCATCAAAAAACAGGGCAAATTAAAGTTGAAAAAGAATTAACTGTTGTTAAAAAAGTAGAAGATGATTTATTAGAAATTGGTTTAAATGAAGCCAAAGAAAAATATGGTGAGCAAATTACAATTGATGATAAAGTTTATGAACAAGTTAATTCAGAAGAATTTTCACGATTAGCAATTTTCCAAGTTGGCCAAATTATTAAACAACAAATTAAAGAAGCAGAAAAGGATTCAATTTTTGATGAATATATTATCCAAAAAGGTCACTTAATGACGGGTGTTGTTATTGCTGCTGAAGAAAAATACTTATTAGTTGAAGTCGAACGAACATTTGCTTATATTCCTCGAAAAAATTTGATTTTTTCTGAACATTTTGAAGTTGGACAACCAATTACTTTTTTAGCAGAAGATGTTGTTAAATCAAAAAATGCAGGACAAATTATTGGCTCACGAACAAGCAATGATTTTTTATATAGTTTATTAGAACGTGAGATTCCAGAAATTTTTGAGCAAGTAATTGAAGTAAAAGCAATTGCTCGTGATCCTGGGCGTCGTAGTAAGATTGCTGTTTATAGTACAAATGAAAATATTGATCCAATTGGTGCTTGTGTTGGTAGCAAGGGCAGTCGAATTAATAAAGTAACAGCTGAATTACAAGATGAAAAAATTGATATTTGTATTTATAATGATAATAGTCAACAATTTATTATTAACTCATTATCACCCGTAAAAGTAATTTCAATTACAACTAATGATGAAGAAAAAGAAGCTGACGTTGTTGTTCCTGATGAGCAATTATCATTAGCAATTGGAAAAGGTGGAAGTTCTGCAAAATTAGTTGCAAAGTTAACAAAATGAAAACTAAACATTATGAGTTATAGTGAAGCGTTAACGAAACAAGTTGAAATTTTATGAAATGGAAATTTAACAACTGATGAACTTAGTGCATTAAAAGTTAAATTAAAAGATAAAATTAAACCAAAAGCCATTGTTGAAACAAATACTGTTGATATAACAGCCGGTTTACCAGTTGAAGAATTTGAAATTATTGAAGAACAAATGGCTGAAGAAACAATGATTTTAGATGAAGAAAATTATCATGTTGATGATTTAACAGAATCAACTCCTAAAGTATTAGAAAATGAAATTCAAGAAATTGAAGACAATCTTTCTTATTTTGAGAGTGAACAATTTGAAAATCAAGATGATGATGACGATGAAATTAATTATGACGAGTATGATGATTATTATGATCAAGATAAATAATTAACTAGGAGGGATATCGATGACAAATCATAAAAAAATTCCCTTACGAAAATGTGTTGTTTCACAACAAATGTTACTAAAAAAAGAATTGGTACGAATTGTTAAGACACCAAAAGGGGAAATTATTATTGATCCAACCGGAAAGGCCAATGGGCGCGGTGCTTATTTACGACCAACATTAGAGATTTATGAAAAAGCAAAAAAGACTCACGCGCTAGAACGTGCTTTAAAAACAAAGTTAACTGATCAATTTTACGAAATGTTATATTGTGAAATTAGTGAAGGTTGAGATTAACGATGATAGATCAAAAAGGATATAGTTATCTTGGTCTAGCCAAACGAGGGGGTAAACTAATCACAGGGGCTTGTTTGTTAACTGCCATTCAACAAAAAAATGTTTATTTAGTATTAACATTAACAAGCAGTGATGTTGGTGCTACGCAAGCAAAAAAATATCAACAAAAATGTTTTTATTATAAGATCCCTTATTTTAGTTGCCTTGATTTCAATTTAACCCAACAAGCTTTAGGAACAAATAATGTTAAAATGATTGGTATTAGTGACCAACATCTTGCCCAACGGTTGTTGACATTATTAAATAATTCTTAAAATTCAAAAATGAGGAGGGACAGATGAGTAGTAAAAATAACAAACAAAATAAAAAAACATTAGCTAAAAAACAACGAAATCGTATTCAATCACAATTAAAAACGGTTGAAGCACATGTTACAGAAGGAGTTTTTGTTTATGATGAGGCATTAACTATTGCTGAGTTTGCACAAAAAATTAATAAACCCGTTAGTGAAATTATTAAATACTTTTTTAGTAAGGGGATAATGTTAAATCAAAATACTTTTTTAACTGAAGAGCAATTGGGAGAGTTATGTTTAGAATTCGGGTTAGATTTTAAACGTGAAAAATCAGTAACACATGAAAATTTAATTGAAAGTTTTGAAGTTAATGATGACTCTTCTTCGTTAGAAAAACGACCACCAATTGTCACAATTATGGGCCATGTTGATCATGGGAAAACAACTCTATTAGATACCATTCGTAATACGAATGTGGTAAGTAAAGAACATGGGGGAATTACACAACATATTGGGGCTTATCAAATTAAAACGAAACATGGTGAAAAAATTACCTTTGTTGATACTCCTGGACATGAAGCTTTTACACAAATGCGCGCACGAGGGAGTGCAGTAACAGATATTGTTGTCTTAGTTGTTGCCGCTGATGATGGTGTAATGTTGCAAACTAAAGAAGCCATTGATCATGCCAAAGCAGCTGACGTACCAATTATTGTTTTTGTTAATAAAATGGATAAAGTTGGAGTAAATTTAGATAATATTTTAATGCAATTATCACAAGAAGAATTAACTCCAGAAGAGTGAGGAGGAACAACTCCTTATGTTAAAGGAAGTGCTAAACAAAAACAAGGAATTAATGAATTATTAGATACAATTTTATTAATGGCTGATTTAATGGAATTAAAAGCAAATCCAAATCGTTTTGCGTTAGGAACAGTGCTTGAATCACACTTAAATCGTGGCTTAGGACCAGTTGCAACACTATTGGTGCAATCAGGAACATTGAATATTAAAGATGCCTTAGTTGTTGGTTATACTTTTGGTTATGTTCGTGATTTATCTGATGAGAGTGGTAAAAAAATTAAATCAGCAGGACCATCAACTCCAGTTATGATTCATGGTTTAAATGAAGTACCAAATGCTGGTGACCGTTTTATGGTTTTTCGCGATGAAAAATTAGCACGTGAAATTGCTTTAAAACGAAAAACAATTGATACAATGAATAAACGTTATAAAAATCAAAATTTCTCGTTAGAAAGTTTATCAGCCCAAATTAAAGATGGACAATTAAAACAAATTAATATTATTTTAAAAGCTGATACTCAAGGAACAGTTGAAGCGGTAAAAGCAAATCTATTAAAAATTAATATTCCAGGTGTAAGAATTAATGTTTTACGAGCAACTGTTGGGGCAATTTCTGAAAGTGATGTAACATTAGGTTTAGCTAGTCAAGCATTTATTGTTGGTTTTAATGTTCGTCCAACAGCTCATGTTCGGAAAAAAGCCGAAGATGAAGGTGTTGCAATTCGTTTGCATACAATTATTTATAAATTAACTGAAGAAATAGTTGCCGCAGCGGAAGGAATGTTAGATCCAGAAATGGTTGAAGAAGTGTTAGGGCAAGCGGAAGTACGTCAAATTTTCCGTCATTCTGATATTGGAACTATTGCTGGTTGTTATGTTATTGATGGTATTATTCCACGAAAATCACGAGTTCGAGTTTTACGTGATGGAGTTATCGTCTATAGTGGTGAATTGGCATCATTAAAACATGTTAAAGATGATATTAAAGAAGCCAAAACAGGGGCTGAATGTGGGTTAACAATTAAAAACTATAATGATTTAAAAGAGCAAGATGTTATTGAAGCTTATACTGAGAAAGCCTCTACAAAGTAATGATTTTTTTGGTTGTTTTATGTTATTTTTGGTTGTTTTTGGTTAAAAATAATATATAATTACAGTTGGTAAGAGTATGTTAAAAGAATTGCGATGAGAAAAAATTTTAGCTTGTTTAGATGATCAACAATTAGTATTAGTTAACGACTTAATTAAACAATTGCAGTTATTACCAACAACAAAATTAAACCAAAAATGTGTCTTTATTTGGATGCTGGTTCACCAACCTTATCATTAATTAAGTTATTACAACCAGCAGATGATTTAGTAATAATTATTAAATCAATCTTCCATGTAGAACTATTATCTTTAAGAGGATTTAATAATGTTTATGTCTTGGGAGAAAAATATAAAAACCAAACAGGAAAATTAATTTGTTGAAAAGCCATTACGACTTTACAAAAATATCAAATTGATTGTGCTTTTTTAGGTATGAATATGATTAATAGCCAGGATTTACATTTATAAGACTGACCCAGATGAAGCAATGATTAATGATTAAAGCAGAGGTTATTAAAAAAGCAACAAAAAGTTATATTCTTGCTGATTCATAAAAATTTAACATTAAATTATTAGTAAAATTCGCTTCTCGTTTGGAAGTTAAAATTATTACAAGTTCATAGAAAGGATCAAAAGATAAAAAAATATGAAAATAATTGATTATTTTACTGAAGCAACAACCTTTTTAAAAACTTCTGCGACAGATAAAGCTGAAGTCTTTTCAACATTAGCAACAGCATTAGTTAACAATGAAACAGTTACTGATTCAGCAAAGCTAATTAAATCTTTAGAAAAACGTGAAACAGAAGGTCCAACGGGAGTTGGTGATGGTTTAGCAATTCCCCACTGTTCAAGCAGTAGTGTTATCAAACCATCAATTGCAATTATGACATTAGAAAAGGCAGTTGATTGACAAAGTTTAGATAACAAACCAGTTGATATCATTTTTATGATTACTACGCCAGAACAAGGAGGAGAACAACATTTACAAGCACTAGCAAAATTAGCTAGTTTTTTAGGAAAAAGTGAAGTTGTAACCCAAATTCGTGCGGCCAAAAATTTTGCTGATATTCTTAAAGCATTTATTGAACCAGTTACTGACCACGATAAAATGAAAACCGATGGTCACTATGATGTTATTGGTATTACAGCTTGTCCAACTGGAATTGCCCATACTTATATGGCAAAAGAAAAACTGGAAGAAGCAGCAAAGGCAATAGGCTTAACAATTAAAGTTGAAACGCAAGGGCGTAGCGGTAATGAAAATGTCTTAACAGCAACCGATATTGCTAATTCAAAAGCAATTATTCTTGGTATTGATAAAAAAATTACGGGAATGGATCGTTTTAAAGGTGTTTCATATTTAGAAACAAGTACAAAAAATGTTATTTACAATGGTCCTAATGTTATTCAAGATGCTTTGAATGATAAACATTTAACAATTGGCAAAGGTGGCAAAGGTGGTAACGATGAAGTTGGTGAATTAAGTTTAAAAAACTTTAAAGATGTAATAAAAAACCTCTTAGGAGGAGTTTCACGAATGTTACCATTTGTGGTTGCTGGAGGAATTATTTTAGGAATTGGTTTTTTATTAGATTCAGGTAAAACAGGAAAAGATTTTGGGGTAACTCGTGATGTTGCTGCATGATTTTCGGGATTAGGAAAAGTAATCTTTGCTATGATGATCCCAATTTTAGGTGCTTATGTATGTTACTCGATTGTGGGACCACAAGGATTATTACCAGGGATGATAGCAGGATTAATTGCTAATGCTCCTGGAATGTTATATGATGCAGAAAATAAAACAGGATGAGCAAATACATGAGGGCGATTATTTCCTGATTCAATTTTAAACTTTAACTCAGGATTTTTTGGAGCCTTAATTGGTGGTTATCTTGTTGCCTTTGCTGTATATGGATGCCAAAAAGGATTTGCTCAGTTCCACCCATCACTACGAGGGGTTCGTGATATTGTATTAATCCCTGTTCTAACAGCTTTAGCAGCAGGAGTCTTAATGTTTAGTTTAAATATCCCACTAGGATATTTAAACTACGGTTTAAGTTTAGGTTTAAAAGCAATTTCTGATTATAATTTAAATGCTTTAATTGGAATTATTATTGGTTTAATGATGGCTGCTGATATGGGTGGACCAATTAATAAAGCTGCCTATGTCTTTGGAACTTTGACAATTGATTCTACACAAACAGCTTATGAAGGAATTCGTTCAACAAATGGGGGAACAGTCTTTATGGCTTGTGCAATGTTAGCAGGAATGGTACCACCATTAGCATTAGCCCTATGTACAAGAATGTTTAAAAAATATTGAACAAAAAAAGAGGTTGAGCAAGGAAATACTAACTATTTCTTAGCCGCATGTTTTATTACCGAAGGGGCAATTCCATTTGCTGTTGCTGACTCAAAACGAACAATTCCATCAATTATGGCCGGAAGTGCTATTACTGGTGCAATTGTTAGTGGTTTTGGTGTAACATTAGCAGCACCCCACGGGGGAGTTTTTGTTTTTCCGCTATTGCAAATTCAAGATAATGGTAAAAATTGATTTAGTATTTCTAATCATGGTGCTTCAATTGGGGTAGCAGTCTTAATTTCAGTTATTGCACTAATTATTGGAAGCTTTATTAGTGCCTTGATTCTTGGATTTTGAAGAATGCATGATGTTAAAAATAATAAAATTACTTTAGCAATTTAATTTAAAAAGTAAAAACCCAACTCATTGGGTTTTTATAATACTAAAATAAAAAAGGAAGGAATACAAAAAAATGATTTATACATTAACATTAAATCCCGCAATTGACCAAGTTATTGAAGTTCCTAATTTCCAGGTAGGAAAAACTAATAAAGCGATTAGTGAGTATGAAGTAATTGGTGGCAAAGGAATTAATGTTGCCATAATGTTGCAACATTTAGGATATTCAACTACAGCATTAGGCTTTTTGGGGCGTGATAATAAGGAAATGTTTGAATATTATTTGATAGAGCAAAAGGTTGGTGCTTGTTTTCATGAAGTTAATGGTAAAAACCGAACTAATATAAAAATTAAAAGTTTAGAAATAAAACAAGAAACAGAATTAAATGGTCTTTCTTTTTATGTTAGTGCTGATGATGTTATGGCACTGTTAACAATTCTTAAAACAGAATTAACCAAAAATGATTGTTTAATTATTTCTGGTTCATTACCACGCAATTGTCCATCTGATTTATATCAAACAATTAGTACTTACTGTGATGAAAATGAAATCTTATTTGTTGTTGATGCAACAAAGGATGTTTTATTATCAACTTTATCAGCTAAACCATTCTTAATTAAACCAAATTTAGCGGAATTAAATGAACTATTTGAAACAAATTACCAATTTACTCAAAAAGTAGAAATTGTTGCTTTAGGAAAAAGATTGCAAGAACAAGGGGTACAAAATGTTTTAATTAGTAGTGGTAAGGATGGTAGTATCTTAATTACTACAACAAATGTTTATGTTGGTAATACTGCAACAGGACAATTAATTAATTCAGTTGGCGCTGGTGATTCAATGGTTGCTGGATTTGTTGGAGCATATTTAGCAACAAATGATTATCAAGAAGCAATGTTAACTGGTATTTGTGCTGGATCAGCGACATCATTTAGTCAAGGGATTGCTGACAAATTGTTAGTGGAAAGTTTAAAACAACAAATCAAAATTAGTACTTTTAGATAAAAAAATGATATTTAAGAATATCATTTTTTTATTTTATATAATATTCCATTAAATAAAATATTTTCATTTTAACTTTATCGTAAATAAAGCGTAATTTGTCAAATTATACCATTTTCAAGAAAAAATATTCCATTTTATACTCTCCAAAGAAGTATTATAATTGATCTTAGGAAAGTAAAATTCTCAATTCGAACAATTTTTGATATCATAAATATTCATTAACAAGATTTAAAAAGATATATTTTGGGCATAAACCATAATTGCAACAGCAATGAACAATAATAAGGAAGAATTTACTTTAAAATATGATTATTTTATGGCAATTATATTAGAAGACAAAGCTATTAGTAAAAAATACCATCAAAAATTTGTTTTAAAAGATGTTAATTTAATAATTCATCAACATGGAAAAAGTGGTTTAATTGGTGCTAATGGAAGTGGTAAAACAACATTAAGCGAGATTATTGCTGGTGTCCGAAAGCCTAATAATGGTGAAATTATTTATCAACCAAATTTAACCATTGGAATGCAGTTTAAAAATTTCCAATATCCACTTGGGTTAACAATAATGGATATTATTAAATATTATTGTAAAGTATTTCAGTTATCTTTCTAACAGGATTAAATTAAACAATTAATTAGAACTTATCAGTTAACAGAAGTTGTTAAAAAAAGATTGTTAAATTATCAGGAGATCAGCAAATAATAACCGAATTAGCAAAAGTTTACTATGATTGATGTGACTTTAGTTATTAATAATCCTAACATTGATCAATTATATAAAATTAAACATAAAATTTTATTTGAAGTTCATATAAAAGAAAAAGAGCGTTTTTCCAGCATTATCTTCTAAAATTGTTCAAATTTTAATATCTGATATCATTTTTCGAAGTTTATTAAAAATTAATCCAAATTTGGAAAATAAGATTAACACAACTAACGCAATTACAGAATACTACAATAAAAGTTCTAATAAAAATAAAGACCTCTTAATTAAAATAGTCTTTATTTTGTTCATTTTCAAACATCTCTTTTGTATAGTTAAAGACACTACCATACTTTTGAAGAATATCAGTTACTGCTGAATCAGCTTTATTTTTTTCTGCTAATAAATAGGATAACCCGCTCACAAAAACGTTCAATTTATTCCATATTGTGTGATACGAACAACATTGCTCGTTGATTAGTAATAATATTTTGTTCTAAAAATTGATAGTTTCTTTAACTGCAATATCTAAGCCAGTTGAAACTTCATCCAAAATTACTAATTATGGCTGATGAATAACTGAAAATGAAATGTTTAACCGTATTTTACTAGTAAATAGAATAGGATTTTGAATAATTTGTTCAATAACTGATAGTTCAGTATCAGTCAAAGTATTTTTATCATATGTTAACACAGACAACATAGAAACTCTTTTCATTAACCTCATTATGAAAATTATTTTAATAATATCAACTAATTCTATTTTACAACATATTATGCGAATAATAAAGTGGAAAATAATTTGTTAATTTAATAAAAAATGCAAATTATGCATATTTTTAACAAAATTATTCTATAATATAACTATAAAATAATGAAAATTTATATAAAAATCAAAATGTAAGGCAGTTATTTTAATAGAAAGAGTAAAAAAGACAATGATTCTAAGTTTATCGCCACAACATATTACATATTTATTAATTTTAATTTTTGGAATTATCGTGGGGACAATATTGTTAATTATTTGAATTTTCCAAAAGAAACGATTAGATAATAGCGGAGATTATTATTCTAAAAATAATAAAAATTTAGATTTATGAAATTATATTAAACGTAATATTGCGTTATATAGTGCTTTTTTTTGTTATGTTATTAGTATTTCCGCTCTTTTTTTATTCGTTTTATAAAATTATCATTATTTTAAAAAAATAAAAGAACTTTAATTTGTAGTAATTAACCTAACTTTAAGTTAGTTAAATTCTATAATTATTTAGGAAATATTAATTTATTATTTTAAAAGGAGAAATCAAAAATGAGTGAGAAAGCCAAGCTTAAACCTTTTATGTCAAAGGTTTGATGAAAACAATCAAATCAAAGGACAATGGGGACTTTAAGTAAATTAAGTAAAGCATTTCTGTTACCAATTGCGTTGTTACCAATTGCTGGAATTTTCTTAGGAGTTGGTGCGACTATTTCATCAAAAGTTGATCCTGCTTCAGCAGCTTGATACTTTGGAAATTTTTTAAATAAAATGGGAGATATTGCCTTTGGTAATTTGCCAGTATTATTTTGTATTTCTGTTGCAATGGCCTATACGGAGGATGCTGGAGTAGCAGCATTGACTTCAGTGGTCGGGTTTTTAGTTTTTAATGTAATTCAGTTGTCATTATTAAATGAGGCATATGCTCATATTCAATATGTTGTTAATATTGAGGGTGGTGCTTCACCAATTATGGGATTAACTGTTGATGGTGTAACATCAGTCACTCCAACTTTACTAACGGGTGAACAATTATTAAAATGAATGAGAACCAGTGATATTTATAAAGAATTAGTCAAAGGGAATGTTATTGTCACAATTGTTAGTTCATCACGAGTAACTAATCAATTTAACTTGTTATTTTACACTGGTCAAACATGAGCAGTTCAAAATAAATTATTAACTTCTAATTTAGGAATTAATTCATTAAATACTGGTGTTTTTGGAGGGATTTTTGTTGGAGCGATTGCAGCTTTCGCTTATAATCGTTTTCATAAAACACAATTACCTTCAGCGTTAAGTTTTTTTAGTGGGACAAAATTAGTTCCAATTATTATATTTATGGCAGTAATTCCATTAGCTTTTATTTTTATGATTATTTGACCATTAATTGGAACTGGGCTAGCATGATTTGGAAATAACTCAGGAAAATTACCAGTAGGGTTAGATTCTTTAATCTTTGAAATTTTTGAGCGATCATTAGTGCCATTTGGGTTACATCATGTGTTTTATTCACCATTATGATGAACACAAGCCGGGGGAAGTATGGCAGATTTAATCGCTAATGTTTCAAAAGACTCTTTAAATTATATGGTTTTTATTAAAGATTTACAAGGAGCTGGTTATATTGATGCTAATATTGATTTAAGTACAATTACAGTTGGAGCAGCACAAGCAGCAATTACTAGTTGAGTATCAGAACTAAATGCTTCAACAATAGCAGCAGTTGGTGATCAAACAATTATGTATAAAGTTATTGCTGATCCAAAAATTACCTTTACAATGGTTCAACATATGGGGTTAAATTTAGGACGATTCCAAAGTGGGAAGTTCCCATTTATGATGTTTGGATTACCAGCAGCAGCAGCAGGAATGTACTTTAGTGTTTCAAAAGAAAATCGAAAACAAGTAATGGGAATTTACTTTTCAGCAGCCTTTACTTGCTTCTTAACAGGAATTACAGAACCAATTGAATTTACTTTCTTATTTGTAGCACCATGGTTATTTTATGGTGTTCATATGCCATTATGTGCAATTTCATTTATGTTAATGGGATTATTACATGTGCATACATCAATGACTGTTTCAGGTGGATTTATTGACTTTATTGTCTTTGGTATTATTCCATTTGTTGGTGGAAAAGGAACAAACTTCTATTGAATTCTTGCAGTTGGAATTCCATATATTGGAATTTATTTTGCAACTTTTTACTTCGCAATTAAATATGGGAAAGTTCAAATTCCTGGTCTTGATGGTATCACAAAACTATATACTAAAGCTGATTTTAAAGCAAAAAAAGGCACTAATGAAACAACTTCATCAGCACCAGCAAAGGGTGATGCGGCAAAAAGAGAAAAGGCACGTAAAATTATTGAATTTTTAGGTGGTGCTGATAATATTACGGCAGTTGATTCATGTGCATCACGTTTACGAATTACAGTTGTTGATAGTAAATTTGTCAATCAAGATGGAATTAAAAAATTAGGTGGCAGCACCGGAATGCTTATTCGTGGTCAATCGGTTCAAATTATTTATGGTGGAGAACAAGAAGTAATTAAACCGTATATGCGTGAATTATTAGCTGAAATGCGTAATAATAAAGAGGCGGCCGAATTTTTAAATTCAAAACAGGGTTAAAATTAAATAGATATAAAAAAACATTAATTAAAAAATTAATGTTTTTTTGTTTATTTTAACAAATGCTATTTTGTGATAAAATTATAATATATAAAAATGGAGTGGAAAATAATGACATCAATTTTTGGATATCAAAAAGAGGAATTACAATTAGATTTAGTTGCGCATGGTTTTAAGAAGTATTTAGCAGAACAAATCTTTGATTGAATATATGTCAAAAACATATATTCTTTTGATGAAATGACAAATATTTCTAAAACTAATCGTAATAAATTACAAGAATACTATACGATTGAGCCATTAAAAATTGTTGTTGAACAAAAGTCAAAAGATGGAACAGTAAAGTTTTTGTTTCAGTTATCAGATGGTTATAAAATTGAAACAGTTTTAATGCCTCAAAGTTATGGTAATTCTGTTTGTGTTACAACACAAGTTGGTTGTAATATGGCGTGCACTTTTTGTGCCTCAGGACTATTAAAAAAAACCCGTAATTTATCAACTGCCGAAATTGTTCAACAAGTTATGATGGTTAATCGTTATTTAGCAACAACAGATGAACGTGTAAGCCATGTTGTTGTAATGGGAATTGGCGAACCATTTGATAATTTTGATAATACGCTTAGTTTTGTCAACATTATTAATGATTCAAAAGGTTATCAAATTGGTGCGCGCCATATTACAATTTCTACTTGTGGGTTAGTTCCAAAAATTAAACAATTTGCAGAATTAAAGACCCAAGTTAATTTAGCAATTTCATTACATGCTCCAAATAATACGATTCGTAATAAATTAATGCCAATTAATAAAGCTTATCAAGTAGAAAAATTAATGGATGCAGTTCGTTATTATATTGAGTTAACTAATCGGCGTGTTACTTTTGAGTATATTTTAATTGAGAATGTTAATGATAGTCGTGAAACAGCATTAGAATTAGCAAAGTTAATTCGAGGATTAAATGCTTATGTTAATTTAATTCCTTATAATACAGTTGCAGAAAATGGGTATCAACGCAGTACAAAAATTAATCGATTTTTTGAAACTTTACAACAGCAAAAAATTAATTGTATTGTTCGTCGTGAATTTGGGCACGATATTGATGCTGCTTGTGGTCAATTACGAGCTAAAAATGAAGGGATTATTAGAAAATAATTATGCAAATACGGTTTGGATACAAAACTGATATTGGTGCTTATCGTAGTAGTAATCAAGATTACTTTGATTTTGCCAATAATAGTTTTAACAATTATATTGCCATTGTTTGTGATGGGATGGGTGGTCATCAACATGGCGAAGTTGCCAGTAAAATGGCTGCTGATAGTTTGGTGGAACATTTTAAACGGACAAATTTTAATCATTTGTTCGATGAAGAAATTAATAAATGGTTTCGTCAAACAATTTTAGCAATTCAACAGGAAATGGTTACTTATGCTCAATTTTATCCTGATACAAGTGATATGGGAACAACAGTTGTTGCTGCCTTAATTGCTAATGGAAAAGTATATGTTATTAATATTGGTGATTCACGGTTATATAAATTACATCATGATAAAATTTATCAAATTACTACTGACCAAAATATGGAAAATTCAACAGAATATCGAGAAAAACAAGAATTAGAATTTCAAGGTCAATATAAAAAACAATATAATATGCATACTTTTTGAAAAGTATTAACAAGTGCTTTAGGACCAACAAAGAATTTAAAAATTGATACTTATGTTATTGAAGATATTAAAGGACAGTATTTATTAACCACCGATGGAATTCATGATTATGTTGATGAAATTGATTTAATCGAAACATTAAAATCAGCAAATAAATTAAACGATAAGGTTAAAATTTTAATTGATCGGGCATTAGAAAATCTATCAACTGATAATTTAACCGGAATTGTTTTTGAAATAATAGATTAAAGCACTGTTATTTTTATTTGTTGTTTTTTTCTTCTTAGTTTTTTGTGTTATGATGTTTACAAGTTAAAATAATAAGGTAAAAGGGTGCAGAAAATGGAACAAATCACAATTGGAGCAGTGTTACACAATCGTTATCATGTTTTAGCTAAAATTGCAGATGGTGGTATGGCTGAAGTTTTTGAAGGATATGATATGTTATTAAAGCGGCATGTTGCAATTAAAATTATGACATTAACATTATCAAAAAATAAAGAAGCAGTAGAACGTTTTAATAAAGAATATAACTCAATTGCGCAGTTTTCCCATAATAATGTGGTCAAAGTTTATGGTTCATTTCAGGCGTATAATCGTCATTGTTTAGTTTTGGAATTAGTTAAAGGTTATACTTTGAAAGATCGTTTACTAACATTAGGTCCTTGTACTGTTAAAGAATTATTATATTTTTTTGATGAAATTAATTTAGCTATTACGGAAGCTCATCATAATGATATTATTCATCGTGATATTAAACCAGAAAATATTTTGATTTCATATGATGGTAAAATCAAGGTTGCTGATTTTGGGGTTGCAATTTTAGAAAATAGTGAAGATTTAGAATGTGGCAAAATCATTGGAACATCAAAATATATGGCGCCAGAAATTGTTCAATCAAAACCAGCAACAAAACGCACTGATATTTATGCTTTAGGGATTATGTTATATGAGTTAGCGGTTGGGATGGCTCCTTTTGTTGGAAAAAATCCAACTTTTGTTGCAGTTAAACATGTTAAAGAATTGCCACTACGACCACGGTTAGTAAATCCTTTAATCCCACAAAGTTTAGAAAATGTTATTTTAAAAGCAATTGCAAAAGATCCTAGTGAACGGTTTCAGACAGTAGTAGATTTTAATACTAGTTTACAAGCAATTGAAACATCAGAACATCGCTCGGAAAAACCTTTAAAGTTATCAAATATGTTTGAAGTAAAAGGTAAGCAGTGTAAGCTTTATGATCGGTATTATTCTTATTCATGATTTTTAAGAATTAAGGTTGCTTGATGATTTAGTTTCTTACTAGTTTGTTTCATTATTGCCTTAGTTTGTCTTTGCTTGTTTTTACCAGGGTAGAATAATATGCACCAAACAGGAATGATTATTCGCATTATTAGCGAGTTTTGTTATGTTAAAAATGATATTGACCATCAAATTTATGTTTGCAAAGGAAAAGGATTATTTCGTCATCAAGAAATTAAACCAGTTGCTGGTGATTATGTTCAATTTGAAATTCAAAATAACAAGCAAGGAATTATTTATCAAATTGAACAGCGTAAAAATGAATTATACCGGCCACGAATTGCTAATGTTGATCAAGTTATTATTATTACAGCAATGGCAGAACCAGCTTTTAATTCATATTTATTAAATAAATATTTAGCATTTATTGAATACAAAAGTTTAAAACCAGTTATTGTTTTTACTAAAAAAGATTTAGTGAAAACAGATGAACTTTATCAAAAATATTTTAATTGATATCCAAAGTTAGGTTATGAGGTTTATTTTATTAGTAATAAAAAAGATGATAAAAAAGTATGACAACAATTTAAACAACTTTTTCAGAATAAAATCACAGTGTTAACTGGGCAAACTGGTAGTGGGAAATCATCAACTCTAAATACACTATTACAAGCAGAGATAATTAAAACGCAAGAAATTTCTAAAGCATTAGGCCGCGGAAAACATACAACGACAGCTAGTGCAATATATGAGTTATTAGATGGAATGATTGCTGATACACCAGGTTTTTCAACATTTGATTTAAGAGATTATGAAAAAGGAGGATTAGCCCGCTCTTATCATTTATTTAATCAATATGCTAATGAGTGTAAGTTTCGAACTTGCTTGCATTTACATGAGCCACATTGCAAAATAAAAGCATTAGTTCAAGCAGATGTTATTCCACAATTTTTTTATAATGATTATGTTCGCATTATGCAAGAACAATAGAAAGAGGTAATGATGAAAAAATATTTTGTTGCACCAAGTGTTTTAAGTGCAAATTATTTAATCCTACAAGAAGAGTTAGCAGCAATTAAGAAAGCAGGTGCTCAATGAATTCATTTTGATGTAATGGATGGTGATTTTGTACCAAATTTAACTTTTGGTCCAAAGATTTTAGCTGATATTACTAGTTATAGCGATTTATATCTTGATTGTCACTTAATGGTTAAAATTAAAAATAGTAGTGTTGAAAATTACTTGTTGCCCTTTATTAAAGCAGGTGCATCAGTAATTACTTTGCATTATGAAGCATTAACTGAATCACAATTAACTGAATTTTTAAGTTTACGAACAAAATTAAACATAAAAATTGGGTTAGCAATTAAACCATTAACTCCAGTTGAAATTATTTACCCGTATTTAAATCGTCTTTACTTAGTCTTAGTAATGACAGTAGAACCTGGTTTTGGTGGTCAAGCTTTTATTCCAGCAGCAGCAGCAAAGATTAAAATTTTACGACATTATCTTGAACAAAATAATGGCAAAACACTAATTGAAGTTGATGGGGGAATTAATGCTGAAACTGCAGCCCTTTGTAAACAATATGGGGTTGATGTGTTAGTAGCGGGTAGTTATTTATTTGACCATGTTGATTTAGCAGCAAGGTTGAAAGGATTATTAGCAGATGAAAGCAAATAAAGTTTTAATTGTTTGTTCAGAAACAAATTTAGATTTACAGCAGTATCAAGATTATTATAAAATTGGTGTGGAACGAGGTGCCTTAGATTTAATTAAAACTTTTGATACTTTTGATCTTTTTTGTTGTGACCAGGATAGTTTAACAACAACAGAAGTAAAACTAATTACTAGTAAAGCAAAAGAGTTATTAATAGTTTCCCAAATTAAAGATTATATTGATGGTGAATTAGCCTTACAAGAAGCGTTAAAATTAAAACCACAAGAAATTATTTTTATTGCACAAGGTAATCGCTTTGATATGAAGCTGAGTTGTTTTAACTTTATTTATCGCTATAATATTATTTTTATGAATGATAATACTTATGCTTATTTATTAAAACCAGGAATGAATGAAGTTTATAAAAAGGTAGGTTATCGTTATTTTTCATTATTTAGTTTGCAAGCAGCAACTGTGACAATTAGTAATTTAAAATATAATGCTAACCAATTAAAATTGTCAGAATTATCTCCTAATGCAGTTAGTAATGAATTTCTTACGTCAGTCGGGAATATTGATGTTTTAACAGGACAAGTTGTTGCAATTTATAGTAAATAAATTAAAGCAAAAAATAATCGGTTTTTAAAACCGATTATTTTTTGCTTTAAAATTTGGTACCCATGATCGGGCTCGAACCGATACGAATTTCTTCGGTAGATTTTGAGTCTACTGCGTCTGCCAATTCCGCCACATGGGCATTTGAACCTTTTTAATTTTATCGTATTTTAGAAAAAAAGGAAACATAAATTTTAAAATTTATGTTTCCTTTTTTTATTATTTTGTGAATGTGTCCTTGAACTTTATTTATTGAGTAATTTGACCTTTACGTTTTAATGTTTTTAAAGTTCTTGTTGCAATACGTAATGTTTTGACTTCACCATCAAGAACAATGCTTACTTTTTGTAAATTAACATTTCATTTACGACGAGTTGCATTTAATGCGTGTGAACGTTTGTTTCCTGATAAAGCTCTTTTACCAGTAATTTCACATTTTTTTGCCATAATTTCACTCCTTTATATCTACATACTATAAAATAATAACTAATTTTTAAATTAAAAGCAAGTATAAATATAATTTTTATGAAAACCTTTAGTTTTTGCTAAATTTAAATTAAAAAATGGATAAAACTATTGTTAAGAGCGTCATCCATCTTTATCTTATCTTGAATTTTCTTCAACTTGTGTTACCTGTTCTGGTTGATTTTTTTGTTGGTTCATATTTTTTACTTGTTTGTGAATTACAATAATATTATTTTTTGTAAATCTGTTAAATGTGGTTTGGGAGGAACAGGTGGTTTGCTTTTTTGATTGTCTTGTGCTTGAATCGCACTTGGTCTTGGTTGTGATTATAAATTTAATAATTTTTGAATAGATAATTTTAAATGTGGTGGTTTTGAAATTGGATTTATTTTTGTTTTAGGTAAATATCATTGGGTATTTTTTGTGGATCAATTATTGCTTTGTCTGTATTTAATACAAAGTTATTAAGTTTAGTTCTTAAATTTTGATAAGTACCACGAATTGTTTCAATAATTTATTTTCCATTTGTAACAATTTCTTCATTTTTATGTTGAAAATGAGGAAAAATTACTTCTTTTTATAATTCATTTGTAACATTTTTAATATCTGATAATTTTTCTAAATTTATTGTTTTTTTTAGATTTTTATCTTTTTTTATTATTTTAAGATATTTATTTTCTAATTTGTTAAAATATTTTAATAATGTTTTAAAATCACTATCCACTTTATCTAAAATTAAATAAAAATTTTATTTTGTTTATATGTTTACACCTTTTTTATTGTACAATAACGTTATTTACTAATTAAAATAGTCATACACTATTTATATAATATTATATAATAACTCATTTTATTAAAAAGTAATATTTTTTATAATATCGTAAGTTATTTTATAATTGAAAATTGTTTATTTACTTAGTATTTAGTAAATATTTTACTTAATGATTAAATTTTAAAAGGTGGTAATTAACTTTAATTTATAGTAATATTACATCTAGGAGGGAAAATGTTATGATTGAAATGACAAATGACAGTACGAAAAACAAGTGAACAAGGGAATAATCATTATTATTTTACTCAAACTTTATCATTTGATAATACAATTGTAGGAAAACGTAATCAAGAATCATTAAACCATAGTATTGTTCATGCAATATCTTCTTTAAGAGTACAACATGGATTTTCTTGAGAGGATATTAATGAATGTATTAAAATTAAAAATGTTTCAGAAAAAATAAATTAATACAAAAGACTTTGTTTTAAAATATCAAGAATTAATCTTAGCAGAAGAGAAGACATTAGAGAAACTTGTTAGTCCTAGTCATATGTTAACAAATATTGATGATTTTTTTAAATAATTTTAAATGGGAAAGACAACGAAAAGTTAACAATTTAATTAAGAAAATATAATAAATTTATTGCTTTATTATATTTTCTAGTTATAATTAATAACGTTAATTTAGTTTAGTGGTGATTTTTATGATTGAAAAAATTAATGTATCTAAAATTGCAGATTTAGTTCATGCAGCAGTAATTACAGTTCCTGGGGTCGCTGGATTCGCAAAGGTTGATGATACTAAAAATAATGAAGATAATGTGATAATGTTACTTAAAGATTACTCACAGTCAATTAAATTGAGACAAGATGGTCGTAATTTTTATATAGATATCTTTATTATTTTGCTAGAAGGAGTAAATATTAAAGATATTGCCCGAGAAATACAAATTAGGAATAAATATGAATTAGAAAAACTGGATATTTATTCAAACGATATTATGATTTATGTGAATGTAAATATTCAAGACTTATTAATTTAGGTAGGAAATTTATTAAAATGAGATATTTGAATGATGCAAGATTTACAGTTATATCACTTAGGAGAACTAAAAAAGGGAAATTAATTGATGAAAAATGTAAAGGTGATAGAAATGGAATTTAATGCAAAATCTTTTAAAGATTCACTGATTAGCGGTTATAATAATTTATATAATTTTTATCCAGAAATTGATAAATTAAATGTTTTTCCAGTTCCTGATGGCGATACGGGAACAAATATGAATTTAACGATGACTAATGCTGTTAAGGAAATTAATGAACTCAATTCGGAGTCAATTAGTAAGGTTGCTGATGTTTTTGCACGCGGCTTAATTATGGGAGCTCGTGGTAATTCAGGTGTTATTTTGTCACAGATCTTTCGTGGTTTTGCCAATGGTTTAAAAGAATTTGATGAATTAAATTTTGATTCAGTTAAAGCAGGGATTTCACAAGCAAATGAGGTTGCTTATAAAGCGGTAATGAAACCGGTTGAAGGAACAATTTTAACTGTAATTCGTGAAACTGCGGAACATGTTTCAACATTAGAAAAAGAAATTACTGTTCCAGAGTTATTCCAAAAAATTGTTGATTTTGCAACTGAGTCATTGAATCGTACTCCTGAGTTACTGCCAGTTTTAAAAGAAGTTGGTGTTGTTGATTCAGGTGGTTTTGGTTTAGTAAAAATATTTGAAGGCATTACAGAATATTGAAAAACAGGAAAAATTGTGCCACAACGAAAAAAACATGTTGAAAATACTGGTGAAAATATTGTTATGGATTTACAAAATGAAGAATTTGGTTATTGTACTGAAGCAATTGTAATGTTAGATCATAAGCATATTAATAAAATTAATGTAATGCAAATTCGCCAAACATTAGAAGATCAAGGTGGAAAATCAATTGTTGCAGTTGTTGATAATGATATTTTAAAAGTTCATCTCCATGCTTTACTTCCTGGTTATATTTTAACTTTTTTACAACAACATGGTGAGTTTAAGAATATTAAAATTGAAAATATGAATTTACAAGCAGCCAAACATGTTAAAACAATTAAAATTAATCGGCAATTGAAAAATATGGCCGCTATTATTGCTGTTACGCCATCAAATGGCATTGCTAATTTTTTCAAAACTGATTTAAATATTCAATTTACAGTTAATGGTGGAGCATCAATGAATCCATCAACGGATGATTATTTAAGTGCAATTGAAGCAGTTGATGCGGTTGATGTCTTTATTTTACCAAACAATAGTAACGCAATTTTAGCAGCGCAACAAGCAGCAAAAGTTGAACGTAAGTCCAATGTCTATGTTGTGCCAACAACATCAATTCAAGAAGGAATGGTAGCAGCTTTATCATTTGAACCGGGAGAGATACCGAAAAAGATTTATTCAACATTAAAAGCAAGTTTTAAAAATGTGACAAGCTTGTCAATTACTGTTTCAGCAAAAACAACTTCAATTGATGGTGTTAAAATTAACAAAGGAGAATATATGGGAATTATGAATAAAAAAATTATTTGTTCATTTCCAACCTTATCACGAACAATGAAATACTTGTTTGACCGATCAATTACAAAATCAACAGAAATTGTTACAATTTTTGTTGGTGAAGAAGCAGAAACACGTGATATTAATGCAATTCGAAAATATTTAGATGAAAGTTTTGATGTTGAATATGAATTTATTGATGGTGATCAAACATTATACCCGTTTTTAATTGCTGTAGAATAAATAAAAATAATATAATGAATTTAAGTTTTTTATTTATTTATCTTGAAATGAATTATGAATATGATAATATAGTAGGGGTTTAGATTTTATGGCACTATAGCCAAGGTGGATAAGGCATGGGACTGCAACTCCCCGATCGTCGGTTCGAATCCGACTAGTGCCTCCATTTAAATCTGGTCAACATTTAAATACTGCTTTATTTCTTATGCGCCCATAGATCAATTGGATAGATCGTTTGACTACGGATCAAAAGGTTGAGGGTTCGAATCCTTCTGGGCGCGCCATTTATTTAAATGTTATTTTTTTTCGGAAAGTAGCTTAGCTTGGTAGAGCACTCGGTTTGGGACCGAGGGGTCGCAGGTTCGAATCCTGTCTTTCCGACCATTTTTTATAATATTTTGGGCCCGTAGCTCAGCTGGGAGAGCACCTGCCTTGCACGCAGGGGGTCGACGGTTCGATCCCGTTCGGGTCCACCATTAACTTTAGTAAAGCAATTAAACTTGATATGGCGGGATAGCTCAGCTGGTTAGAGCGCTCGGCTCATACCCGGGAGGTCAAGAGTTCAAGTCTCTTTCTCGCTACCATGGACCCTTAGCTCAGTTGGTTAGAGCATCCGGCTCATAACCGGATGGTCACTGGTTCAAGTCCAGTAGGGTCCACCATTTATTATTTAGTTACTTTCCGAACATTTTTTGGAAGATTACCCAAGTCTGGTTGAAGGGATCGGTCTTGAAAACCGACAGGCGGTGAAAGCCGCGCGGGGGTTCGAATCCCTCATCTTCCGCCATTTTTTTAAAAAAACTTGCAATTAAAAGTTAAGTTATGATAGTATTAAAATTGTGGGGTGGAGCAGTGGTAGCTCGTTGGGCTCATAACCCAAAGGTCGCAGGTTCAAGTCCTGCCCCCGCAACCAATGGTCTTGTAGTGAAGTGGTTATCATGCCTCTCTGTCACAGAGGAGATCGCGGGTTCAAGTCCCGTCAAGACCGCCAATCGTGGTTCAGTAGCTCAGTTGGTAGAGCATTTGATTGAAGCTCAAAGTGTCGACAGTTCAATTCTGTCCTGAACCACCATTGAATTTAGTTAAAAATAACCCTAGACTCTAAATTAATCGTAGATTAGTTTAGAGTTTTTTATTTTTGTTATATAATTAATAAAGGTGATGGGAATGTTTTCAAGATTGACAAAAGATATAATTTTTTATTTAAAACGTGAAGAGTGAAAGTTTGCGTTAAATGAAGACAATTTTAAATATAAACCACGCTTTGTCTTATACCGTTATCAGAAAAAGATGGGAACTGAGAATTTCCGTAATTTTAAATATTGAATTTTTAAACGTTGAATTTTAAAAAATTTTGCTTATACCCAAGATTTTATTCATCGGTTTTATAAATATCAACGAAAATTAGATTTAGTATTAACTGGTCGTGAACAAGAGTTTATTTATAATGTTGAAGAAGTTAATTTTACATTATGACGTTCCTTAAAAGTTTTACCAGTGGCATTTGATTTACAACCAAAGGAAAAGTGCCATTTTAAAAATAATGCTGTTAATATTCATCTTTTTACAACCCATAAAGATATTAAGTTTTTTTGTAAGGGTGTTTTATTAATTACTAATAAGCGCTTTATTATTGATGGTTTAGATAAGAATAATAATAAGAAAGTAGTTCAGTTTAATTTAACAGATATTTCAAATGTTGAATTTATTGATATTGGTGTTAAAATTACGGTTGGAAAGCAAACTTATTTGATTCGGGAAAATAATCATATGTTAATTTTAGCATTGCTTTATCGTTGCTTGGGACATAAGAAAGTTATCTTTGATCTTAAAAAAATACCACTAAATTTTAAGTTTTAAGATAGAAAGATGAGAAAGACAAAATGATTTTAAAAAATGCGAAAATAATTTGTGAAGAAGAAGTAATTTCAAATCAATGAATTGAAATTAAAGATAATAAAATTGTTAAAATTACAGCAGGTCATACTGATCAAAGAGGTTATGATTTATAACAAGCAATTATTATGCCTGGTTTTATTGACTGTCATGTGCATGGTGGATATGGTGAAGATACTAAAAAAGGCACAATTGCTAGTTTTCAAAAATTTGCTCAAGCAAGAATTCTTGTAATTTATTAATAATTTTTTTATTTAATCTTTTCATCAAATATTTTCCTTTCTTTAAAAAACATAATATTCCTTTATTGGTTAATATTTTGATATTTAGTAGATAATTTATTTTAGTATTTAATTACTTCGCCGCCCGCTTCACTTTGGGGGTGAGAGGGGGAGGATAGAATATTTTGATATAGTTTAGCCCCCCGCGGAAATAAACAAAAAAAAGTTTACCCAGTTATTAATTACGCTTCATCCATCCCTAGACAACTTTATACAAAAAAAATAACCTTTTGGAGTTCGAACCCTCTTGTTTTTTTTAGTGTCCGATATTGTTTTTTTCGGTTTAACAGCACTCTTTTTATGAAAACAAACCAAAAAATACATGCACTTACATTTCACAAGTGATTAATCTTGCCGAGAATTAAAGAAATGAATAGAATAGTAAATCCAATCGCTTTCACACTTTCTTTAAAGCTTCGTTCCATAGATGAGTTATCCATCTTTAAGCATCAAAATATTAAGTTTTAGTATTGCATTATTCATCATATAGTACCTTTATTAAAAATGATATTATTAGTTGTTAAACCGAAAAAATATAATAAATCACAGAAAGGAAATTATAAAAATTAACTAATTTGTAGGGAAAAATAGGTTAATTTTTAATTTTAAAGATACTATCTGATGAATAATGCAAATAAAAATTCGCTCTAATAAGCTATTAATTTAATTTTTATTTAATTACTTTATTTATATTTTTTATAAAACCTAAGCTTTTTTATTACTACCGTTGATAAAGCAGCGACTGGATTATTACACAAACACGAGAAATTAATCTTAGTTAAAAATGAATTGAAAGAAAATTTAATAATTTTAACAAAAACCTTTTTTGTTCAAAGAAATACTTTTTTTAGCAGAAGTATAACAATATCAGTAAGAAAAATTGGACCTAGTAATTATTCAAAAGAGTTTTTTATTAAAACTTTTTTTGAGTGATACAATTTAAGTACTATTTACTAACTAGATAATAATTAAAACACGCTCTTAATTTTAAGATTTTTTTTGGGGGGTATGCTCTATAACTGAAATTGAACAATTATTATCACAGTCATATGCTGAATGCGTTAATTATTTATTAAAAAAATATGGGCCAGTTGCAAAAGATTCATTTTCTGATTTTGGTTGTACTAAAAAGATAAGTGGAATCCCGCGGGGAAGTGAAGGATTATATATTCATCATATTGATGAAGATAAAGCAATTATGTTATCAACTCCGACATATGCAAAGAAAAATCCATTTGATTATCAAAAAGCTGATCATTTAGTCTATTGTAATTTATTAGAACATTTATTTTTACATATTAAAATTGTTGAATATCCAAATCCAGTTCAAAATCCGGGTGAAACCTGTGGGCTAGGTGGAATCTATAATTATATTGTTCCTGAATTAAATGATATTTATAGTGGAATTGTTTATAAACAAGCTTGAAAACAAAAAGTGACAGAAATTATTTTGCCACTTAAAAATGATTATTTTAAATGTATCAAACAACTAGTAAATCTTAATTTTGATTATGCTTTACTAAAATATTTTAATACTAAATATGGTTTGTGAAGTAGTGATAAAAATAAACAAATCTATAAAAGATTGAAAAAACTAGGAGTAACAAGCTAATATGTAAAACTTTAATAAATTAAAAAAACATCTCAAAAGAGATGTTTTTTTAAACTAAACGGTTGTATCATTCAACAATTAGTGCTTCATTAATATTACTATTTAGTTCTTCACGAAGAGGGAAACGAACATATGTTCCTGTCATTTTAGTTTTATCAAATTTAACAAATTCTAATGTACTAACTTGACTATATAAACTTTCTAAAATCTTAACATTTTTTTGTGAACTTTCTTTTATACTAATCACATCACCAGGTTTACAATTATACGATGGAATATCAACTTTCTTCCTATTAACAAGAATATGAGCGTGATTTACTAATTGACGAGCTCCTGCTCTTGTTTGTGATAGTCCCATACGATGTACAATGTTATCTAAACGTGATTCTAACATAATTAAGAAGTTTGTTCCGGTAATTCCTTTCATTTTTTTTGATTTACTGTAAGTGTTACGAAATTGACGTTCTGTTAAACCATACATATAACAAACTTTTTGTTTTTCATGTAATTGTAATCCATAGTTTGATAATTTTGAACGACGTTGCCCATGTTGACCAGGTGGTGTTGTTCTTTTTTTCCCTTTTGAAAACTCTTTGTCGTTTTCTAAGATACTAAAACCATATCTTCTTGCTTTTTTAAATATACTTCCACGATAACGTGCCATTAAAAAAACCTCCTATATATCATTATGACATACAAAAAGATTCATTGAATTGCTCTAATAAAGGAAGTTTTTTTGCTTCGCCCTAACAGCTAGGGTTACTTTAACATTAAATTTTAATTAATAAAAAACTAAGAACATTACTATGCAATTCTGCTGCTTCTCTGTGTGTTGTCTAGGAAATATTGTATAATAAAATTAAGGATAATTCAATATTTTTTTCTAATTTTTAATGTAATATCTTTTGCAAGTGCTATAATTCAATTGATATATAGTAATTATTGGGGGCTAGGCAAAATGGAAAATATTATTAATAATCCAATTAAATTAACATTACTAATTTTATTTTTTGTCTGCTTTTTACTATTAATAATAACATTAGTATTGTGAGGACAAAAGCGTTATTTAAAAACAATTGAAATTAAAGTTTTACAAAAATTTGATATTTTAAAACGATTACCGTTAAAACATAAAATTTTTCGGATTTCTGAAATTGCTCGTTATAATAATCGCTATGCAAAAGACTTGATTATCTGACGAACAAAGTATGAAATTATTTATGAGAAAAAATTAATAAGTTGTTTAGAAGTATTTCGTAAATTATATCAAATTAATAAAACAACATCCAAGAAAATATCGAAAGTAGCAGTACAAAAAATTATTCAGTTGTTAAAAGAATTAACTTTATTGGAAAAAGAAGCTCGTCGGTTATTAGATGAAATTAACAGCCAATTGCGAATTGAATTATTACAACGAGATTATATTTTGGCACATAAGAAAATGTTTAATTCATTGTTAGAAGATGCAGTTAAATTGCAAATGAATGTATCTTTAGATTCTAAAAAAATTAGTGATTTTGAACGAAATATTGAAATTATGTTTGATGAATTTGAAGATTATTTAACAGCGGGTGATTTTGTTAAAACAGAACAAATTTTATCCAATATTACTATTTCCTTAACTATTTTTGTTGAAATTTTAGACAATATTCCACAAATTAAAACCTTGTTAACAAAAGTGGTTCCAAATAAACTTTCTTTATTAAAAGATAAATATGTTCTTTTCAATAAAGATGAAAGTAGTAATGATTTATTAAAGTATAGTTTTGATGAATTAACCCAAAAGATTGATGAAACTAAAATTTTAATTTCTAAATATATTGATAACTTGCAATATAAAAAAGCAACAAAGAAAACAATTGAAATTATTAATCAAATTAGTGATTTTGATCAAAGTATTGAATATCAAAAAGCAATTATTTCATGTTTTAAAAAATATTATCAAGTTGTAATGGATTATATTAATAAAATTGAACGGAGTTTTAATGCAATTTCTCGACAAATTGAGGCATTACGTAGTTCATCAACATTAACGGCACATGAAGAAGGCATTTATCGTGAAGCAATGGGAAAAACAAAGGATTTAACGCATGATACCAACCGCTTAGTCTTAGAAATTAATCGTAATGGTCGCGATTATGTTAATTTTAATCAAAAATTAGTACATTTATTAGAAAATGCTGTTGTAACCCAAGAAGCATTAGAAAATGTTGTAAAGATTATTGAAAAAAGTAATTTTGCAGAAACTGAAATTCGAAAAACAATTCATTTGTTAGAAGTGGTTTTATTACAAGCTGAAGTTCGCTTAAATCAATTACAATATAAAAAATTATTAACAAAATATGAAAAAGAAATTAGCAATTATCGACAATCCTTGGAAAAAATTAAACGAATATCATTTGATGTTAATAATCCTAGTGAAGTTGATGAAGTAACAGGTAAACTAAATCGCCTGAAAACAGAAGTTTTAAAATTGTTTGAAAAAATTAAAAATAATATTTTATTAGATTTATTATCACAAGAAACATTAGTTTATGCACAAAAATTTATTTTAACAAATGATGATGTTGATGACCAGTTACGTAATGCTCAGATTGCTTATCGCGATGGTGATTATGATGGCTCATTATTTTTAGCGTTAAAAATTATTAATGAAGAACAAGGAAAAATATAGAAAATGGAGTATAAAATGAATTTTGATGTAATATTAATTCGTTATGGAGAATTAACAACCAAAGGGAAAAACCGTAATAATTTTACAAGAGTTTTAGTTAATAATATTAAAATAAAATTAACAGGATATGAAAATCAATATCAAATTAAAAAAGAATTTGATCGTTTATTTATTGAACTATTAGATGCAACGCTTAGTATGGAAATTGTTAACATTGTTAAAAATGTTTTTGGTTCATCATCGTTATCATTAGCCAAAAAAGTTGCTTGTGATTTATCAGAGATTGCTAATTGTGCAATTAATATTGTAAATTATTATCAACCATCAACTTTTAAATTAGAAGTGCGCCGAAATGATAAGACTTTTCCACTGACATCAACGGAAATTAAGCAACAATTAGCACCAAAAATATTACAACAAACAAAGGTTAAAGTTGATGTTCATCAACCAGTTTTGCAAATTGATGTTGAAGTACGCCGAACATTTACATATGTTTTTGTTAATAAAATTAAAACAATTGGTGGTTTACCATTTGGAATATCTGGACGAGGATTAGTAATGTTATCAGGAGGAATTGATTCACCAGTTGCAGCTTTTTTAACAATGAAACGGGGAATGAATATTGAATATTTACATTTTGCAACACCGCCACATACGACAGAAGAAGCATTACAAAAGGTTAAAACTTTAGTTCAAAAATTAAATTATTATGCTATTCAAAATCAGCAACGATTGCATGTGGTTAATTTTTCAATGTTACAACATGAATTAATACATATTCCTGATGATAGTTATCGAATTATTATTATGCGAAGAATGTTTTATCGTATTGCTAATTTATTAGCTAAAGATTTAAAATGTCAGGCAATTATTACTGGAGAATCATTAGGACAAGTTGCTTCTCAAACAATTGAAAGTATTAATACAATCAATGATGTTTCTACATTGCCGATTTTGCGGCCAGTATTGTGTTTTGATAAAAATGAAATTATTGATATTGCAAAACAAATTGATACTTATCAAACATCAATTTTACCGTTTGAAGATTGTTGTAGTTTATTTGTTCCAATGAATCCTGTTACAAAACCACGTTTAAAACAAGCAGAATTTCAAGAAAATAATTTAATGTGAACAGAAATTATTGATGTTATAATTAAAAAAAATATAACAACATATGTGGTTGGTAAGGATGTGATTTATGAAGAAGAAAACTAGTTTTTTTCAAAAAAAGAAAGAAGTAGCAAAACAATTAGTTAATGAATTTGAATTACAAAAAGCAGAACAATCACAAACAAACTTATTAGAAGAAACAATATTAATTGATGAAGAATTTTCAATTATTCGTGATGTTAAAGATGAAAATATTAAAATAATATATGAATTATAATTATTATTATTGCAATTAAATTATAAAATTAGGCCATAATTGTGGTTTTTATTTTTTTTCGCTACAATGATAGAAGAGTGAGGTAGCAATGATGACAATTCCCCATTTAAATGTTCGAACAAGTTATAGTTTATTATCATCTTTAATTACTTTTGATAAATATTTTAATTATGCTATGACAACTAATTTATCATCATTGGCAATTTGTGATAATAATATGTTTGGCGTTTATGAATTTTGTCAGCTTTGTCAAAAAAATAAAATTAAACCAATTATTGGCTTAAATGTTATTATTTTATTGAATGATATTCCTTATAATATGAATTTATTTGCTCGTAATCAAAATGGTTATTTTAATTTAGTTGAAATTTCATCTTTAATAATGATTAATACTGAAAATAAGCAAAATGTAACATTAGAGGAAATTAGTAATTTTTTAACAACAGATGTTAAGATTATTATTAATTATACAACAGATAATTATCAACCTGAGTTATATCAAACGCTAAGAAAAATTTTAAAAGTTGGAACGGATTTATATTTAGGTATTAATAATGGGAATTTATTGTTGTTAGAATCGTTGCAAGCATTAGTTGCAAATGAACAAATTATTTGAAATAATAAAGTACAATATTTTACAAGTGAAGATTTTACTGCTTATAAAGTTGTTGATACAATTAAAACACAAACTTTATTTAAAGAAAGTAAGATGAAAGATTTATATGGTTGAGTTCCCCCCCCACCCCTTTATCAACAATATTTTGACAATATTAAAACATTTATTACGACAATTGATGTTTTTCCCTTGCATAAAGGTACTATTTTTGATAATTTATTACGTTATCCAACCCCAGAAGGGAAGACCGCACAACATTTTTTACAAGAAATTTGTCAAACAGCCTTAAAACAAAAAAAAATTAATGGTTCTAAAACAACATATCTGCAACGATTAACTTATGAATTAACGGTGATTAATAAAATGGGTTTTAATGATTATTTTTTAATTGTATGAGATTATGTTCGTTATGCAAAACAACAAAATATTTTTGTTGGTCCTGGCCGCGGTAGTGCTGCTGGTAGTCTTGTCAGTTATTTATTAAATATTACAACAATTGATCCAATTGCTTATAATTTACTTTTTGAGCGATTTTTAAATCCAGAGAGAAAAAGTTTACCAGATATTGATATTGATTTTGAAGATGATAAACGAGAAATGGTTATTGAATATTTATTTGAAAAATATGGTAGTGAACATGTTGCTCATATTATTACTTTCCAGACAATTGGGATGAAAATGGCAATTCGAGATATTTGTCGAATTTTTGATATCTCAATTGAAGAAGCAGATAAAATGAGCAAAGCAGTTCAATTAGAATATAATTATCATTATGAAGAAGCAATTAATGCTAATATTATTTTTGAAATTTATCAGAAGAAATACCCCCAAGTGTTTTTGCATTTAAAAAAAATTATTGGTTTACCACGTCAAACAGGGACCCATGCAGCAGGTGTTGTTTTAACACAACAACGCTTACAAACAATTATTCCAATTAAAGAAGGCTATAATCGAATTTATCAAACACAATATTCAATGAATTATTTAGAAGAATTGGGAATTATAAAAATGGATTTATTAGGATTACGAAATTTAACAATTTTACATGATGTGATTGATAATATTTACCAAGAAACAAAAGTAAAATTAGATGTTTACACCTTACCATTAAATGACCAAAAAACTTATCAATTATTAGCGCAAGGGGATACAAAAGGGATTTTTCAATTAGAATCACCAGGGATGACAAAGGTTTTAGTTGATATGGTTCCAAACCAATTAGAAGATATTGTTGCAACCTCTTCGTTATATCGTCCTGGTCCACAAGATAATATTCCTTTGTTTATTAAACGAAAAAAAAAATTGGCAAAAGTTACCTATATTGATGAACGTCTAGCTGAAATTTTAGCACCAACTTATGGTATTATTGTTTATCAAGAGCAAGTTATGCTAATTGCTCAAAAAGTTGCTAATTTTTCACTAGCTAAAGCTGATGTGCTTCGTCGTGCAATGGGGAAAAAAGATGCATCAATTATGAGCCAAATGAAAACTGAATTTATTGAAGATGCTGTTAAAAATCATTATTTTGAAAAAATAGCACAAGAAATTTGAGAATTAATTTATAAATTTGCTTCCTATGGGTTTAATCGGAGCCATGCAGTTGCATATTCATTGTTAGGTTATCAAATGGCCTATTTAAAAGCAAATTATCCTTCCCAGTTTTTAGCTAGTTTATTGACACATGTTATTGGGGATGAACATAAAACAAATGATTATATTGCTTTAGCAAAAAAGAATCATTTAACAATTGTGCCACCAAATATTAATGCTCCATATCGACAGTATCATACAATTGATAATCAAATTTGTGTTCCATTATTAATTATTAAACAAATTGGTTTTGCTTTTTTTAATAAAATTGCCCAAGAGTATCAAACTAATGGGATGTTTATGGATTTATATGATTTGTTTATTCGTTTATATAAGAAAGGCTTAAATAGAAAAACTTATGAGGCATTATGTTTTTCTGGAGCATTAGATGTTTTTAAGCTGAACCGGATTACCTTATTTAATAATTACCACCGGATTCTTACTTATATTGAGTTGATTAAAACGCAAGAAGAGAATGAAAATTTAATTGTTGATTTTTCATTAGCTGAAAAACCAAAACTAGTAATAGAACCAAACGATGAAGTTATATGTCTAGAAAAAGAATATGGATTTTTAGGATTTTATTTATCTAATCATCCATTAAAATATATTCGTGAAAAAGCAGGGTACCAAGATAAAACAACATTAATTAGTAATTTGCGTTTAAGTTTAGGATCAACAAATATTTTAGTTCTCGTGAAGCGAGTAAAAGTAATTACTGATAAAAACAACAATAAAATGGCATTCTTAGATTGTTATGATGAAAGTGACGAAATTAGTATTACTGTTTTTTCTGGTATTTATAAAGATTATGCTAATTTGTTAAAAACTAATAATGTCTTATTATTAAATATTAAGTTAGGAACATATAATAATAAAATTAATGGAATTATTAATCGCATTAAATTTATTAGTGGGGAACAATAATAAATTTTATTGAAGTTATTGCAAGAAAATACGAAGAATGCCAAATTATTGAACAAGCTGGAAATATTGACCGAATTGAATTATGTGCTGATTTATCGCGCGGAGGGTTAACACCATCTTATGCAGTTATTCAAGAATGTACTGAACGAATTAAAGTTTCTATTCGGGTAATGGTTCGTCACCGTGATGCTGATTTTTATTGTTCGGCTAATGAATATTTTCAACTTAAAAAATATATTTCTTATATTAAAATAACAAAGGCAGAAGGTATTGTGGTCGGTATTTTAACACCTACGCATCAAATTGATTTATTACGAATGAAAGAATTAATTTCCTTAGCATATCCATTATCAATTATTTTTCACAGAGCTTTTGATTTAATTGAAGATAAAATTACTGCTATTCAACAATTAGTTTAATTAGGAATTATCATAGTTTTAACCCAAGGTGGAATAACTCCAATTATGAAAAATTTAGTAACTTTACAAAGTCTTCGGAATTATGGTGTTCAAATTCAAGGAGGTAGTAGTATTAATTTGATTAATTATCGCGAAATTAGTCATTATTGTGATGCGTTTCATCTTGGCAGTGCTGTGCATTATGACGGGACTTGAAATACTGTCCTTGATATAGTAAAACTTCAACAATTAAAATAGGAAAATTTTTAATTAATTAAAAAACATACTTGAAAAAATTAATATCTTTTCTCACAAAATAAAAATTATTTTTCCAGAAGAAAATTCTGAACGAATTCAAACAGTAGCGAAACAATTAATTAGTACAAATATTACGCCAATTCTTGTTTTTGCAACACGAGCAGAAGTTCCTACAACAATTAATGAATTACAAAAGGAAGTTATTGTTTCTGAAGAGCAAAATGAAACAGAATTAGCAGAATATTTTGTTAAATTACGAAAAGGAAAAATTTTATTATCAGAAGCTAAATAATTAGTTCGTGAATGTAATTATTTAGCAATTTTATGAGTTAAAAAAGGTCTTGCTGATGGAATGGTTGGTGAAATTATTTATGATACAAAAGATATTATTGGTCCAGCATTGCGAATTATTAAAGCAAAACCAAGTGTAAAATTAGTTTCATCGTTTTTTTAATGGTTCGGAATAATGAACGTTATATTTTTACTGATTGTGCTTTGAATTTTGAACCACCGGCTGAGGAATTAGCAGATATTGCTTATTTAGAATATGAATCTAGTCATTTTTTTGATTTTCAAAAGCCAAACATGGCATTATTATCTTTTTCAGCAAAAGGTTCAGGGCATGGGACTTCTGTTGATAAAGTCCGTACTCCTTTATGAACTTGTCCAAGCAAAGAATTTAAAAAATTGTTCTGTTGATGGTGAGTTTCAATTTGATACCGCGTGAGATGATGCTATTCGTAATAAAAAAGCGCCGTCATTAGTCTTAAAAGCACCTGTTGATATTTTTGTTTTTCCAAATTTGGATGCGGTAAACATTGGACATTAAAATTTCTCAACGATTAAGGAGATTTGAAGAAATTGGTCCAATTGTTATTGGATTAGACCCCCCCAGTTAATGATTTATCACTTGGTGCTACTATTAATGATATTTACAATACTGTTTTAGTGACACCATATTTATGTATATATAAATCAAATGATTAGAAAGGAAAAAAAATGATTTTATTAATCAATGCGGGTAGTAGTTCGATGAAATTTCAATTATATAAAGTTGATTCAGCAAAAAATTATGAAGTAATTTGCAAAGGATTAGTTGAACGAATTAACATTGATGCAATTTTTACCCTTAAATTTAATGGTCAGGAGTTTCAAACAAAAGAATATTTTCCAGACCATAAAGCAGCAGCGAAAATTTTAATCGCTAAATTAAAAGAACATTATATTATTCAAGATTTTACTGATATTCAAGGAATTGGACATCGAATTGTGCATGGTGGTGAAAAGTTTACACAATTAATAATTATTAACGATGAAGTATTTGCAGAAATTAAACGAATGGTAACATTAGCTCCGCTGCATAATCCACCAGCAATTGCTGCTATTGAAGCTTTTAGTAAGATTGTTGATGTTCCAAATGTTGCAGTATTTGATACCTCATTTCATACAATAATTCCTGAAGAAAATTATTTATATTCAGTTCCTTATGAATGATATAGTAATTATCAACTCCGTCGTTATGGTTTTCATGGCATTTCTTATCGTTATATTACAAAACGATTAGCTGAAATTTTACAAAAACCATTTACTGAAGTTAATGCAATTATTTGTCATTTAGGCAATGGTGCTTCAATTTGTGCAGTTAAAAATGGTAAAAGTTTTAATATTTCAATGGGTTTAACCCCATTAGAAGGATTAATTATGGGGACACTAAGTGGCGATATTGGCCCCTCAATCCACCAATTTATTGCAAATCAAATTGGTGCAACATTAGATGAAATAACTAATACTTTAAATAAAGAATCTGATTTATTAGGAATTTCGGGAGTATCATCTGATTTACGTGATGTTTTTAAAAGTAGCACGAATAATCAACGTAGTAAATTAGCATTGTTAATGAGTGCAAAAAAAATTGCAAAATATATTGTTAGTTATTCTAATGATTTAAAAACAAAACCAGATGCAATTGTTTTTACCGCTGGAATTGGCGAAAATTCTGATGAAATGCGCCAATTAGTTGTTAATGAAGTTACTTTATTAAACTTAGAATTATCTTTGTCAGCAAATCAAAGGTCATATGAAACGGAAAATCTAATTTCAACTCCAAAAGCAGATGTTCTTGTTTATGCAATGCGAACAAATGAAGAAGTAATGATTTGTGAAGATACTTATCATTTAATTAATTCATAAGATAATTGTTATTATTTAAAATATAATTCTTCACGATGAAAAGGTTTAGATGCTATTAGCATCTAAACCTTTTCATTTTAGTCCATTTTTTAAATTAAGTGTTTTGTAAAAATTTTATTAATACTAAAATGAACAACTAATATCATGACAGTTGAAAAAATAAAGGTAAATGCAGTGTCAGAAATCCAGTGGAATCTTTCCATTACAACAGCAAAATTCATTGCTAAAACATGAATTAATCAAATAATAAAACATAATTTTATTTTTCAGTTAATTTTATTGTTCTGTTTATTTTTTAAAAATAAAAGAATAATTGAGCCAGTACAATATGTAGCATTAATATGACCACTTGGGAAAGCATATTCTCATGGGGTTTTAAATGTTGGCATATTAACATTACTAAATAAACTAATTGGCGGTTTCCACCAAGGATATTGTCATTCTGATGGAATATTATTAAAATAACCGTTACCTAAGTTATATCCAAAATGAAAACCCGATTTAAGATAAGCAGCTAAGAATTCAGGATGGGCATCAATTAAATCACCAAAAATAGCATTATAATAATAGATTCGATGTGTTACACCTTTTAAAATCACAATAATAATATATGTACTAATTAAAAAACTTAATCCTTTAGTTGCTTTTATTCATGTCTGTTCTGTTAACAAACGGTTAGTTAAAACTAACCGATAGCGAACATAATAAAGACCAATTCCTAATAAGAATGATTGGTAAATAAAAACTAAAATAGCACTTGTTAATTTATACTTATAATTATCAAATAGAAGATAGTCAATTCCAGGTCCAAAGCCTTCGTCAAGACTTGGAATTAAGGCTAAATTAACAATATTACCAATAAGTCATGCTCCTATGGCTAGGAAATAATAGATTACAGTAATCCAATAATTTTTTATAAATTTTTGCTTTTCTTGTTTTATTTTAAGCAAAAACCATGTTTCTAATAATATTGTTAGATAAATGATAATTATAATAACGATTTCAGTATTTCCTAATTGATCATAAAAACGGACTCAATATTTAACAAATTCATTTGATAAAGGTTTTGCAAGTTCAACAGCAATTTTATATTCAATTTGATATCATCCCGTTGCAATGAGAACTCCTAAACTAATAAGAGAAATTATGAATAATGGAATTGCAAAAAAATAAATATTTCATTTTTTTTTAATAAAAAAGATGTTATTTTTTTGTTGCATATAGTTTCCTCGCTTTTTATTTCATTGTTGTTAATTAAATAGGAATTTAGTAAAAAATATAAGCTTTTCTCTTTTTAATTATATGTTAAAAAATAAAATTTTAATTTTAATTTTAAAACTTTTCACGGTATAATTATTTTAATTATTGGTTCACAATAAGATTTTTAATTAAATATAACGAAAGATATAATTTAAAATAAAAGGAAATATGTGTGGGTGATTAAAATGAGAACAGATTTCAAAAAGTATTTTCAAGTATTTTTTAATATATATTTTATTTTGTTTAGTTTATATTTTGGAATTTCGTTATTTTTACCTTGTTTTGTTCCACATTTTACAAATTGAGCATTTGTTAGTATTTTATTAAATTTAACTTATATTGTTTTAATAACGGGTGCTTTTTTCTTTTTGTTAGCTGTTTTAATCCAAATTTTAAGTGATTTTAAACATTATAAACGGATCATCTTACAATGATATAATATTTTAAAAGTTAATGTTATTGTAATTTTATTATGATTAGCGAATATTTTTTGATTATCATACACTATTTATTGAAATATTACGATAACATGATTACTTAGTTTTTTTACGCAGTTTTATTTTCAACTTTATCAATCAATTTTAATTTCGTTTTATTTCTTTTATGCTTTATTTATTATTACCTTTTTTATTTCTTTAGTCATATTATTACGTATTTATTTAATTTATTGGTATAAAATTAATGATTTAATTTATTTTAATCCGTTTTTTAATCTAACATTATTTTTAAATATTTTGGAATCGTATCTTTTTATGCGGTATCGAATTAATATATTAGTTATTTTTTTATTAAAAAAAATAATTATTATTTCATTTATTATTGCAAATATTATTAAAACATATCGATTAATTCTTTTTAAAAAGGAAACAACCCCACCACAACAGGGAAGTATTATTACCAAAATTTTAACAAAATAATCTTTTTAAAATTAATAAACTAATTTTAATATTAACTATGTAATAAAAATTATTGAAAAACAAAGGAGAATAAAATAATGAAAAAATTAATGATGATTTTAGCATCAGTATCACTATCAAGCCCAATTGTTGGGACAGCAATTTCATGTCATAGTCTTAAAACTGGGGGTGAAATTAATACAACAGGAATACCAACTGTTGGTACTATTAAAGTAAATTTAAAAAAAGCAGGTTATGATGTTGATAACTTAGAAGTTGATTTAGCGCCAGGAATGAAAACAGCAATTATTCGTTTTATACCAGATGTTCCAAATCGCCCATTTTTAACAAAAAAAGTTGATTTAAAATGAACAACAAATGATATTAGTAAAATTATTACTTTTACATCATTGCCATATGATAATGGTTCTGGTAGAAAATTAACCGTCGATGAAGTGTTAACTGTTGTTAATAGTTTAAATGGAACAAATTTTACTTTTTCTGATATTGAAATAAATCTTGATCAAGAAATTAGTCAATGAGTAATTACGCCAAAACCAGGTGGTAATTTTACTGGTTCAGCAGTTGTAATTGTTAATGAACCAATTACATTTTCGCAAGCATTTCCATTAAAAAATATTGGTGATATTTATATCGCTGATGCAGTCTGAGAAGATTATAAAAAAGACCCTGAAGGTACAACAATGAATATAGCAGCAGGAATTATGGAGTTTGTTGGGGACCGAAATCGTTTCGCAAGTTTATATAAAGATGCAATGTTAAAAGCAATGATGGGAGCTTTAGAAGGTGGAATTGAAATATCAATTAATCAAGATAATGGGAAAGGGACTTTAAAAGTTACAACGGAAGTTGAGCATGTTATTAATCATTCAACACTAACTGCTAATTTTACAGTCAAGACAACACCACGTAAGTTTTTAACGCAAGATAATGTTAAACCAACAGAAAAATTAATCCCTGTTAAATTAGATAAGATTTATACAAAAGAAACTGAAAACGAACTTCGTTATGATCTTGTTACAAAGCTATTAGGAAAACAATTTGCTGATCAATATCAGGAGATTTGATATAATGAAATTTGATTAACTTTTAATGAGGATGGTAAAGGCGCAACTATTGAGGCTAAACCAGGCTCAAAAATTTTAGCAGCTTCTGATACTTTAGCTTCTTTAATGACAAAAATTCCAGCTTATAAATTAAATATTACATTTGAATAAAAAGAAAAATAAACTCATAAGATTAATGAGTTTATTTTTTTATTTGAACAGGCTATAATTAAAATTATTGCGGAACACAATAAAACATTAAAATATTTAGGGGGAATACAATGACAACAATTTCATATGTTTTATTAGTAATTATTTTAGTTATTTTAGTTACTTTTCTAATAATTTATTTAGTAAAAACACATAAAAAATCGCTTGTAAATAATGATTCTGCATTATTACAGAAAGATATTCAAGCATCAAAAGAATTATTAGAGAAACAATGATTAGGATTACAAAATCAACTTTCTGAACAAAAAAGAGAATTATTAACTTTAATTAGTGAATTTCAAACAAATTCAGTTAAAAATGATACTAAATTTAATCAAAACTTAACAATTTTAAATGAAGGATTAAGTAATTTTCAAAATAACTTGTCAAAGCAAGATACTGACTTAAAAAATAATTTAAACCATCAAGGTGAAATTATTTCCAAATCATTTACTGATGTTTTATCAAATTTAAAAGTTTTAAAAGAATCAACTACAACATTAAAAGAAGTTGAAGAAAAAGTTAAAACTTTAAATGATATTTTTTTAAATAATAAAAAACGAGGTAATTTAGGTGAATATTTATTAGAAAAAGTTTTAAGTGATATGTATGGTGAAGGTAATCAAGGATGAGACCGCCAATATAAATTGCCTACAGGAACTGTTATTGATGCATTAGTTAAAACTGGTGGAGCAAAAGAAAACATTGCTATTGATGCGAAATTTCCATTAACAAATTATAATAAATATTTAGAAACAAGTGATACCGCAATTAAAAATAAATATTTAAATCTTTTTAAACAAGATTTAAAAGATCGAATTAATGAAGTTGCTAAGTATATTAATCTTGAAAATGAAATTTCAAGTGCAATTATGTTTGTTCCTTCCGAAGATTTATTCGCATTTATTTATGGCCAATTTCCAGATGATATTATTACTTTTGCATTTAAAAAACGGGTGTGAGTTACTTCACCAACAACATTATCAGCAATTTTATTTGTTTTAGAAAAACATATGCGTGAAGTTGCTTTTAATCAAAATATTGAAGTTATTAAAACTAATTTATTAAAAATAAAAGGAGAATTTGATCGTTGAGTTGAGCGTTGACAAGAGTTTACGAAAAATTTTGGAAAATTTAATACTAATATTGAACAATTAAATACCACACATAATAAAATTCATAGTCAATATCAAAAAATTTTAAATGAGCAACAGTTAGAACAACCAACAGATTAAAATGAATGACGATAAAAGAAAAATATCTTAGAAGTAAGATATTTTTTAATAATTTTTGAAATTAATTGTTAATAGAACTTTAATTTTGTTTTCCTTGTTATTGATTTTAATTAAAATTTTAATTATGTAAAGGCCAACACACGGAAAGTAAGAATAAAAATGAAAACACTAACAATGAAATTAAAACTTTTTAATGGTGTTGAAATCCCATTAATTGTGTTAGGTACATATAAAATGACTGATGAGCATGAAGTTTATCGAGCTGTTATTACCGCATTACAAAATGGTTATTGTTATATTGACACTGCTTAAATCTATGGAAATGAAGAATTAATTAGCAAAGCAATCAAAGATAGTGGTGTTCCAAGAAAATATAGAAACCACACACATTTTGTATTTTTGGTTTTTACAGTTTTGGAAAGTAAATTTTTTTTAATATTTTTAATTAAGGAGTTGAAATTATGCAAACAAAGCAATATTTTATTTTGCGGTCGCTAGTGAAAAAGTATGGTAAAGATAATGTTATTAATATTGCTAATAAGATTGCAAAAGATATTGAAATTAAAAAGTAAAAGAATAAATTATCCCGCGTAATTTATTAGCGGATAATTTATTCAATAATGTTTTTTAATGGAGCGAAGCGACAACGAGCGGAGCGAGTTTGCAAATTTCAATTTTTTAATTTTTAGAAGGGAGTCATATTATGCCAACTTGATTAACAACAATATTTAGTGTTGTTATTATATTAGGGATTTTTGCTTGAATTGGTTTATCAATTTATCAAAAAATTAAACAAATTCGAGGAAAGAAAAAAGAAAAAAAAGAAATTGAAAGAAAGGAGAGTAATAAATAATGTTAGGTATGTATTTAACAACGGCGGTTAATTTTTTAGCAAATACACCTAAAACTATGACTGAGGGGATGACTGGTATTTGAACTGGTTTAACTAGTGCATTATGAAAAGTTAAAGAAGGTATAACAAATATTTTACCTGAGATAATGGTTTTTTTAGGCGATGCGTGAATTATTTTAATTCCGTTTGCAATTTTTTTGATTATTAAAGTATTAAATTTTTTCCGTGTTATGGTTAAAGGATTTTAGTATTTATTATTTATCATATATTTTAACTGTGGCACACTAGTTTTTATATGTGATTTGATGTAAAAAATGAATTTATTAAATAGAAAAATGAACTTATTATATTTACTATTAAAGTTATTAATAGTTATTTTCAGTGTGCCAATTTTTATTATTTTATATATTTAACAATGTTTATTAACAGTGTTTATTAAACATTAAATAAACAATATATTAGCATTATTTATAACATTGTTAATAATCAGTGTTTATTACAATAAATAAACATTATATAAACATTATTTATAACATTGTTTATTAAACAAATATTTTAGTTAGGAGATTATATTATGGATACGATATTTAAAACAACTAAGGAATATAAAAAAATAAAGAGAGATTTTATTAAAGATATTTTTTTATTGAGTTTAATTCTTTTTTTTGGTATATTGTTGGTTTCTGTTTGTTTAAGTTTATTTATTTATTTTTCAATATTGTGTTGAAATGATAAAAATTTTCCATGCTTTGTACTTGCAATTATTATATCTGTATTTCTTTTTATATTTATCATTTTTCTGATTATTATGTATATAAAATATATTTTTGAAATTAAGGTGGATTTTGATGTTGAAAAAGAAAAATTAATTCAATATTGACAAATTGAAGGAGTTGATAAAATTGAGTAATTTTGTTAAGAAAAATCAGAATGTAGAAAATTATTTTATTAGTAAGGAATTTATCCCTTTTAAAACAGATAAAGCAAGTTTTATTAATTTACCCAATCATAATCGTCATATTGGGTTTTGGTTGAGTAATAAGTTTATTTATTCGAGTGAAAAACATTCAGAGCAAGTAGCAATCGGTTTGATTTATGATAATTCTTATCCTATTATAAAGTATGATGAAAATTTAAAGCGAAATATTTGAAAATATTTAACTGGAACAGAATTAATCAATTTATATAATCAATATAAACAAAATTATTTTACTAAAATGAAAGAAGCATTATTTTTAAGTGAACCTAAAAAAGTAAAAGCAAATAATAAAAATAATAATTTAATAAATTGAACTGTTGAAAAAGAGCAACAATTAATTAAAGATTTGGAAGATTTAAATTAAATGAGTTTATATGATTATTGAGTTCAATTTGTTAGTTATATTATTGGTGCAAATGCCCCTGAGTTTTTATATGTTATATCGTTTGTGTTATTTATTGTTTTGTTTTTTGGAATGTTCTTTAAACTTATTCAAAAAATGTGGAGTTTTTAAATATGCAAAATGATTGAATTAAATTAAAAGAGTTTTTTATTCATATATTTTTGTTTATAGATAAAACAAATGTTGAAACTATTACAATGTGAAATTTAACACAAAATGAATATTTAACTTTGATGGTTGGTATTTGAATTGTTATTTTGTTCTTAACTTGGTTTTTCTTGTGAATGGTTTTTAAGATAGTTGGGTATTTTAAATAATTAAATTTTATTATTATGGTTTTCTCTCCCCACAAAATTTTAAAATCTTTTTTTGAATGTAATATATATTTTCATTATGAATGCAATAATTATTAATATAAATAATGTTGTAAAAAATATTTCTTTTGCATTTATTTGACTAATATTTTTAAATATTCATTCTACAAAATTAATTGTAGTAATTAATTTCCCGATAGGATTGATTAAAAAGTTTATAATTCCAATAATAGGCAATAATATTGAAATTATTTTTAAAATTTTCTTAATTTTTATCGCTCTTCTTTTTGATTTGTGGGGAGAGAAAACCATAATAATACTAGTTTAATTATAAATAACTATTGGAGGTAAAATGAAAAAGTTTATATTTTTCTTAAAAAATTATTGTTATATTAGCGGTTCAATGATTTTGTTTAGTTTAATTGATTTATTACTTTGAATAATTTCGTTAAATTATATTGGTTTAGTATTCTGATTATTGTTTGTTTTGCAGTGTCTTTATTTTGTGTGATGATTATGAAAAAATATTTTTTATCAGTTAAACGCTTTTCGGTTAGTTCAATTTATTTGAGATAATCCGTTGTCGGTAATTATTGGTAAATTAGGAACTGGTAAAACATTACTTTTAACTTATTTATCGCAAACTATGAAATTATTGACAGATGAAATTTATAGTAATTATCCGTTAGAAGATGATAAAGTTAAAGTTTTAACATTTAAAAATTTAGATTTTACTGATAGAACAAAACCAGTTCCACCCGATGATAGTGTTATTTTATTTGATGAAAGTTATTTGTATATTGATGGAACTAGTCCTCACGATGAGAAAAAAGTTCATAGTGGTAAAATACCGTGAATTGTTTTAGCGAGGCATTTTGGTAATCGTGCGTTGTTTACTGCTCAGCGTGAGGGTATGATTTGAAACAATATTCGTCAGTTAGCAAGTGGAATTATTATTCCAATTTCATTAAAAAAACCTGTTGCTAAAAAAGGATTTAATTTTTTTAATCGTTTCTTTATTATGCGAATTGGAATTTTCCAAGATATAACCGATTATGAAATTTGAAAAACAAAATCAGTAGAACGAACAGCAGAAGGTAAACGAGTAAAACATAAGTCGGATGTTGGATTAGGAATTCGGTTTTTTAAAATAATTATTCCGCTTGAATTTGCCAATAAGTATGATAGTCAATGATTAAAATTTGTGCGTGATTTAAAAAATGATGAAATTGTTAATAAAAAAGAATATTATTGGTCGGAAATTACAAAATTAAGTGTTAAAAAACGATTGGAGTTATTTGATATTGATATTTTGAAAAAGAATTTAAAACCTAAAAAAGAGAAAGGAAATAGGAAAGATGGTTAATTTATTAGTTGAAAATAATAATAGTAATTGAGACAAGATTTTTAGTTTTGTTTTTGATATATTTTTGTTTATTTTTGATGTAATTTGAAATACAAAATTACCGATGACAAATACGTCGATTGCTTATTTTTTAATCTTTTTTATGGTTATTAAGTTATCAATTTACGCAATTCACGGCACATCAACACAGTATAATAATTTAGGTTCAACAGTACAAATGGGGGTGTCAAATATTTATTCTGCTACTGCTCGCGGTGTTTCTGATACTAAACAAGGTATGCAAAAACATATTAAAGAGCGTAAACAATTTAAAATTAATCGTAATAAAAAACAATTATCAAGTTTAGCAAAACAAGCAAAAACAAGAGAACAAGGATATAGGAGAGTGTATAAATAATGATTAAATTAGTTTTATTGGTGGCGGCAATCGCTATATTTGGAACTGGTTTTATTACTGTTATTATTAATCAATTTACATCAGCAAAAAATATTATTATGGATTTATATAATTCTGATACTTGGTTGATTTGATTATTTGGCAGAATGGCAATTTTGTTTAGTCATCCGTTAATGTTAACAATATCAAGTTTATATATTGTTGGGTTTATTGTTTCAAAAACATTGTATAGTTAGGAGTTGAATTTATGAAAAAATCGTTATCTTTATTTGCCATATTTATTTTAAGTTTTTTAGGTTTGGTTATTCCATTTATTACTTTAACGGCGTTTAGACCGTTAAATGAGAAGCATTATACGTTTAAACAAGAGAATAGTATTAATAAAGGTATTAATGAAACTGATTTTATTAATACAATGTTTTTACGCAGTAGTTTTTTTGAAAATTGGTCAGAAACAAATTATTTTATTAATCCAACTTTGAAAACATCAAAGAAATTATCTTTTAATGATAAATGGTATTTGGATTTTTTACAAGATAGTTATTCAACGGGAGTTGTTTATGATAAACCAAGTTCATCTTTTTTTAGTTTTTATCAAATGTGAGATACTTGAAAAAAAACATATATGGTCGAAAAATTTTATGATGTTAAAAAGGAGAATTTTTTGAATGATTTAACTGATTTTATTTATGCTTTTGCAGTTAAATATAATATGTATGATGTATCTAAAAAAATTGTCGACAATGTTGACCGCTATAAAGAAAATCGTTATCCAAGAGTTAAGTTAAAACAAGATAATTGAAAATTAGCTAATGATTTTATTGATGAAAAAAATAATGATAATAAAAATTATATTGGTATTATTAAAATTGAAAATGATTTTAAAATTATAAAATGAATTGGAAAATATATAGATTGAAAATATCAATATATTAACATTTATCGTTGAGATGGCGTTGGTGAACCAAATTTACCGGAAATAAATTCTAGTACTGGTGAAATTACTGATTGAAATAGTTATCAACAAAATTTTGTAAAACAATTTATTGATTATTCTTTAACTGCTGTTTTGCAAGAAAATATTAGAGTTCAACAAGGTGGTAGTGCTGATTATGAAAATCCGAATATGGTTGGAACAAAGCGGATAATTTTTGATTTTGAGACGGTTGATGAATTAGATGTTAAAAATATTAAAAAAGCAATTTATCGGATGATTTTAACTGTTGATGAAGCAAATACAATTATTTCAGGTAGTTTAGAGTTAAATAATGTTAATAGTGATGATTTAAGTTTTAATTTTAATTTTATGCGAACAGGAATGGGTCAAGTTTTTAGTTTTAATGGTTCAATTTATTCATCATTAAATAATAAAGATTTAAGATATTATCAACAGTTTAACGGTCAATTTGATTTATTTAAGTTTTTACAGTCGTTTTTTGCAAGTGCATTGGTGCCAGTGTTTCAAAATCGTAGTTCATTTATAGAAAATGGTTATATTGATAATTTACAATATGATACTGTTTTAGTTAACTTTTTTGCGTTAAAATTACAAAATTTTAATAATATTTTATTGAGTGAAAATATTAATGATAAATTGCAATTTGATAAATTATTAAATAGTATGTTTAAGATTTCACAGAAATTTTATACTAATTATTTACGCACGATTTTTGATTTAGAAAATAATACTTATGTACAAGGATATAATAAAAAATATGGTTTATTAGTAAATAATGGTTTTAAAATTTATCCACGATATTTTTATTTTTCAGATAAATATAAGCAATTAGATATTAAATTATATTCAGCATTTAAAAATCGGTTTTATACCATTAATAATTATGGTAGTGTTTTTAATTATGATTTTTCGGTTGTTAATAATTATGATATTAAGTTAAATTCTGGTTATGTTTTTGGTGGTGATTTACAAAATAAATATGGTTTGCAATATAAAAAAATTGAAGAACAAAAAATCGGTTATAATGTTTTTGAATTGCAAGCACAAAAAGAAAATGATATGTATCGTTATTATGATTTTAATTTTGGGATTTATAACTGACAAGAAATTAATAGTGGTGGTTTATTCCCTGATAAACAATGATTTCAAGTGCAATATATAACTCCTAAGGGTTGATGAGATTTTGAAGCACATATTAAAAATGCGGTGATTTGGATTGTTAATACTATTCCGGGAGTTAAGCAAGTTAACGAGTTGGCGAGTGGTGTTGGCAAGGTTTTTGAGACAGTATATAGTTTTTTTAGTCAAATATTCGAGGTATGAAAATTTAATCCTGCATTGTATAGTACAATAACAAATATTTTTTTATTAATTATCTTTATGAAATTTGTACGATTAATATAAAAAAGGAACTGTTATTTAGTTCCTTTTTGTTCTTTTCAGTCAGTAATTTCACCAGTGTTTTCGTTGATTGTTGGTATTTCAGGTTCACCAACGCCATCTCAACGATAAATGTTAATATATTGATATTTTCAATCTATATATTTTCCAATTCATTTTATAATTTTAAAATCATTTTCAATTTTAATAATACCAATATAATTTTTATTATCATTATTTTTTTCATCAATAAAATCATTAGCTAATTTTCAATTACTATTTTCTGGTGGTTGTTGTGTGTTATATGATGGTTTTGGTGATGGTTTTGGTGATGGTTTTGGTTTATTACTTGCCTCGTTTTCATTATTATTTTCTTTATTACAACTGATTAATGTTGTTGTACTTGTTGCGGTTAATCCGATTGTTCCTAAAATACTTATTCATTTTTTCATATATATTGTTCCTTTTTATTGTTTTATATATAATTGATTTTATTATATATCAATTATATATTAATTATTTTGTATTAAATATTAATCTTATATATTTTTGATGGTAGGTGTAAATTAATGAAATATATTATTAATAATTTTAATTTGTTTGATTTACAAGCAAAATTAAAAAATTTTTTAAGTAAAAATTATAAAAATAAATATTATAAAAAAATAAAACAAAAAATATTTTCATATATTAATTTGTGTAATGATTATTATATTAATAATGATAAATTTTTGTTGAAAGATTTAATTAAAAAATATTTTAAAAATAAGTTTTCAACTTTTTATTATTGAGCGAATAAAATTTTAATTGCATATAAAAATAATGATTTTGATAAATTGTTATTAAAGTCAACAATTCCTAATAATATTAATTATCAATATAGTAAAGATGTTCGTCAAAATATTTGTGATTTATATTTTGAATATTGTGATAAGTGTGCTGGTGGTGTTTTATCTTTGTTTTATAATTTAAAAAAAGGGATTCATGGAGAAGAATTAAAAAATAAAGCACCAAAAAATTTAAAAACATTTTTTCGTTGACTTAAAAAAGATGAAAGATGATTAAAAATAAAAAATAAAATTAAAGAAATTAAAAAACAACATCCAAGATATGAAGTTAAAGAAATAGGTTTATTACAGATGGACGCTAAATATTTTGTACCAAGTAAATTTCCAGTTGATAAAAAGTATTATGTTTATGATTTTATTGATGAAAAAACAAGATTAGCATTAGGATATGTTTATGATAAATTAAGCATTGATAATGCTATTGATTCTGTTAAAAAAGCAATTAGTGATTTTAAAAATATATTTGGTGTTAAAATAACACGGATTAGAACTGATAACGGTTCTGAATTTATTAATAATTATCGGAATAATCAAAAAAATACTGTTAAAGAAACTAATTTTACTCAATTTTTAAAAGATAAAAATATTTTTCATCAGACAACACCGGTTCGTTCTCCACAGTCAAATGGTAAGATTGAAAGATTTCATCAAAATTATACTAAATTATTTGTATTTGAAGAAAAAATATTAAATGTCGTTAGTTTACAGAATAAATTAAATGATTATTATTATTTTTATAATTTTGAAAGAGTTCATAAGTCTTTAAATTTTCAGACACCATTTAACTTTTTGAATAGTTTAATTAAATAATTTTAAATTATTAAGTTTTTGTATTTAAACTAATTTTTAGTTTGTTTAATTTTATATTTTTTATTTATTTATTTTATGATATTTTTATATTATAAATAAATATTTTTATTATTTTTGTTATTTTCTTGTAATCTTTAAAATGTATGTGGTATACTACAGGTGTTCCAAGAAAATAAATCTTTTTAACAAGTAAGATTTTAAATGCTAATCATAAGTACGATGTGGAATTACAGGAAGTAGATAACATACTAACACGGTTAGATACGGATTATTTAGATTTATGTTTAGTTCATTGGCCCACTGCCGATTAAAATGAATGTTTTCGTGTGTTAGAGACAGTGTATAAAGCAAAAAAAATCGTGAAATTGGAGCCAGCAATTTTGAAGTTAGCCATTTACAAGAGTTAATCGTAATTAGTGAAATTAAACCAATGGTTAATCAAGTTGAACTTCATCCTGGTTTAAATAATACTGATGTTGTTAAATTTTGTCAAGCAAACAACATTATTATTGAATCATGAGCAACTTTAATGTAAGGACAATGTATGACAAATTCAACTGTTCTTAAAATTGCAGAAAAACACCAGAAAAGTCCTGGCCAAATTTGTTTAAAATTAGCAATACAACAAAATATTGTTGTTATTCCAAAATCAACCCATAATGAACGTATTATTGCTAATAGTGAACTAGATGATTTTATGTTAGATGATGAAGATATGGCAGCATTATTTGCTTTACCACAGGTAAGATTAGGAGCTGATCCAAATAATTTTAATTTTTAATCACTATTTTTTGTTATAATTTAAAAGATAGTTTATCAAAAAAAAAAAAAAATGATTCGATGAAAAAATTGCTTAGTTTTTTTGGAATAATTATAATGTTTAAAACTCCAAGTATTTTAATGATTAGTTGTATTTATCCAGAATATTATTATATTTCAACCCAAGATGCAACATTGCAGCTAGCCCGTTGGCAATTTTTTAACACATTTTATGTTACAACCCATTAATGATTAAGATGAATATTGAGTAAAAAATCAAGATGATAATACAATTTTCACAATGTTTTCAAAAGAAAGAGAATCTCATATTTTATGACCAATTATTAATTATAATTTTAATAATTTTTCAAATGTTCCAGCATTTGAGTTACCAACAACTAATGTTTTATTTAAAACATATATCGCAAGTATGCCAACCCATTTGCCAACAGCTAACTAATTATATCGTGATTTTATTTTGTTTCTGTTAATTCCTAATACAACGGAGTATACTTATACGACGGGACAAACAATAATGGAAGAATATACTTTAGATGGTAGCCATTTTCCAACAACGATTTATTATTTAACAATTAATTTAAATTCAAATGTTTTTTGAAGTTATGAAATTAATAAAGATTTACAAGAATATTTAATTAATTATATTCAGAATCATCCAAGGTTTATTTTTAAACAAAATATGACAACAGCAGAAATTGTTAAATTATGGCTAACAAATGTTTATAGTTATTCAAATAATTTTAAAATTAGTAATATTAAGACAATTGAAAATATTGATTAATTATATTGTTATTTAAAAAATAAAATTACTTTTCATTTTGATCAGTTAGATAATAATAAAATTAATTAAAATGGAAAATTTAATTTTAAAGTAACTGACCAAAATGGTAATTATATGTGAGAAATAAATGAATTAAAATACCAAATTCAAAACTAAATATAACAAAAATAGACACATAAAGTATAAAATTTATGTGTATATTTTTTATTTAAAGGCTACTTTTTTTTATAATTTAATCCAACAACATTTTTAACTTTTGTTATTTTTTTATTAGCAATTGCTCGTGCTTTTGTTGCTCCTAAATCAATTAATTCATCAATTGTTTGATCTTGCATTAATTTGTGGTATTTTTTTTGAATTGGTTCTAAAACTTCAATAATCGTATTGGCAACTTGTTCTTTTAATTGGCCATAATTGTGTTGAACAAATTCCTTAACAGCTGCTTCAATTGTTACTTTTTTTAAAACAGCATAAATTGTTAAAAGATTACTTACGCCTGGTTTTTGCTCAGGATTATAAGCAATTTTTCCTTCTGAATCAGTTACGGCGCTACGGATTTTTTTTAGAATTACTTCAGGTGCATCTAATAATCCTATAAAAGACTTAGGATCATTGGAAGACTTACTCATTTTTTTAGTTGGATTTTGTAAATCCATAATTTTACCACCAATTGGTGCAATAAAGTCGGTCGGAATTTTAAATAAATCTTGTTGATAACGATTATTCATTCGTTCGGCAATATTTCGTGTTAATTCAATGTGTTGTTTTTGGTCTTTTCCAACTGGAACTAAATCAGCATCATATAATAAAATATCCGCGACCATTAAAGTTGGGTAAGTTAATAATCCGGTTGGAATAAATTCAGTTCCATTTTCTGCTTTAATTTTTATTGATTTGTCTTTAAATTGTGTCATTCGTGACAATTCACCAATAGTTGTATTGCACAATAAAATATGTGCTAATAAGGTAACTTCTAAAACATCTGATTGAACAAAAATAATTGCTTTTTGTGGGTCCAAACCACATGCATAATATAATGCAACCATATTTTTAATGTTATTTCGTAATTCTTCTTTGCTAATTGGAATTGTAATTGCATGTAAGTTTGCCACAAAAATAATTAAATTATTATCTTTTTGTAATTCAATAAAATTTTTTATTGCCCCAATATAATTTCCTAAAGTTAATTGCCCTGTAGCAGTAATGCCTGAAACGATTGTTGGTTTTTTTTGTTCCATATGTTCTCCCTTCTTGTCCAAATTTAATAACATATTTAGTAATATCATAGCAAATATTTTAGTCTTTCCAAAAGAAAAACAATAAAAGGTAGTATTTTTTTGGAATTTCAACCGATTTTGTTTACTATTTTTTGAACAAATAATATAATAACATTATACACTTAAAAGGAGAGTAAAAAATTATGTCGAGAATTGAGAAAATTAATGCTCGTGAAGTAATTGATTCACGAGGAAATCCAACTGTTCAAGTTGAAATTTGAACAGAATTTGGCGGATATGGTTCAGCAATGGTACCATCAGGAGCTTCAACTGGAAGTCGTGAAGCATTAGAATTAAGAGATAGTGATAAAGGACGTTACCAAGGGAAAGGTGTTTTAAAAGCAGTTGGGAATGTTAATACAAAAATTGCCGAACAACTGGTTGGAATGGAAGTAACAAACCAAGTTGAAATTGATCATGCCATGATTACTTTAGATGGAACTGATTTTAAAAAGAATTTAGGTGCTAATGCACTGCTGGGAGTATCAATGGCTGTTGCAAAAGCAGCTGCTTCGGAATTAGAAATGCCATTATACAAATATTTAGGTGGTGTAAATGGGAAAAAATTACCTGTTCCAATGTTAAATATTATTAATGGAGGAGAACATGCTGATAGTGCAATTGATTTCCAAGAATTTATGATTATGCCAGTTGGAGCTGAAACTTTTAAAGAATCTTTAAGATGATCATCAGAAATTTTCCATACTTTAAAAAAAATCTTACATGATAAAGGTGACATTACTGCTGTTGGCGATGAAGGTGGTTTTGCTCCGAATTTTAATTGAGCATATAAAGATCAAACTTTAGTTTCATTTCAAACAAAAACACCAGCTGAGGTTGCCTTAGATTTAATTGTTGAAGCAATTGAAAAAGCAGGATATAAACCAGGCAAAGAAGGTGTTATGATTGCAATGGATTGTGCTTCATCAGAATTATATTTTGATGATAAAAAATATCACTTTAAGAAAATTGAAAAAGTTACTGGTAAAGAATATGCCATGACAACAGAAGAATTAATTAAATATTTAGACAAATTAGTTGATAAATACCCAATTATTTCAATTGAAGATGGTTTAGCAGAAGGTGATTGAGCTGGTTTTGAATTACAAGTAAAAACAATGGGGCATAAAATTCAAATTGTTGGTGATGACTTATTTGTTACAAATCCAAAAATTACAGCAGAAGGGATTGCTCGTAACGCTGCAAATTCTGTTTTAATTAAATTAAATCAAATTGGAACAGTTACTGAAACAATTGATACAATTCAATTAGCACAAAAAGCAGGTTGAACAACAGTTGTTTCACATCGTTCAGGAGAAACAGAAGATTCAACAATTGCTGATTTAGCAGTCGCTTTAAATACTGGTCAAATTAAAACAGGAAGTATGTCACGAAGTGATAGAATTGCAAAATATAATCGTTTATTAGCAATTGAAGAAGAGTTAGGAACAGTAGCTGAATATGATGGAATTAAAACATTTTATAATTTAAAAAAACATGTTGCTGATTTAAAAAAATAACTTTATAAAAGTTTATTTTTTTATTATGATTATATAAATATTTATGGTGATAAAAGAACGTAACAATACTAAATATTTGAAATTGGCATCGTATAATCGAAGTGCAACAAATCAATTTTGAAAGGAGTTGATTTTTTATTGAAAATAATGCTTTGTTTGCATAATTTTAATTCCTTAATTAAAAATATTAAAAAAAAATTTACTTTCCAAAACTGTAAAAACCAAAAATACAAAATGTGTGTGGTTTCTACACCAGTAGGGGAGTATGGTTTTTTGAACTTGATAAAGTCATACCTTTAGATACAGTTATCTTAGATACTGAAGAATATATGTATCGTTTATTTAATATGATAATTCAAATTTTCCGGGGCAAAATATTAAAACATCAAAAGAAATTATTCCAGAGCTTTGTTATAAAGATGATGAAATTGAATTAAATTTAAGAAAAGAACAAATGGTATTACATAACATTTATATACCTTTCATTAACTTATAAAATTTTTAATATTTAATACGAATAATTTATATATAATTGATATATGATAAAATCAATTATATATAAAACAATAAAAAGGAGTAATCTATATGAAAAAATGACTTAGCATAATAGGTGTTTCAAAATCGTAGTTCGTTTATTGAAAATGGATATATTGATAATTTACAGTATAATACTGTTTTAGTTAACTTTTTTGCGTTGAAATTGCAAAATTTTAATAATATTTTGTTGAGTAAAAATATTAACGATAAATTACAATTTGATAAATTATTAAATAGTATGTTTAAGATTTCACAGAAATTTTATACTAATTATTTACGCACGATTTTTGATTTAGAAAATAATACTTATGTGCAAGGTTATAATAAAAAATATGGTTTATTAGTAAATAATGGTTTTAAAATTTATCCACGATATTTTTATTTTTCAGATAAATATAAGAAATTAGATATTAAATTATAATTCAGCATTTAAAAATCGGTTTTATACCATTAATAATTATGGTAGTGTTTTTAATTATGATTTTTCAGTTGCTAATAATTATAATATTAGGTTAAATTCGGGTTATGTTTTTGGTGGTGATTTACAAAATAAATATGGTTTGCAATATAAAAAAATTGAAGAACAAAAAATCGGTTATAATGTTTTTGAATTGCAAGCACAAAAAGATAATGATATGTACCGATATTATGATTTTAATTTTGGTATTTATAACTGACAAGAAATTAATAACGGTGGGTTGTTCCCCGATAAACAATGATGACAAGTTCAATATATAACTCCTAAAGGTTGATGAGATTTTGGTGCTCATATTAAAAATGCGGTGATTTGGATTGTTAATACTATTCCGGGAGTTAAACAAGTTAACGAGTTAGCGAGTGGTGTTGGCAAGGTTTTTGAGATAGTATATAGTTTTTTTAGTCAAATATTTGAGGTATGAAAATTTAATCCAGCATTGTATAGTACAATAACAAATATTTTTTTATTAATTATATTTATGAAATTTGTACGATTAATATAAAAAAGGAACTGTTATTTAGTTCCTTTTTGTTATTTTCAGTCAATAATTTCACCGGTGTTTTTGTTAATGGTTGGTAATTGTGGTTCACCAACGCTATCTCAACGATAAACAGGAAAATTAATTCCATATTTTAAATGTTGTCAGTATGTATAGTGATTTTTTATAAAATTACTATCAAAATAAACTTTTTCGCAAATATATTTATCAATAATTTGAATATCAGTAATTCGAATATAAAAATATCATTTATTATTTGGTTTTGAAAACTCACTTTCTCTATTATTATTTTCAATTAATTTTCAATTACTATCTTTTGGTGGTTGTTGTTGATTATCTGGTAGTTCTGGTTTATTATTCCTTCTACCGTTTTCATTGTTATTTGGTTTTTCACAACTAATTAATGTGGTTGTGCTTGTTGCTGTTAATCCGATTACTCCTATTATGCTAAGTCATTTTTTCATATAGATTACTCCTTTTTATTGTTTTATATATAATTGATTTTATCATATATCAATTATATATAAATTATTCGTATTAAATATTAAAAATTTTATAAGTTAATGAAAGGTATATAAATGTTATGTATAGTCATTTAAGTTTTATAGATAAAATTAAATTAGAACATTTTTTTTATTAAAAATGTTTTTAAAAAAGAATGGTAAACAGAATATTTCTGCAATTGCTAAATGTTTAAATAGACATCGTAGTACTATTTTACGAGAAATTAAGAGATTTAAAACTATTAATGAATATAGTGCTTATAAGTCAGATAAAATGTATTATGAGAAAAGAAAAAAGAATAATAAAATATGTAATTTTACAGAAGAACAGATTAATTTTATGAAAATTAGACTTAATAAATATTGTGATTCTCCGAAAGAATTTATTTATCGTTATTTTTTAAAATTTGGTGTTAAATTTTCGGTTTTTGTTAAAACATTGTATAAATGAATTTGTTTAGGTTTTTATGGATTTTTAAAACAAAATTTACGATATCATGGTAAAAAATTTAAAACAAAAGGAAAAAAAGATAATCGTGGTAAATTAACTAATTTTAAGTCAATTTGAAATTTAATTGGGAAAATTAAAGGCGTAATAACTGACAGAGGAAAAGAATTTAGCAAATGACGAGAAATGGAAATCTTTGCTGAAACACAAGTGTATTTTTGTGACGCTGGTTAAACCACAACAAAAACCTTTAATTGAATATATGAATAGTGAATTAAGAAAATGATTTTCTAAGGGAACTGATTTTAGTAATGTTACTCAGAAACGATTAGATTGGGTAGTTAATGATGTAATTAATGAAAAACTTCGACCGTGTTTAAATTGAATAAGTGCAAAAGAAGTATTTTTACATAATATTAAATAAATTTATTAATAAAAAAACTTAATAAATTATTTTTAGTGTGTAAATATATTTAAAATATAAATAAAAATTAAAAATATTTTTGATTTTTTTAAATTTATGGTTGATTTTTTTAATTTTTATAATATCATTTAATTAATAAAGATTTGTTGCACTTCATTTTACACGTTTCATTATAAATGTCTTAATTACGAAAAAACTAATATTAGAAACGAACGTCCTGGCTGAAATAAATTGGATGCTATTTATTAATGCATTTTAATGTACTTTGTCGTTTTTTAGATTTAATTTATTTGAAAATTAATAAAAAAGCGGTGTACTTAATCTAACGATAGAACTGGTCTTAAATCTATATGGTTTCCACATTTTTTTAAGATTAATTATATTTTAATTAAGCATTAATTGTATTATAATATATTATAATTATATTATTAAATATATTATTAAAATAAATTATTAATATTTAGTGAGGCAGAAAAATGAAGATACACCCCCTTGTAAAAGAAATTTTAATTACTACTAAAGAAATTGATAAAAAATGTTTTGAATTAGGACAACAAATTAGTCATTATTATCTTAATGAATATCCAACAAAAGATAATACGATTTTATGCTTAGGATTATTAAAAGGATGTATTCCTTTTATGGCAAAATTAATTTCTCATTTAGTTGGTATTGAATGTGAAACGGAATATATGGTTGTTTCATCTTATTTTGGTGATATTAAGAGTAAAGATACCCCCCAAATTTTACTTGATTTACCAATCCCAATAACAAATCGCGACATTTTATTAGTCGAAGATATTATTGATAGTGGTAAAACAATTAAAATGATTAAAAACTATTTATATCTAAAAGGAGCACGTAGTGTGAAAGTTGTTACTTTATTAGTTAAAAAAGCTGCTCAGAAAGTAGATTTAGCTGCTGATTGATATGGATTTGATGTTCCACCTGCTTTTTTAATTGGCTTTGGTTTAGATTATCAAGAATGTTTACGTAATTTGCCATATATTGCGATTGCTGATCAGAAAAAATTAGCAACATGAAAATGAGACATAAAGGACTAATAGATAATTAAATGATTTAGTTATCATTGGAGGAATAAATGAAAAAAGTAACGACAAGAATGATTACAATTAATAGTATTATTATTTCAATTTTTTTATTTTTTGCTTTAGTTCCATCATTAGAATATATTACGATTGGTCCAGTTAGTTTAACCTTAATGCATATTTTATTTTTAATAGGAATGTATGCTTTATATATTACAATGAATTTAAATTTAATTTGAGCATGTTTAATTTATGGTTTTATTTTTGGTTTATCCTCATTAATTCAAACATTAATTTCACCAGGTCTAACTAGTTTTATTTTTCTTAATCCATTGTTTTCTGTTGTGCCACGGGTTTTAATGGGATTTTATGTTGGTATTTTAGCTTATTTTTTAACAAAAACTTCGGTTAAAATTGAAACAAAAATTTATACTAATCAAATTACAGAATTGACTTGATACCAACGACATTATTTAAAAATTTATAATATTATTATTGCTTTTACTGCAGCTACGTTAAATACTATTTTTGTTTTAGTTTTTATTTATTTTATTGGTCCTTTAATTTATACTGACTCAGATCAACAACGCTTTTTTCACACTTTTACTTGAATTATTTTAGCAACAAATTATTTACCAGAAATGTTGTTAGCGGTTGCTATTTTTCCACCAGTTGCATATGCATTAAAAAAACTTTATGATAATAATTAATATATTGAGTTCACTTTCAGTTTGAATTGCATTATTTAATAGAAAATTATAAAATTAAAAAAGAAAGAAGCAAAAAAACAGTAAAACAATCAACAGACCTTATTTTTATAAAAATTATTTTATTTTTGTTATTATCTCCAATTTGATATTTTTGATATCTATTATCATAACCATTAGCTTATTTTTTAATCGCTTTCGTTCATCAAATTAGTTTACATCGCAATTATAAAATAATAATAATGAATGACTAAATATTATTGTAATTATTTTGTTATTAATTTTTTGTTCATTTATTATTGCATTTTTATTTTATTCTTTAGCGCAATACTTACGAATTTATCAAACATTGCCTAATGCGTTAAGTTCTTTATTTGGTTTAACATGGATTATTTTATTTTTTCAGAAAGTTTTAAAAATTAAATCTTAATTATAATGAAGTAAGATAAAATAAATGGTATAACAGAGAGGAAGGTTTGGATGAAAAAGAAAATTTCAATTTTAAGAGATTCACTAACTTTTGGTTATTTACCGATGGGAACTGGAAAAATGGCAGATGCTGATAATTAACCACTAAAATTAGAAAATTTATTAATAAAATATTATCAAACAGGAGAAATTGAAATTCAAACTGATGCCCAACCAGGACGAACAATTATTAAGCTATTAATTGATTTTGATTTTCTCCAAGATAATGGAATGGACAATTTATCAGTTTTATATAAAAAAACACATCCAATTGATTTATTCATGATTTTTTTAGGAACAAATGATTATTTTGGTTATGATGCTTATGCAAAATTAAAAGAAATCTCAGATTATCCAATTGAAACAAAAATTGTTGATTCATTAGGGGAATTGATTAATAAAATGAAAGTATTGCATAAAGATAATAAAGAAGAAGTGAATTATCATGTTTTAGTAGTTTGCCCACCAAAAGTATTAACATTGCATGATGGTGAATTGTTGACATCCTTACCAGAAGCTTATAAAAAATATTGTGCAAAATTAAATATTCCTGTTGTTAATTTACAATTATCAGCAAATCCACATCCCGAAGATCAAAATTAATATGATGGTATTCATTATACACCAATGGAAACAATGCTTGTTGCCCAAACCATTTTTGATGTTATTGTTGCAAAAAATTTATTAAATTTAAATTAATTTTAGTAAAAAGCAATTAGAAAGGAATTAAACATAAATGATTATTGGTGTTTATGGTTATATTGGAGCAGGAAAAACAAGTACCTGTGAATACTTACAAAATAAATATCATTTTACTTATTTAAATGCGGATAAAATTGCAAAAGAAATTATGCAAGAGCCAACCGTTTTGCTTTTTTTAGAGCAAACTTTTCCGGGAATAGTTATTAATGGTGTTCTTAATCGTGAGCGTTTACGAAAAATTATTTTTACTAATCCTCTTGCTAATAATAAGTTGAATAATTATTTATGACCAAAAGTTAATCAACAAATTATTACAATTATTAATAATAATCCAAACCAAAAATTTTTAATTGAAGCAATTGGTTTAAGCACATTAGCGCTTTCTTTTACAACAAAAATATTTATTACTGCTAATAAAAAGAACATTATTACGCGAATTAATGCTCGTGATCAACAATCATCAGAACAAATAGAACAGTTATTAAAAATTCAAGCAAATTTTTTTAAACAGATAAAACCCGATTATAAAGTAACCACTAAAAAATCACTGTTAGAACTGTACCAAGAATTAGATAAGATAATGGAAGACATATTAGGAGATGAACAATAATGCACCGTTTTGTTGCCAATCAATTAGAAAATAATTACTTTATTTTAGCTGAAGATGATGTTAAACAAATTAAAAAAGTTTTGCGTTTAAGACACCAAACACAAATTATTTGCATTTATAATGGTGTACATTATTTAACGATATTAGAAGTACAAACACCACAAAAGTACTTATTTAAATTAATTAAAAAATTACAGCAAAATCATGAAAGTCCAATTAAAGTACGATTAATTGCAGGTCTAATTCGGAATGCAAAATGAGATTATTTATTACAAAAAGCAACAGAATTAGGAGTTAATGAAATCACTCCCTTTCAGTTTAGTCGTTGTGTGGTACAATTAAAAGGTGAAAATAATTTTAAAAAGATTGAACGTTGAAAAAAAATTTGTAAGGAAGCAGCAGAACAATCTTACCGTAATCAAGTACCATTAGTACATGATGTTGAAAGTGATTTAAAAGTGTTACAACAATATCAAAGTGATGTTAATCTTGTTTGCTATGAAAACGTTGCAGAAACATTATCAATAAAACAGTTTTTACAACAAGATTTTAAAACAATTACAGTTGTAATTGGCCCTGAAGGTGGATTTACTCCACATGAAATTGCGGTTTTATCTTCATATCAATATTACCCCGTTTCATTAGGACAACGAATTTTACGAGCTGAAACAGCACCAATTGCACTTTTAGCAATGATTATGTATGAAAAAGAATTAATAGGAGAAGGCAAAGATGACAAAAGTAGTATCGATTAAAGCACTAGTTAGTGTTGCAAATATAATATTATATACAGCTTTAGTACTAATTTTTCTAATTTTAGGATTACAAAAATGAGATATTGCAGCAGTAACTGGCTACAAAATTGGCTATGTTTTAATTGGTTTTGCTATTATTATTTTTATTATTTATCATTTAGTTCGTATTCATGAGTTAAAAAAGACACCATTTCAATTATTACATAAACATATTATTTTTATGAAATTTTTTTATATTGGTCAATATTTGATTTTTGTGATTAGTTTATTTTTTTTAATTTTAGCTAATACAAAAGTTTTAAATCCAGCCCAAATTTGTATTTTTTGATATGTATGATTTCCAACAGTCTTTGTTTGTACAATTGCTTGTTCAATCTTGGAATCAATTGTTCGTGTTGAGGAACAAATTTTTATTGTTAAAAAAAATTGACAAGATTCAGAACAATGAGCAAAAGAACAGGAAAAAAATAATACTGTTTTAACAAATCAGCAACAAGCAAAAAAGAGCGAAAATCCTTTCTTTGATGATGATAAAAATAATAATTAGTTTATAATTTGTAGAATAAAGGATGAAGTAGGACAAAAAAACCGACCCTTATTGGGTTGGTTTTTTTATTTAAAAACAACCATAAAAAGGAGATGAAAAAAAATATGTCTAAAAATACTTTTATTAAATGTAGTAAATGTGGAACACCAAAGCAGTTTCATACAGTTAACCATCGTGAAAAAACAGAATGATTTGAAGATTTTTATTACACTGAATATTAAAATTTTGTTTTTTTAAAACCTTAAATTTTATAAAACAACTTTAAAAATTAAATATATTGGCTCTACAAGTGTTTAATTTAAAATTACATATTTTTTAGGGAAGGTTCCCCAACAAGGCATTTCCGCCGGCATGAAACCATTAGAGCTGTTAACTTGTTTTTTTGCGATTTTGTAAATTAATGACTTTGATTAAGATAGACGCGTAGTGGTGCATTCATAACTATTAATTGCAAGGACAAAAATAAAATCGTGTGCGTAGAGGTTAAATAACTTTTAAGAACTGGGTAAGGATTTCTTAATTAATCTACTAGTGGGGACTTGATGAGGAGGTACTTAATACTACAAGTAACTACAAAATGTAGAACATTGTAGTACTTTGTAGTTAATTGTAAAAAGGAGAATTTAAAAATGACTATGAAAAAGAAACTTTGTTTAAAAAAAGATATTGGGGTTATTGCTTTACATGTAATAAAGAAAATGAAGAAGAAATTGAAAATAGATTGATTAAATACACACTTGGACAAGATGAAATTACCCACGAACATTGAGCATTAAATACTAAAAAGAATTAGGAGGAATTAAATTATGGAAAAAAGATACTTATTAGTAATGAAATATGAAAATGAAGTTATAACTAAATCATTTTATACATTAAAAGAGGCAAAAATAACTGATAAAGTTGAAAATCAACAAGAATGATTAACAACTATTATTGATTTAGAAGATGAAAATATTGAATGACAAGGAGAAGAAGAATAAATAATATGAAAGAAATTAGAAATTTACAATTATCAGCATTTCAAAAACAAGTTATTAATAAATTAGATGATGAATACTGCTATGAAATTTATACTTATGCATATGATGAAACAATTAAAATTTTTAATAAAAAAATGGAATTAATAATCACAATAAATAAAAGGGATGACTCTGTATCAGAAAATAATCGCCTAGAAGATTATAAAAAAAGAATTAAATTATTAGAACTTATATTAAAGGAAGAAAAATAATATGAGTAAAAATAATATTATAAGATTTAGTATTGATGAATTTTATGAAAAATATCAAACCAAAGAAGATGAAAATTATTCTAAATATGATTTTACCGCAGGTCATTATTATGTTGAAAATGATTGATCATTAAATTTTAAAGAATTACATCTTGATAAATATAATATTGATGAATTTAAACAGTTAATTGAAGATTATGATAATAATCGTAAAAATTGAGAAAAAACCGAAATTTGTAAAGATTGTGAAAGAAGAAAAAGAAATCAAGAATCTTGTAAAGAAGGGAATGAATAATATGTATAAAGATGAAAATGGAAATATTTATACTGAAGAAGTTTTATTTAATGAAGCATTAGAAGAATGTCATTCAGAAGAGAGTGCTTATATATAGTCCACGAAAATTTATTATATTTAAAGGTGGAAAGTTTAAATGAGATGCAATAAATTCTTGTCCTAAAATACATGAAATTAATTTTAATGCAAATACGAGTGATTTTAATGAAATTATTGGTGCATATGCTTTTGCAAAAGATAAAAATGGAAATTATCAAGGTTGGAAATTATCAAGGTATTTTATTAAAAAACAGATATTGAACGATTAAAAAATAGTAGTCCGAGTGGAAATAGTGAATATTCACCTTGAAATAAATGATCAAAAGAAATGTTGGAAGCAAAATTATATCGTAAATTAGCATTAGAGATAGGGCTTGATATATCTGATATTGATTTAAATGAAAAATAAATTAAAGAAGATGGTAATTTTGAATATATTTCATTTAAAGATATTGATGTCGCCAAAAATAAGGGGCAAATTAGCGATAAACCCTTATCAAATAATATAAAATAATTTACCTTATATTATCCAGAAATAGCTGATAATGTAGTTAAAGAAGATGATATCTCAAATGTAAAACCAGTAGTTAATAATAATGATAATGTATATGCATGATAAAATGGGGATTGATCCATCAGGAACTGGTACTACTGGTATTGTTGTTTACAAAGATAATAAACTTATTATAAAAGAATTGTATGATAATAAAGATTGAAAATGTCATGCTAATTATATTATTGAAATTATTTGAGAATATTTATATCAAAATGAAATTATAAATATTGAAAATTGTTTATATACAAATAATAATGGTTCAAAAGACCGCGATGATTTATTAAGATTATTAGGTGTTGTTGAAAAACAATTTTGATATAATATTAATTGAGTATCTCCACGCCACACTAAATCTGTTGTTAAAAATATAGAAAACTTAAGTAAATATAATGATAGTTGTAAATGAAAATATGAAAAATATACTAATTTAACTTATAATAATATGGTAAAGGTTGAAAATATAATAATGAGAAAAATATCTCATCATTTACGAGATGCAATTATTATTGCTAATTATGAAAAATAATTTAGGAAAATTAATACTTGGTAATCCATTGGAAATATTAAAAAAAATACCCGATAAAAGTATTGATTTAATAATTAATTTAATATTAACTGTTCCTCCTTACTTTTACCCTGATGTAAATAACAAATGCAATTGGATTTATCATATGGTCAATAACTATTGTAATTCATCCTATCGCGCTGCATGGTAAAGGTTGTGTTGGCAGTAATAAACAATTGTAAATAATAAAAAGTAATTGTAATATAACAAGCTGCTGCTAGTGCAACTGGGTATGATTGAATTTTATTTTTATTTTCTTGATGATGACGAATTCCACTAATTATTAAGAATCAGAATAAGATTCCTAGGTTTGATAAGTATGTAAAAGTTGTAAAAAAAATCTAATGTATATATGGTGTAATCGGCATTATAATGGTTAATAATATCATTTTGATTTAAAATTCCATTAATGAACGCTCATCCTAAAATAGCAAGTCCTAAAATAGCAAGGCCAACTATTGCAAAAAATAGTTTATAAATTTGCTTTCAAGCTAATTTTATTTTTAAAATTATTGATAACTATTTCTCCTTGTTTTTTATTTTTTTGTAGTAATTTAATATCCTGCATTACTACTATAATATTGTAGCAATATTGTAGCATTGATTATTTTAAAAAATACTTTATCAAAGCAGAAAACTTTATTAAAATAATGTTTTTGTTTAAAAATGTATACATTTTTATAAAAATTCGGTAAGATAATATAAACCTAAATTTATACAAGGTTTATTAGAAGAGGTGTAATTATGTCAAAAAAAGAACTAGCAGAGCAAATTGCCGAAAAATTTACTGATGTGTTATCAAAAACACATGCAAAAGAAATTACAAATTTTGTTTTTGATAATATTAAAAATGCTTTAGTTGCCGGAAAAAAAGTTTCAATTTCAGGATTTGGGAAATTTTATGTAATTGAAAAACCAGAAAGAGATAGAAGAAATCCAACAACAGGAGAAAAAATTAGAATCTCAGCTTCTAAATCAGCTAAATTTAAAGCAGGTAAACAATTAATAACTAATTTAAACAATAATTAACAATTAGGAAAGATTTAATTGTTATGTTAAATAGTTTATTTAATAAAGGAAGTATTAATAAGTGACGTTTTTTGTTAAGCCATTATAAATTAATAAATTTGTCAGAAGAACAGTTAGTATTAATCATGTTGATTATGAACTGTTCTTCTTCTGGTAAAAGGTTTATTACGCCATTAGAAATTGCAAATCATTCTAATTTTAGTGAGGATCAAGCAAAAAAGATGTTAGATCATTTGAAACAAGCTGGTTTTATTGATATTAAAATGAAAAAAGGTGTTTTAGAAATGGATTTATCACCAATTTTTAATAAGATCATTATTGCAATTGAAAACCTAGAATTAAATGTTGAAAAAAAAATTTTATTTGAACAAGTAAATCAAATTTTACAGCATACTTTAAATGAACACGAAAAAGCAACTTTAAATACTTATTTAGAAAATAAAATTTCTGATTTTCAATTAACCATAATTATTAATAATCATCAAAATGCAAAACTAACTTTTAAAGAATTACTGAAGTTTATTGATAATTATCTTAAAAATAAACCAAAATCATTAACTAAATATAATTGATTAATTGATTAAGAATTGGTTTTAAATCAAGAAAATTAGGAAAAACTAAAAAAAATTCATGGCCATTTTCAATAAAATATGAAAGTGGTATTTGTTTTGTTGGCATTAATTTTATTCACTCTATTAATTTTTGAGATGATAAAATAAAATAAGGATCATAATAATGAAAGTAAATAATAATAAAACTAATGCCATGATGATTATGAGCTGGTGCTAATTATTGTAATTGATGGGTCTTAAGATTGTTTAAATTAAATTTTTGTTGAATACTTTTTTTTGCTTCAAATTCAATATAATAACCTTGATAAAGTCCATAATAATCACATCCAGTTTTTGTTTTAAAATAACTTTTTTTGATTAAATGCTGTTGTTTTTCAAACGGGGTAATATTTATTGGTCTTTTAAAAAAAAGACCAATATTATTATCAAAATATTTTTGAATAGTATAATCTAAAAACATACCACGATTATTGGGTAGATACATTTTTGTTTCCTCCTTCAATAATTAATTATCAAAAAAGGAAGTTTGTTCCTTGCAAATGAGGTGTAAAAAATGAAAACAATTAAATTACGAGCAACGGATATTATTAATAAGGAATTCCAAGTTGATTATCAAGGCTATGATCCAAATGAAGTTGATACATTCTTAGATATGGTTGCGACAGATTATCGAGTTTTTGAAGGAATTACAAATGACTTTAATAAGAAAATCAAGTACTTGAATCAACAATTAAATGATTTGCAAGATAAAAATGATGTTTTAAGAGCTCAGCTTGATGAAACAAAAGCTCAAAAAGCCCGCTTAGAAGAAGAAGGTTTTTCAAAAGCGGATTTAATAAAGCGTATTCATAACTTAGAAGGAAAAATAAATAACGATTAGATTTATTTAATTAATTTCTAAGATATAGTGTATAATATACATGAGTTATAACAGAACTAGTTGCTATTAACATCCTGTTAATAGAGGAAACTCCACGCTCGCACAATCTGTGATGATTGTAGTGTTTGTGCTAATTTAATTCATAAAATTAGGCATAAGATTACTTATGACGGCTGAAAAAAATCCTACGTTATTATTAAATAATATGGATTTTTTTCTATAAAAGTGCCACAGAAACGAGTTTTTAAAGAAATTTAAAAAATGGAACGGGTAAACCCCACAAGCGAGAAACCTAAATTTTGGTAAGGGAACTTCTTGTTTTGAATCAGAAAAAACAAGGGGATCAATTTAATAATTGATAGATAAATAACTAGTATTTTATTTCAGAAAATAAAAAACAGAACGTGGGTTATTATGTTGTAACTTTACTAATAAAAATAGATTAATATCTATTTTTATTTTTGTTTAGTTAGTTATAATTTATTTTTATAAAACTAATAATTTAACTTGACTTTTTATAAAAATAAATTATAATTTTTATAAATAAGAAAGGAAAAAAGAAATGAAAAAAAATACTAACGATGTTTTAACAGTGCAAAATGATAATATTTGAACGCGGATTAAAAAGTCAGTTTTTCATAAGGAATTATATAATCAGAGGTCAATTACGTTTAAAATTGCTGCTTCTGCGATTTTTTTAGCGATGGCCGTTGGATTAAGTTTACTAGAGGTTTTTAGTGTTCCAACTCCTTGGGGGGCAACATTTGGTTTACGATTTTTTGATACTTTAGTAATTATTTATTTAATTGCAATTGTTGGATTAGGATTTGCTTTATTAGAAGTAATTGCATTACCTTGAATTCATAATTTAATTGATGGGCACCATACTTGACTTGAAATGGCATTCTTTATGATTTCTAATATCTTAGTTGTGTTCGTAACTTGATTTGTTTACTATATTTTATTTAATGCTTGTCATAAAATTACTGTTCCAGAAAATGTTGCTGACCATACTATTCATGAATATCATTATGTTAAAAAAACGCATGACCATCATCATAAAATTGTTAATATTAAATGAGGGAAAAAATTCTTGGCATTTACTATTATAGTACCAATATGTGCTTTAATTGAAGCAATTTCATTTTTAATTGTTGCAAAGATTTTAGTTAATATGGGTCATACGCATCCGGATGCTGATCATGCTCATGTTCTACACGATAGCTTGAAGATATTAGAACCGACAGGAAATATAATAAGTAATCCGATTTATTGGTCTAATCAAGTTACTGTTGCGCATGCTGGCCATGATCATGACCAATATAATAGTGGGATGGCATCTATTTTTGAGTCATGACAACATAATTTAATTTTTATCGGAATTTTCTTTGGAATTTTTACCGCTAAATATATTATAAACGCTACTTTATTTTTATTATTAGAACAACAAACAAGACAATTAGTTGATCGATATGGAATATATGTATAAAAACTTTTTTAAAATTTTAAAAAAGTTTTATTTTTTTTGTTATAATACATTGATAAGAGAGCAAATATTAAGCTCGCATTTTTTAAGAAATGAGATGAGGTTATGAGAAAAATTAAAGAATTAATTGATATTAATAAAATTGAAAAGAATTTAGATTACAATGAATTACATGAAAAAAATCAAGCTCGTAAACAAGAAACGCCATTAGAAATGATGAAACGAATCAAGGCACCTCGAATTAGTTTTTTTAAGTTAGTTGCAATTTATTACCGTCGTTATTTATTACGTTCATTTACAATTTTATTTGCATTAGTAGTAAGTTCAACTTCAATTGTTATAATGACTTTTTTAATTAACCAATTAATGAATGAAATTTTATTTGAATTTGGAGATGATCCAAGTTCAGTCACAACAGGCTTACTATGATATATATGATTAATTATCATTGGTGTTGATTTATTAATTGCCGTAATTACAACAAATATTCGTGAAAGAGTAGGTGGAATGCTAGGGAGGAATATTGAAATTGATGTTCGTAATGCGGTATTAAATAATTTAGTTAATTTAAACATTGGTTATTATTCTGATAAAAAAATTGGAGAAACAATGACTAAATTAATTAATGATACACAAGTTATTGGGGATGAATCACAATTAACCCCAGCTAACTTAATTAGTATTCCAATTATATTTATTGGTAGTGCAATTTCATTATTAAATATTGATTGAAAATTAGCATTGATTTGTTTAGGAACAACATCATTATTTATGGTTGCTGTCGCAGTAACTTTCCGTTCACAAGCATCAGAAACAGAAAATGTTCGTGCTAAAATTACAGATGTTAATGGAGATGTGACCGATCGAATTGCATCAATTGCGCTAATTAAAGCAACAGGTACAGAAGAATATGAACGTGTTCGTTTTGAACAAATTCATAAAGAATATTACCGTGTTAATCGTCGTTTAAATCGTATTCAAGCACAAATGACAACAATTATTATTTTATGTGCATTAACTTTAACAGTTATTGTTGTTTTAGCAAGTATTATTTTATATGGTAATAAAGGAGCAGAACATACTAATCGTATTATGAAAATTTTGCCAGCCTTTATTACAGGGGTTAATACTTTGGCATTTCCAATTTGAACTTTAACTGGATTAGTTCCAGGATTAGCACGTGCAACAGCTTCAACAAAACGAATTATTCAATTAATTCGTGTTGATACAACCATTGATCCGAACCGTAATTCGCCCGAGATACAAGAAGTTAAAGGTGATATTATTTTAAAAGATATTTTTTTTGAATACCCTGAAAAACCAGGTGTTATTATTTTGCCTAAAACAACAGTTACATTTGAAAAAGGAAAAAGTTATGCTTTCGTTGGAGAAACTGGAAGTGGTAAATCAACAATTTCAAAATTATTATTACGTTTCTATGATCCAACGAGTGGGGAAGTTATTGTTAATAACACTAATCTAAAAAAATTAAATTTAGCAAGTTATTTAACACATGTTGGTTATGTTGAACAAGAACCAAAAATTTTATTTGGGGATGTAATTTATAATGTTAAATACGGAATGTTTAATGCAACAGATGAAGAAGTAGTTGAAGCTTGTAAAAAAGCTAACCTGCATGATTTAGTAATGGGTTGAAAAGATGGTTATAATACTATTTTAGGAGAACGAGGGTTTATGTTATCAGGCGGACAAAAGCAACGCCTAGTTATTGCCCGAATGATTTTAAAGAACCCACAAATTTTAATCTTAGATGAAGCAACAAGTGCTTTAGATAATATTGTGGAAAAAGAAATTCAAGCTGAGTTAGAAAAAATTATGGTTGGTAAAACAACAATTTCAATTGCGCACCGATTAAGTACAATTAAAAATGTTGATCAAATTTTTGTTTTAGGAAAAGGGCAAGGAATTATTCAAAATGGTAAGTATGATGAGCTAATTGCAGTTGATGGTCCATTCCGCGACCTTCATCGTGCTGGTAATCAAGGCAAATAAAAAAGTGTTTAAAATAAACACTTTTTTATTTGCAAATCATAAATTTATTGGTAATAAGAAAAAAATCTTATGTTTTATAAAAATTCATCAAGTATATTTAAGCATCAAATTCTGTCTCTTGTTAATATGATAATAACATCATTTAAAATAAATGCAACTATTTTCTGAAAAAATTAAAATATTTTATAAATATAACTTAATTTAATCATATTTAAGCACACTAAAAAGAATTTATTAAGAATTTTAATAAATTTATTTAATATTCTGTAAAAATATTTCTTTTGCACTTATTCAATTTAAACAGGGCCGTATTTTTTCATTAATTACATCATTAACTACTCAATTTAATCGTTTCTGACTAACTTTATTAAAATCAGTTCCCTTATGAAATCAGTGTCTTAATTCACTATTCATATATTCAATTAAAGGTTTTTGACGAGGTTTACCAGCATCACAAAAATATACTTGTGTTTCAACAAAGATTTCCATTTTTCTTCATTTATAAAATTCTCTTCCTCGATCTGTTATTATTCTTTTTATTTTACCCATTAAATTATTTACTTTAACTAATTCTTTAAACTTTTAAAAAACATCATTAGCAGTATGATTTTCTAATTTTATTGCAAAATATTTTCTACTTGATTGTTATACTAAAAATAAAAGAGAAGATTGATGGTTTTTACCAATCACAGTATTCATTTTAAATCATCCAACATTAGAAAGTTTATTTTCAATATTTCAAATTGACTTAAAATTAGTTAATTTACCACGATTATCTTTTTTTCCTTTTGTTTTATATTTTCTACCACGATGACGTAAATTTTCTTTTTTTAATCCAAATTCACCTAAACAAATTCACTTATAAAAGGTTTTAACACAAACCGGAAATTTAACACCAAACTTTAAAAAATAACGGTAAATTAATTGCCGGGGTTTATCACGGTATTTATTAAATCTAACTTGAATAAAATTTAATTGTTCTTCTGTAAATTCAGGTAGTTTTTTAATACATTTTTTTCGTTTTTTATAATAATCTTTATGTGCTTCAATTGCTGTATAATCTTCTATTTTTTTAAATCTCTTAATTTCTCTTTTAACAGTATCTACACTCCGATTTATTTTTTTTTGCTATTTATGACATATTAATTGCTCAATTTTTCTTTTTACAAGCATTATAAAATAATAAATCTTCAAATAAATATCGCCCATCAAAATTTACGTGTATATATTTTTTCACTTTTTTCTGTCTCCAATCTTTTTAAAGTTATTTATACACTATTTTTAAAAAATTATTGACAATTATTTTTAAAATTATATAACTAGGTAGTAAACAGGTAGTAAATTCTGTCTTTTAAAACTGTTTATATCAAAAAAAAGAAAGTAATTAATTTTACTTTCTTTTTTTTGATGTAAAATAAACATAATAAAAATAATATTAAGTTCTTTAATACATTTTGCTAAGTTTTGAGTTCTTGATAAGTCTGTTATTACTCTTTTATTTAATCATAATCATTAAATAATAGCAATTTTAATATGCAAAAAGGAGTAAAAAATGAAAGAATTTAATCAAATATCAGCACCTTGTTCAATTTCATTTATTTTACTTACTCTTGAAGTAAAGTTAAATGGGTTAATTCATAAATCACAAATTAAAGATGATGTTAAACCTATTTTAGTACAAGAATTTAAAAATAAATTAGGTATTATTCCTTTTTGAGAAATGATAAATGAACCTAATCTATTATTTTTATCAACATCAACTACATTAAATTCATGACCTACAATGGCAAATTGTTATAAATTACAATTTGATTTAGAAGATAGTTTTAATATTAAATCAAAAGAAAGATATGCAAATCGTACACACTGATATGGTCAATTAGATGATAATTTAATGACTGCTTATAATAATGGTAATAAAAAAGTATTACAAGATGTATTTAGTGATATTTTTATTCAATCGGATCAAACAGCAGCAGATGGAACATCATCTCAATATTTACAAGTAGTACTAGGTGCTATGAATGAATTAAGAAGACAAGCCCATGATACTTTAATAGATATAAGAGAAAATATACGAGATAATAGGCATTGAATGGTATTTCCTTTTAATGTTTATAGTTCATATATTCCTGATACAGAAACAGGTTGAAAACCTAATAATGCTAAACCTAGTGATTATGGGACTTATACTCGTATATTTGATAATATGGAAAGTACTATTGCACAATGACAAGGTAGTTTAAAAATAGTCCAAAAATATAAAGGTAAAGAAATTAATATATTAATGATTGATGATTTTAAAAAGCAACCTATTAATTCAACCATATGAGCAAATAATGAAACACCATTTGCTATAAAATTAAAAGATGAAAATGAAAATATATATTGAAAATTAATTGATGGTGAAAATATTTATGATATTAATAGAATGTTAGAATATTTAAAGCAATATAAATTAAGTTATTTTATTAATAATGATAATAAAGCAGATAATTTTTATACAAAAGAGGTTAAAGTTGGTAAATATTGAGATGCTTATATGGTTGATGATAGAAGTTCAATTCAGTTTGGTGAAGCCAAATTTGAACAAGTATTTACTCAGCAATCAACAGAAAGACAATATACTTTATTAATTTTAGATGAAGATGCTCAAAAATTAAATATTAATGATTATTATAATTTTTATACTGTATTTAATGACCGTGGTTTAAATATTGGTGGTGGTGATATTAATTCTGCACCCCAAGATAGACAATGATTATATCTATCAAATGTTATTAATTATTATTCACCTTATGATGGCAGTTTCTTATGACAAGAAATTACATTTTCAAGTATTAATGACAAAATTAGTCATAGTGGTTTATCAGTAAGACAATTTATATAAACCAGTGCCCCAGGTGAAGGTTATTGTTTTCCTAAAATAACTTATGATGAAAAACTAAATAAAGGCATTGTTGAATTAGATGATATCTTATTAAAAGATGCTGGTGTTAGAGCAATGGCAGTTAAATTTTATGGTAATCCTATTTTATTTGATATGCCTGTTATTGGGCGACCAATTATTAAAGGTGAATTTAATAAAAAAGTAATGAATTCTCGTGATTTATTAATGTATAACATGTATCCTGCTCCACCTGATAAAATAAATACTTATGCATCACCCGAAGTAAGTTGATATAATATTCAAGGTATACAACCAACAATTATTACTGGTTATAAAGATTGAAAAGAACATATTCAATCAATGTCTGATTTTTGAATTGAAAAAAATAATGAAGGTATGGTAATAACTGATAAAACAACATCAACCGCAACTAATCCAACTGTTGGAACAACTATTAATGAAGAAGGTGCAAATTCTAAACCCTATTGGTCTAAGCATTGAAAAATAACACCCCCAGCAAAAGTAAAAGTAAATAGTGGTAGTGTTGATAATATTATTAGTACACAAGCATCATCTTATTTTAGAAGAAAAGATGAATTTGGTAATACTATTGGTCAAGTTCAAATTGAATATAATAAAATGGGTTCATGTAATATTTGAGATATTTTAAATATGAATAATTTTATTAATCGACAAATTACTACATTACCATTAAACTATACACAAAAATTAGTATTTAATCCTTTTACTATTCCTGCTGTTGGTAAATTCTTAAATTTTGTTTCTTTTGGTATTCCATGAGATTGAATTGGTAATTTAACAATTACTCAAGATGATAAATGACCTAATTTTCCATGACTTAATGGGTTTATGAGTGCTAATGTTTATAGTTTTTATAATGATGCTTTTTGAGGGTCTAAATCTGCTGCTGCTGGTTATTTACCTTTTGAAATATTTAGAGAACAAGGTAATGATAAAGTTGGTGCTTTGATTGGTGCTAATGCTACTAGTTTTAGTTTTACAACTTTATTAACTGATAAATTAAAAGGTACTGTTTTAAATAAAGATGGTACACCAACTAGTGAATTAATTTATTCAACTTATAATTTAAAACAATTAAATAAAAAAACTAATAGAGTTTATTTAATTAATGAACAAACTAAAGCAGTTGATGCACAAACAGCAGTTAGTGATAGTGAAAAAGATAATGATTGTGAATTCTTACAAACACCTGATGGTGCAAATTGTAGTTATATAATTGATATGTTTTCAATTCAAGCATTATATAAAGGTAATTTTGAAATTATCTTTTATGCTGATAATCCTTATACTAATAATGAAGAAGATTTTTTAAGATTATCAGTATGAAGTTTTAGAGGTAAAACAAAAAGTGTTTTAAATAATTATTTACGTGATATGACAACTAATTATAAAACTAGTTTTTTATTACCCCATGATTATGAACTACCAACTTTTAATTACCCACAATATGTATTACCACCAGTACCATATAAGTATCAAGTTTATACCAAAAATATTATGCCTTCTGATGTAATACTACCATTAAAAACTAAAATAACAGCACCAGCACAATGCAAAAATTTAATTGAATATCCACCAACTTTATTTTCTGGTGATTTTGAATATGCTTATTATGAAACTGAAATTGATTTAAGACAAATTGACCCAACAATTCAAAGTATTGAAAAATTTAAAAGTTCTTATAAAACTATAGAAATAAGTAATTTAGGTAATTTACAAGTTAAATGTGCACAACCAAATATAGAGAATTTTATTCCTAATAGAAGTGTTAATTTATTAGAAGGTCAAAAATGTGACCATAACATAGGTTCATTAGCAAATATTACTTTACAAGAAAGTGGTGGTTCACAAATTGATAATGTTAATTTTCCAAATACAAAAATTTTGTACACAAATAATATAACTTATGATATTCAAACATTTGATACTTCTGAAACTAATGGCTTACCAAGTGGAAATTATCAAAATATATATAAAATTAATAATAAAGAAGCATATATTATATTTTTATTACAAATAACAAAATTATCTGATAATATTAGTGATAAAATTAAAGAAACATATTTACAAGCATATTATACAAATGATGTAAAATTAAAAATTAGATTTTCAAAAAAAGTACTTGCAATATTATCAGGTAAAGACTTAAAACCTTCAAAATTAACATATCTTGGTAATGATAAAAATATTACGATAGATGTATCTAATCCTAATGTTTTGGGTATTAGAAATAAAAGTGATAACCCTGTTAAAATTACATTTAAACCAAGGTAAAAATAAAAAGAGATTTTATATCTCTTTTTATTCACCATTAACTTTTATATTACCATTTTCATCAATATCTAAAACAGGTACATTTTGTTCTTCACCATTTCAACGATAAACTGATTTTATATAGTTTTTATAATATTTTCCTTTACCTCATATATATTCTGTTGAATTATCTAATAAATTGCCAGTTGCTAATAAAATGTCATTATTTATAGTAAAAATAAATCCAACAGGTCTTTCACCTCAATCTGTTTTTAAACCGCTACCTTTTTCACCATAATTTTTTAATTTAAATAATTTTCAATTATTATTCATGCTATTTCTAGCAATAACATAATAATATTTATTATCAACTTCATTAAATGGTTGTTCTTGTGGTGCTATTCATTCTAAATTGTCTTTAATTTCTTGGTTAGTAGTATTTATTTGGTTTTCTGCTTTTAATTGTTTTAATTCATCTTCTGTATATTGTGTATCACAAGCAACTAAACTTGTTGTACTTGCTCCCACTAATGATATTGCACCAAATAAACTTAATAATCTTTTCATATGTAGTTTCCTTATTTATTTATTAGTTAAATTATATATAAATTTACTTGTTTGTAAATACCTTTATTACGTGTTTTAAGGGGTATATTAGCAATGAAATATATTAAGTTTAGTATTTATATACAAAATATATTGTATTAGTAAAATAATGTGATATTATTATCTTAGTTAAATAAAAAAAGAGAATGACCCCCATCATTCTTATTAGTAATTATATATCAATAAATAATAATTTCAAGTAAGAATAATAAGGTTTTTACCTCTTTATTAATTTAATCAAAGGGGTGGAAAAATGAATGAATTAAAACAAGACTTTATTAATTTATTAGAAAAAGATGAAACATATATTGAATATCTTAATGGAAAAACACAATGACGCTTTAAGTGTATGGACTATCTTAAATCTAAACTTATTAGTTTAAAAGAATTATATTTTTTAACAGATGATAATGTTAATGGTTTTCAAAATATAATTATGACACAATGATGGAATTTATGAAAATCTCACTATCCTCTTGTATCAAAAACTATTACAAGAGAGGATTTTAAAAATAAATATATTAAATCTAATTATTTTAATTCTTTAAATGATATAAAAAGAACAGAAATGCTATCAATTTTAATGGAAAATAAAATTATTTCAAAAGAAGAATGTATAAAAATTTATGAGAATTATGAAATTAAATAAAAAAGTCTAGCAAAAATGCTAGACTTTTTTTATACTAATGTAATTTTTAAATTGTTTATATTGCAGGTGCTGATGATCCAGTTGGGAAATATGGAAAAATGGTTATGAAGACTGTTAATTTATATAAAAAGGCAGGAAAAAAAGTTAAAGTTAAATTATATCTAAATGCTCGTCATGAGATTTTGAATGAGCCAATTAAAAAGGAGATTTATCAAGATATTTTAAATTTTTATAATAAGAGTCTTTTTATTTAAATAAAAGCACCTTATTTTTTTAAAAAACAAGAGTCAGTATCTTGTTTTTTCTATTTTTTGCTTTATTATAGTTATTAAGCAATATCGGATTATATTGAAATTTGTGAGGAGAGAAAAATGAATTTATTACATGAATGATCAAATTTTAATATCCTAAATTCAATTTCATTTTTCTTTAATCCGTTATTGGAACGTATTGCAATAATTTTTCTTACTAATTTTATTTTATTCTATCTTGTTTTAAAGATTGTAAAATATTTTTTTACTATTCGCTCTATAAAAAATAAAGCAAAATCTTTAACAGCAAAATATTTCTTTAATGTAACTTTTATTATTAGTGAATTTATTGTGATTTTAATTTTACAAATCATTCTTTTACAAATTTATGCAAGTAAAACAGATACTAGTATTTATCTTAGCACTATTTTAGTTATACAATTTTTTATTGCAATTATTTTCTTAATAAATAAACAATTTTTAAACTATACTTTAAAATTAGTTATGTTAGTTTTGTTCTCATTGTTGTTTTCATTTTTAATAACAAAGAAATTGTGAAATTGTTTTTATCATATTAATAATAATCATATTTTAGCATTATGATTAATAAAAAATATTTCAATTGTTTTTATTATTACATTTTTTTATTTATTTGATTTAAAAACAACATTTTTACATGATTTTGCTTCACAAATTTTAAATTTCTTAATTTTAATTAGTAATTTTGAAAATGGCTCAGCAGACTTAAAAATTTTAGATCGTTCATTGTTTTTTAAAATTATTTTAAAAATAATTAAAGTTTTATGTTTATTAGATTTATTTTTCTTAATAAAAACTGCCAAGAAAACAATGAAAAATTTATGACAAATTAATGATGATAATTCAATTCAACTTGTTTCACTTTTATTATTGTTAAATAATATTCGTTTTTTTAATATTAGTGAAAAAAATGGTTTAGAAAATTTACCAAATAAATTCTTAAGAAATGAAATTAATGGTTGAAGATGAATCCTTCAAGAATAAAATAAGAATTAATTTATTTTACTAATTCAATGATTTAGTTATTTATTAATTATTTATTAATTATAAAAAGAAAAGAGGGAATAATAATGCGAAAGTTACTTAATATTTTAGTAGTAGCAACGTTAGTAGCAACGCCAGCTCTTACTGCTAGTTGTAAAATTAAGACAAAAGTTGTAGAAGACAAATATAAAGATTCATCAGTTGAAAATTTACCTAATGGACCATTAAAATCAAAAATTTTACAAACAACATTATTTACAAAACTAACAATTGCGAATCGACATGAAAATTTAAATACATATACACCTTCAATGTTACAAATGTTAATGCGAGTACCTGATTCATATAAAGATAAGGATTGTAATATTGTTGATATTGATTACTATCGGGGTAAATATTTAAATAAAAATGATGGAATGCCGTTAAAAACTTTATCATCAAATTATGATTATATGAATTTATTAGATAATGAATTATATAATACAGAAAAACAAACTAATAAAAAAATTCCTGATTATTCTGATAAAGACCCGTTACCGACAATTCCTAATTTAGCAGAAAATAGTAATATGTTAAATTATTGATTTGATGGCGGACCAATGTCAAGTTATTCAACTGCAAAGGAAATTTTACCAACTAAATGTGATGATAAAAGAATTAATCAAAACATTATTGATGCATGTAATAAAGCAATGTTTGAGATGTCACGTGCAACTTATTTTTATAATTTAAAATTGGATTATAATCCATTGGCAACAAAAGATATTACATTTGATACAAGTACAAATCAAAGCTTCCTTATTAATAATCAAAAATTTGCGACAGGAGGCCCATTTAAAACAGCTCAAAAATCAGAAGAGCAAGATAAATTAGCAATAATTTTACAGTTAATTTCAATGGCGGATATGTTTACAGACCGTTCACAATCAAAAGCATATATTAATCAATTGAACAAATTTTTAGCTTTATCAAAAGATAGTGATGGAACATTTATGGGAAGTATTTTAGGAGCTATTTATTATCAGATTTTTGCTTCTCCTAAATTACCTAATGACCCAACAAAAAAAAATGAAAATTATCTTTTTGCAAAATTTGGGGTAACAAAAGCGTTGCAACTTTTATGTAAAGATAATACTGAAAGACAAGCATTTCAACAAAAAATTGATGATTTTTTCACTAAACAATCACAAGTTTTTAGTGATTTATTAGCAGTAAAACCAATGAAACCGGAACTGAACTTAGCTAATCCAGAAGATCAATATAAAAATCGTAATGCAATTTGAAATGGTAAAACACCAAACTTAAAATTAGCTGATTTATTGTTTAAAAAAGATGATTCAACAAAATCTTTGGCTGAATTATTTATTGATTTTGGAAAATATCTTGATGATTTATATACTAAAGCAGATTTAGAACGCCAAGAAGAAGCAAATAATTCAATTAGTAGTTTTTTAACACTTGCTGCTAATAAAGTTACTCCTGGATTTAAAGTAGTATTACAGTCAATGTCAAAAATGATGTTATCAAAATCAAAAGGTGGTTTAGGAACCTTAAGTGTTAATGATATTAATCGTTTTTTTGTTGTTTTATCAAAAGGAATCTTACAAAATGCTAATGCATTAACAGAAGTTAGCAAGTTGCCATGATCAGAAGCAAGTGACCAAGAACAAAATCAAACAAAAATTGCACAATTATTAACAGGTAGTGATGACCCATCGATACCAGCAAAGGGTTCATTTATGGATTTAGCATTTACATGGTTTAATGATAGTGCGCAACCAGTAAGGGCATTATTAAACAAATTATATTTTGATCCAAATTCAGAAACACGAAAAGATTTCTTAGCAATTAATAATGCTTTATATGACTATTCAAATACTTTATTATTAGGAGCAAATTGAAATATTAGCAATGGTAAATTAGAAGAAAATAAATTATCGTATGATATTGAATATCAAGGAACAGGTGATGCTGATGTTGCTGCTAATTTAGAATTACATCAAAAATGATATGTTTCAAAAGCAGGCATTAAGACTTATCAAGATTTAAATGCAGCTTATTTAAATGCATTAGGTAATCATGATTTGGATTGATTTATGAAATATGATGGGCTAGGAAATAATTACCAAAAAGTGCATTATAAATATAAAGTAACTTGAATGAATATTAATCCTGGTGATGATAGTCATCAATATTGAGTAATTTCTAATATTCAATGATTTGCAAAAGATAGTAGCGGGCAATGAAAACGTTATTATGATGCAATTGAAAATGATTAAAAGTCGAATATAAGGGCTAAACATGAAAAAAATATTGTTAATGAAGCAAGGGATTTTAGGAATAATTAAAGCAAAAGGGCAATTCATTTCATTGCTTATTTTGATTTTTATTTGTTCAATTATTACTTCTTGTCTATTTACAACGGTCACTAGTTTACAATCAGCAAATCGACAAATGGGTTATGGTAGTTTTGATTATAATTATTCATTTCATTATTCAGCAATGGATTTTGAAAATTCAAATATGCAAACAATTACTCCAAGTTTTGCTTTTGATACAGAATATGTTTTAGTAGAAAACAATGATAATAAATTAACATATCCAAAAATTACAATTGGTGCAGCAGCGACAGATGTTTTTACTGAATTAAAACCATCTGATATTAATTTTAAATTAACAAATGATAAAATTAGTAATTTAACATTAAATTTAACATTACGAACAACTGCGCCAAATTATCAAAACTCATTAATAGCAAAATTACGAGCAATGGGTTATAATTTTTTAGCTGACCAATATTTTAAACTATTTTATACAACGCAAATATATAAGAACTTTTTAGAAATTATTACGGACTATATTAATACTAGTTTTTTAAAAAAGCAAAGTAATGCAACGAATGAAGAAATTAAAGTAAGTATTGCTAATTTTATTAATGGAAAAGCAACTTCCGAACAACGAGCAATTAAACGATGAGATTATAATTTAAAAACAGTTGATAATGATTTTACTAAATTTGATATTCCTGATATTACTTTAACATTGGGAAAACAAGATAATAAAACAGTGGTAACTAATATTTCAGAAAATACTTTATTTGAAAAAGGACTTCGTGGTAGTTTTGGCGTTGCTACTCGTTTTAATGTAATTGATACAAGTGGAAACAAGGAAACACGAATTCAATATTTAGCACAATCACCGTGGCAATATATTGATAAATTAAATCAAACAGGAATTAATGAAGCCCGAATGGTTATTGGTGATTTATTTAATAAAGTTAATTTTTTTGGTAATTATAGTGAACGAAGTTCTTTTCTTAATTTTGTACAGACTTATTATACAATGCTGGGCGTTGTTAGCAATTTTGATATTGCAATTCGACAAGAAGTTACAACTTGGGATATTGCTAATAATTTAAAATATAAAGTAATTGGTTTATATGATTTATTAAAAGAAGAACAATTAAAGCTTTTTGATAAAGTTAATGAGTGGTCAGGACCATCATTAAATGAATCGACAATTAGCAATTATTATGCTGTTGTTAGTCCTAATTATCTAAAAGCACATCATAAAAATTTGCGTGATAATATCCAAATTGGCGAACGAACATTTACAATTGGGGCAAGTGCTGGTGATACTTTAAATATTTATCCAACTATTTATGAAACTGATTTTATTCCTGATTTTAAAACGGATGTTGTCATTTATCTATCGTCTTATGGAATGTCTTTATTAGCAGAAGATAATAATAAAGGTTTAATTAGTTTAAAGGATAATTCGCGAGTATTCTTAAAAAGTTTAACAAATAGACCAACCGAAAATTTAGAAATTTTTAAAAAATATTATGCAAATAATCCTAATCAATTAGATTTTTATGTTCAAATGCTAACCAAGAATTCAACACCACTCGGCAATGATCCTTCAATTGGTGCTTTTGAACCAAAAGAAGTAACAAGTTCATTAACACTACGCTATGATTTATTAGCAAAAACAATTAATGTTTACATTTATATTGGCTTATTCTTCATTATTATTTTTGCCATAACATTATTTGTTGTTTCATATATTATTATTAAAGAAATGATTAAACGTGAGTCACCACAAATTGGAATGTTAAAAGCTGCTGGCTATTATTTACATGAAATTGCACTTTCCTATTGAAGCATTTTAATGGTTAGTATTTTAATTGCAGTACCAACCGGTTGATTAGTTGGAATTACCGTCCAATTATTTATTGTAAAATTATTTAATATGTTTTTTATAATTAATTGGAGTTTTACTTGAAACTGAATGATTTTACTTTTCCTAATTGGGTTCTTTGTTATTTTATTATCATTAATTACTTTTATTACTTGTTATTTTTCAATTAATAAAAAAGAAGTTTTAAGTTTAATTCATCCAATGCGTGATTTAAAAGTTAATAATAGTTTGGCTCGTACTGTACGTAGTTTCCATTTTAAAACTTTTGTGGGTAGTTTACGGATGGTTCTTTTATCAACTTCACTAAAACAAGCATTTACTTATTTAGGAATTTTTGCCTTAGTGACATTTACTTTGACTGTCTCATTATTAGCACCAGTCTATGCAAAAAATTTTAATACAAATTATTATAAAAACATTAAATATGGTAGTGAAGTTAAATACAGTAATGTCATAAGTAATAATCCGTTTTCTTATTATAAAACTTATGCATGAAATGGAATTGATAATGTTCCTAAGTCAACTGATTTAATTGAACAAGATTTATATCCCATTGGTGGGATAACACCACTAGCAAATTACTATAGTATTGATGGAGGAGCAATAATTAAACCATTAAAAGCGGTGAAACAAGAGCCAACTGTAGCTGGGATTTTAAAAGATATGTTATCTTATAATTTTGTTACTTTATCAGGAACTAATTTATCATTAGGAATTTTTAATTATTTAAATAATTTAGTAAAAAATTCTTCAACTGGTGATAGTGTTCGAACTTTAGTATCAGAAATTTTATGTACCGTATTACCAAAAGCATTAGGCATTGGGGCAATTCCATACCCACCATTTACTGATAAGGAACATTATCCTGGGTTATGAAGAACATGTTTTAGTAAAGCAACAAATGGGATTATCCCGGCTGCAGTTAAAGAAGATTGAAATAAAAATCCGGATCGAGCAAATAATTTTGCATTAGGAATTGGAACAATGAGTTATAATCCAGAAACTGATGATGTTTTTACTAGTTTTGATGGAACATATAATGATAAGCAATTTCCTATTTATGGAATTAATCCAAATACAAAAATGTTAAAATTATCATCCGTTGATCGTGCTATTTTAGAAAATAATAATGGTATCGTAATTAATACAATTGCGAATGTTACTGCATTACATAGTTTAAATCTTAATGTTGGAGAGGAAATTGAATTAACTCCTGAAGTAACAACATTGCAATATAATACTGGTCAACATGAATGAGCAGAATTTACTAACAATAATACAGATTTAAAATATCAAAATTGAAAATATAATTTAAGTGGTAATGCTGTTGGATGAAATGTAAATAATTATCAAAGTTTGTATTCATTAGATAAAAGTTATTTTACTTATAATACAAGTTCACAAACAAAATATTATGTTACTGCTGATCCGAAGAGTGAATATCATAATTTAAATAATGTTGAATTATGGATTCCAACGAATTCTGCTATGGAAGCAATTTGAAGTAAAAAAATAATTACATTAAGTAATGGTCTTCAACGGATTTTATTAAAAGAATTAACAGTTGACGGAAATAAAATTATTCGAAAAGAACGAGTTGATAATAAAGAGTACTGAGTTATTAAACCATATAATTTTAGTTTTGGTGAAACATATAGTGGCGATTTTATTGATGGAATTCCAACAACATGATACCAAGCTGCTGTTGATAATAATTTTATTAAAGCAGCACCATCTTTAACACAAAAGCCAGTTAAAGTTAAAATTGTTAAAAGCATTTCAACTTATGATACACCACGCTTGTTTATTAGCATCATTGATGCTAATAAAATTAATTCATTTCCAATAAATAAAATTGATAATAATTTAAATATAATGCAATGATACAATGGAAAATATACAACCGAATTACAACCATCTGATCAAATTAATCGTTATGCGTTATCATCAACAAATGGTGATTTATCATTAAATAATTTTACGACTTCCTATAACTCATCTGTTTTGACAGCTGATTATGTTGGTATTAAAGCCAAAATTATGAGTCGGGTTATTATTGTTGCCCTATCAGTTGCTTTAATTTTTATTGTCATTATCATTATGGTTTCTGTTATTACATTATATTTTGCAATTGATCTCTTTATTAAAAAGTTTATTAAAATTATTGCAACAATGAAAGTACAAGGTTATAGTCGTTGAGAAATTAATAATTTAACATTAGGAATTTTTATTTCCTTTGCTGTTGTTGGTTGATTACTGGGATATTTTATCACTTGAGGTTTAGCATGGACAATTACCTATCGGATTTTAATGTTCTTTAATTTCTATGTTCCAATTGGAACAGGACTAATTACATTACCAATTATCTTAGGAGGAATTATTATTTTATATGTTATCTCGTATTTTATTTCAATGAAAAAAATTAATCAATTAAATATTCAAGAAATTATTATGATGGAAAGTTAACAGGATTTAATAAAACTATGGTTTAGAACCATAGTTTTATTTTAATTCATTAATAGGATTTAAAAACAGTAAAAATAGCGTATAGTTAATAGTAATGATTTATTTTAGATAAGATAATTTATTTTTAAAGGAGAACGTCGCGTATGGTAATGGTGAACCTGAAACACCAACAATCAACAAAAACACTGGTGAAATTACTGACTGAAAAGAACAAAAAGGAACTAAATAACAGTTCCTTTTTTATATTAATCGCACAAATTTCATAAAAATAATTAATAAAAAGATATTTGTTATTGTACTATACAATGCGGGATTAAATTTTCATACTTCGAATATTTGACTAAAAAAACTATATACTGTCTCAAAAACCCTACCAACACCACTCGCTAACTCGTTAACTTGTTTAACTCCCGGAATAGTATTAACAATTCAAATTACGGCATTTTTAATATGAGCACCAAAATCTCATCAACCCTCAGGCGTTACATATTGTACTTGTCATCATTGCTTATCAGGGAATAAACCACCACTATTTATCTCTTGTCAATTATAAATCCCAAAATTAAAATCATAATATCGGTACATATCATTCTCTTTTTGAGCTTGCAATTCAAAAACATTATAACCGATTTTTTGTTCTTCAATTTTTTTATATTGCAAACCATATTTATTTTGTAAATCACCACCAAAAACATAACCAGAATTTAACTTAATATTATAATCATTAGAAACCGAAAAATCATAATTAAAAACACTACCATAATTATTAATGGTATAAAAACGATTTTTAAATGCTGAATATAATTTAATATCTAATTGTATCAGCATTTTTAAAAATATTAGATATTGTTTTTTCACTAATGTTAGCATTTTCTGTTGTATGCAAAATATCTCTATATCTTTTTCCATCACCCATAAAAGATATACATTTATCTTTTAAATTTTTTTCAATTATTTCATATTTTTTTAAACCCAATTCTTCATCTAATGGGTAATAATTAATATTTTCTTTTTTATTTTTATCATATTTAACATATAATCTTCTTTTTATAGGAATATCTCCGTATTCTGTTTTAATTGTTTTGGGTAATTTTGTTACTACCTTATATTCTTGTAATATTTTCCCTTGTTGATATAATCTAAATATATCATTATATTTTTCAATTAATAAATTTGTAATTTTATTTTTTGTTTCTAATTTTTTATTTTCTTTATAATTTCCTAACAAATTTTGGTTTAACTCCATTTTCTTTTTTCCCTATCTTTAAAAAATATTTTTAATATAATATTAATAATACTTATTTACGAGAAATTAAGAGATTTAAAACTATTAAAGAATATAGTGCTTATAAGTCATATAAAATGTATTATAAGAAAAGAAAAAAAGAATAATAAAAGATGTAAATTTACGGAAGAACAGATTAATTTTATGAAAATTAGACTTAATAAATATTGTGATATACCTGATGTGATATACCTGAGCAATTAATTTATCGTTATTTTTTGAAATTTGGAGTTAAATTTCCGGTTTCTGTTAAAACATTGTATAAATGAATTTGTTTGGGTGAATTGGGATTAAAATTAGAAAATCATACTGCTAATAAAGTTTTTGAAAATTTTAAAGATATTGTTATAAATAATAATTTAATTGCAAAAATAAAAGGAATAATAACAGATAGAGGGAAAGAATTTAGCAAATGACGATAAATGGAAATATTTGTTGAAACACAAATATATTTTTGTGATGCTGGTTCACCACAACAAAAACCATTAATTGAAAGAATTAACCGTGAATTTAGAAAATGATTTCCTTCTGGAACTGATTTTAATAATGTTAGTTAACAAAAAATAAATTAAGTAGTTAATGTTATAAATGATAAACTCCGACCGTGTTTAACTTGAATAAGTGCTAAAGAAATTTTTTTGCGTTAAAATTACAAAACTTTAATAATATTTTATTGAGTGAGAACATTAATGATAAATTACAATTTGATAAATTATTAAATATGTCATTAAAATAATAAAATATGTATTTATAATATTTTTAATTTTTTTGAATTTATGGTTTATTTTTGTAATTTTTATTATATTATTTAATTAATAAAGACTTGTTGTACTTCATTTTATATAATTTAATTTTAAAAATAAATGTTTAAACTTTTATAAAATATATTATAATTATGTTATATATGAGAAAAATGATTATGCCAGATATTAAATTAATTGCTGTTGATTTAGATGGAACAGCTTTAAATTCTAACGGGGAAATGTCCCCACGTACTTTGCAAGTTTTAAAAGGATTAGTTAGCAAAGATATTAAATTAGTCATTGCAACAGGTCGCCCTTTATATCAATGCAAGAATATTGTCGCAAAGTTAGGTTTAACTGATAGCGATGATTTTACTGTTAGTTTAAATGGGTCTGTTGTAACAAATAATGCCACAAAAGAAATTTTGTTTTGTGATTTTTTGAATCAACAGTTATTGCGAGATATTTATTTAGATGTTATTAAACTTGATTTAGAAACATTAATTATGTTTGATGCTGATCAGTCTTCATTTAATAAAATCCTTTTACATTGTAAAGGATTTGAAGATAAAATAACCAAAAGTTATTTAGCAAGTTTTGCTGCCGTTAAAGATGAAGTAACAGCATGTTTATATTCCGCTGATTTTAATATTAATGTTAATAAAATTTATATTAGTAGTTATACTCCTGATATTAATCGGTTTGTAACAAAATGACAAGGAAAGATTGAAATTTCCCAAGAAATTCGTGCAGATCGTTCATCGTTAGAAATTACTAGTTGTAATGTTAATAAAGCAACTGGAATTGCTAAAATTTGTGTGAAGTACCAATTAACAAGAAAAAATGTGTTAGCTTTTGGGAACGAACATAATGATGTTGCAATGTTAAAATGAGCTGGAATTGGTGTTGCAATGGGGAATGCTCCTGATGATGTTAAAACAATTGCTGATTTAGTAACTGATGATAATGACCATGATGGTATTGCTAATGTAATTGAACAAATTTTTTTATCGTAGTGGATTAGAATGAAGGTTATTAATACAAATTATCAATAAAGTTTAATTAAGTTTTTTGTAAAAAATAATATCTTAAATAAATTATTCTTGTTGTATTGATGAAAGGGAAAAAATGAAAGTAGTTACAAAAAAACCAAGTAAAAAAAATTATTCTTAATGGGTATTGATAATTTTGTTTTAATTGATGATGAATATTATTCAAAAAAATATGTGCGATATTTTTTTAATTTTACCCAAAATTATCAACGAACTGGGATGTTAACAATGAATTTAAAAAGTTTTGATTTTAATAGTTTTGAAGCATATCATCAAGATCTTATTGCAAAAGAATTAAAGCAATTAAATTTTTGTTTTAACACAATATAAGAAACACAAATGAAAACCATAACAATTTTAAACCAACAACAAGAATTCATTAGTGCTCTTTATTTACAACATCTACATTCTCAAAAGTGAGTAATTGGTTTACATGGGTGAACAGAAAAAAAATACTTATCGTTACGACAAGTTTATTATTTTTATCAAAAAGGTTATAATGTTTTGACATTTTATAGTGTTGCACACGGTTTAAGCGCCGGAAAATATAGTGGGATTGGTTATTTAAATGCAGAAAACTTAAATGATGTTATTGCATGGATAACAAATAATTTTACTGTCAATGAAATTGGCTTAATTGGAAATAGTATGGGAGCGGCTTGTTTAACAAAATATTTACTAGATCATGGATACCAAAATGCTTTAATTAAATGATCAATTAGTGATTGTGGGTTTAGTAACTTATTAGTACAATTTCGGTATGTGATGCAATATTGTTATCAGAGTTGTTGATGATTAATTAGTTTTGGTTTAAGAAAGAAATTTAAACAATAACTTGGTTTTAATCTTTGCCATTATGATTTATTAAAACATACATAACGATTAAAAAATTTATCAATGTTATTTTTTCATGGTACTAATGATGATTTTGTCCCTTATTTTATGAGTAAAGAATTTTATACTCAGAAAATTAAATCAGAACCATTAGGACAAAGTCAGTTTTTATAATTATTAAATTTAGGATATGTTGAAGAAATTTCAAAAGGTCATAAAAGTTATTTAGCAGCAATTAAAACATTTTTAATACAACAAGAAAGGAAAAAATAATGAAATTACAAAAAAATGGCTTTTGACAAATTTTATCCTTAGCCATTTCAGCCACATTGGGTTCTTCAATTTTAGTTTCGTTTGGGTAAGTTGCTTTTCAAGCACAATTTAATCCAATTTTAATTATTATTGTAGTATACCACAGTTGTAATAAAAAAAATAATAACAATGAAAACAAAGAAAATAATAAACCAGAACTATCATATACTCCACAACAACCACCAGAAAATAGTAAAAAAAAGATGAACTTGGTTTATCATAAACAACTCCCGTTGAATAACTATCTTGTAAAAAATCCAAATACCATTTATCATTAAACAATAATTTTTTTGATGTTTTTAAAGTTGGATTAATAAAATAATTTGTCTCCGACCAATTTTCAAAAAAAATGCTGCGTAAAAACATTGTATTAATAAAATCAGTTTCATTAATACCTTTATCAATACTATTCTTCTCTTGTTTAAGTGTATAATGTTCTCCATTTAACGGTCTAAACGCCGTTAAAGTAATAAATGGAATAACCAAACCTAAAAAACTTAAAATAAATATGGCAAATAAAGATAACGATTTTTTCATAAACTTAACTCCTAACTATACAATGTTTTTGAAACAATAAACCCAACAATATATAAACTCGATATTGTTAACATTAACGGATGACTAAACAAAACTGCCATTCTGCCAAATAATCAAATCAACCAAGTATCAGAATTATATAAATCCATAATAATATTTTTTGCTGATGTAAATTGATTAATAATAACAGTAATAAAACCAGTTCCAAATATAGCGATTGCCGCCACCAATAAAACTAATTTAATCATTATTTAACACCTCTTTTAATTTTTGCTTGTTGTCTAATATTTTGACGTTTAATTTCTCGTTTAACTTGTTGCTTATTACTATTCTGATAAACATTTTTACCAACATTAATACCTTTTCGTACAGTTGATGAATATACTTGCGAAACACCATTATTAACTGTTGAACCTAAATTATTATACTGTGTTGATGTGTCGTGAATTGCGTAAATTGATAACTTAATAACCATAAAAAAGATTAAAAAATAAGCAATCGACGTATTTGTCATTGGTAATTTTGTATTTCAAATTACATCAAAAATAAACAAAAATATATCAAAAACAAAACTAAAAATCTTGTCTCAATTACTATTATTATTTTCAACTAATAAATTAATCATCTTTACTATTTCCTTTCTCTTTTTTAGGTTTTAAATTCTTTTTCAAAATATCAATATCAAATAACTCCAATCGTTCTTTAACACTTAATTTAGTAATTTCTGACCAATAATATTCTTTTTTATTAATAATTTCATCATTTTTTAAATCACGCACAAATTTTAATCATTGACTATCATACTTATTGGCAAATTCAAGCGGAATAATTATTTTAAAAAACCGAATTCCTAATCCAACATTCGACTTATGTTTTACTCGTTTACCTTATGCTGTTTGTTCTACTGATTTTGTTTTTCAAATTTCATAATCGGTTATATCTTGGAAAATTCCAATTCGCATAATAAAGAAACGATTAAAAAAATTAAATCCTTTTTTAGCAACAGGTTTTTTCAATGAAATTGGAATAATAATTCCACTTGCTAACTGGCGAATATTGTTTCAAATCATTCCCTCACGCTGAGCAGTAAACAACGCACGATTACCAAAATGTCTCGCTAAAACAATTCATGGTATTTTACCACTATGAACTTTTTTCTCATCGTGAGGACTAGTTCCATCAATATACAAATAACTTTCATCAAATAAAATAACACTATCATCGGGTGGAACTGGTTTTGTTCTATCGGTAAAATCTAAATTTTTAAATGTTAAAACTTTAAATTTATCATCTTCTAACGGATAATTACTATAAATTTCATCTGTCAATAATTTCATAGTTTGCGATAAATAATTTAAAAGTAATGTTTTTCCAGTTCCTAATTTACCAATAATTACCGACAACGAATTATCTTAAATAAATTGAACTAACCGAAAAGCGTTTAACTGATAAAAAATATTTTTTCACAATCATCACACAAAATAAACACACTGCAAAGCAAACAACAATCAAAATATTAAACCAACACAATACAAAGAAATTATCCAAAATAATATCCTAACTAAATATTTGTTTAATAAACAATGTTATAAATAATGTTTATATAATGTTTATTTATTGTAATAAACACTGATTATTAACAATGTTATAAATAATGCTAATATATTGTTTATTTAATGTTTAATAAACACTGTTAATAAACATTGTTAAATATATAAAATAATAAAAATTGGCACACTGAAAATAACTATTAAGAACTTTAATAGTAAATATAATAAGTTCATTTTTCTATTTAATAAATTCATTTTTTACATCAAATCACATATAAAAACTAGTGTGCCACAGTTAAAATATATGATAAATAATAAATACTAAACTCCTTTAACCATAATACGGAAAAAATTTAATATTTTTATAATACAAAATATAGCAAACGGAATTAAAATAATTCACGCATCGCCTAAAAAACCATTATCTCAGTTAAAATATTTGTTATACCTTCTTTAACTTTTCATAATGCACTAGTTAAACCAGTTCAAATACCCGTCATACCCTCAGTCATAGTTTTAGGTGTATTTGCTAAAAAATTAACTGCTGTTGTTAAATACATACCTAACATTATTTTTTATCCTCCTTTCTTTCAATTATTTTTTATCTTTTTTCTTTCCTAGAATTTGTTTAATTTTTTGATAAATTGATAAACAAATTCAAGCAAAAATCTCCAATAAAATAATAATACTAAATATTGTTGTTAATCAAGTTGGCACAATATAACTCCCTTTTAAAAAATTAAAAAATTGAAATTTGCAAACTCGATCCGCTCGTTGTCGCTTCGCTCCATTAAAAAACATTATTGAATAAATTATCCGCTAATAAATTACGCGGAATAATTTATTCTTTTACTTTTTAATTTCAATATCTTTTGCAATCTTATTAACAGTATTAATAACATTATCTTTACCATACTTTTTCACTAGCGACCGCAAAATAAAATATTGTTTTATTTGCATAATTTCAACTCCTTAATTAAAAATATTAAAAAAAATTTACTTTCCAAAACTGTAAAAACCAAAAATACAAAATGTGTGTAATTTCTACAAATTTTAATTATTATTGTATGAATTTTAGGGGGCTTATTAGTTTTACCAGAAATGTTATTATTATCCGAGGGTGCAACATTGTATTCTAAAAATTGGAAAAGTTATTATTGAATTAAACGAGCAAAATGGAATGCTTGTTCATTTTGATTTGGATGAATTATGGTGTTATTTGTTAGTGCTACAGCAGTTGCAACTGCTTGTTTAGCTTTTGGGAATATTGTTGTGACATTATTAAAATTATAAAATCAATTATATGGTAAAATGTTTGGGATTTTGATTTTATTTGGTTTAGTTTTAATGCAACTATTGATTAAAAAGAGTAGTGGGTATTCACAAATTATTTTTGCCTTACTAAAGGGTTTACCGATTGTATTAGTATTAATTATTGTAATGGTATATGGTAATACAAGTATGGAAGCAATTACCTATGTTAGTGGAGAAGTTATTAATCCTCGTAAAAATATTCCCCCGGCAATGATTATTGCTACAATTATGATTGTAATTCTTTATATTATTTTAGCAATTGGTTTACTAACAATTAATAAACCTCAGGCATGAATCGGGCCGAATGGATTTAATAATGTTTGATATTATGCTATTATAAATAATCCAGCAATTCCACCAGTTTTGAATTATTTGTTTTCGATTTTATCAATTTTTATTTTTGTTGGTTCATTAAATTCAATTTTTAGTCTATCATTTGTGGTTGATTTTTAAAATGAGTGAAGAAAAAGATTTTTTTGCTTTTTTTCAAAAAACAACAAAACTAACTAATATGCCATACTTAGCAATGCTATTTTTAGTTATATTAGCAGTTATTTATATTTTATAAACATCATTATTTAATGTTACAAATTATTTTATTTTAGCAGTTAGTGTTTTAAAATTTATTACAATGCTTAGTTTAATTTATTTAAATGCTTAGTTTAATTTATTTACGGATTAATGATTCAAAGTATGAGCCATTATATCAAAAACCACTTTTTATTATCTTAGTTATTTTAGCATTAAGTTCTTGTTTGATTACTTTTATTGGTTCAATCTTAGCAATGTATTATTATGCACAAAATACCCATAATATGTGAGAGTTATGAAATTATTTACTTGTATTAGGTGGAATGTTAAGTGATTATCCATTTTATTATGTTAAAAAATGATGTGCTCAGAAATTAAAACCTAAAAAGTAAAAAGACAATATTAATAGAAAAGAAAAAGGAGAATATTTTACAAAATAATCTTTTAAAAAAAATTTAATGATATAATATTGTTGTTCATATGACAATATAATAAATCTTCCTTTTTTCTTTTTAAAATTTAAAGTATGATTTTAAATATTCATTTGAATAAGAAAGGAGGGCAGCAAGAATGTATAATAATAATAAACCACAACACAGATTTAATAAAAAAAATGAACAATTTATTAACGATGAAAAGTTTTTATTAGCATCAAAACAACCGCAATTAAAAACAGTTACTAGTAAAGATGGACAAATAAGAGATTTATGTGAATTTTGAGTTTTACATAATGGTGAAGAAGTGCAATGTGTAGTATGAAATGATTTAGCACAAAAATTAAATGCTGAATTTAATCTTGAAAGCTTTACAGCAATTACTATTACTTATAAAAAAAATTTTAATGATTTTACTGGTAAAACTCGTTATAGTGTTCGTGATTTTGCTTTTACTAATTAATTCATTCTTTGATTTTAAAGTAAAACAATAAAAACCCCTTGAAAAGGGTTTTTTCTTTGTAGTTATTAATAAAAGTCTAGTATTAAAGGAATTTAAATTGTGTTCTATTTTGTTAATAAGATTTTTTTAGGGAAAAAATGTTATAATAACATTAATTGAAAGCAAAAGGATCATATAAAATTTATGGAGAAAAAATATTTAATTAAAATATTAGCAAAAAAGGATGCAACTTTAAATTATAAAACAGCAATGACTTTAACCCAAAAGGTTTTAGCAGAAAAAACTGGGACTGTTGATGCTAAAATTATTTTATGTTTTAAATGATATCGCCCATCGCAAGAAGTTTTTGAAAGTATTTATTCAACTGCTGTATGAGGAACAAAGATTGCTTTTGAACGTTATCAAGATTTAATTCCTAATATTGCTTTAAAAGATGTTGTTTCTTTCAAAGCTTTATATAAAGGGATTATGAATGTTTTTGTTAAAATTGATGATGAAATCCAAGCTTATGGGGAAAATATAATTGCTATTACTGATTATGCTAATTTATTATTAACCATTATTTTGGAAATAACTAAAACCAATTTTATCCGAATAATTTTTCATGATGAACATCTTGATAATCCTAATATTAATCCTTTTTTAAGTTATATTTTAGGAGGGGCAGCATTAGGAATTGCCCGTTGGTTTGGTTATAGAATTCTTCATCAAGATGACGGACATGAATTAATTCAAAAATTATATATAATGAATATTAATAAAATTAAGGGATTTGACCATGATAATATTAATGACATTTTATTTTCAATTGAAGATTTATTAAATTATATTGAAAAAAACTCTTATTTTATTGAAGAGTTTAGCGCAGCAGATCAATAGAATTATTTCATAAAGGAGAAAAACTTATGGCAAAAATGAAAAACTTTGTAGATGCAACATATGATAACCAAAATGTTTATTTAATTATTAATAATCAAAATGAGGCAATTATGATTGATGCATCAAATGCAACAAGAAGAGCAATTGAATATATTAAACAAAAAAAATTAACCTTAAAAGCATTATTTATTACACATGGGCATATTGATCATTATGATGGCCTTGATAATGTTTTAAAAGAATATCCAGATTTAAAAATTTATATTCAAAAAATTGATTTACGATTATTGTCGCAACATAAGGTTGACGATGAGACAGGTGCAATTTTAGGTCTAGGAATTAATTATCCATTAACAAATATTGTTGCTTTAAGTGGTGATACTGTTGTTGAAGAAATTGGTTATCACATTGAAGTTTTTCATATTCCTGGTCATACCGTAGGAACTCAAATGTTAAGAATTAAAGCGCTAAATTTAGTGACAACTGGTGCTAGTTTAATGCCTGATAAAACAAGTCCTGGTTATACAGGAGCTATGTGTAATGATAATTACTTTATTACTGAATTACGTCGCATTACTAATTTAGATGCAAAATGACATGTGTTACCTGGGCATAATAAACCATTTCGAATGGCTCATGCTCTTGCTGAAAAAGTAATTACAGTAGAAGAAAATGAATAAATTTCTAAAAGGGGAAAAGAAAAAGTAGAATCATTCTACTTTTTCTTTTCCCCTTTATTTAAGAAAACATTATTCTTGTGAGTAATGCATTACATAAGTGTTAAAATATAAATCTTGTGGCTCAAAACCTAGTTTTTGATACCAAGCAACTTGGTTATCTGGTACCACAATACCAACAGTTTGGAAATTTGCTTTTTTTGCTTGGTGTAATAAATGCATTAACATTTTCTTTTTATTTTCAGAATTATCATTATTGTCAGTAATTCTAATTACAGCGATTGTTGCCTCAAAAAAGAGAATCCCAGTTGTCATTGATGTTTCATCTTTAGTTAAGGTTACAGCATAGCAAAGATTGTTAACTTGATCTAATGTAGGATTAGGTTGTGAAGTTGGTAAATCTTTTAATGGTAAATCAGCATCACTAATAATTTTAAGGTTTGTTGTAGTTATTAATTTGGGTTTTTTTTCTTCGTAAAACATTGCTAGATCAGTTATCGGATTAAATTTTTCGTTTTTTAATAATTCATTTTTTGCGGTAAAAGTTTTTAAATCAATCATGATTCCAATTCCAGTTTGCAAATATGTTAAACCATTTTTTTCAAAAAATGAACGTTCTGCTTGGTTATTATCAACTGTAATTGTACACCAAATAAATGGTGTTTTTTCTGAATAATATTCATCAATAATTTCACCAGCTTTTGCAAATTGTTCTGATGTTGCTAGATGCGAACTAATAACACCATTAATACTATTTTTTAATTGACGAGTATCAATTTGATAAAATAAATTGTTACTATCAAGTTTATTTTGTTGTTGTTCATTATCATGCTTTGGATCAACAGTATAATTAATATAATTTACAACCAACTGGTTTATTTTTTCATTATTAAAATTAAACATTTTGAATCCCCCTTTTATTAGTTATAATTTTATCACTTTTTGGTGTTAGAAGAAAAAAATTTAAAAAATAGATTTAAATTTAGTAAAATAGTAAGGAAATTATGAAAAATAAAATAATAATGCCTACTTGTCTTTACATAAAAAATGACTAAAATATATATTATATGATTTGATGTTAAAGGAGTTATACAATGTTCAAGTGAAATCCTCGCGTTCATTTTTATTTACGTTTGGGAGCTTTAATTATTTTAAGTTTATTTTTATTGCTTGATTTAATCATGGCAATTTATTATCCACAACCAAAATTTGCACACTTAGGTTATAGTGAAAGAATTTCTAATTATTATTCTTTTTTTACAACGCAAACAAATTATATTGTTGCTCTATATTTTTTCTTATATTTGTTTGAATCAAAATTTAAAAATACAAAACCACACTATGTGATTCAATTAGCAGTTACAACGTACATTACAATTACAATGTTAGTTTTTTGAGTTGGTATTGTTGGTCAAAAAAATCAAGCAGCACAATATCGTCCTTATCACTGAGTGGCAACAGTAATTTTACATTTAGTGATGCCAGTTATAATGATTACAAGTTATGTTTTAACAGCTGGTGATCATTATTATCATTATGAAGAACATCACAAAAAGTATTTATGATTAATTATGTTATATATGGTAGCATATTTAATAATTATTTTAATACGAGGAACTTATCGACATTTAGATGGCAAAGACCCTAGAATTCTTTTTCCATACTTTTTCTTAAATTATTTTAAACTTGGTGGTGATTTTATGGTTGCTACAGCATTAGTAGTAATTTGTGTTGTTTCAGTTTCATTACAATATTTTTATATTTTCATTAATAATTTATTGTACTTCCGTTATTATCGAAACAAAAATGTTAAAATTGTTTCAATTCAATATGTGATGAAAACTAATAAGTTTACCATCATTGGTTTTATTATAGGAATTATTGTTTTAGTCTTTAATATTATCATTGATATTATTGTTCTTGATAGGGCAATTATTTATGATAATTTTTTTCCTCAGCAAAGTTCTAATATTGAATCCATGATAAGATATGATTTTATTGAGTATTATAACATTGATAGTCGGGTTTTAATTGCCTTTATTTGTATTGCAATTTTTGCATTAATTGGTTTTATTTTTTGCTTTATTTTTGCTTTAAAAGGTAAAATTGGAGCACGACTAGCTGGTGCTTTATTAATGATTACTTTAATGTTCTTTACTTGAATTTGAATTATTGGTCCGGTCTTTTGTTTGACTGTTGGCTTAATTTTATTTAATGGTCGTGAAAAAATAACAGAAATTACACTAGTTGAAGCTCATAACCTTCGTTGACTAAAAAAAGCAGCTAAGGCACAAAAGAAAGTTAAGAAATAAGTTAAATTAAGCAACATTATAATTTATTGCTTTTTTTCTTTTTGTAAAACTAGTAATAAAACAAAACCACTAATTGTTGCGAATAAACCAATTGCAGTAATAATTGCTAAACTAATTTGGTTAGCTAGTTTATTATAAAGATAGCCGGCTTCGGTTCCATAATTTTTTAATAAGAGAGAATCAATTTGTCAAAATTAAGCATCGGGGAAAAAGCAATAAATGAAATTAAACCAACTGAGGCAGCATATTCTTTTTGACTTATATTAATTTCAGAAATAGTTGCTCATCGATTAGTAACTAAGGCTCAACAAATAATTCCTAGCATTAAGTATAAAATAATAATAATAATAATACCTTGAATAGCTATTTTTCAGGTGTTACTTAATGTTTAAAAAGAAGTTTTGGTGTATCTAGAGGTAAACTAATTGCAGTGATTGTAATAATTGAAGCGCAGGTTAAACCAATAACAATAAATAAAATGTATTTTTGTGTAGCATCAGCTAGTTTTCCAGCGGGAGCACTAAATAAAAAGCGGAAAAAATATGTTCGTAAAATTCCAACAATAACCACAATAATTGGAATAATTTTTAAAGCATCTTGCATAAAAGTAACAAAAATACTTAATCCTGATTGATACATATAACCCCCCATAATTAATAACGTTACAATTCATAATTTAAAATTATTTAATGTTTTTCCAAGATCTTTAATTTAAAAAGTAGTAACTTGATTAGAGTTGTGATTTAAATCAGGAACAAATTTTCATAATAATAAACAATTAATAAAAATTAAACCCGTAAAAATAAAAACTAATGTGCTAAATTCTCAATTACCTAATGATGCTGTTCAAACATTTTCAAATAATCAAAAGACTATAAATAAGCAAAGGCAATTAAAATTGTTCCAATTATACCGTTTAAACTACCATGTATTACATTTAATTTTCCATTTTCAGCTGGTGTTCCTTGTTCTGAAAGTATTTTTCATAAGGCGCTTTAAAAAAAACAGGTAATAAAACTTCATAACGAAAAAATAATGTATACTTGAATGATTTTCTCACTATTTATAAAGGGAATTACACCATATCAAATACTAACAATTCCAATTCCTCTTAATCCAAGCAATGTTAATTTTTTTAAATTAAATCGGTCAGCAAAATAATCGCTAACAAAATAACTTAATAACGCAACATAACCATAAATGGCATTTGCTTGTGAGAATTCAGAAGCAGTGATTCCTAAACCATCAGCAATTTTAACAGAAGAAATAACATTTTTTAAATAAAATGGGACAGTCATTATTAAAACATCAGTTAAAGCTAAGATAGCAATAATATTAATTATTTTTACGATTAAGACTTTTTTTGCTTATTATTTTTCATTTTTTACTTCCTTTTTAAAATAACAAATGTTATTTTAAATTAGGATTTAAAGTAGCATTGTCGCTAATATAACCATGAATAAAAGTTTTATCATATAAATTATTAATTACTTTCACATCTTTATTATTTTTAAAAGTTCAAAGATTTAAGCGTAGATTAAGTTTTTTAATAATTGGCACATTCCTTTTTTGTTTTGCAGTAGCAATTGAAGGATGTAAATAATCAAAATGCTTAATTAAATTTTCATCAATATCTTTTAAACTTTCAATTAAATAACCTTTTTAAATTCCTTATTACCACCGTACTTAAAGGGGTAAAAGTTGCGGAGTGTAGAAACCACACATATTTTGTATTTTTGATTTTTACAGTTTTGGAAAGTAAATTTTTTTTAATATTTTTAATTAAGGAGTTGAAATTATGCAAACAAAGCAATATTTTATTTTGTGGTCGCTAGTGAAAAAGTATGCTAAGTCATTTTTTAATATAAATTGTTCCTTTTTATTGTTTTATATAATTGATTTTATCATATATTAATTATTCGTATTAAATATTAATTTTATATATTTTTGATGGTAGTTGTAAATTAATGAAATATATTATTAATAATTTTAATTTGTTTTATTTACAGGTAAAATTAAAGAATTTTTTAAGTAAAAATTATAAAAATAAATATTATAATAAAAGAATAAAACAAAAAATATTTTCATATATTAATTTATGTAATGATTATTATGTTAATAGTGGTAAATTTTTATCGAAAGATTTAATTAAAAAATATTTTAAAAATAAATTTTCAACTTTTTTATTATTGAGCGAATAAAATTTTAATTGCATATAAGAATAATTATTTTGATGAATTATTATTAAAATGAACGTTACCACATAATATTAAATATTAATTATCAATATAGTAATCATATTCGCAAAAATATTTGTGATTTATATTTTAAATATTGTAATAAGTGTGCTGGTGGTGTTTTATCTTTGTTTTATAATTAAAAAAAAGGAATTCATGGAGAAAAATTAAAAAAATAAAGAACCAAAAAATTTAAAAAAATTTTTTCGTTAACTTAAAAAAATATAAATAATTTATAAAAGTTTTAATTTATGAATAATAGAAAAAATTAATAGTTCAAAAAACTTTGAAAATAGTACTGGTTATCCAATGGATATTATATATAAATGAAAATTAAATAATTAACCACAAATAACTACCATTGATAAAAACACCGGTTAAATTACTGATTGAAAAGAACAAAAAGGAACTGAATAACAGTTCTTTTTTTTATATTAATTGCACAAATTTCATAAAAATAATTAATAAAAAAATATTTGTTATTGTACTATACAATGCTGGATTAAATTTTCATACCTCAAATATTTGACTAAAAAAACTATATACTGTTTCAAAAACCTTACCAACACCGCTCGCTAATTCGTTAACTTGTTTAACTCCGGGAATAGTATTAACAATTCAAATGACCGTATTTTTAATATGAGCACCAAAATCTCATCAACCCTCCGGCGTTATATATTGTACCCGTCATCATTGTTTATTGGGGAACAACCCACCGTTATTAATTTCTTGTCAATTATAAATTCCAAAATTAAAATCATAATATCGGTACATATCATTCTCTTTTTGTTCTTACAATTCAAAAACATTATAACCATTTTTTTGTTCTTCAATTTTTTTATATTGCAAACCATATTTATTTTGTAAATTATCGCCAAAAACATAACCCGAATTTGAGTTAATATTATATTCATTTGTAACCGAAAAATCATAATTAAAAACCGATTTTTAAATGCTGAATATAATTTAATATCTAATTGCTTATATTTATCTGAAAAATAAAAATTATCGTGGATAAATTTTAAAACCATTATTTACTAATAAACCATATTTTTTATTATAACCTTGAACATAAGTGTTATTCTCTAAAACAAAAATCGTACGTAAATAATTAGTATAAAATTTTTGTGAAATCTTAAACATACTATTTAATAATTTATCAAATTGTAATTTATAGTTAATATTTTCACTCAAAAAAATTATTAAAATTTTGCAATTTCAACGCAAAAAAGTTAACTAAAACAGTATCATACTGTAAATTATCAATATATCCATTTTCAATAAACGAACTACGATTTTGAAACACTGGCACCAAAGCACTTGCAAAAAACGACTGTAAAAACTTAGATAAATCAAACTGACCGCTAAATTGTTGATAATATTTTAAATCTTTACTATTTAATGATGAATAAATTGAACCATTAAAATTAAAAACTTCACCCGTTCCTGTTCGCATAAAACTAAAATTAAAACTTAAATAATCAATATTAACATTATTCAACTCTAAACTACCCGAAATAATTAAATTTGCTTCATCAACAGTTAAAATCATTCGATAAATTGCTTTTTAATATTTTTAACATCCAATTCATCAACCGTTTCAAAATTAAAAATTATCCGCTTTGTTCCAACCTTATTCGGATTTTCATAATCTGCACTACCACCTTGTTGAACTCTAATATTTTCCTGCAAAACAGAATATAAAGATAAATCAATAAACTGTTTTACACGACTTTGTTGATAACTATTTTAATCAGTAATTTCACCAATGTTTTTATCAATGTTTAATAAACCACCAAGAGGTAATATTCGAATTTTAATTATTACAGAAAAACAATATGAGTCAATTAAAATATTAGTTGGTAGTAAAAGTCATCAAGAAAAATATATGACAACAAAAATGGTTCTAGAATTATAAAATTGATTATACTGTTTTAACTTTTAAAGACAATAATAAAGAAATAAAGACATTTAAATTATATAATAATAAATTTTTAATTATAGAGGAAAATAATAGTGGCAAAACCAAATTACTAAAATAAATATATGCCAGTTTTTTAGGCAAAGATAGTACATTTTCTTTTAATGATAAAATCATTGGATTTGGGGACTATCAAATTATTTATTTAAAATAGAAAATGGATTTGCTTGAAGAAATTAAGTTAACAAAAACATCTAATTTTCAAAATAAATTAATAAAGACAATTAATGAAATTATTTTAAATAATGATAAATATAATGAAACTGTTGAGTTATTACAAAAATTAAATCCTTTATTTAATTTAATTTTATTAGAAACAGATTTAATTTCAATCAACACTAAAATTATTAGTAGTGAATTGGTTTTAAAATATAATTTTTCAAATTTATCAGTGGAAGGAATTGTTGATAAATTATTAATTTAATCTTTATGATTTAGAAAATGCAATAATTTATTCAGCAAAATATAGTTCATATCAGTTACGAATATTATTATTGAATATTTTATAAAATATAGTGATTTACAAGATAAATTACGTCCTTTGGTGTTTATTTTAGATCAACAAATTAAATCATTATGAAATTTAGTTAATGAAGTTAAAAATTTATTAAGTGAGAAAAGTGTAATTATAATTAATTGTTAGCAATTGCCCTGTTTTGTTTACTTTTTTCTTTGAAAAAATTTAGCAAGTGTATTTTTTAAAAAAAAATAAGATATTTTCTTTTGAAAATATTAATTCAATTATTATTAAAACAATTATTAAAACAATTGCAATTTATGCTTTTTCAGAATCTGATAGTATATTGATTATGAAATTTTTGTAAAAGATTTAAGTTATGTTTTAACAGAAGATGATGTGTTCTTTATGAAAACAATAATTATATCAAAAATAATATTTTATTAATTTTACATATTATTTATTGAGATAAAATATCATTAAAAATTTAAGATCAAAATACATTTGCTTTAGAAAAACCAGAATTATGTTTAGAAGTAACTAAGGCTAATTTTATTTTTGTATATTTGTTTTTAAAAAATTTAGATATTAATATTATTGTTGATAATGTAGAAAAAACTTTTTTGATAAATGTAATTTATTATTTAATTAACATCTTTTTTAGTATAATAAATTTAACTTTTAGTCCGCTGTCATTTTATAGTAGAATATAACGTATATTAATTGTTTGAATATTTAATAATCATTTTAGTCCGCTGTCATTTTATAGTAATAGAATTAAAACACATTTATTTATTATTAAGGGAATGTTACTAATATTTATTAAAAATAATATTTTTAATAGTGCCTCTCATAAATTCTCCTTTTTATTTTGAATTTTAAAGTGTGAAAGAAAACAAATTGGATTTTGGTATATGGTTTGTAAAAATGATAAACTATTTCAAAGTAAAATACCTAATTACCATTGATATTTATTAATTTATTGTCATGTAAAGTAGAAAAAGAAAAAAACAGAATTTATAATAAAAAATATCTTTTTTATAATTTTAATTATAAAAACCCATCTATTTTGAATCTTTTTAAAAAAATTTTTTATTTTTTGTATATAATAAATGTAGGAGATTTTTAAAAGGAGAAAAAATATGGAAAATTCAACGAGAAAAGTAGTTTTAGTTGGATGTGGAATGGTTGGAAACAGCTTTTTATATTCAGCAATGAACAGAGGGATTGCACAACATTATGTGCTAATTGATGCGTTTCGACAAGCAGCAGAAGGGAATGCTATTGATTTATCAGATGCATCTGCTGTTTTAGAAAATCGTTTTAGTACAATTAAAGCTGGTGATTATAGTGATTGTAAAAATGCTGATTTAATTGTTATTACAGCAGGAAAACCACAACGAGATGGTGAAACACGATTAGATATGGTTGTTGATAATGCAAAAATTATACAAGATATTGCTTTAAAAATTAAAGCCTCAGGTTTTAAGGGTGTTACACTAATTGCTTCAAATCCGGTGGATGTTCTGGCATCAGTTTATCAAAAAGTAACTGGTTATGCAAAAAATAAAGTTATTTCTTCAGGAACAACTTTAGATTCAGCACGTTTAAGAAGATTAGTTGGTAATAAATTAAACATTTCTCCATCTAGTGTTAATGCTTATGTTTTGGGTGAACATGGTGATTCTTCAGTTTCTGTTTGATCAAAAGCTTCAATTATGCAAAAATCAATTGCTGATTTTGTGGCAGAAGGAAAATTAACAGAAAAAGATTTAGAAGATATGCACCAACAAATGATGAAAATGGCTTATACGATCATTGATTTGAAAAAAGCAACTTTTTATGGAATTGGTATATGTTTATCATCAATTGCAAAAGCAATTTTAAATGATGAAAGATCAACCTTTTTAATTGGTGCAAAATGTGAAGGTGAATATAATGTTATGGGAACTTACATTGGTGTACCAGCAGTTATTGGTGTTAATGGGATTGAAGAAATTATTGAGTGAAAATTAACAAAAGAAGAGCAAGTTAAATTTGAAAAATCAGCGACACAATTACATGAAGCTTTAAATGTTGCTCTTGCAGCATTAAAATAAGTAATATTTAGGAGGACTTTTTAAGTCTTTTTTATGTTAAATTTATGATATTTTTTCTTTTTTAAAAATATGGTATTATTATCTCATAGGATTTCCTATTTTTATATCAACCATGTATTAACTATGTATCAATTATCAACAATATCAATTTAATATATACAAAAAGGAGTTTTTAAATATGAAAATATTTACTTTAGGAATGATTGCAGCGACAACGACTTCAGTTGCAGGTATGCCAAATATTAATAAAGGAACTTCAACAGTTCAAACGCATGAATTTGTACAAGAGGTAGTAGAATATAGTATTGCAAGTATGACAGGAACAGATACTTTTCCTGCGCAAAAACTTGCCTCTGGTTTTGTCAATAAACAAAAATCTTTAGTTTTTGAATATGGAAACTATGCTAATACTTGAGCAGAATTTGTTCAAAAATATCCAAAATTTAAATTTACTACATTAAGTATGAAAACTAATTTAAAAGGAGACCAAAAAAAAGAAGATTTGTCAAAATATACTTTTAACACTGCTGATTTTAAATTACAAGAACAAAATGGTCAATTTATAATTAAGACAATTGAATCAAAATATATTACTGATTTTATTCGTTTATCGGTTCTTGGCCAAGTAAAAGAAGACAAGAAGATTATTAATTTTGGTGTTTTATATAATATCAATATTTCACAACAATATATTAAGCCTTATCCATTTTTTAGTTCAGAAACTGACAAAATCCAGTTTTACCATGAATAAAAAAATAATTTGTTTGTAAAGAAAGGATAATAATTTTGAAAATTGATAAGTTGTATCAAATTAGAAAAAACGGAAAAGGCTATAGTAATAATAGTAATAAAATTAAAATTAGAAATATTTATGAATATTTTATTAAAATTATTACTTTAATAATTATTCCATTATTATTAATTGTTTTAATTTATGGAATTGGCATGATTTTACAAGAATATACTAGTAATCTTGTTGCCCTAACGATTGGGGATGTTTGTATTAAGATTGGAAAAGCAGTCTTTAACAATTTATCAATTATCTTTTGTTTAGTAACAGTGATTAGTATTACCAACAATGTAAAAGCTGTAGCAATTGCTGTTATTGGCTTTTTATTTTTCATTGTGATGCAATATGCATTAATTCAATATAAAATAACCCCAGAAGGAAAACTTTATGTAACAAGTATTCTCTTCTTTTACCAAGGTGAAAATTTAGCAATGTTTTTAGGCTCAAGTTTTGGCCTTGTTACTTTAAATACGTCAATTTTAGGGGGAATAACAGTAGGAATTATTTCATCATACATTTACATTAAGTGTATTGATTTACGCTTGGCAAAAGCATTTGGTTTATTAAATGGTTTTCCATTTGTTACCTTACTTGTTGTTTTAGCAAATATGTTCTTAGCGTTATTTTTTTTATTACTATGAATTGTAATTGCAATTGTTTTAAACCATATTTATCAATGAATGTGACAACAAAATGCAAACCATTTTTTAGGAGCTGCTTTTGTTTATGAACTATTAAATACATTATTAATTCCATTTGGTTTTAAAGATCTTGTTACTAATTTATTTATTAACCCAAATGTTGAATTATTAAGTCAAACAGAGTTTGAAAATTTATTCAAAAATATTGCCGTGCATTATGGTTGAATACACAATATTTTTGATGATACTTGGAATAATGCCACAATTCAAAAAATGTGGGATTTTATTAACCAACCAACATTTGAAGAACGTCATTTAACAATTTTAGATTGACTTAACTTACTACCAATTGACCGGTTACCACAAGTAAATGGTTATTCTGCGCAAACTTATAATTGGTTTTTATCTAGTAATTTTGGTCAATTATTACAACTAAAATTACCACCAAATTATGCGTTTGTTTTTGGTGATTCGTTAGCAATTAGTACGGCCATTATTTTAACTAGTAAAAAAGAAAACCGTATGCCAACAGCAATTTTAATGACAGCAATTGTGGTGGTTACCATTTTAACAGGGAATAATGTTATTATTAATTTATTTACTTTCTTTGTTTCACCAATGTTATATTTTTGTGTTTATACGCCACTTGCTGGTCTTAATGGTTTATTTATGTCGATGCTTGATGTGCACATTTTAGTATCGTTTGTTAATGGTTTAATTGATTTTATTTACAGAGGAATTATTCCAGTGGCCAAAGGAACTAATTTCTTATGAGTCCCAGTCTTTACTCTTATTTGATTTGTTATTATTATGCCAATATTTTGGAAAGCAATTCTTTATTTTGATTATCCTTTTATTGGTCGAAGAGAAACAATTTTACCACGAATTACTCACAAGAATTATCATGAAATGTGGAATCATTAATGAATAACAAATATATTATTATTTAGGTTCATGGAAATGTGTTATAAAATAACACCTTTCCATGAACTTTTTAAATATCTATTAACATTATATTTTAGAATGTTATAATTATTATACAAAAACTATGCCATGTGGAAAATATTAAATGCTATTTATTTTAATTCATATTATATTAAACGAGAAATTTAAAAATAGGTGAAAAATATGTCAATCAAGAGTTCTGAAATTAAGAAAATAGGTTCTCTTATTTTTGGTGATACTTACTGAATACCTGATTCTCAAAGAGAATATTCATGAGATAAAGAAGAACTTATTGATTTATGAATAGATTTAGAAGAAATGATTAATTGTAGAAACCACACACATTTTGTATTTTTGGTTTTTACAGTTTTGGAAAGTAAATTTTTTTAATATTTTTAATTTAAGGAGTTGAAATTATGCAAACAAAGCAATATTTTATTTTGCGGTCGCTAGTTAAAAATTATGGTAAAGATAATGTTATTAATACTGTTAATAAGATTGCAAAATATATTGAAATTAAAAAATAAAAGAATAAATTATTCCGCGTAATTTATTAGCGGAATAATTTATTCAATAATGTTTTTTAATGGAGCGAAGCGACAACGAGCGGAGTGAGTTTGCAAATTTCAATTTTTTAATTTTTAGAGAGGAGATGTAATATGCCAACTTGATTAACGACAATATTTAGTGTTCTTATTGTATTGGGGATTTTTCTTTATATTGGTTTAGGAATTTATCAAAAAATTCGTCAAATTGAACGAAATAAAAAAGATTAAAAAGAAATTGAAAGAAAGGAGGATAAAAAATAATGTTAGGTATGTATTTAACAACAGCAGTTAATTTTTTAGCAAATACACCTAAAACTATGACTGAGGGTATGACTGGTATTTGAACTGGATTAACTAGTGCATTATGAAAAGTTAAAGATGGTGTAACAAATATTTTACCTGAGATAATGGTTTTCTTAGGTGAAGCGTGAATTATTTTAATTCCGTTTGCTATATTTTGTATTATAAAAATATTAAATTTTTTCCGTATTATGGTTAAAGGAGTTTAGTATTTATTATTTATCATATATTTTAACTGTGGCACACTAGTTTTTATATGTGATTTGATGTAAAAAATGAATTTATTAAATAGAAAAATGAACTTATTATATTTACTATTAAAGTTCTTAATAGTTATTTTCAGTGTGCCAATTTTTATTATTTTATATATTTAACAATGTTTATTAACAGTGTTTATTAAACATTAAATAAACAATATATTAACATTTTTTATAACATTGTTAATAATCATTGTTTATTACAATAAATAAACATTATACGAACATTATTTATAACATTGTTTATTAAGCTGTAAATGTTTTCTAAATAAGTGTTTAATTTTTCTAGTTAAGTTGTGAACTGTTAATTTACAGCTGTAAATGTTTTCTAAATAAGTGTTTAATTTTTCTAGTTAAGTTGTGAGCTGTTAATTTACAACAAATATTTAGTTAGGAGATTATATTATGGATATGAAATTTAAAACAACTAAGGAATATAAAAAAATAAAGAGAGATTTTATTAAAGATATTTTTTGATTAAATTTGATTTGTTTTTTTGGACATATTATTAATTTATTTATTTTAAGTTTATTTATTTATCTTTCAATATTAAGTTATGGTAAAGATTTTCCATTCTTTGAAATTATTATGTCTGTATTTGCTTTTATATCATTTATTTTTATGATTATTATGCATATAAAATATATTTTTGAAATTAAGGTGGATTTTGATGTTGAAAAAGAAAAATTAATTCAATATTGACAAATTGAAGGAGTTGATAAAATTGAGTAATTATATTAAGAAAAATCAGAATATAGAAAATTATTTTATTAGTAAGGAATTTATCCCTTTTACAACAGATAAAGCAAGTTTTATTAATTTACCCAATCATAATCGCCATATTGGTTTTTGGTTGAGTAATAAGTTTATTTATCCGAGTGAAAAACATTCAGAGCAAGTAGCAATTGGTTTGATTTATGATAATTCTTATCCTATTATAAAGTATGATGAAAATTTAAAGAGAAATATTTGAAAATATTTAATTGGAACAGCCTTAATCAATTTATATAATCAATATAAACAATATTATTTTACTAAAATGAAATAAGCGTTATTTTCAAGTGAACCTAAAAAAGTAAAAGCAAATAATAATAATAATAATAATTTAATAAATTGAACTGTTGAAAAAGAGCAACAATTAATTAAAGATTTGGAAGATTTAAATTAAATGAGTTTATATGATTATTGAGTTCAATTTGTTAGTTATATTATTGGTGCAAATGCCCCTGAGTTTTTATATGTTATATCGTTTGTGTTATTTATTGTTTTGTTTTTTGGAATGTTTTTTAAACTTATTCAAAAAATGTGGAGTTTTTAAATATGCAAAATGATTGAATTAAATTAAAAGAGTTTTTTATTCATATATTTTTGTTTATAGATAAAACAAATGTTGAAACTATTACAATGTGGAATTTAACGCAAAATGAATATTTAACTTTAATGGTTGGTATTTGAATTGTTATTTTGTTCTTAACTTGGTTTTTCTTGTGAATGGTTTTTAAAATAGTTAGTTGTTTTAAATAATTAAATTTTGTTATTATTATGGTTTTCTCTCCCCACAAAATTTTAAAATCTTTTTTTGAATATAATATATATTTTCATTATGAATGCAATAATTATTAATATAAATAATGTTGTAAAAAATATTTCTTTTGCATTTATTTGATTAATATTTTTAAATATTCATTCTACAAAATTAATTGTAGTAATTAATTTTCCGATAGGGTTGATTAAAAAGTTTATAATTCCAATAATAGGCAATAATAGGCAATAATATTGAAATTATTTTTAAAATTTTCTTAATTTTTATCACTCTATTTTTTGATTTGTGGGGAGAAAAAACCATAATAATACTAGTTTAATTATAAATAACTATTGGAGGTAAAATGAAAAAATTTATATTTTTCTTTAAAAATTATTGTTATATTAGTGGTTCAATGATTTTATTTAGTTTAATTGATTTATTATTTTGGATAATTTCTTTATATTGTGTTGGTTTGGTATTTTGATTGTTGTTTGCTTTGCAGTGTGTTTATTTTGTGTGATGATTGTGAAAAAATATTTTTTATCAGTTAAATTCTTTTCGGTTAGTTCAATTTATTTGAGATAATCCGTTGTCGGTAATTATTGGTAAATTAGGAACTGGTAAAACATTACTTTTAACTTATTTATCGCAAGTTATGAAATTATTGACAGATGAAATTTATAGTAATTATCCGTTAGAAGATGATAAAGTAAAAGTTTTAACATTTAAGAATTTAGATTTTACTGACCGAACAAAACTAGTTCCCCCAGATGATAGTGTTATTTTATTTGATGAAAGTTATTTGTATATTGATGGAACTAGTCCTCACGATGAGAAAAAAGTTCATAGTGGTAAAATACCGTGAATTGTTTTAGCGAGACATTTTGGTAATCGTGCGTTGTTTACTGCTCAGCGTGAGGGTATGATTTGAAATAATATTCGTCAGTTAGCAAGTGGGATTATTATTCCAATTTCATTGAAAAAACCTATTATTAAAAAAGGATTTAATTTTTTTAACCGTTTTTTTATTATGCGAATTGGAATTTTCCAAGATATAACGGATTATGAAATTTGAAAAACAAAATCAGTAGAACGAACAGCAGAAGGTAAACGAGTAAAACATAAGTCGGATGTTGGATTAGGAATTCGGTTTTTTAAAATAATTATTTCGCTTGAATTTTCCAATAAGTATGATAGTCAATGATTAAAATTTGTGCGTGATTTAAAAAATAATGAAATTGTTAATAAAAAATAATATTATTGGTCAGAAATTACAAAATTAAGTGTTAAAGAACGATTGGAGTTATTTGATATTGATATTTTGAAAAAGAATTTAAAACCTAAAAAAGAGAAAGGAAATAGTAAAGATGATTAATTTATTAGTTGAAAATAATAATAGTAATTGAGACAAGATTTTTAGTTTTGTTTTTGATATATTTTTGTTTATTTTTGATGTAATTTGAAATACAAAGTTACCGATGACAAATACGTCAATTGCTTATTTTTTAATCTTTTTTATGGTTATTAAGTTATCTATTTATGCAATTCACGGTACATCAACACAATATAATAATTTAGGTTCAACAGTTAATAATGGTGTTTCGCAAGTATATTCATCAACCGTACGAAAAGGTATTGGAATAGGTAAAAAAGTTTATCACAATAGTAATAAGCAACAAGTTAAACGAGAAATTAAACGTCAAAATATTAGACAACAAGTAAAAATTAAAAGAGGTGTTAAATAATGATTAAATTAGTTTTATTGGTGGCGGCAATTGCTATATTTGGAACTGGTTTTATTACTGTTATTATTAATCAATTTACATCAGCAAAAAATATTATTATGGATTTATATAATTCTGATACTTGGTTGATTTGATTATTTGGTAGAATGGCAATTTTATTTAGTCATCCCTTAATGTTAACAATATCAAGTTTATATATTGTTGGGTTTATTGTTTCAAAAACATTGTATAGTTAGGAGTTGATTTTATGAAAAAATCGTTATCTTTATTTGTCATATTTATTTTAAGTTTTTTAGGTTTGGTTATTCCATTTATTACTTTAACGGCGTTTGGACCGTTAAATGAGAAGCATTATATGCTTAAACTAGAGAATAGTACTGATAAAGGTATTAATGAAACTGATTTTATTAATACAATGTTTTTACGTAGTAGTTTTTTTGAAAATTGGTCGGAGACAAATTATTTTATTAATCCAACTTTAAAAACATCAAAAAAATTATCGTTTAATGATAAATGGTATTTGGATTTTTTACAAGATAGTTATTCAACGGGATTTGTTTATGATAAACCAAGTTCATCTTTTTTTAGTTTTTATCAAATGTGAGATAGTTGAAAAAATACATATATGGTTGAAAAATTTTATGATGTTAAAAAGGAAAATTTTTTGAATGATTTAACTGATTTTATTTATGCTTTTGCCGTAAAATATAATATGTATGATGTGTCTAAAAAAATTGTGGATAATGTTGAGCGTTATAAAGAAAATCATTATCCAAGAGTTAAGTTAAAGCAATTAATTTTCAATTACTATCTTTTGGTGGTTGTTGTGCTTCTGGTGTTGGTATTATCGGTTTATTTTCTTCTTTATTATTATTTGGTTTTTCAGATTTTTCACAGCTGATTAGTGTTGTTGTACTTGTTGCGGTTAATCAGATTGTTCCTAAAATACTTATTCATTTTTTCATATATATTGTTCCTTTTTATTGTTTTATATATAATTGATTTTATTATATATCAATTATATATTAATTATTTTGTATTAAATATTAATTTTATATATTTTTGATGGTAGGTGTAAATTAATGAAATATATTATTAATAATTTTAATTTGTTTGATTTACAAGCAAAATTAAAAAATTTTTTAAGTAAAAATTATAAAAATAAATATTATAAAAAAATAAAACAAAAAATATTTTCATATATTAATTTGTGTAATAATTATTATATTAATAATGATAAATTTTTGTTGAAAGATTTAATTAAAAAATATTTTAAAAATAAGTTTTCAACTTTTTATTATTGAGCGAATAGAATTTTAATTGCATATAAAAATAATGATTTTGATAAATTGTTATTAAAGTCAACAATTCCTAATAATATTAATTATCAATATAGTAAAGATGTTCGTCAAAATATTTGTGATTTATATTTTGAATATTGTAATAAGTGTGCTGGTGGTGTTTTATCTTTGTTTTATAATTTAAAAAAAGGGATTCATGGAGAAGAATTAAAAAATAAAGCACCAAAAAATTTAAAAACATTTTTTCGTTGACTTAAAAAAGATGAAAGATGATTAAAAATAAAAAATAAAATTAAAGAAATTAAAAAACAACATCCAAGATATGAAGTTAAAGAAATAGGTTTATTACAGATGGACGCTAAATATTTTGTACCAAGTAAATTTCCAGTTGATAAAAAGTATTATGTTTATGATTTTATTGATGAAAAAACAAGATTAGCATTAGGATATGTTTATGATAAATTAAGTATTGATAATGCTATTGATTATGTTAAAAAAGCAATTAGTGATTTTAAAAATATATTTGGTGTTAAAATAACACGGATTAGAACTGATAACGGTTCTGAATTTATTAATAATTATCGGAATAATCAAAAAAATAATGTTAAAGAAACTAATTTTACTCAATTTTTAACAGATAAAAATATTTTTCATCAGACAACACCCGTTCGTTCTCCACAGTCAAACGGCAAGATTGAAAGATTTCATCAAAATTATACTAAATTATTTGTATTTGAAGAAAAAATATTAAATGTCGTTAGTTTACAGAATAAATTAAATGATTATTATTATTTTTATAATTTTGAAAGAGTTCATAAGTCTTTAAATTTTCAGACACCATTTAACTTTTTGAATAGTTTAATTAAATAATTTTAAATTATTAAGTTTTGTATTTAAACTAATTTTTAGTTTGTTTAATTTTATATTTTTTATTTATTTTATGATATTTTTATATTATAAATAAATATTTTTATTATTTTTGTTATTTTCTTGTAATCTTTAAAATGTCTGTGGTATACTACAGAAGAAATGATTAATGAAGAAATGGAGTCCTATTTTTTGGGAAAATAGTTGTTAATAATAGTATTAATGAAAAAAAAGAGTTTTATTATTGATGGACAGCAACGTATGACAACAACTATTATTTTACTATTAGTTTTTAGGAAATTTTTTAAAAGTATTAATTTAGAAGATTTAAAAGAGACTGCCAATGATATTACAAGTAAATATATAGGTAGAATTACTAAAACACACGAACAACAAACATTATATTTAGGTGAAAGTGATAGAATTTTTTTTAAAAGATGTAATACAAGTTAAAAATCCAATAATTCCAAAGGAAAAATTGTCAAATTCACAAAAAAGAATTATATTTGCTCGTGATTTTTTTATAAAAAAGTTAAATGAAAAATTAAATGATACAATGCTTTTGTTTAGTTTAATTTATTTATTATTTTGGATAATTTATTTGTATTGTGTTGGTTTAGTATTTTGATTGTTGTTTGCTTTGCAGTGTGTTTATTTTGTGTGATGATTGTGAAAAAATATTTTTTATCAGTTAAATGCTTTTCGGTTAGTTCAATTTATTTGAGATAATCCGTTGTCGGTAATTATTGGTAAATTAGGAACTGGTAAAACATTACTTTTAACTTATTTATCGCAAACTATGAAATTATTGACAGATGAAATTTATAGTAATTATACGTTAGAAGATGATAAAGTTAAAGTTTTAACATTTAAAAATTTAGATTTTACCGATCGAACAAAACCAGTTCCACCCGATGATAGTGTTATTTTATTTGATGAAAGTTATTTGTATATTGATGGAACTAGTCCTCACGATGAGAAAAAAGTTCATAGTGGTAAAATACCGTGAATTGTTTTAGCGAGACATTTTGGTAATTGTGCGTTGTTTACTGCTCAGCGTGAGGGAATGATTTGAAACAATATTCGCCAGTTAGCAAGTGGAATTATTATTCCAATTTCATTGAAAAAACCAGTTATTAAGAAAGGGTTTAATTTTTTTAACCGTTTCTTTATTATGCGAATTGGAATTTTTCAAGATATAACAGATTATGAAATTTTAAAAACAAAATCAGTAGAACGAACAGCAGAAGGTAAGCGAGTAAAACATAAGTCGGATGTTGGGTTAGGAATTTGGTTTTTTAAAATAATTATTCCGCTTGAATTTGCTAATAAGTATGATAGTCAATGGTAAAAAATTTGTGCGTGATTTAAAAAATGATGAAATTATTGATAAAAAAGAATATTATTGGTCAGAAATCACAAAATTAAGTGTTAAAGAACGATTGGAGTTATTTGATATTGATATTTTCAAAAAGAATTTAAAATTAATTCTGTAAATGCAAGCAGTAATTTTTGCATCTTTTTACTTTTAAAAATAACATTATTTTTCGAAAATGCAACTCTTTTTTAAAAAAATTAAAATATTTTATAAATATAACTTAATTTATCCATATTTAAGCACACTAAAAAAGCATTTATTAAATTTTATACAAATAAATTGAGTAGTTAATATTATAAATGATAAACTTCGACCGTGTTTAAATTGAATAAGTGCAAAAGAAATTTTTTTACAGAATATTAAATAAATTTATTAATAAAATTTAATAAAATATTTTTTAGTGTGTTTAAATGTGGATAAAATAAAAGAAAAATTAAAATATTTTTAATTTTTTTAAATTTATGGTTGATTTTTGTAATTTTTATTATATTATTTAATTAATAAAAATTTTTTGCATTTTATTTTACATAATTCATTTTATTTAAAAAAATAGAAAATAGGTGATGCTAATGATAAAACCCAATAAACTAAAAGCATTAGTTGGTTGGCAGTATTTAGTTTCAATGCTTTTTTGGATTATTTATACTGCCGTAATTATTACATTTTTAATTTTATTTATTAATGAACGTGATCGGATTAATAATGCAAACGATGTTTCAACAACTTTAGCAGAAATTGCAGCTGGGAAAAAATCAGCTGAACAAGTGCAAGAAACATATAAGAATTTAATGAGTATTACATATCCATTAATTGATTTTTCATTATTATCCTTTAATTTTTTTGGAGAAAACAATAATGTAACCGATTGAAGTGCAGCATGAAATCAACGTGCAACAAATATTAATATGGCTTATTCATATTTATTTATTACGGGGATGATTGCCTTGATTGCGTTATGCTATTATATTGTAATTATTATTAAAATAGCACAACGTCATCGCTTTGAAGTTCGTTATGGATTATCAACAACTTTTCCAAATGATTATGTTATTTTTAATCCGCGAATGTATTTAAATTTTTTAACAAATTTAACAATAATTTTTAGTTTTTTTAACTTTTTAACAACCTTAATTACTTTAATATATGTAATTTTATTAGTATTAGTGTCATATTTCTTCTGATACCTGTTGAATCGTCAAACAGAAGTTTTAGTTTCACATAAATGATGAAAAGCAGCTAACTTTAGTTTCTTTATTACTGTTTTACTAATTCAAAATGGTTATACTTTAATTAAAGCAATGTTTGTAACAAAATTTGGTGTTGATTTAGACTTGATTGTTTCAATTATTATTCCAATTGGAACAATTACTGTTATTATTTCAGTATTTATAAAAAATATGTTATCAACAAAAGTTACTGGTGTTCGTAATGCTATTAAAACAATTGGAGCAAAAGTGAGTTCTTTTCGAATTTTCTATTATACTGAAAAAGAAAAAGCATTGGAAGACTATGCTTTTGTAACACAATTACCAACATTGGTGAAAAAACCATTATCAAATAACAACATTACTCGCGAACAAGCTTATGAGTTAATGAAAATAATTGATGAGACAGTCGCTTTCTTCGATAAACATCTTTTGAAAGAAAAAGAAAAAAATTATATGTTATATCATTTATTTAATCAAATTACAGATGTGAGTGAAATTGCAGAAATTAAAGCAAATATCTTAAAAATTGAAGAAAAACAGAAAGCAAAAAATGATAAACACTCTAAAATAATGGCTTAGAATGTTTTTTCTTCGGATAATGGTTAATTTTCATTATATAATTAATACTAGGAAAACAGGGGAAGTATGGAACCAAAAACAGTTGTTACTTTAACAGTTAAAGCAAATGATGTTAATCAAACAATTTTTAATTTTATTAAAAAAATGTTTCAAACAACTCCGTTATCAGTTATTTATAATTTATTTCGTAATAAAAAAAATTAAAGTAAATAACAAAGTAATGAAAGAACGAAATTATAAACTTCAATTAGGAGACCAAATTATTATTTTTGATAAAAATTTAGTTGTAACAGAACGAAACCAGACAGCAACTTATAATAATGTTGCACCATTACCATTATAAGTTGTTTATTAAGATGATAACATTCTTGTTGTTGATAAACCACATTGAGTAGAAATGCACTCAAAGTTTCATACTTCATTAGATGCTATGGTGCAACATTATTTAATCCAAAAAGATGAATATCATCCGCAGGATGAACAGTCATTTGTTATTTCCCATGTTCATCTATTAGCTAAATTAGCACAATGATTAGTGATATATGCAAAAAATAAAATTACATTAGATTTGTTATTAGCTAAAATTAACAAAAAAGAATTTATTGAAAAGAAATATTTAGCAAAGTGTGAAGGAATTATTCAAGAAACTGATTTTACCCTTAGTGGTTATTTATATAAAGATGAAGATAAACAAAAAATGGTTTTTACTAAAACAGAGCAATCACATGCTAAAGTAGTTAAAGCACATTTTAAAATTCAAGCTCAGATATCAAATGCAACGTGATTGGAAGCAACATTAATAACTGGCCGTAAGCATCAAATTCGTGCTTCATTAAGTTATTTATATCATCCCATTATTAATGATGTTAAATATGGAACAAAACAAGAAACAAAGAAGTATATGATTGCTTTATATTCAATAACTTTAATCTTTCATAAATTGTCAGACCATTTAAGTTATTTAAATGAAAAGATTATTAAAATTCCCAAAAATATTATAAAATAAAAATATTAGGAACGAGGTGAAGTAATTGTCAACAAGAAGAGGAATTTTTAGTATTTTAATCGGGTCTTTTACTTCGTTAATTGGAACATGTTTTCAATTTATGCTAATGTATTTATTAATTCGTAGTTATGGTTCGCAGTTTAATGGGTTTGTAAAGAATAGCGTTGCAATTGTTGCTTTTTTAGGAACAGTGGAAGGTGGCTTAGGAGCCATTACTGTTATTTTTTTAGTAAAACCATTGTTACAAAAAGATTGAATTAAAGCAAATGAAATGGTTAATACAGCAAAGCATCAATATAAAATATCAGGGTACATTGGTATTATTTTATTAATTGCAATTGCTGTTGGGTATAGTGCTTATATTTATTTATTTGAAAAAAATTTTAGTATTTTACAAAATGATGAAACAATTAGTTATCCATTATGAAAAATGATTTTAATTCTATTTATTATTGGGTCAAAAAACTTAATTGCATTATTTTGAACGGCAGCATATGAAAACTTAATGCAAGCTGATCAAAATAATCATTTACGCCGTTTAATTTTAATGATTTGTGATTTAATCTCATATTCAATTGTTTTCTACTTAATTTCAATTGCAGTGGATCCTGTTTTTGTCTTTTTAATTTTCTTACTTTATTCTGTTATGAAAGGAAATTTAGTTTATTTATTTATTAAGTTACATTATCCTTGAGTTCGTATTGCTCGCCAACGCGATAACATGCAACTAGTTAAATCAAGTAATATTGTTGTGTTTAAAAATATTGGTGAAACATTGTTAATTAATGGTGATGTTATTATTACGGCGCTGTTATTAGGGTTACGAATATCATCAACCTTATTGCTATATATGACAATTACGGTTGGAGTTCGTAGCATTATGATGATTTTAATTAATTCCTTCCGTGAGTTTTTTGCCGCATGAACAGCAAAAAATGGTCGGGTTGATTGACAGAGTTATATGAAATTTGAAACATACGCTTTTATGATAGCTGGGTTTTTGTTTGTTAACCAATTTATTTTATCACCATATTTTGTGACAACATTGTATGCGCCACAAATTATTGAACAAATTCGAACTAGTGATTCAACATTAAATCCATGAACATCACAGGAACGTGAAATTTTTAAAAGCATCTTTTATCAACCAACCTTTTCCTTATTAGTTGCTTTAAGTTCTGTTTTTATTGTATTAGCTGAACCCGCAAATGTTTTGGTATATGCTAAAGCAAATTATAAACAAACCGCAATCCCTACTTTTATTATTGGCTGTCTTAACATTGTCTTTTGTTTTTTTAGTGCTTTACTATGACGTTTTGGCTTTAATAATTTAGCAGCTGCATTATATAGTATTTTAATTATTACTTGCTTAATGAGTTTTTTGCGGTTTTTATACTTGTGATGTTATAATTGAATATTTTTAACTTATAATAGTAACTTTAAAGGTGTTTTTCGAAATTGAATAATTTTGTTAGTTCCAATGATTATTGCTATTTTAGTTAATTATTTATTTTTATCAAAAACACATAATCCTAATCAAATTTATAATATTGATTTACAGCCAGTTTGGGGATGACAAAAATTATTGAATTTCTTCTTTGGTTTAATCTTTGCTTCCTTGTTTGTTATTTTTGCTAATTCAATTTTTTGAGCACCTGGTTCTGTTCGTGGGATCTTCTTACGGTTACCACTTGTTTATAAAATTTGAACTAAACGCCAAGATAAAATGCGAATTCTACGTCGTAAAAAATATGAAGATGATTTTATTACCTTAACGGAACCAGAAATGCCATATCAAAAAATGTGAGAACGAGAAGAAACTTTACGTAAAAATACGAAAAAAATAGAGAAGGATGAACCTAATAAAGAAATTTATAAGTTAACAGGCTAAAAAATAAGTTATTACTAACTTATTTTTTAATATCACTTAAATAACCAGGATGGTATTTTTGACCATGAATAATTTTTGTAATATTATAAAGTGCATTAATAGCTTCACCAAATCCAGTTACCATATTATAATATTTTCCTTCATAATAAGCACTATTTCCAGCCGCAAATATATGAGGATGACTTGTTTGCCCAGTTGATGCAATAATAATTTTTTGCATTGGAGTTGTTGTTAAAGTTAATTGTTGTAACATTGTTGGTGAAACTTTTGCTCCATATTGAACAATAAAATAATCAGCTGTAATAGTTAATAGTTTATGTGTTGTTTCATGTTCTAATGTTAAAGCGGTAATTTTATTATCAATTGGCTCAACTGTTTTAACATGATAAGGTTTTAATTCGGTCACCTTATTTTGTTGTAATTTTTGAACATTGTTTTCTTTAGCTCGGTATAATGTTCGACGATGGATAATTGTAACATCTTTACTAATGTTATTTTTAATCAAATGATTTGCCCAATCAACAGCACTATCACCACCACCAAGAATAACAATTTTCTTGTTTGTTAAAAGAGTTGGGTTTTTAACAGCGTATCATAAGTTTTCATATTCTTGGTGAGGGTCAAGATGTTCTAGGCGAATGGGGGTAAAAACACCATTTCCACTTGTAATTAAAATTGTTTTAACTGTAAATGTTTGATTAGTTGTTAAAGTAATAGTAAAACCATCAGTTGTTGTAAGGATATTACTAATGTTAGTTTTACCAATGTATGTTATTTGCCCCGTATTTTTTTTTGTTTGGTTAATTAAATTCTCAATAAATGTTTTAGTTTTAATTTCGCCAAATCCAGGCATATCATATAATGGTTTTTCTGGATATAATTCTCATGGTTGTCCACCAGGACTATCATTTCCTTCAATTATATAGCCACTTAATCCTAACATGCCAGCACAACTTCAAGCATATAACCCAACCGGCCCAGCCCCAATAATTAAAATATCTTTCATTTATTTATAACAACCTTTCTAATTTTTTTGCACTTTAATTATTACATATTTTTCTAAAAGTCTAGCACAATAATTAATTCCTAGATATAATTAGTAAAAGAGAGTGGGATATTGATGAAAATAATTGTTAAAAATAAGATAGCAACAAAACTTTTAGCTGACAAAATTGCTACATTTTTACATCCTAATTTATGCTTATTATTAGATGGACCGTTAGCCGCTGGGAAAACAACTTTTACAAAATATTTATTAAAAGCGTTAGGGGTAACTACTCCCGTTACTTCGCCAACGTTTTTAATTATGCAACAGTATATGACAAATCAGCAAGTTATTATTAATCATATGGATTGCTATCGATTGTTAGTTTTAGAACAAGAAGAAGAGTGAGAAATGTATTTTGAACATTTTTCTGATAGTATTAATATTATTGAATGACCAGCGGGAATTAGTAACCAGTTAAGTTCAAAGTACGAGGTAATTAAAATTACCATTAAGATAATTAATGAGGATGAACGAATTTTTACGATTAAAACCAACAATAAACATTTACAAAGCGCATTAGGAAAAGAGGGATAAGATGTTAAATCTATTTATTGATACTAGTACTGATTTTTTAATTTTAATTTTAGAAAAAGAACAAAAAATCATTGCTCAAGTTCACCAAAACCATGCTCGTCGTCATACTGAAACAACATTACCAACAATTACCCAGTTATTAGGTCAGCATCAATTAAAATTAAAAGACATTAATAATTTTTATTTAACAGCTGGTCCGGGTAGTTATACTGGTGTTCGGATTCCAATGACAATTGTGAAAACAGTTAAAGTAATTAATCCGGCGATTAATGTTTATACAATTAATACATTACTTTATCAGGCGGGGTTAGATAATGTTGTTTCAATGCTTGATGCGCGGAGTGGAAAACGGTATTTTGCGGTAATTAGTAATGGTGTAGAGGTGATTCCAAGGCAAGTTCTTGATTATGAAACTTGTATTGAAATTACAAAGCAATTTCCAGGTTATGAGTTTCGTTATGATTTACAAGAAATTGATTTTGTTCAAAATTATCTTGTTCTAAAAAAGCATTTTATATTAGTTGAAGATATTTTTGCTTTAGAGCCACAGTATTTAAAAAAGGATTGAAGTTAAATGGTTATTTTAAAACCAGTTAATAATAGTGATGCTTTATTATTATTTTTATTAGAACAAGAAAATTATCCACATAATTATTATAAATATCGTAATTTAATTTAAATGATTAATAACAAAAATTATCTTGTTTATAAATTAATTGTTAAAAATAATCTCTATGGTTATTTTATTTTAATGCATAGTGGGGGTGATTTTAAATTAATACTTTTAACAGTTAAAAAGCGTCATCACCATCAAGGTTATGGTCAACAAATGTTAAAATATATTCTAACACATTTTTCATATCAACAAATTTTTTAGAAGTAAATGAACATAATTTGGTTGCTCAACAATTATATTTAAAGCATGGGTTTAAGATTATTCGAACAATTGCTCAATATTATGGTGCAGAAAATAGATACTTAATGGTTTATCATCACTAACTTTATTTAATTTTACGGTATAATATATAAGAAAAAATTAGGTGGTAAAGGAAAGAAAAAATGGGAAGAGCATTTGAAGTTCGCAAGCAGTCAATGGCAGCAACAGCTGCAAAAAAAGCAGTATTATATAATCGTGTTGCTCGAGAAATTTATTTAGCAGCACGCGAAGGAAGTGTTGATCCCAATGCTAATTTAGCATTACGGAATGCAATTGATAAAGCAAAAGCAAAACAGGTTCCACGTGATGTTATTGAACGTGCGATTAATAAAGCAAGTGGAAGCGATAATGAAAATTACCAAGCAATTCGTTATGAAGGGTATGGACCAGGAGGCAGTGCAATTATTGTTGATACACTGACAAATAATGTTAACCGCACTGTGGCAGAAGTACGCAATTGTTTTACTAAAATAGGTGGTAAACTAGGAGTTAATGGGGCTGTCGTGCATTTATTTGATTATTTAGCGGTGTTTGCATTTACAGGTAAAACGGTTGAAGAAGTATTAGAATTATTATTACTAGCAGATTGTGATATTAATGATGTTGTTGCTGAAAATGGACAAATTGTTGTTTATGCGCCAGGAACAGTATTTAATAGTGTTAAAAGGGCATTAGAACAAGTCGGGATTACAACATTTCAAATGGCAGAAATTACAATGCTTTCCCATGACCGGATTACTTTACATGGTGATGACGCTGAACAATTTGAAAAAATGTTAAATATGTTAGATGACATTGATGATGTGCAAGATGTTTATCATAATGTTTTCCTTGTTTAGTTAAGCGTGAAAAGCAGGAAAACAACTTGGAAAATTAGAAACAATTGAAAAATTATTGCTAATAGTGCATAATAATAGTAAAGTAAAAAAAGGAGTTTAGATAATAATGTCAAATTTTTTGGGTGGTAGTATGACAATGAATGTGATTTTAGTCGTAATTGTAGTCGTAGTTATTATTTTTGCAATTGTTTCTTCAATTATGGGACGAAAAGCACAACGCATTGAACGAGAAAAACGAAAAAAACAAGTTAAAGATAAAATTAAACAATATATTAAAGATACTGATAATCGTAAAAACTTAAGATTAGAATATGAAAAAGTTATTGCTCGTAAAGGAAAAGAATTTAAATATCGCGATATTTTTGATGTTATTGTTGATATTTATGAAGCAAAAACAAATGCTTTTTTAGAACAAAAAGCTTTTGAAATTGAAGGTATTTCAAAAAAAATTAGTAAAAAACAATATGAAACAACTTGAATTGTTAACCAAGAAATTGATTTAGAAGAAACAAAACATCGAATTAAAATTAGTGAAAAAAAAATTAAGTTAACAAAAGAAGAAAAAAAAGCAGCAAAAATTGCGGCAAGAAAAGAATATGAAGCACATCGTGCTGAAATGCTTAAAAAGCGTGAAGAAGAACGGAAATTGCGAAAAGCTGGACAACTTCCTGTTGATGAACGCCCAAAACCAAAACCAGAGAAATTTGTCCCTAGAAAATAAGATAGAACTTATTTTCTTTGTCTTTAAAAAGCAAATCCGAAATAACGAAAGTGAAGTGCAATAATGGATTTAGAAATCACTTTAAAAAAAGAAGATTTTAAAAGATTTAAAAAATGTTTTAAAATTGCTTGAACATTAGCTTCACGAAGTAATTTAAAAACAGTCCAAGAATGAGTGACAGCTCAAAAAATTTCGGTCTTTTTTGACTTGCAAGAAAATATTAACAGTGCCAAAATTGATGAAGATATTTTTATTGATGATGATGAAAATGAGAAGGGAAAAGGTTTATTTCAACCACATTTGTATGATTTAGCTCTAGAAACTTATTGATCAGCAGCTGAGGACACGGATAGTAATGATGTTCGAACTTTACCAGACGAGATTCAAACAACGATGGCAGATGTTCAAATTGATTTTTATCCCGGTGAAACAATTGCTGATGGAAATGAAGTTGGCCAACGCGCGCGTGAATATTTTATGCGTGATTATACCTATTTTAATTTAGAACATTACAGCAAGAAAATTGCTTTTGCAAAGACAACTGAAGCGTTAGCAAATCCAAACTATGATGTTTATTTTGAACCATCTTTTATTTATAACAATTGTATTACAAAGTGTGATATTTTAAAGAAACTTCCAAATGGTACTTATCATTTAATTGAGGTTAAAGCTTCAACTGGTCGAAAATATGATAAAGAAGCACAAATGTATGTTGACAAGGATGTTAAGGATGAATATGGTTATGATGTTGCCTATCAGTATTATGTTTTAACTGGAGCAGGCTTAACAATTAGTTGGGTTTCGTTAATGTTGTTAAATTCGGAGTATCAACGGATTGGTGATATTGATGATTGCCAGTTGTTTATGTTTCAAGATTATTATAAATTGCCAACCAAAACCTTACCGGCTATTAGTTTATTAGAATTTTGTCAGCAAATGATGACTGGACAATTTGCCAAACGTGTTGAAAAGAATCGCAATATTACTGATGATTTAGCTTTAATTAAACATTATTTTATGCAACCAGTTGAAACAATTTTTCCGTTATTTAACAAGGAACAATGTTTCAATGGAAAAGGTGATCGTTATGGTTATTGCCAACATGTTACTAGTTATTTACCACCGCATCATAATGTCTTTGAGTTAACACGTGGGATGGAAAAAAAGACGTTATTAAAATATCAAGAACACATTGATTTGTTAAAAGATATTGTGTTACCATTTACCTTTAAACAATCAACGCGACAAAAAAAGCCAATTTTATTTTCAGAAAAACAACAACGCCAAATTCTTGCTGCTCAAGATAATGCCCCAGTTGTTAATCCAAAGAAGGTTGCTATTATTAATCAAATTTTAGAACAGTATCAGTATCCAATATATATGTATGATTTTGAAACAATGAAAGCGGCAGTTCCTCGCTTTGATTATTCATATTCTTATCAGCAAATTCCGTTTCAATATTCAGTCCATCTTATTAAAGATAATCACTTTGATTATCAAGATGAAACGACAATTGAACATTATGCCTTTTTAGCAGATGGTGAAGGTGATCCACGCTTAGCACTAATTAAACATTTAGTTACTGATTTATTTAGATATGGCGGAGGGGTTTATGTTGCTTATTATAAGAGTTTTGAATGTAAAGTTTTAGCCGAATTAATTAGTTATTTAACAATCTTAATTAATCAAAGTCGCAATGAAGAACTTATGACAACTTTTCAAGATTGACAAAAAAAATTAAGGATTATTCTAAATAAAACAATTGATTTAATGGATTTTTTTCAGGACTTTATGATTTATAAAAAAGAATTTTATGGTTCAGTTTCAATTAAAAAAACACAACCAGCATTTGATAATCAATTTACTTATCAAACATTAAAGGTACAAAAAGGTGATATGGCCAGTGAAATCTTTCGTCGTCGGGTGGAGAATAATATTCCAATCACCATTTGACAAAAATTATTTCGAGGAGAAATGTTAAAATATTGTAATCGGGATACATTAGCAATGGTTGTTATTTATCAACATATTGTTCGTTTAATGGGATCTTTAACACCAATTAAGGGGGAAAAAAGATGCAGAAATATAGAGTAATTTTTATGGGAACGCCAATCTTTGCAACAGCTGTTTTAAAAGCTTTACAAAATTTAGCGCCAACAATTGAAATAATTGGAATTGTTACCCAACCTGATCGTAAAATTGGACGTCAGCACCTTGTTCAATTTTCTCCAGTCAAAGAATTTGCCTTAACAAATCAGATTCCTGTTTTTCAACCAGAAAAAATTAATGATCTTTATACAGAGTTAGGAACTTTACAACCAGATGTTATTGTAACGTGTGCTTATGGGCAATTTATTCCAGAGCGAATTTTAAAATTAGCACGTATTAATTGTATTAATGTTCATGCTTCATTATTACCAAAATTACGTGGTGGGGCACCTATTCATAAGGCTATTATTTATGGTGAGCGAGAAACGGGGATTACACTAATGAAAATGATTAAAAAAATGGATGCAGGAGAAATGTATGTTCAAACAGCAATTCCAATTAGTGCCGCCGAAACAGCCTCATCTTTGCATGACCGGTTAATGGTTTTAGCAGGCACAATGATTGAAAAATATTTATTAGATATTATTACTGGTAAAATTAAAGGAACACCACAGGATGATAGTCAAGCAACATTTGCTTATAATATTACACGTGATGAAGAAAAAGTAAATTGGTTTTTACCAAAACAAAAAATTGTTGACCAAATTCGTGGATTATATGCATGACCAATTGCTCATACAACTGTTAATAATATTTATTATAAATTGCACCAAGCAATGATTACTTTACATCCATTAGAGGAAAAAGACGCTGATTTTGTAAATGGGACAATTATTGATATTTCAAAATTAGGGATTAAAGTTAAAGTTGAAGATGGTTATTTGCTAATTACGCGTTTACAACGCGAGGGAAAAAAAGTAACTGATGCTAAAAATTATTATCATAATGCCTCGTCAGAAATTATGGTGGGAAATATTTTTATTTAAAATGTATCGTTTAAAATCACTAAAATATTTAGCAACAACAGGATTAATTACTGCTTTGTTAGTAGTTATTGCTTATATTTCACAATTTATTCAGTTCAATTTTGGTGTTGGTAAAGGGATTATTCAGTTAGCAGATGGGTTATTTTTAGGTTTAATAAAGTTAATCAAAGGACCAATGTTATTAATTAGTGGTATTTTGTATGTAATAATTATTGATCTTGTTACCGGCGGTTTTATTTTTATTCCTATTTCAATTTTAATTAGAATTTTAATGTTTTTAATTAGTTATTTTGGTGCTCGCATTTTAAGTCGCTATGGTGCTATTTTTGTTAGTTCTTTAATGTTATTATTATATGTTTTGTATAGTTATTTCTTATTTGGACCTGATGTTGCAATTATTGAATTAATTTCTGATGCAATTCAAATTGCTGTTGCAACAATAATGGGAATTACGTTAGCAATTGTTTTTGTTCAGATTAATGAGCATAGTATAAATAAAATTTGAGATGATGAACAATTTTGACATTATAAAAAGAGTATTAGGACATAATTACTCTTTTTATAATGTTCGTGCGTACAAACTAATAATTTTTAATGTTTCTTTAATTTTATCTTTTAAATAATTTAAGTAATAATAATTAATGATTGATTCTCGTAAAATTTTAAGTTTGTTGCCATAATTAGTTTGTAGTTGTTTTTCACAATACTCAAAAGTTCGTAAATTTTATTGTCGAATTTTTAAATTAACTTTAAAATGTTGTCGATATAATTTGCTATATTCATTAAGGGCATTACTAATACGGTTATGAATAAATTCTGTACTATGATTAATAACACGCATAATTTGGTAAATTAACTATTCATGTTGTTGCAGTTTAATTTGTTTTGTATTAAAAGTTTTTAAATTTTTTAATAATGTATACAACCAATCTTTTTGTATCAGAAATTTTTTCAACATTTTTAATTAAAGTTACTTCAGCCATTAACTGATTGTAATATTCTGTAAAGTTAATACTCACAAGTATTCCTTCCCCATTCTGTGATATTAATAAAAACCAATAATTTTATCTTTGGAATTCTGTAAATGCAAGCAGTAATTTTTGCCTCTTTTTATTTTTAATAATAACATCATTTTTAACAAGAGACAGAATTTACTGCTTGCATTTACAGAATTAATTTTAAATTCTTTTTGAGAATATCAATATCAAATAACTCCAATCGTTCTTTAACACTCAATTTTGCTATTTCCGACCAATAATATTCTTTTTTATTAACAATTTCATCATTTTTTAAATCACGCACAAATTTTAATCATTGACTATCATACCCTCACGTTGAGCAGTAAACAACGCACGATTACCAAAATGTCTAGCTAAAACAATTCATGGTATTTTACCAATATGAACTTTTTCTCATCGTGAGGACTAGTTCCATCAATATACAAATAACTTTCATCAAATAAAATAACACCATCTTCGGGTGGGGCTGGTTTTGTTCGATCTGTAAAATCTAAATTTTTAAAATAGTAAATATAATAATTTAATTTTTCTATTTAATAAATTTATTTTTTACATCAAATCACTTATAAAACTAGTGTATCACAGTTAAAATATATGATAAATAATAAATACCAAAATCCTTTAACCATAAGATGGAGAAATAAATTATATGTTTAAAAAAAGATGATAGTCGGAAAAAAGCTTAGGTTTTATAAAAATTATAAATAAAGTAATTAAATACAAATTAAAGTAATCGCTTATTAGAGCGATTTTTTTTAATTGCATTATTCATCAGATAGTATCTTTAAAATTAAAAATTAACCTATTTTCTCCATTAATTAGTTAATTTTTATAATTTCCTTTCTGTGATTTATTATATTTTTTTGGTTTAACAGCTAATAATATCATTTTTAATAAAGGTACTATCTGATGAATAATGCAATACTAAAACTTAATATTTTGATGCTTAAAGATGAATAACTCATCTATGACACGAAGCCTTAAAGAAAGTGTGAAAGCGATTGGATTTACCCATATTTATTTTTTTAATTCTCGGCGGGGTTAGTCGCCCGCGAAATGTCAGAGCGTGTGTTTTTGCTTGTTTCATAAAAAGAGTGCTGTTAAACCGAAAAAAACAATATCGGACACTAAAAAACAAGAGGGAGGAGCTCCAAAAGGTTATTTTCTTTATATAAAGTTGTGTAGGGATGGATGAAGTGTAATTAATAACTGGGTAAATTGTTTGTTTATTTCCGTGGGGGGTTAAACTCTATAAAAATATTCTACCGCCCCCGCTCACCCACAAAGTGAAGCGGGCGGCGAAGTAAGTAAATAATAAAATAAATTATCTACTAAATATCAAAATATTAACCAATAAAGGAATATTATGTTTTTTTTACAGAAAGGAAAAAAATTAAATGAAAACATTAAAAGATATGATTAAAGATTTAACAGGAGTTACTGTTGAAAAAGAAAAATTAAATCAATATTTAGAAAGTGAAAGATTAGATTTAGAAGGTGCTAATTTAAAAGAAGCTAATTTATGAGATGCTAATTTAGAAGGTGCTTATTTAACTGGTGCTAATTTAAGCGGTGCTAATTTAAAAGATGCTAATTTAATTGGTGCTAATTTAAAAGATGCTTATTTAACTGGTGCTAATTTAAAAGATGCTGATTTATTTTATGCTAATTTAAGCGGTGCTAATTTACACCGTGCTAATTTAAAAGATGCTAATTTAAAAGATGCTAATTTAGAAGGTGCTTATTTAACTGGTGCTAATTTAAAAGATGCTAATTTAGAGGATGCTAATTTAGAGGATGCTAATTTAAAAGGTGCTAATTTATATGGTGCTAATTTAAAAGATGCTGATTTATTTTATGCTAATTTAAGCGGTGCTAATTTAGAAGATGCTTGTTTACAAGGTGCTTATTTACAAGGTGCTAATTTACATGGTGCTTATTTACATGGTGCTAATTTAAAATATGCTAATTTACATGGTGCTAATTTATATGGTGCTAATTTAAAAGGTGCTAATTTAGAAGATGCTACTTACTTTGAATAAATTAAGTTAACTGTCCCACTATATTTATTTGGATTTCCAGTTGCTAATGCGCCAGTAGATGTAATATTAGTGAATGTTGCATCCCCAGTTTGATAATTAGGATTTTTTACTTTAATAGCAGCTTCTAATTCTGCTGTTGTTGGTGTATTGCCTGCCATTGTTATTTGACCTAAATTAGGTTGTGTAATAACTGTTGATAAGGGTTGTAAATAATTATGTTTAATAATTGCTTTGGGTTCAACTACTGCTCCACCTAAATATAAAACTCTTTCCATAATTAAAGTATTACCCATTCCAGTACCTAATGCTGCTGCACCTACTCTTAACGGGGTATGGTCTTTTTTACGCAAAATTAATGGGTCATATTTTTTGCTAAATTTAAAGGCGATTGCATTAACACCATTTGGTAATAGGCTAATTGTTCCTTCTGAACCATCTTCATTAATAATTGGTAATTTTTTAGGAACCATATAGTATGTTGTTCCTTCAACGGTTTTCATTGCTCCACTTGTTGAAATTACACTATTAATTTGGTCATTTGCTCCAAGTTGTAACTGTAATTTATTACGAATTCCACGGATAAAATCTGCTGAACCCAAGACAACTGTTTCTGATGGAGTAAAACCATTTTCATATATTTTATCCATAATTTCATCATGGATTTGTAAAGCATTTGTATCATCTGCTTTATTTCCTTTAATAGTTGTAACTTCTCCTTTATTAATAATTTCTAAAATTTTATTACGTTTATAAGCAACTTCAGTATCCATTGCTTGTTCAATATCAGCAGCTCAAAGATTAGGGTTAAAATCACCCTCTACAGGGTCTAATTTACGAGCAAAAGTTAAAATTGTATCTAATACAACAGTTCCATCCTCAAATTCTACTGCTGAATATTTTAACAAATTATCATCTGTATTGAATACTTGCCCATCTTTTCCTAAACCTTGTTTATATTTAATATTTTTCTTTATTTTATATTGTAAACCAAATTTATTTTTATCTAGTCAAGCAAATAATGCTTCTCAGCTTAATTTTTGTTGATAAGTTTTTAAGTATCATTGTTCAAATGTTTCTTTATCATTAACTGTTGCTTGGTTTACAATATCACCAAAAATTCTTTGTGGATTTTGTGCCATAATTTTATTCCTTCTTTCTATTTATTAAATACATTGTCTGTATCTAAAATATTGTTTTGTTTTTCTTTTGTTTTTGGTACTCCACCAGTATTAACTGTTTGTACCTTAATTAATTCATCATAAACACTTTGCAATTGTGTTTTGATAACTTCAATATCATCAGTAATGTCATAAGATTTTAATAAAACATTCTTAAATTCTTCATTATCAGTTAAAAAATTAATAAAATCAATTATTTCAATTTGTTTTAATTGAATTGTTTGTTGTTCAATTTGTGAAGTTAATTCATTATTTTTTGTTTGTAATTCGGTAATTTGTTGATTACTATTTTCTAAATTACTTGCATTAAATTCTTCAACTTCATCAGTATTTTCTAAAATAATTTCAGCAGTTTTAATATCTAAGCTGCCATCTTCATTTTTAATTGGTTCATTATCTTCATTGATAAGAAAATATTTTACATTTTTTAATGCCATTGATTTTTCCTCCTATTTTTTAATATTTGTATTTGTTCTTTTTCTAATAGCTTTTTGTATAATTTCAAAACTATCTACCCTAAAAGATAAAAAATAGCGTTTAGTTTTTATATTTAACTGATTAAAAACTGAGCCTTTAATTTTTATTTCATCATCTTTTTTTAATTTCAAAAAATCATTTAAAATCAATGGATTATATATTGATAATGTTGAATAATTTAATCCCTCTCATTGACATTTAGCAGAGCAAGCATCAACTTCAACACCCCCCGCAACCAGTGCCTTAATTTTAGTTTTAATCGGATTTTCATGTAATCTAACAGTTAATTCTAATTTATTAACTTTTTTATTTTTTAATTTAGGTTTATTAGTTATTGTTTTTTTATGTAAATTACTTTTTGTTTGTGCCATTTTTATTAACTCCTTTTGCTAAAAAATATTGTAAATGTTTTCAAGCATCTAATTCATGCTCCGTCATTTTAATATTTCCTTTATAAATATAATTTTTCTTAACAACTGGCGATTGTAAAACATAATTTAAGTTAAATAAATATTTACATAAAACTTTTAAACCACCAATAAATTTAGGAGTAGATAATGGGTTTTTTATTTTTAAACCTTTATGAAGTTGGTAATCTTCAATTATTAAAATAACTTTGCTTAAATAAGAACAAATTTTATTTTTAAACTCATTTAATATTAAATAGATATTATTTATTGCTTCTTCTTCAGAATTAGAATTAAAAGTAATATTATTAATTATTTTCTTTTTCAAAACATTATAAATAATAATACCAGTTTGCCCAATTCCAGCGGGGTCAATTGCAATAATATATTTTAATTTATTTGATTTATTTTTTTCTCAAATTGTAATATTTTTCACCCATCGGAAGCTAAATCTAAAATATCGTTAATTTTGTAATGTTCCATATAAGAAGCAATTAAATTTCATTTATCTTCAAATAAATTTAAATACATTTTGGCTCATTCTAAACATTGCAAATCATAATGTTTTTTATGATGTGAAATACGGCAATTAGTGGGTTTATAATTAACTCAGTCAAACGATGTTGTTATTTCATCTCAAGTTTTATTAATATACAAACTTTTATATTCTGTCATTTTATCTATACTCCTTAATTATTTTGCGTAAACCTAATGTTCAGTGTTCATCAGTAATTTTATTTTGTGAAACTGGATAACCTCTAAGCATCAATTCATTTAATTTATTAATAATTTTTTTATTTAACTTTTTCATATTCCACATCCTTATTAGGTAATTTTTTATATAAAGATTTATCTTTTATAATAAAAGTATCTTCTCTTCGACCATTTACATATTGACAATATTCATCAAAATCTTCTTTATATAATTGTTGTTGTTTTAATTCAGCAAGTTCATTTTCGTAATATAACATTTTATTTCTAATTTCATATAATTTAAATAATTTATCATCTACATTTGTTTGATGCTTAGAACAAATAAAATCTATAATATCTTGTATTTGTTCTATTTCTTTAACTGTTTTTGTCATTATTTATCCTCCTCAATAATAGTTAATTGGTTTAATTGTTTTTTGGTGATTTTAATACCACATAAATAAGCATCTTCTAAATTAGCACCTTTTAAATTAGCACCATATAAATTAGCACCATGTAAATTAGCATATTTTAAATTAGCACCATGTAAATAAGCACCATGTAAATTAGCACCTTGTAAATAAGCACCTTGTAAACAAGCATCTTCTAAATTAGCACCGCTTAAATTAGCATAAAATAAATCAGCATCTTTTAAATTAGCACCATGTAAATAAGCACCATATAAATCAGCATCTTTTAAATTAGCACAATATAAATCAGCACCAATTAAATTAGCACCTTTTAATTCAGCAAGTTCTTTTTTAAGTGTTTCATTTTCTGCTTTAAGTGCTTCATTTTCTTCTTGTAATTTATCAAATTTAATTGATTCTGTTATAGTCATTATTAATCCTCCTAAATAATATCTAATTGGTATAATTGTTCTTCTGTGATTTCGATACCATATAAATTAGCACCACATAAATTAGCATCTTCTAAACAAGCACCAGTTAAATTAGCGCCATAGATATTCACGATAAAATTACAAGTGTTGATAGTTTAACAGATGATGAAATAATTAAAGGAATTACTGTACCACAAAAAGTAGCAAGTGAAGATTTAAGACCATTATTAAATGCAAAAGTTTTAAAAGCTGTTAAAGCAGTTGATGCAAGTTTAACAACTAATGATTTTGATTGATGGCCTTTATATTATCAAGGTTCACCAGATACTTATGATATTACATCAACAGATATTAATATTGATATTTATATTGCTGGTAAAAATAAAGCAACTGGCGTTTCACAAGTTGAATATTATAAAGTACAAAAAGTAAATAAAATTAGTATTAAACGATTTAGTAAAGATAATATTGGGTCTTTAACAACACCTTGATATAGTGATGTTCCTGATTTAACTAAAAAATCAGTTGTAATTGATGAAATGAATACAGGAATTATTAAAGCAATTCAAAAAATTAATTCTGGTTTAAGAACATCAGATTATAATGTTAATATTTTAGATTATTCATATCAAATCTTTAATGATAGAGATGAAGGTGATTTTAGTAAAGATGTTGAAGTGCCATATACTTTAAGTGGTACAAATTGATTAACCGAAGAAACAACTGGAAAGAAAATTACAGTTCCTGCTGCTACTAGAAAATAAATAAATGCCAATAGGAACAAGCAAAACTGCTCTGATTTATGCAGTTAAAACACCAACTAGATTATCAATTCAACAACAACAAAAAAATTTTAGTTTACAATTATTAGAATTTTTAGGAATACAAGTTTTAGCACTTGGTTTATCTGTTTTAACTGGTGGTGTTGCTTCAGCTGTTGGTCTTGGTGCTGGATTATCTAATTTTGCTGCCACACTTATCTCGTTTGGAGTAGAAACAGCAACCGATTTTGCTGTAAATCAAATATACGATAGTTTAACTTCAGAAGTTACAGCAAAAAGTACTACGCTAAATTTATTACCAGCAATTGGTGGTGTTAATAAATTAACACGTGCTGCTAGAATAACAAAAGTTTTAAAATTAGCAAAAGAAACTAAATTACTTGAAAAATTAGGAATAATAACTGCTAAAAATTTAGAAGATGTTGTTAAACAAGTAACAGGTAAAAAGATTTTATTTAATAAATTAATATTTGATTTTACTAAACAAGCAAATAATGAGACTTTATTATACACAATTGGTAAATTAGCACGTAATGATTTTTCTAAGGGTTTTAAAATTTCTAATTTAGAAAAAATTAACAATCTATTAAAAATTGAAAAAAACTTACAAAAAATAAGCCCAAAGTTGGTACAAAAAGCACCACGATTAAATAAAAAATATAAAGGATATGTTGATAAATGGTTGTTTGAATATGGTTTAAATTTTGAACAAATAACAAAAATTAGTACCGATGAATGATATAAAATTATGACTGATTTGCATAAAAAAGGCATTGCTAAAAAATTATTATTAAATGTTAATTTAATGCGAGCAAATAGAATATATAAAAATAAATTAGTTAATTTTATCCACAAAACTCCAATCAAATTAAATAAAATATTAGAAAAATTAGAAAAAATAAACCCAAATTTTTATATTCAAAAAGCAACGAAAAAATTATTAGCACCAATTGAAAAAAGAATAATTAATATTAAACAAAAAGTAATTAATAAAATTAGTGAGCAAAGAGCAAAAATATTATCTAAATTTGAAACCAAAGCAATTAATAAAGGACAGTTGCTGCCGTTTGCTTATGGTTCTGATGTTTTTTAGCAGTTAAAATTGTTCCAATAAGTGTTGCGGGTGAAGTTGCTTTAACAATATATTATAAAAGTCCTAAATATTTTCCAATTGTTGTTACTACAACTTTAATCAAAGCAGAACAGTTCATCTTATCAAAAGAACCATTTAAATTTTATATGAATAGTGAATGATTTATTGGTTGAGGATTTAAAAAAACAAGTTTATTTAATTTAGTTTCTTTTGCCCCCGCTGCTTATCGCCAAGTAGTAAGAGATAGTTTTAAAACATTTCGGATAATTGCTAAATTTTTAAAATTAAAAGAGCAAATAAAAAATAATTGGAGTAAAAATGAAATGTTAAAAACTGTTGAAGATAGTGTTGCAGCAAGTTTATTGGGTAGTGGATTACTTTTTAAAACATATAAACAATTTAGAAAAAATAAAAATTTAAGTAAAACAATTAAGTCAAAAACATTATTAAATAGTAGAAAATTAATAACAAAAAAAATATATTCTAAAAAAAGAAAATGATAAGGGGATGATTAAATGTTAAATGAATTATGAGAAGGTGTTACTTTAGAAAACTATAATAATTTTAATCCAATGACAGGTAAAATTACCCAAGTTCCGATTCGTTATAATAAATTTTTTAAAAATGATGTAGAATTGTGATTTAAAACTTTTGCATTAAGAGCACAAAATATGATTAATTCATATTTAAATTATCCTTTTTCAAAATTAAAGTTTGAAACATTTAAAGACCCACTATTGAAAAAAATATGTAGTATACCACAGACATTTTAAAGATTACAATAAAATAACAAAAATAATAAAAACATTTTTTCGTTGACTTAAAAAATATGAAAGATGATTAAAAATAAAAAATAAAATTAAAGAAATTAAAAAACAACATCCAAGACATGAAGTTAAAGAAATAGGTTTATTACAGATGGACGCTAAATATTTTGTACCAAGTAAATTTCCAGTTGATAAAAAGTATTATGTTTATGATTTTATTGATGAAAAAACAAGATTAGCATTAGGATATGTTTATGATAAATTAAGTATTGATAATGCTATTGCTGCTGTTAAAAAAGCAATTAGCGATTTTAAAAATATACTTTATGTTAAAATAACACGGATTAGAACTGATAACGGTTCTGAATTTATTAATAATTATCGGAATAATCAAAAAAATAATGTTAAAGAAACTAATTTTACTCAATTTTTAACAGATAAAAATATTTTTCATCAGACAACACCCGTTCGCTCTCCACAGTCGAACGGTAAGATTGAAAGATTTAATCAAAATTATACTAAATTATTTGTATTTGAAGAAAAAATATTAAATGCAGTTAGTTTACAGAATAAATTAAATGATTATTATTATTTTTATAATTTTGAAAGAGTTCATAAGTCTTTAAATTTTCAGACACCATTTAACTTTTTGAATAGTTTAATTAAATAATTTTAAATTATTAAGTTTTTGTATTTAAACTAATTTTTAGTTTGTTTAATTTTATATTTTTTTTATTCATTTTATGATATTTTTATATTATAAATAAATATTTTTATTATTTTTGTTATTTTCTTGTAATATTTAAAATGTATGTTGTGTACTACACTTATGCCTTTATTTGTTTAATTACTAAAAAAGCTAAAACAGTTTCCATTCCAATTTATATTTTAGATCTTTGTTTTATTGATTATTTTATAGTTTTTGCTTTTGTCCAAACTAATTAAAAACAAAATAAGATAAATAATGATTTAATATATAAAGATTATTCTAATTAATTTTCTATAAATAACAATGTTTTATAATTTTATTATGGCTAATAAAGCAAGAAAATATTAATAAATCAGTAGCATTATTCTGATTTTATTTTATTTAAATAACCACCTCAAATTAAAAAGCCAATGATGCTATTTGCAATAAAAAAACTTGTTTGAATTAACATATTAATATTAATTGTTATTGGATAATTAGCACCAATACTATTAACTCCTGCAAACATTGCAAATTGTAAAATATTTGAAATTAACCATAAAATTCATTGTTCTTTTAGTCGTAAAAACATTAAAATTGCAGCAATAATTGCGATGCTATTGATTGTACTGTCAAAAATATGAACAATAGGTTGGTTTAAATAAGCATAATCTGATTTTAATAATGCATAATGAAAAGCTGGAATTTCATAATATCAAGCAATAGCAAGAATAGCACAAATACCTAAAGAAATTGGTAAAATTATTCATCATTTTGAATTTCGAATGTTTAATAAGGAATCTTGTTCAAAAATAAAAGTTTTTTGTCATGTATATCAACCAATAAATTGAAATGGTAAATAAAAAAATAAATTTAATTGAGCATAACCAGTATAACCAAAACTAAATGAAAAAAGACCAAATGTAGTTACACTAATTAATCCTCAAAAATAATTGCTCATTTTACCAAAACTAATTAAAACAACATTTAAAATACTTGTAAAACTGACTAAACCACTTAATGAATAAAGTGTAGCGTTAATTCATTTAGGAATATTTCCTAAATAAGGTTTGGGAGTATTTAAGTTATTAACAATACTAAAAAAAGAAGGATTATGGTTAGCATCAATAAAATGATTAAAATCAAAAAAAGATAAAAAAGTAACAATAATCCCAATGCAAATTAAAAGAATTTTAAAAGTTTTTGGTAACTCTTTAATATCTTTACCAATTGTTTTGATTCCTAAAAAGTTAATTGGTTTTGTAATAATAAATCATTTTTGCTGTTCAGTAGTAATTTTCATTGTTATCTTCCTTTCATTATTTATCAAGTCTATAACTATATCTTAACAAAAAATAATATGTTTTATTCTTTTAAATGATATATTTTTGAAGATATAATTCATAAAAAATAAAAAAATCCTAAAAATAGTTGCTTGTTTTTTCATTTTTAGTATATAATCAATAAGGTTAAAAAGATATGCCATGCCTAGTTAGCTCAGTTGGTAGAGCAATCGGCTGTTAACCGATCGGTCGCAGGTTCGAGTCCTGCACTAGGCGCCATTATTTTTTTGAAAATTTTTATTGATATTTACCGGCCTGTTGGTGAAGCGGTTAACACACATGCCTTTCACGCATGCATTCACGGGTTCAAACCCCGTACAGGTCACCATTTTCGGGTGTTAGCTCAGTTGGGAGAGCGCCTGCCTTACAAGCAGGTGGTCAGCGGTTCAAGTCCGTTACACCCGACCATTTTTAATTAATAAGCTGGCTTAGCTCAATAGGTAGAGCAACTGACTTGTAATCAGTAGGTTGGGAGTTCAATTCTTCTAGCCAGCACCATTGCCTGTCTCCTGTTAGCTCAGTCGGTAGAGCAACTGGCTTTTAACCAGTGGGTCAAAGGTTCAAGTCCTTTACAGGAGACCATTTTTAAAATAGAGTAACCGGGTGTGGCGGAATTGGCAGACGCACCAGACTTAGGATCTGGCGGGGTAACTCGTGGGGGTTCAAGTCCCTTCACCCGGACCATAAAATTAAAAAAAAAATTAGCACTTTCAGAGTTTTTTTATTTGTAAAATTATGAATATAAATACAATACTTAAAAAATAATTTAGATCATTATTTTAATTTAAATACATATAACAATTATAGCCTTTTGAACAATTAATATTTTATTAAATAATAATAATTTTAACGAAAGAGAATATCTAAAAATGAAAAAAATAGTGAATTTATTAAGCGGTATTAGTTTAATAAATTAGTTTAATAAGAAGTAGTTGACCAATAGTCAATGCTAATAGTAGTTATAATCCATAAGTACAAATATTAAACCGAAGTAAACGGCAAGAAAATTTTAAAGTATTAAATGAATAAATTAAAAATTGAATCTTAGGTGAGTTAGTTGATAATTTGCCAGAAACAATTTTAAAAAAAATATGTATTATACCACATACATTTTAAAGATTACAAGAAAATAACAAAAATAATAAAAATATTTATTTATAATATAAAAATATCATAAAATAAATAAATAAAAAATATAAAATTAAACAAACTAAAAATTAGTTTAAATACAAAAACTTAATAATTTAAAATTATTTAATTAAACTATTCAAAAAATTAAATGGTGTCTTAAAATTTAAAGACTTATGAACTCTTTCAAAATTATAAAAATAATAATATTCATTTAATTTATTCTGTAAACTAACTGCATTTAATATTTTTTCTTCAAATACAAATAATTTAGTATAATTTTGATGAAATCTTTCAATCTTGCCGTTTGACTGTGGAGAACGAACGGGTGTTGTCTGATGAAAAATATTTTTATCTTTTAAAAATTGAGTAAAATTAGTTTCTTTAACATTATTTTTTTGATTATTCCGATAATTATTAATAAATTCAGAACCGTTATCAGTTCTAATTCGTGTTATTTTAACATAAAGTATATTTTTAAAATCGCTAATTGCTTTTTTAACAGCAGCAATAGCATTATCAATACTTAATACATCATAAACATATCCTAATGCTAATCTTGTTTTTTCATCAATAAAATCATAAACATAATACTTTTTATCAAATGGAAATTTACTTGGTACAAAATATTTATCGTCCATCTTTAATAAACCTATTTCTTTAACTTCATATCTTGGATGTTGTTTTTTAATTTATTTAATTTTATTTTTTATTTTTAATCATCTTTCATATTTTTTAAGTCAACGAAAAAATGTTTTTATTATTTTTGTTATTTTATTGTAATCTTTAAAATGTCTGTGGTATACTACATATTATTTTTAATAATGGGTCTTTAAATGTTTCAAACTTTAATTTTGTAAAAGGATAATTTAAATATGAATTAATAATATTTTTTGCTATTAATGTAAAAGTTTTAAATCACAATTCTACATCATTTTTAAAAAATTTATTATAACGAACTGGAACTTGGGTAATTTTACCTGTCATTGGATTAAAATTATTATAGTTTTCTAAAGTAACACCATTTCATAATTCATTTAACATTTAAACATCTCCTTATCATTTTCATTTTTTAGAATATAGTTTATAACTTCAAGATTAATGATTATTTTCTGGTGGCATTTTAATCGTTTAATCTTGCTTTTTTATGTATAGTCGGTACCTAAAAATTTATTCTAAGCTTTTATTAAGAAAGATAGTATTTTTAAAAGAAAATGCTATAATCATTCTAAACAAGGGAAAAATTATTAAATTAGGTGATTATTTATGGAGAAAGCAACACAAGATTTTCAAAAAAATGATGTTCGGTTAACAAGAATGTATTTTACTACACCAATGGAAGTTATTGCTAGAATTATGATTTTAATTGGACAAGCGGTTATGCTAGGAGTAATTATTATTGTATCAGCTTCTTTAGCAATGATTGCAACTAGTAAATTACCAATTCCTGCCGTTTTTAATAATTTTGGTTTAGCTTATGGTGTTTTTCGTGGTCTTACCATTTTTATTGCTCTGTTTGGGATTATCTTTTCTTTAATATTTGTAGTTCCAACATTAATTGTTCATAATATTAACCTTTTAAAGGTAACTGGAATTATTTTTAATACAGTCGGATGCATCTTTGTTTTACTAATGTTAGTATTAAGCATTATTGCATATCTTTATATTCCTGTTCGGCTAAATTTACCAGGGATAATTATGGCTGGACTTTGTATGTTAATGTTATTTTGAGGCAGTTTTTTATTATGATTCTCAGCAATTCGTCAGCAGAAACGAATTAACCTTGCTATTGCTGAAAGTTTAGATTTTAGTTCTAAATTAAATATAATTAAATAGGAAGGTGATTTAATGAAAAAAACAGAAAATAGTAAAACAATAAATCAAGAACAATCAGCAAAAGTAGTAAAAAAAATGCAGTTTGTTGTTGATGATTGTCCGCAAGTTTTAAAAAAATTAGATAAAACTGTTATTGATCACACCGTAAAATCATTAGGGAAATATGAATTAAATCGAAAGCAACAAATTCGCCCATTACCTTACCAATACAACATTGAAGCAAGTAAGTATTATTTTTCTACTAAAAGTGAAACAATAGCGAGAACTTTAATTGTCTTTTCACAATTATTGTTAATTGTAGTTGCTCTAATATATATTCCAACGTTAGGGCAGGTAGGAGCACAATTTATTATTTCTTTATTATCCAAATTTAAAACTCCATTTACTGATCAAATTGTAGCAATTGGTCAACCAATTGTAATTGGAATAATTATTTTATTAGCTATTTTATGGGTTACAACATTCTTTTTTATAACAATTCCAATTTTAATTACTAAAACATTAAAAACTGTTAATATTTGAATAATTATTGTTAGTATTGTTGGTAATATTAATTGCTTTTCAATTCTTGGATTAGCTATTTTACAATTTATTTATGCTAAAAATTCAGTTGCTGGATTAAATATTAACCCATTTGTTTTACCTTCAATTGCGATTGTTGCTTTTTGTTGTTTTATATTGGGGTGATTATTTTTAAAAAGTGATTGTAAAAAATATCAAACAAAATTAGAAAATGAAATATCAAACCAAATTAGAGCACTAAGAGAGTAAGGAGAAAAACTATTATGTTAACAAAAATTAGTTCAAAACGAGATGAATTAGCACTCCAATGAAATACAGGAATTGAAGTTGCAGCACGTTTATTAGTTATTAGTTTTTCAATTTTAGGAACTTCTATGGGTTATTTTATTAGTGCTGGTTGTGCAATGGCTTATAATAATATTAAAAATTTAACAGGTGTTATTTCCCATCGAACTTATGAATTACATTATATTATTGCTGGTATTGTTGCTCTAATTTGTGCTTGTTTTTTCTTTTGTTTTATTGGTTTTCCATATGTAAAATTAAAAAAAGCAGCTAGTTTTAAAAGTTGAATTATTATTTCAAGTATTTTTGCAATAATATATTATACAACATGTTTTACCTTAGCAGTAATTTTTATGAATATGTTTAACACTATGAATAATTATTTTATTGTGGGTTTTACTTTAATTATTATTTGTTTTTTAGTAATTTTTTTATCATATTTTTTATTATGACGTGAAGTAAAAAAACAATGAATTTTACGAAAAAAATTTGAGTATTTAGCAGATGAAGAACAAATGAAACAAGTAGAAACAAAATTAGCAACTTTAGAATTACGACGTCAGCGCCTTGTTGAATTAGAAATGATTAAGTATAATAAAGAAAAGTATAGTTTAAATCATTTAAAGGAAAAAAATAAAAATATTTATGTACAAAAACCTGTTTTAGAAGAGCAAGAACAAGAAGCTTTAAAATCATCTAAACAAGAATAATATAAAATAAATATTAGAGGAGACTGTATTAATGAATAAAGAAGATAGCAATAATAATGTGGTGAAATTAACAACTCAACCAGTTCGTTGAAAAATTTCTCGGAAAGCAATTTAAATCTTTTTGCTATTATTGCAATAATATCAATTACTGCTGGGTTCTAATTGATAAGTTTGTAATCAATGTTCTTCACATAATATAATTTCTTTTTTATAACCTAAATTTCACTCTAATTTATCACCAATTTTTTCAATATAATTATTTCCAAAATAAGCATTTTTATTATTACAATTAATTCTTTGACATTTCATAGATTTTTTAATCCTAATTTTGTTTACCTAATGCTCAATGTTCATCTGTAATTTCATCTGCTGAAAGTGTATATTTAACTAATCTATTTTCAATTTCTTCTTCATTTTCTTTATTACATGTAAAACAATAACCTCAATATCTTTTTTAAACAAATTTTCTTTTTCATAATAATTTTTAAATTCTCCTTTTTACAATTAACTACAAAGTACTAAAATGTTCTACATTTTGTAGTTACTTGTAGTATTAAGTAACTCCTCATCAAGTCCCCACTAGTAGATTAATTAAGAAATCCTTGCCCAGTTCTTAAAAGTTATTTAACCTCTACGCACACGATTTTATTTTTCTTCTTGCAATTAATAGTTATGAATGCACCACTACGCGTCTATCTTAATCAAAGTCATTAATTTACAAAATCGCAAAAAAACAAGTTAACAGCTCTAATGGTTTCATGCCGGCGGAAATGCCTTGTTGGGGAACCTTCCCTAAAAATATGTAATTATAAATTAAACACTTGTAGAGCCAATTATTTAATTTTTAGAGTTAATTTTCAAATAAAAAAACCGACCCTTATTGGGTTGGTTTTTTGTCCTACTTCATCCTTTATTCTACAAAATCAAAGTGGAATTATTAAAACTCATTTAAAAAATTATTTATTAAAGAAATTAAATAATCCCTATATTAAAATTGATAATATTGTAAAAGAGATTACTGTTGGTGTTACAAATAATGTTTCTACAATTGAATGAACATTTTTTTTAAAACAGTCATCTATTAATGGAACTTTGCGTGGGAATAATAATAAAGTATATCAAGATAAATTGTTAACTTTACCAAAAATAACTTTACCAAAAATTTATATTACAGTACGTTTTTCTTATTATGGTATTAGCAGTAAAACCTATAATTTAACTTATCAATATGATGTTGCATCTAAAGTAGTTAAAGATTGACGTGGTGTTGATAAAAATAATATCATAGTTTTACAAAGTGATTTTAATTTTTTTGAAAATTATACAACCCTTGATAAAATAACAAGTTTAGAAAATGATTATCGTGAAGAAATAATTGGTGTTGCTAATATATGAGAAAATAATAATCCAATGGGAGCAGGAAATAAAGATAATAATTATCCCGTTGAATTTTCAAATCGAAATTCGTTTGCAATTAAGTTAAATCAAGTTAATGATGGACGGAATAATAACAATAATTTACGAGTTGGAATCTATAATGCTAGTGTGACAGCAACAAAAGGATCACTAAATTATCAAGGAACATTAAGAACTAATTTAATTTATGTAAAAGCAGCGCTAATTGAACATCTTACAGTACCATTATTGTTTGCAGATAGTTCATGGACACAGCAACAAGCTTATCGGCAAATCAAAACTAGTATTTTAAGTCAAGCTGCAAGATATGGTTTAAATTTAACAGATAGTGATTTTAGGATTAGTGGAATTTCAGAAAATAATGTTGAAAAATTACAAACTGGGAATAAAGTAATTTTCATTACTACTGTGGGAAATGATAATGTTGTTACTGGAACAGCAGTTGTTGATTTAATTGTAAATTAAGTTAATATTAGAAAATATAATAGTGCACTTAAACTAGGCTTTCAAAAAGTAAATGATTCAATTTGTGAAACAATAAGCAGTATTTTTGCACAATTACAACAAGTAGTTAATAAAGATGGATATAATATTGTAAATTTCCGTGAATATTTTAATGTTATTATTTTGATTTAAGATAATCGTGAATTAGAGCTAATGATGTCTTTTTAGAAGAAGGTAATTATTGATATTATATTAAAGTAACAAGTTTTGGAGAAAAATATTTTGAGGGAACAATATCAAATATTTTGATTGTTAAAAAATAGGAAAAAAATAATTTAATTGCTTAAATTTAAGGAAAATGTTAAAATGTTTACACAAATTAAAATAGAGTTAAATACCAAAGGGGGAACAAAATGTTTAAAAATAAGCCAACATATGGAAGTAAATTTCCAGATTTAGAGTTGCTTGATACTGAAGAAGAACGCCGAAAATATGAGGAGGAAGTTAAAGAATTATCTAAACAAGAGCAGAAACGTTTTAGTTATTTGTCACCAACTCAGCACAATGATTTTTCACAACGACAAATGTTTTGGGATAGTCCACTTGAACGAGTAGGGCGAAGTTTTATTATTTTTGGACAGTTAGTAGCAATTGTTTTAGCTTATTTTATTGGTCAAAAGGCAATTTTAGTTTCTTTAAGTAATTATCTTGATCCAAATATTAAAGTTTTTGCTGATATTTATGTTAAAGACCTTTTAAGTTATGGGTTCTTATTTCTTAGTTTATTATTTAGTTTATTATATTTTATTCCGATGACAATGGTCCGAACTGCGGGTGCTATTTATGGATGAGGTATTGCTTATATTATGTTAGCAATTTTATATTTTTTATTTGTTGAAATTTTATGTGCAATTTTATTGATTCTAGGAAGTATTAAAGGAAATCCCGCTGAACCAATTAATATTTGATTATTAGTTTTTATTGTTTTAGTTCTAATAATTACTTCTATTTGAATTGTTGGAGCATGCTTCTTAATTGTTAAATCAGATGATGTTAAACGAAGAATTAATTTAGAAGTTTAGGAGAAAAAATAAAATGATGACACTTACAGAAAGATTAGAAGAATTAACCAAACAATTACAACAAAATGTTTATGAAAAAGAAGAAATTTTTAATTTAGCAATGTTAGCGATGCTAAGTGGTGAATCAATTTTTCTTTTAGGAAAACCCGGAATTGCTAAATCGTTAGTTTCACGTCGTTTAAAGCATGCTTTTAAAAATGGTACTATTTTTGAATATTTAATGAATCGTTTTTCAACACCAGAAGAAATTTTTGGACCAATTTCAATTGAAGATTTACAAAAAGGAGTGTATAAGCGCTTAATTGATAAATATTTACCAACGGCTGAAATTGTTTTTTTAGATGAAATTTGAAAAGCGGGACCATCAATTCAAAATACTTTATTAACAATTATTAATGAAAAGATTTTTCGTAATGCTGGAGTAGATATAAAAGTTCCAATGAAATTATTAATTTCAGCGTCAAATGAGTTGCCATCAGAAGGACAAGGTCTTGAAGCGTTATATGACCGTTTTATTATTCGTTATATTGCACAAGGGTTAAAAGACGAAGAAAACTTTAATGATATGATTGCTGGAGTAACTGAATTAAATGTAAAAGTTGATGAAGCTTTACAAATTACACATGAAGAATATGATACATGACGAAAAGAAATTAATAAGATTAAAATAACACCAGTAACTTTTGATTTTATTTCTCGATTTCGAAAAGCAATGTATATTGCGACTGAAGGTGAATATTATATTTCAGATCGTCGTTGAAAGAAGATTGCTCATTTAATGAAAGCTTCAGCATTTTATAATGGTCGTGATACAGTTGATAAAGCTGATTGGTTAGTCATTCCATATTGTATTTGAGATGATGAACAACAAGAAGAAACATATAATTCTATTTTTAATGAATTTTATTTAGATGCTTTAACGTATGATGTTCGTGAAAAAAAGAATCGTTTAAGCAAAGAATTAGAAGAATTATCAGCTCAGTATGAAGATATTCAAGAATTTAATAGTTGCAAAAGTGAATATTTGGATGTTTTTGATGGAAAATTACAAGGAATATTCTACCGAATTTTTTGAAAAAATCAACAGTATCCAATTTGTTTTATTCGTGTTGAAGATTTTATTGATGCTCGTCATAATAATACACAACCCACATTAATTGATTTATATTATGGTGAAGATTTAGATAATATGGCAGATGTTTTGCAAACAGAGATTAGTTATGTTAATGATAGTACTTTTAAAATTATTAAAACAAATGAAGAAATTAAAATTGAAATTAAGAATTCAAAAGTGAATAATAATTCAAAACTTGAAAAAAGAATTTTAGCTGTTGAACGAGAAATTGATAGTTTAACAATTGCTTTTCCGGATGAAAAAGAACGATTATTATCTTTAAATTGCCTCTTTTTTAAAGAACGTTTTATGTTGGCAGTTAATAATGCCTTTAGTGATAATAAAATAAATTTTAATGAAAATTGGTTAGAATTAGAACAATTTTCAAATTCAGAGCAAAAAATAAATAATAGTAATTTTGAACAATTAACAAAAAATTAAATGAGTAAAACAAGGGAGGATTCAATGTGAATCCATATTTAGAGCAAAAAGCGGGAGTTCAACTAGCTAGTAAGTTAACAGCATTAAAAAATACGGATTTAGTTAATCCAAGGTTTGCTTTGATGAAAACAACGAACCGGTGATTAAGTGAAATTTTTGACCAAGCTATTAATAATTTTTATGATCATCAAATTGAAAATGAAATTATAAAAATTAAGTTAGATTCAAATATCGAAAAAGAAATTTATTTATTTCATTGGATTAAAGTTAATGGTTATGATGGTTTAAAAAAGAATTATGCTTCAACACAAGATTTTTTATTTAAAGTTAATTCACCATTTTATGATCGACTAAATTATTATCGTTATGAATTTAATAAAAAACAAAACAATAATCCAAATATTTTATTTCGTGATTTTATTGGAATTTGAGAATCCATTTTAATTAAAAGAATTAATGATTATCGTTTTGCAAAAATTGAAGAATTAAGAACAAAGTTTATGCAAGATTTATATAATAAAGTGGAAATTTATAATAAAGCTAATAGTTTATTAAAAACAGTATGAAACTTTTTTGGCAAAATATGAAATCCAGTAGAATTAAAAAAAGGTGTTAATATGTCAGTCATTGATAAATTTGCAAAATTTTTGGAAACTAATCCAGCAATTATGGAAATTGCAACATTATTAGGGCGTTTTCAAGGTGAAAGTAATTTAATTGAACAACGAATTTTAGAAGAAATTGTAATAAATTATGAATGAAAACCAATTGGTTTTTTACCAGAAGAAATTATTGGAGCAACTGAATCTAAAGATTTAGAACATATGTTTCCCGCCGAATTAGTTTTATTAAAAGATCCAGTTTTAAAATATATTTTTTATAAAAAATATATTGAGGGCAAATTAACAACATTTGAATTTTTATCACAAGATAAAGTTCCCAAAGAACAAATTAAATTACGAACAATTGAAACATATGTTCCTCAAGAAAAAGGTCCAATCATTTTATCAATTGATACCTCTTCTTCAATGCGAGGTAATCCAGAACAAATTGCCAAAGCTCTTGCTTTAGCAATTACAAAAATTGCTTTAGCAGAGCATCGCCCTTGTTACATGATTAATTTTTCTAAAAGTTTAGATGTTTATAATTTATCTTCTTTAAAATATTCATTACCAAAATTAATTGAATTTTTATCAAAAAGTTTTGCTGGGGATACAGATATTGAGCCGGTATTAGAACATACTTTAACAGTAATGAATAGTAATGAATATTTTAATGCTGATTTGTTATTAATTAGTGATTTTTTAACTTCTGATTTATCACCTGATTTAATAAGAAAGATAAATTTATTAAAACAGCGTCGGAATTGCTTTCATGCTATTGTTATTGGGACAATGGGTGCAGAAAATGTAGAAACAATTTTTAATAATGCTTGAATTTATGATCCACGTGACCCATTTGCTTCAGAACGAATAATTGCTTCGTTAACAGGGCAAATTGTAAAAAAATATGATAAAATTCCTAATGCAAAAGCAATTTTAGGACAAATGAGAACTGCAAAGGAGATTAGCAAAAATGTTAAGTAAGAATACTTTTAATTATTTGTTAGAAAACCAAAAAAAATTAGATAAGCATATTTTAACAAAATTTAACTTAAATGATAATAAAACATTTGAGAAACGAATTTTGGCTTTTTTAGTTGAGTTAGCAGAATTTATTAATGAACAACGTGATTTTAAATATTGAAGTGTCAAACCGGCTTCAGGAAAAGATATTTTATTAGAAGAATATATTGATGGAATTCATTTTTTAATTAGTATTGGTAATAGTTTAACCGTTGACTTTAAAACGTATCAATACCATAATGAATATTGTCAGGAAAATATTAATTTAACAAAACTTTATTTAGATTGTTTTGCAGTTGCAACAGAACTAATTAAAAATCAAACATCAGAAGTTTATTTTAAAGTTTTAAATCAGTATTTAATTATTGCTGAACAGTTAAAATTTACTGAATATGATTTACTTAACGCTTATAATAAAAAAAATAAAATTAATTTTACTCGCCAAGAAAATAATTATTAAAAAAATGTTTTATAAAAATTATAAAACATTTTTTTAATCAGTATCAAGACTACTTTTCCGATTTTCTTTAAATTCTTTTAATGTTTTAATAAAAATTGCTGCTGTTGGACACACCATTTGTGCCTCCACTAACTCCTTATCATTATCAATGGTATTTGCAAAACCATCATCATCCATAAAAAATGTTTCAGTTTCATCAATCATAATACAGCTACCACAAGAAATACATAAGTCAGTATTTACATATGTTCTTTTTTTTGATATATCACGATTTGCCATATTTATCACTCCATTATTTATTTACTATAATATTAATAATAACAAAAATTTTAATAATAATATATAATTTTAATGTAGTTTAAAAAAGTTGGAGGTTTAACATGGAAACTAGAATGGAGAAATTTGCCCAGCTACGTGAAATGATTAAGAAAGAGATTGAGGTTAATCAAGAAATTAATCAAACTAGTCAAGTCATTAATAGTTACATGGCGAAGTTAAACGCTATTGATGATAATTTTTTTGGTAGCGTTAAATTAGATTTTGAACAAGAATTTAGTTGAGAAAAAGTATATTTGGATAAAAACCCAGATGAACAACCATACCCATCTGATTTTAAATATGATTTGCAACAATTGCTAGAACAAGTTGTTAATACAACTAAAGCAACAATTCAAACTAATAAAAAAAATGACCAAGATGCTGGTGATGTTATGCATAATATTTTAATTGCTGAAACATTGCTAAATAAACCAACATATCAAAAATATAAAGCAATTTTAGAAAGTATTTTAGCAGAAAAAATTACTTATCATCGATTAAGTGATAAAATTCAAGCAGAAAATAGTGATTTTAAAATTAATTCAGCTAATATTGAATTTAGTACAATTTCACATATGCGTAAAAATGATCAACGATCAACAGCAGAAATGTTAAAAGAATCAAGCGCTCTTTTAGAAGAAAAACATAATAATGTATTATTTGTTTATCGAAAAATAAAATCAGGTTATAAAATGTTATTTAGTACTATGCTTTTGCTTGTTATTTTATTAGCTATTTGTTTAGTTTTAATCTTTATGTTATAGAAAATAGGAGTAGATTATGAAAATAAATATTGCGATTGATGGCCCCGCTGGTAGTGGAAAATCTTCTGCTGGTTATGAATTGGCCAAAAAACTAAATTATCAGTTTATTGATACTGGGTTAACTTACCGTGCTTTTACTTATTTTTGTGTAAAAGTTGGAGTTGATTTTACAAATAATTATCAGTTACAAGGACAATTAACAAACTTTAATTATCAAGTGATTAATAACCGTGTTTATGTCAATGGGAAAGATATTACTGATAAGTTGCAAACTGATCTTGTTCTGGATAATATCAACAAAATTACTGGACTTGATTTTATTCGAGCAGCAATGGTTTGCTTGCAACAAAAATTAGTGATTAAAAAAGGTAATGTTGTTGTTGGGCGAGATATTACTACTGTTGTTCTTCCTGATGCTGAAGTGAAAATTTACTTAACAGCGAGTATTACAGCGCGAGCTAACCGCCGATGAAATCAAAATCAAGAAAACCATATTGTTCCGAATAATTTGGCAGAAATTACTGCTAAATTAAAAGAACGAGATTATGTTGACACAACCCGAGTGGTTGGATCATTAAAAATTGCTCCTGATGCAGTTATTGTGGATAGTAGCAAGTTAACATTTGAACAAACGGTAACTAAAATTTATGAAATAGTATGTAATTATAAGAAAGCAGGAAAATAAATGGCAAAAAAAGGAACTGTTGCAATTGTAGGGCGTCCAAATGTTGGGAAATCAACATTATTTAATCGTGTTATTAAAAATCGCCTTGCAATTGTTGAAGATACTCCTAGTGTAACACGCGATCGAATTTATGCTTTCTCAGAATGATTAACAAGAGAATTTTTAATAATTGATACGGGAGGAATTACATTAAATAATACAGCAATGTTTGCACAAGAGATTAAAATTCAAGCAGAAATTGCAATTGCAGAAGCTGATATTATTATTTTTGTTTTATCGTACAAAGAAGGAATTACCCCAGATGATGAAATGGTTGCAAAAATACTATATCGTGCTAAAAAACCGGTTCTTTTAGTTGTTAATAAATATGATAAGCAAGAAAAAGAAAGTGAATTGTATGAATATATGACATTAGGATTTGGTGAGCCAATCGCTGTATCTGCTACTCATGGAATTGGAATTGGTGATTTATTAGACAAAGTAATTTCTCATTTAGATCAAATTCCAGTTCAACCAAAAACAGAAGGAATTCATTTTTCTTTAATCGGTAAACCAAATGTTGGAAAATCTTCTTTAACAAATGCTATTTTAGGTGAAGAACGAGTTATTGTATCACCAATTGCAGGAACAACTACAGATTCAATTGATACATCATTTAAACGGAATAATCAACTTTATACTGTGATTGATACTGCTGGAATTCGTAGAAAAGGGAAAGTTTATGAAAAATTAGAAAAATATAGTGTTCTTCGTGCTGTTAGTGCAATCAAACGAAGTGATCTTGTTTTATTAATTATTGATGGGACAGTTCCTATTACTGACCAAGATACAAATATTGCTGGTATTGCATTTGAACAAAATAAACCAATTATTTTGGTAGTTAATAAGTGAGATGCGGTAATAAAAAAAGATGAACGGTCAATGAAAAAAAATAAACAAAGTATTCGCGGATATTTTAAATATCTAAATTATGCGAAAATGGTTTTTGTTTCTGCTTTAGAAAAAAAACGATTACATATTTTATTTCAAACAATTGATGAAGTTTATGTTGGTTTAACGCAGCGAGTAAAAACTAGTGTTCTAAATGAAATTTTAGTAAAAGCACAATTGTTAAATCCACCACCAGATTTTAATGGTGGGCGTTTAAAAATTTATTATGCTACTCAGCCTGAAGGTGTTGTGCCAACTTTTATTATGTTTTGTAATAATCCAAAATATCTTCATTTTTCTTATAAAAGGTTTCTTGAAAATCAACTTCGAGAATATTTTGGATTTGAGGGAGTACCAATTAAAATATTATTTAGAGAGAGAAAGTAACGAGGAAAATTATGATGAAAAAAACACAAAAAAATATTACTGTTATTGGAACAGGAGCATATGGGACAGTTTTAGCAAATGTTTTGACAGATAATGATCATAACGTTATTATGTATGGAATTGATAAGAAAGAAGTTAATGATATTAACAACGAAAATTTAAATCGTCATTTTTTTGGTAATTTAAAAATTAATAAAGAAATTAAGGCCACAACAAATTTTGCTGAAGCAGTTGAAGATGCTGAATATATTATTTTAGGAATTCCTGTTGTTGCTATTAAATTAATAATTGAGAAAATCAATCAAACAGTAACAAAACCAGTTGTTATCATTAATGTCGCTAAAGGATTAGATCCTGAAACACACGAAGTTTTATCAAAATCAATTATAAAATTAATAAATACAAAAATTTTAAAAGCATATGCAGGTATTTATGGCCCAAGCATTGCAAAAGAAGTTTTACAACGAAAACCAACGTGTATTATGGCAGTTTCACAGGATTTAGTAATTGCGCAAGAAGTTCGTGATTTGTTTAATAATGAATATTTTGTTACTTTTGCTAATACGGATGTGATTGGTAGTGAATATGCTGTTGCTTTAAAAAATGCAGTAGCAATTGCCTCAGGAATTTTTAATGGTCTTTATGAATCTGATAATGCTAAAGCATCATTAATTACAATGGGGTTAAATGAGATTAAACTTTTTGCCAAAACAAAAGGAGCTCAAATTGAAACTTTTTTTAATTTTGCAGGATTAGCTGATTTAATTTTAACAACTACCTCAAGTAAATCACGGAATTATTCGCTTGGTTTTGCAATTGCTAAAGTTGATGATGCTCAAAAAGTTTTATCAGAGCAAGTAAAAACAGTAGAAGGTGTTTTAACTTGTAAAACAATTGTGTTAGATGCGCGTGCAAATAATATTACATTACCTTTATTTGAAGCTTTATATGATATTTTATATCATAATAAACGACCAAGTGTAATTATTAATAATGTTTTTACAAAAGCAATATTATCCTAAAATTGCGGACATTTTTATGTTATAATTATTATACAAAAATAAAAAGTATTTAATTATTGATGAAATGGAAGGGCATAAAATGAATTTTAAACATTCTTTTAACAATGATTCAGGCAACAAGCCAGAAAGTAGCCAACAGCAAACTTTTTTTAACCAGGGAAATAATTTTAATGTTTCACAACAAAATTATCAACAAAAAGAACCTAATCAAAATTATAACCCAGTAACATCTGGACAAGTCGAACAAAATATTTCGCAACAACAATATTCACCAACAAGAAATATTGGTTCACAACAATATCGACAACAAAATGGTAATAGTCAAAATTATAATCAACTTAGTAATAACCAATGGGCTCAATTATTACAACAATATCAACAGCAAAATTTAATGCAATGTCCACCGCAAAATATTTGACCACAGCAATTTAATCAACAATCAAATCTTGGTTCACAGTATCAGCAGCAGAATGGACCTAATCAAAATTATAATCAGCTTAGTAATAAACAAGGGGATAAATCATCGTCGCAATATCAACAACAAAATCTAAATGAACAATATTCTCCTAATGTTAGTAATTGAGGACAACAAAATAACCAACAAATAAATACTATGCAAGAAAATTCACAACAATTATCGGGACAAGGAACTCAATCTCAAACGATTGCTGAACGAATTGCTAATATGCAAAATCGTACTTCAATTAAACCATCAGATTTCTTAAATGCCCCAATTGATCCAAATATTAAAGTTGGACTTGGCAAAAATATGAATATTGGAATACCAGGACCACCTGATTTATTTGATAATAAGCATCAAAAAGGAATTAATAGCAAAAAACATCAAGCAAATATTGAAAAAATTCAATGTCAATGTAAAAATTGTGCAAAGAAAATACGTCCTTGATTAATTGTTTTTATTACTATTTTAATTGTTTTAGCGATTTTGGGTGGTTGTGTAGGCGCTATTTATGGTTTTCATCCGCAATTAAGAGATTGACTTTTAAAAGATGAAATAGCAACTGAAAATGCAAATGTAGTTGTTTAAGGGATAATTCTTGTTTAAGAATTTAATTTTTAATCCATATTTAAAAATATGGTTTTTTATTTTACATTTGGAGGAATTAATGAAAACATCACAAGATATGATTAAAGATTTAACAGGAGTAACCTCTTATGAAATATGTTGATTTAATTTAAAACAAATCGTGTATAAACTTTTTTCTTCGGTAAAAATTAAACAAGCAGATTGATGTTCTTTTCCAACGATACAATCCGTTTGAAAACAACCAAAAGTTCCCTTTTCATGTTATGCTTCATCAATAAATCTAATATTAGTTAATTTGAAACATTGAAAATAAATTTTCTAATGTTGGATGATTTGAAATGGATACTGTTGTTGGAAAAAACCATCAATCTAGTTGTTTAGTTTTAATAGAACAATCAAGTAGAAAATATTTTGCAATAAAATTAGAAAATCATACTTCTAATGAAGTTTTTGAAAAGTTTAAAGAATTAGTTAAAGTAAATAATTTAATTGGGAAAATTAAAGGCGTAATAACTGACAGAGGAAAAGAATTTAGTGAATGAAGAGAAATGGAAATATTTGCTGAAACACAAGTATATTTTTGTGATGCTGGTAAACCTCGTCAAAAACCTTTAATTGAATATATGAATAGTGAATTCAGACATTGATTTCATAAGGGAACTGATTTTAATAAAGTTAGTCAGAAACGATTAAATTGAGTAGTTAATGATGTAATTAATGAAAAAATACGGCCCTGTTTAAATTGAATAAGTGCAAAAGAAATATTTTTACAGAATATTAAATAAATTTATTAATAAAATTTAATAAATTATTTTTTAGTGTGTTTAAATGTGGATAAAATAAAAGAAAAATTAAAATATTTTAATTTTTTTTTAAATTTATAGTTGATTTTTGTAATTTTTATTATATTATTTAATTAATAAAGATTTGTTGCACTTAATTTTACACGTTTAATTTTTTTTTAAAAAAAAAAAAAATCAGCCCTACGTAAAACAATATCTTGTAATTTAGCATAAGTTAAATCAGCATCTGATAAATAAACACCGCGTAAATTAGCACCTTCTAAATCAGCACGCTTTAAATTAACACCTTATAAATTAGCAAAATGTAAATTAGTACCTCGTAAATCGGCTTCAAATAAATCTAATCTTTCACTTTCTAAATATTCATTTTTTTTGTTCTTCAACAGTTAATAAAGCTCTTAAAAGTATTATTATAAATAAACTTTATAAGATAAATATAAAAGGAATTATTACAGATCAAAGTAAAGAATTTAGTAAATGAAAAGAGATGGAGAAAATTACTAATGCTAATGTTTATTTTTGTAATGTTGGAATTCCGACACAAAAAGCAAAAGTTGAAAGAATAAATAGAGATATTAGAGAATATTTACCTAAAGGAACTGATTTTAATACTGTTATTCAAAAAGAAATTAATAAAGTTATGAAAATTATTAATGAAAAGCCTCGACCGAGTTTAGGTTGAGTATCCTCAAAAGAGGTATTTTTACAAAATATTAATATTTAATTTTTTTAAATATGAATTATATATTTGTAGCAAACTTTTCTTTTTGCCGTGCTTAAATATTAACTTATATTTAAAAAAAATAATTTTTTTTTTGAAAAAATATTGCATTTTAAAATAAAACATATAATATTATATTAACAAGGTTAAAATTACCTACTTGCATCTTTACAATACAAATATAATTATGATATTTTAATAGAAAGTAGGGAATTATGACTAAAATTAAATTAATTGCATTAAATATGGATGGAACTGCTTGTTCCCTTCATCAAGGGATTCACAAGACCAATATTATGCCAATTATTAAAGCATAAGAAATGGGGGTACAAGTTATTTTTGCAACAGAACGACCAGTATTAACTTCGTTATCAGAAGCTATTAAAATAAAAATGGATTATTTTCATCAATACTTTATTGGTTTTAATGGTGCATATATTTATGATATTAAGACACATACAATTGTTCATCAACAAACCTTGTCTACTTCTCAAGTTAATTTTTTATTCCAATTGGCAAAAAAATATCATAAAAAATTATGATGTTATACTGATGATTTAACCAAAGTTATTGTTAATTTTAATCCTGTTGCTGAAAATAATCCTGAATTAGCATTTTTTGATGGAGAGTTTATTCAATATGATTCTGCATTAACAATTCAAAATAAAAGTTATAAATGTATTGTAATGGATGTTCATGAAAAAGACGATTTTATTATTGCAGCTCGTGGGCAAAATATTTAAATTGCAATTGATGCCTCAGGAACAGCAGAAATAAATGCTCCAGAGATTAGTAAATTAGCTGGTTTGAAATGAATTTCATCCCAATGTAATACTGCTTTATCAGAAATTATGGCAATTGGTGACAGTATGAATAATTATTGAATGATTAAAAATGTAGGATTGGGAATTGCAATGGAGAATAGTCAAGAACAAATCAATGCAATAGCAAAAGAAGTAACGACAATTTTTGAAACAGGTGGTTTTGCAAAAATGATTGAAAAATATATTCTCAATAATAGAAAATAATTATATAATTGTTAAGAAAAGAGAAAAAGAGGAGAAATAATAAAATGAAAGTTAAACATCCAATTTTATTGTCAATTATTGATGGGTGGGGGATTGCACCTGATTCAAAAGGAAATGCTGTAACACAAGGGCATATGGTCAATGTTGAAAAGCTAAAAGCAAAATATCCATGAGTTTCAGCACATGCGGCAGGAGAATGAGTTGGTTTACCAGAAGGACAAATGGGAAATTCTGAAGTTGGACATATTCATTTAGGAGCAGGTCGCATTAAATATGAATCATTAACTTTAATTAATAAAGCAATTAAAGATGGAACATTTAATCAAAATCCGGAACTTTTAGCTGCAATTAATTTTGCAAAAAAAAATAATGGTTCTTTTCATATTATGGGATTATTTTCAGATGGTGGTGTTCATTCACATTTAAACCATATTTTTGCTGTTTATAAATTAGCAGCACAAGAAGGAGTAAAAGAAATTTATTTGCATATTTTTGGTGATGGACGTGATACGAAACCAGAATGTATTAAAATTTATCTTAAACAATTTCAACAATTACAAAACAAATTAAAAGTTGGCGAAATTGCAACCATTGGTGGTCGTTATTACGCAATGGATCGTGATAAAAAATATGACCGAGTGCAGGTTGCTTATGATGTTTTAGTTTCAAGAAAAGGCTCGGAATTTAGTGACCCAATAGAATATATTGACTGTGAATATCAAGCTGGCCGTAATGATGAATTTTTAATGCCAGCATATAATATTAATACTCCAAGAGGTTATATTAAATCAGGTGATGCTGTCTTTTTTGCTAATTTTCGTCCTGATCGTGCTATTGTAATAGCTTCGGCTTTAACAAATCCTAATTTTCCGGGTAATGATGCACAAACTTATTTTATGCCAAAATTATATGATATTTATTTTGTTTCAATGATGGAATATGCAGAAACAGTTGTTTCAAAACATGTTGCTTTTAAACCAATTGAAGTTATTAATGGTTTAGGAGAATGATTAAGTAAAAAAGGTTACCGTCAATTGCGAATTGCTGAAACAGAAAAAATTGCTCATGTTACATTTTTTTTTGATGGTGGAAAAGATTATTTTAAAAATGGTCTAGCAACACAAGCCGAAATTACATTACCAGGGGCTTCAGCAGATTTAATTCCATCACCAAAAGTAGCAACTTATGATTTAAAACCAGAAATGTCAGCGTATGAAATTACTGATAAATTAATTTCTGAACTTAATCGAAATGAATTTGATGTTATTATTTTAAATTTTGCAAATTGTGATATGGTTGGGCATACTGGAATCTTACCAGCCGCAATCGAAGCAATTAAAGCTATTGATGATTGTCTTGGCAAAATTTATGCAGCAATTGAGAAAGTTAACGGAATTATGATTATTACTGCTGACCACGGAAATGCTGAAATTATGATTGATGAAACAGGGGGTCCTAATAAAAAGCATACTTCACAATTGGTTCCAATTATTATTACAAAAGAGGGGTTACAATTACGAAAAGATAATCCGGCAATTGCTGATATTGCTCCGACAATCTTAAATTTATTAGGTGAAGAAATTCCTACTGAAATGACACAACCATCATTAATTATTAAATAAAAGACATTGCAAAATGTCTTTTTTAATAGATGGATTCAAAATTCTGTACAAAATAATTTTAAATTTTAAATGGATTTTTAACTAATTGTATACTCTAAAACTAAACGATAAAAAGTTAATAAAATTATAACAAATTAAAAATAAAAATCAATAATTACAAAAAATAACAAAATAAAAATATTATTTTTAATATTTATTTTCAAAATTATAAAATTTAAACATAACAAAAAAATAGATTTTATTAATCATACACAAACATTAATTTAATTTGAAAAAATTTTTTTAAAATATTCTCTTGATGTAAAATTTTCCAAACAAGGTCTAATTGTATTATTTAATATATGTAAAATAGATTTTAATCTACTACAAATATTAATTAATGACTCATTTTTACCTAATCATCGCCTTATATCTCTATTTATTCTTTCTACTAATTCTTTCTGACGAGGTTTACCAGCATCACAAAAATAGACTCTTATTTTAAAATGTTTTTCTATTATTTTTCATCTATAAAATTCTTTTCCTCTATCGGTAAAAATACAACTAAATTTGCTAATACCAATTTGATTAATCATTTTCATTAAAATTGTTAATACAACACTTGCCTTTTTACTAAAAAAAATATCATAAAAAAGTATTTTAGATTTACGATTCACTAAAAATAACAAATGAAAATTACCACAATCAATAGTATCCATTTCTCAAATTCCACTAAAATTTAAATCATTTCCATAATCATTTAAAAATTGTTTATAATCTCTATATTAATCAATACACCACGATTATCATTTTTTTCACCATTTTTTGTTTTTCTTTTTTTATTTTTAAAATATAACATTTCTTTTTTTAAATTAAAATAACCTAATCTAATATATTTATACATTGTTTTAAAACATACACCAAATTTTACATTATATTGTAATTCATACGAAGTAATAATATTTTGTGGCGAACGACCAAAATTATTATATTCATTCAAAAAATAACTTAGTTCTTGTGAATTTAACATTAAATACTTACGACATTGTTTTTTATTTTTATCATGTATTTTTTGTGCTTTTGAAGCATTATAATCATTAATATTATCAAACATATTTAATTCTTCTCAAATTATAGAATAAGACCCATTCATTTGCTTAGCAATTTTTCTAATATTAATTGTTTCATTTTTCTTTTTTAAATAATTCATTATCTTTTAATTTTTCTAAATTTACTATTTCGTTAATATCTAATCTTTCATATTTTTTCACACCTTACCTCCTAATTATATTAAAATATGTTATAATTTATATACAATAATTATAACGTTTTAAATAAGGAGATAAAAATATGAAAAAATGACTAAGTATTTTAGGAACAATCGGATTAACCGCAACAAGCACAACAACACTAATCAGTTGTAAAAAACCAAATAATAAAAATGAAAACAAAGAAAACAATAAACCAGAACTATCATATAATCCACAACAACCACCAGAGAATAGTAATTAAAAAAGTATAAATAAAATTAGTTAAATCATTCAAAAAATTTTCCTTTTTAACATCATAAAATTTTTCAACCATATATGTATTTTTTTCAAGTATCTCACATGTAATAAAAACTAAAAAAAGATGAACTTGGTTTATCATAAACAACTCCCGTTGAATAGCTATCTTGTAAAAAATCCAAATACCATTTATCATTAAACGATAATTTTTTTGATGTTTTTAAAGTTGGATTAATAAAATAATTTGTCTCCGACTAATTTTCAAAAAACTGCTGCGTAAAAACATTGTATTAATAAAATCAGTTTCATTAATACCTTTATTAGTACTATTCTCTTGTTTTACCACTATGAACTTTTTTCTCATCGTGAGGACTAGTTCCATCAATATACAAATAACTTTCATCAAATAAAATAACACTATCATCGGGTGGGACTGGTTTTGTTCGGTCAGTAAAATCTAAATTCTTAAATGTTAAAACTTTTACTTTATCATCTTCTAACGGATAATTACTATAAATTTCATCTGTCAATAATTTCATAGTTTGCGATAAATAAGTTAAAAGTAATGTTTTACCAGTTCCTAATTTACCAATAATTACCGACAACGGATTATCTCAAATAAATTGAACTAACCGAAAAGCGTTTAACTGATAAAAAATATTTTTTTACAATCATCACACAAAATAAACACACTGTAAAACAAACAACAATCAAAATACCAAACCAACACAATATAAAGAAATTATCCAAAATAATAAATCAATTAAACTAAATAAAATCATTGAACCACTAATATAACAATAATTTTTAAAGAAAAATACAAACCTTTTCATTATTTAAAATACCCAACTATTTTAAAAACTATTCACAAGAAAAACCAAGTTAAGAACAAAATAACAATTCAAATACCAACCATTAAAGTTAAATATTCATTTTGTGTTAAATTTCACATTGTAATACTTTCAATATTTGTTTTATCTATAAACAAAAATATATGAATAAAAAACTCTTTTAATTTTTGTCAATCATTTTGCATATTTAAAAACTCCACATTTTTTGAATAAGTTTAAAAAACATTCCAAAAAACAAAACAATAAATAACACAAACGATATAACATATAAAAACTCAGGGGCATTTGCACCAATAATATAACTAACAAATTGAACTCAATAATCATATAAACTCATTTAATTTAAATCTTCCAAATCTTTAATTAATTGTTGCTCTTTTTCAACAGTTCAATTTATTAAATTATTATTGTTATTATTTACTTTTACTTTTTTAGGGTCACTTGAAAATAATACTTCTTTCATTTTAGTAAAATAATTTTGTTTATATTGATTATATAAATTGATTAATTCTGTTCCAGTTAAATATTTTCAAATATTTCGCTTTAAATTTTCATCATACTTTATAATAGGATAAGAATTATCATAAATCAAACCGATTGCTACTTGCTCTGAATGTTTTTCACTCGGATAAATAAACTTATTACTCAACCAAAAACCAATATGGCGATTATGATTGGGTAAATTAATAAAACTTGCTTTATCTGTTGTAAAAGGGATAAATTCCTTACTAATAAAATAATTTTCTATATTCTGATTTTTCTTAATATAATTACTCAATTTTATCAACTCCTTCAATTTGTCAATATTGAATTAATTTTTCTTTTTCAACATCAAATTCTACCTTAATTTCAAAAATATATTTTATATGCATAATAATCATAAAAATAAATGATATAAAATCAAATACAGACATAATAATTTCAAAGAATGGAAAATCTTTACCATAACTTAATATTGAAATATAAATAAAAAAACTTAAAATAAATAAATTAATAATATGTCCAAAAAAACAAATCAAATTTAATCAAAAAATATCATTAATAAAATTTTTCTTTATTTTTTTATATTCCTTAGTTGTTTTAAATTTCATATCCATAATATAATCTCCTAACTAAATGTTCATCAGTAATTTGATCTTGTGAAACAAGGTAACTTTTACGCATTAATTCATTTAATTTATTTTCTTGATTACATTTAAAACAATATCCTCATTATCTTTTTTAAGACAAGTTTTATTTAAATTTTTCATATTTACCTTCTTAATTTGTTGTTCTATATTTTGTATTTTGTAAATATACAACTATTTTTATTTGTTTGACGCCATAACATATGTCTCTCTTCATTTGCACCATTTTCAGATCAAAGCGTTCAGTTTTTAAATTAAATTTACTCACACCTTGAAGAGCCCAGTGCTGGCTTTGTGGTTTTTAACCCTTGCCACTTCTAAGAAGTAAATCTTTCGCAGATTTAATTGTAAAGTCACTATCTCTATTTTTATTGTCCTTTGATATTAAACCTGGACTTATCACGACTATGGCAAGTTATTGCGTCTATTATTTCCGGGTTGATTACCGCTGGGCTAGACCGCCTCTGGTGAAAAAAAGCACTTAGTTATTTTAAATAACCGTCCCACTCTGCATTAAGTTTTATAAAATCAAATTTTTAACAAACCAGTTTCATAATCAAAGATAATTTTTGAATTTTATAGTTTTTGATAAAATTGCTTTTGTGTTTTATCTTTTACTTTATTCAATAAATTTCTATGTTTTTCACAAGTTCATAAAACTTTATTTGATACAAATTCTTTAGTAATAAATGATATTACTTTATAACAATCATTAACATCACATATTTTTTGTTCTTTAATTATAATTGTCTCCTTTTAGGAGTTGTTTTATTTCAAATAAAAAACAACTCTTGTTAGAGTTGTTTTTTTGGAGCTTCATAGTACATTATACATTTTAAAAAAAAATTAACAAAAAACATTAAGTTTTCTTTTTAATCTTTATTAAATAATTTATTTGCTCGTTCTTTTTTTTAATTGATTCTTTAATGTGACTACGACGAACTTGTTTTTTAAATTCATCAATTTCCGCTTTTCGTTTTTTCTTATAACCAGGTTTAATTTTTTTATTATTATCTTTTGTTTTATAACGATTAATAATTTTATTAATTTCATTCTCAACTGCAAAAGAAGATTGTTTTTTAGGCCTATCATCACTAAGAACTGTTTCAACCAATTCTCCTTGTTGATTTCATTTCTTTGTTTTAAAAGTAATTCCTTTTGTCATTAATTGTTGGACTAAATTTAAATTTTTTGTATCATAAAGAACATAACTATAACCAGTATAATTTGCCCGTCCAGTACGACCACTACGATGAATATAATATTCTAAATCATTTGGTAAATCAATTGAAATAACATGACTAACACCAATAAAATCAATTCCACGCGCTGCAATATCACTGGCAATAGCATGCTTATATTCTAAATTTCGAATTCGTTTAACAACTTGTGTTCGTAATCGTGGTTCTAATCCAGCATGTAATTGGATAACAGAATAATTATGTTTTAATAACAAATCATAATACTTATTAATATCTGTTTTTTTATTAACAAAAATTAAACATAAATATGGATCAAATGTTTTTAAAAGTTTTAATAAAATTGTTTCTCGTTCTTGATTTTTTGTTGGAATTAAAATATGTGTAATGTTTTGATTTGTTATTTGATTGGCATTTAAATCTAAATAATGAGGATTTTTTAAATACTTGATTAAAAAAGGTTTTAACTCAGGTGGAATTGTTGCAGAAAAAACAGATACTTGAACATTAGGATTCACTTTGCTCAAAATATAATCAACATTTTCAATAAAACCTAAATCAAAAAGCATATCACATTCATCAATAATAAAAGTTGTTAATTTACCTAAATTTATACTTTGTTGTTCAAACAAATCTTTTAGTCGTGTTGGAGTGGCAATAATAATGTGTGGTTGAATTCGTTGCAATTGTTCAATTTGACGTTTAATATATTCGCCACCAATAAAATAATTAACTTGTAAATTTGGTTTAAATTTTTTAAAAAAACGAATATTATCATAAATTTGTTTTGCTAATTCACGGGTTGGGGTTACAATAATAGATTGAATTTTTGTTTGCTCATAATTTATATTATTTAAAATTGGTAAACAAAACGCAAATGTTTTTCCAGTTCCTGTATGTGCCTTACATATAATATTTTTATGTTTTAATAATAATGGCATTACTTTTTCTTGCACAATAGTTGGTTCAACAAATTTTAATTCAGTAAGGCCTAAATTTAAAAACCGCTTAAAACCAAATTGATTAAAATTACTCATAATTTAATCCCCTTTTCTCACCTTTCAAATTATAACATATTTAAAAAATGAAATTATTTATAATTTCATTATATAGCTTTTATTTTTTACCGGTAGTTACTAATTTTTTCACAACTGGTTTTTATTATCCTGAGCTTTAAAAAGTTCTTCTTCTTTAAGAAAATCTGTTTCAGCATTAACAATTAAATTAGCTCATCGTTCTTGTTCTAGTGCTAATGTTGTGGATGTTTCATATCCCTTACTAACAGCTATATTCATTTTTTTCAGTGCTTTTCTAGCTTGTTTTATTGTTTTTTTCAATTTTTTCTGTGTGTCTAAATATTCAATTGAATAAGGATGTGTTATTGCTTTTATAATTTTTTTTGTAACATATATTCCAATTAAGATTAAAACGGGAACTGCCACTAATAGCACAATTAATAGACTACCAACTACTTCTGCAAAATTTTTTCCGGCTTCTAATTTATAATTTTGGGGTCATTGAATCACTCCACTATTATTATTAACATTAACCGGTTGGTGTAACCATGTCATTAAATCAATTTCTTGCCCACCATAAGGAACAATAATATTTGAATATCCTCAAATAAATGATCCAGAGGATGCTAATCGCATTAATTTGTCAATTCCCAAATGACCGATTAACTGATAACCATTACCATGAAATGTTTTAATATCATTAATATTAACTGGTAATCCTTTTCCTTCTCAATAATAACCATCATAATATATTCCCAAAAAAAATAAGGTTAAAACTAAAATAATTAATACAATAATTCATATTAAAGCTATACTTCACTTGCCAAATGTTTTCATGATCCAACTTCTTTTCTTTTATATATTATAGTCCTAATTATTTAAAATTCTTAATCTTATTTTTCTATTTTATAAAAACAGGAACTAGAAAATATAGTTATTGTTAATATTACTTATTTTTTATTCATACTTTTTTCAAAGGTTTTTTTGCTGCTGTTTTTTAGCAGGTTTTTTGTTATTCTTTGAATATAACATTGTCAAGTTGCGGTAAACCTTCTTTTTTAAAGTTGCGTTAGATAATAAACCTAAATTATAGCCGCAACTATTTTCCCTAGCTAATAAATTAACATTTCTATTAGGAATAAAATATTTTATATCTGGTTCAATACACCAAACATATAAATTATTAAGATTATTAAATTGAATTAATGAATAAGCATTTAATAATTGTGATAAAGTAGTAATTGTTGGGTCAATTTGTTTTAAATCAATTTCTAATTCATAATAAGAATTATATAAATTATCTAAAAATAAATTGCCACGATTAATACAGTGTGAATTTACAGTAATATTAGTTTTTAATGGTTTATTTGTTTTAGCATCTAATATATTTACAGTATATGGTTTATATGTAAATGGATTTGGTGGTAATACGGCTTGAGGGTAAAAAAATGTTGTTTCTTCTAATAAATCATAATATAAATCACTTGTTTTAATAACACTATTTCATGCTTGAACATTACCATTTGGTTTAATAAATTTTGCCATTGTTTGTCATTCACCTTGAAAGTTTTGAAATGCAGTAATATTATCATTTAAAGTAAATGGATTTTCTGAATATGTTGTAATTTTAAAATTAGTTTTACCAATAGTTTGTAAATTAATTAAATCAATAACATAACTTTCTAATGTTCCATCAGTAGTTGGATTAAATTCTAATTTATTATCTAAATTAGTTAATTTAGTATCTTTATCTAATGCTTGAAAATCTTGTGATAATATTACAATTTCATCAGTTAAACTCCGACCGTCTTTAAATTGAATAAGTGCTAAACAAATGTTTTTACAGAATATTTAAAGAAATTTATTAATTAAAATTTAATAAATGCTTTTTTAGCGTACTTAAATATGATTAAATTAAACTATATTTATAAAATATTTTATTTTTTTAAAAAAAGAGTTTCATTTGTTAAAAATGATTTTTTTATCAAATTAAAAAGAAATATAAATTTGGAGCTTAAATATACACTATACAATAATTATTTTATTATTACCACCAATTTTATCATTCGGAATGGGGCCAAAAGGAACAGCATTTGGAAAAGTAATTTTAAGTAAAGTTAACTTTATGATTTTAACAAGTTTTATTTTACAATTATTTTTAACCACAATTGGCATTTTAATTTCTTTAGGATTAAATGCAAAAGGTGTTATTGGCATTTTATTTACAATTGGTTTTTTAAAAGCAATTGGAGCGATGATTCCATTTTTTTATAATGCAAGTAAAGGTGATGAAGCATCACAATATTTGATTAAAACCGCAGATTTAGCAAAAAATCCTGTTAAATTTAAGGACTCTGATCTTAAAAAAACATGTGATGATTTATTAAATTCGAAAACTTAGTATATAATTTTCGTATAATAGTAGTAAAGATATAGAAGATTTTGATGTGACTTCATTAGCGTGGGATATTTATTTAGTGGTCATTAAATTATTTGCTACCTGAAACCCAATTTTTTGAAATGATGTTGTTACAGAAGTTAAAAAAACAACAAATGATTACCCAATATTAGCAAATTAATTAATACTAATGTATTAGAATTTGATGGTTATAAGATAATTAAATTTAATGTTGTTAAACCTACAATTGGTAATGAAGTTACATTTACAAATAATAGTGATAAAGGAATTAATATTTTATCGGATTTTTATAATGATGTAAGTTTACAATAACCAATTACATTTTCAAGAACAAAACCATCATTTGATGCTAAAATTAATATAAATGTGTTAGATTAAACAAAATTAAAAAGTAAAACAACAAAAAATATTTATCAAATTGTATACTGTAAAACTAAACGATAAAAAGTTAATAAAACTATAACAAATTAAAAATAAAAATCAATAATTATAAAAAATAACAAATTAAAAATAATATTTTTAATATTTTAAAATTAAATATAACAAAAAAAATAGATTTTATTAATCATACACAAATATTAATTTAATTTGAAAAAATTTTTTTAAAATATTGTCTTGATGTAAAATTTCCCAAACAAGGTCTAATTGTAGTTAATCAAGTTGGCATAATACATCTCCTTTCATAAATTAAAAAATTGAAATTTGCAAACTCGCTCCGCTCGTTATTGCTCCACTCCATTAAAAAACACTATTTAATAAATTATCCGCTAATAAATTACGCGGAATAATTTATTCTTTTACTTTTTAATTTCAATATCTTTTGCAATCTTATTAACATTATTAATAACATTATCTTTACCATACTTTTTCACTAGCGACTGCAAAATAAAATGTTGCTTTGTTTGCATAATTTCAACCTCCTATAATTAACTTAAAAAAGTTAATTAAATTAATAGTTAACTTTTTATCGGTTGGCATTTACAATTTACAAATTATTAAAACAATATATAATAAATTAATTTTTTCACCAACAATTTTTGGTTATACAAAAAATAGTTATTTTTCAGAAGGAATCATTGCATCAAGTAGAATTGCATCGCTTGTTTTTAACACATTGTCAAAAACTATTCAAAATAAATTTAATAATTTTTCTTCAGATTTTCGTGAATTTTTAGATCGTAATTTATATAGTGAAAATGTTTATATTAATGATCCAGTTATGTCATTGTATACTCAATTTATTTCCCAAATATCTTATTGATCACAATAAGGAATATATTATCCATATAATGTTATTCATGATAACGAGCAACAACCAGAAGATAAATTAAATAGTTTTAAAAAAGCTCAAATAAATTATAAATTAATGGCATACTTAAATCCATGACAACAATGAGTTGTAATGTGAACAGGAAATGCTAGTGCTAGTGTATCAGGAGCAAATAATATGGCTGCAACAATGTTTGTTACCAATTAATAATTATTTAGATGTTAAAATTGATTCTGTTGCTTTTGAGACAAGTGATTCTAAGACAAAAACAAATTATTTTTTAATGGGAAACTTTAATAAACCAGTAAAATTAACTAGTTTATCTGGTTTTTATACGGGTTATTTATTAGTAATACTTGCATTAGCAGGATTAACATTATGGTGAATTACAAGAAAGGAATTTGTATAGTTATGAAAACAAAAAAAATAATTTTACACCAAATCCTGATTTAGCAATCGAGATTCATGGATTTACAAAAAAATTTAAAAAATTTGTCGCTGTTGATGATATTAATATGAATGTTGCAAAAGGGAAAATTCATGGGTTTATTGGACCAAATGGTTTAGAAAAAACCACAACAATTAAATCATTAGTTGGAGTAATTATTCCAACAAGTGGTAATTTAGTATTAATGGTTTAAAAGAAAACTCACCAGCAGCAAAAAAATTATTGGATATATTCCTAAAAATGCTAGGTTTCCAAAACATTTAAATGTTTATAAAAAATATTTAATTGAAATGAGTTATTTACGAGATGTTAAGTATAAATAATCAAAAGTAAAAGCAAAACAAATCTTAGAAAATCTAAATTTATGAAAATTTCGAACTAAGAATCCTAATACATTTTCATCATGAATGAAGAAAAAGGTCTTATTAGCACAAGCATTAATTGCGGATCCAAAGGTCCTAATTTTAGATGAATCAGCGGCTAATTTAGACCCAACTGCTCGCAAAGAATTATTCAATGATTTAATTAAAGCTAAAAACCAAGGTAATACAATTTTAATTTGTTCACATATTTTAACTGAATTGCAAGATTTGGCCGATGAAATTACAATTCTAAATTATGGTAAGGTTGTGTTTTCGGGTACTGTTATTCCAAAACTATTATCAATTTACCGTAATGGAAAAACCAATGTTAGGAAGTTTAGAAAATGCTGTAAAAAATTAAATCTTCCCATAATTGAAAAATTAGAAGATGTGTATTATACCACATACATTTTAAAGATTACAAGAAAATAACAAAAATAATAAAAATATTTATTTATAATATAAAAATATCATAAAATAAATAAATAAAAAATATAAAATTAAACAAACTAAAAATTAGTTTAAATACAAAAACTTAATAATTTAAAATTATTTAATTAAACTATTCAAAAAGTTAAATGGTGTCTGAAAATTTAAAGACTTATGAACTCTTTCAAAATTATAAAAATAATAATAATCATTTAATTTATTCTGTAAACTAACGACATTTAATATTTTTTCTTCAAATACAAATAATTTAGTATAATTTTGATGAAATCTTTCAATCTTGCCGTTTGACTGTGGAGAACGAACGGGTGTTGTCTGATGAAAAATATTTTTATCTGTTAAAAATTGAGTAAAATTAGTTTCTTTAACATTATTTTTTTGATTATTCCGATAATTATTAATAAATTCAGAACCGTTATCAGTTCTAATCCGTGTTATTTTAACACCAAATATATTTTTAAAATCACTAATTGCTTTTTTAACAGAATCAATAGCATTATCAATACTTAATTTATCATAAACATATCCTAATGCTAATCTTGTTTTTTCATCAATAAAATCATAAACATAATACTTTTTATCAACTGGAAATTTACTTGGTACAAAATATTTAGCGTCCATCTGTAATAAACCTATTTCTTTAACTTCATATCTTGGATGTTGTTTTTTAATTTATTTAATTTTATTTTTTATTTTTAATCATCTTTCATATTTTTTAAGTCAACGAAAAAATGTTTTTAAATTTTTTGGTGCTTTATTTTTTAATTCTTCTCCATGAATCCCTTTTTTTAAATTATAAAACAAAGATAAAACACCACCAGCACACTTATTACAATATTCAAAATATAAATTACAAATATTTTGACGAACTTCTTTACTATATTGATAATTAATATTATTAGGAATTGTTGACTTTAATAACAATTTATTAAAATCATTATTTTTATATGCAATTAAAATTCTATTCGCTAAATAATAAAAAGTTGAAAACTTATTTTTAAAATATTTTTTAATTAAATCTTTCAACAAAAATTTATCATTATTAATATAATAATCATTACACAAATTAATATATGAAAATATTTTTTGTTTTATTTTTTTATAATATTTATTTTTATAATTTTTACTTAAAAAATTTTTTAATTTTGCTTGTAAATCAAACAAATTAAAATTATTAATAATATATTTCATTAATTTACACCTACCATCAAAAATATATAAAATTAATATTTAATACAAAATAATTAATATATAATTGATATATAATAAAATCAATTATATATAAAACAATAAAAAGGAGTAATCTATATGAAAAAATGACTTAGCATAATAGGAGTAATCGGATTAACAGCAACAAGCACAACAAGTTTAATTGCTTGTAAAACACTTAAATCAAATAATAATAGTAAAAACGAGGGCAATAAAGCAGAAACTACACTAAAACCACAACAACCACCAAAAGATAGTAATTGAAAATTAATTACTGATTATAATTATTTTGACAAAAATATTGATGATAAATGGTATTTTTTATTTTTAAAAGATGAAAAAAAAGAATTAAGAAATTTAAAATTTAAAAATAATTCTAATAATGCTTATGGAATTATTGAATCAAATGGTTTTATTTTTTTCAAATATCTTATAAAAAATACTTATTTACGAAAAGGATTAATTAAAGGTTTTTATCGTTGAGATGGTGATGGTGAACCACAATTACCAACAATCAACAAAAACACCGGTAAAATTACTGATTGAAAAAAACAAAAAGGAACTTAATAACAGTTCCTTTTTTATATTAATCGTACAAATTTCATAAAGATAATTAATAAAAAGATATTTGTTATTGTATTATACAATGCTGGATTAAATTTTCATACTTCGAATATTTGACTAAAAAAACTATATACTGTCTCAAAAACCTTGCCAACACCACTCGCTAACTCGTTAACTTGCTTAACTCCCGGAATAGTATTAACAATTCAAATTACGGCATTTTTAATATGAGCACCAAAATATCATCAACCCTCAGGCGTTACATATTGTACTTGTCATCATTGCTTATCAGGAAATAAACCACCACTATTTATCTCTTGTCAATTATAAATCCCAAAATTAAAATCATAATATCGGTACATATCATTCTCTTTTTGAGCTTGCAATTCAAAAACATTGTAACCGATTTTTTGTTCTTCAATTTTCTTGTATTGTAAACCATATTTTGATTGTAAATCACCACCAAAAACATAACCTGAATTTAACTTAATATCATAATTATTAGCAACCGAAAAATCATAATTAAAAACACTACCATAATTATTAATGGTATAAAACCGATTTTTAAATGCTGAATATAATTTAATATCTAATTGCTTATATTTATCCGAAAAATAAAAATATCGTGGATAAATTTTAAAACCATTATTTACTAATAAACCATATTTTTTATTATAACCTTGAACATAAGTATTATTTTCTAAATCAAAAATCGTTCGTAAATAATTAGTATAAAATTTCTGTGAAATCTTAAACATACTATTTAATAATTTATCAAATTGTAATTTATCATTAATATTCTCACTCAATAAAATATTATTAAAATTTTTTAATTTCAAAGCAAAAAAGTTAACTAAAACAGTATTATACTGTAAATTATCAATATATCCATTTTCAATAAATGAACTACGATTTTGAAACACTGGCACCAAAGCACTTGCGAAAAATGACTGTAAAAAATTAGATAAATCAAAACGACCGTTAAACTGTTGAAAATATCTTAAATCTTTATTATTTATGGATGAATAAATTGAACCATTAAAATTAAAAACTTCACCCGTTCCCGTTCGTATAAAACTAAAATTAAAACTTAAATCATCACTATTAACATTATTCAACTCTAAACTACCCGAAATAATTAAATTTGCTTCATCAACAGTCAAAATCATTCGATAAATTGATTTTTTAATATTTTTAACATCCAATTCATCAACTGTCTCAAAATCAAAAATTATCCGCTTTGTTCCAACCTTATTCGGATTTTCATAATCCGCACTACCACCTTGTTGAACTCTAATATTTTCTTGCAAAACAGCAGTTAAAGAATAATCAATAAATTCTTTTACAAAATTTTGTTGATAAGTATTTCAATCAGTAATTTCACCGGTGTTTTCGTTGATAGTTGGTGTTTCAGGTTCACCATCACCATCTCAACGATAAAAACCTTTAATTAATCCTTTTCGTAAATAAGTATTTTTTATAAGATATTTGAAAAAAATAAAACCATTTGATTCAATAATTCCATAAGCATTATTAGAATTATTTTTAAATTTTAAATTTCTTAATTCTTTTTTTTCATCTTTTAAAAATAAAAAATACCATTTATCATCAATATTTTTGTCAAAATAATTATAATCAGTAATTAATTTTCAATTATCTTGTTTTAACTTAACTCTTGGATAATGATTTTCTTTATAACGCTCAACATTATCCACAATTTTTTTAGACACATCATACATATTATATTTTACGGCAAAAGCATAAATAAAATCAGTTAAATCATTTAAAAAATTTTCCTTTTTAACATCATAAAATTTTTCAACCATATATGTATTTTTTCAACTATCTCACATGTGATAAAAACTAAAAAAAGATGAACTTGGTTTATCATAAACAACTCCTGTTGAATAACTATCTTGTAAAAAATCCAAATACCATTTATCATTAAACAATAATTTTTTTGATGTTTTTAAAGTTGGATTAATAAAATAATTTGTTTCAGACCAATTTTCAAAAAAACTGCTGCGTAAAAACATTGTATTAATAAAATCAGTTTCATTAATACCTTTACCAGTACTATTTCTCTTGTTTAAGCGTATAATACTTCTCATTTAACGGTCTAAACGCCGTTAAAGTAATAAATGGAATAACCAAACCTAAAAAACTTAAAATAAATATGGCAAATAAAGATAACGATTTTTTCATAAACTTAACTCCTAACTATACAATGTTTTTGAAACAATAAACCCAACAATATATAAACTCGATATTGTTAACATTAACGGATGACTAAACAAAACTGCCATTCTACCAAATAATCAAATTAACCACGTATCAGAATTATATAAATCCATAATAATATTTTTTGCTGATGTAAATTGATTAATAATAACAGTAATAAAACCAGTTCCAAATATAGCGATTGCCTCCACCAATAAAACTAATTTAATCATTATTTAACACCTCTTTTAATTTTTGCTTGTTGTCTAATATTTTGACGTTTAATTTCTCGTTTAACTTGTTGCTTATTACTATTCTGATAAACATTTTTACCAACATTAATACCTTTTCGTACAGTTGACGAATATATTTGCGAAACACCATTATTAACTGTTGAACCTAAATTATTATACTGTGTTGATGTGCCGTGAATTGCGTAAATTGATAACTTAATAACCATAAAAAAAATTAAAAAATAAGCAATCGACGTATTTGTCATAGGTAATTTTGTATTTCAAATTACATCAAAAATAAACAAAAATATATCAAAAACAAAACTAAAAATCTTGTCTCAATTACTATTATTATTTTCAACTAATAAATTAATCATCTTTCCTATTTCCTTTCTCTTTTTTAGGTTTTAAATTCTTTTTCAAAATATCAATATCAAATAACTCCAATCGTTCTTTAACACTTAATTTTGTAATTTCCGACCAATAATATTCTTTTTTATTAATAATTTCATCATTTTTTAAATCACGCACAAATTTTAATCATTGACTATCATACTTATTGGCAAATTCAAGCGGAATAATTATTTTAAAAAACCGAATTCCTAATCCAACATCCGACTTATGTTTTACTCGTTTACCTTCTGCTGTTCGTTCTACTGATTTTGTTTTTCAAATTTCATAATCTGTTATATCTTGAAAAATTCCAATTCGCATAATAAAGAAACGATTAAAAAAATTAAATCCCTTTTTAGCAACAAGTTTTTTCAATGAAATTGGAATAATAATTCCACTTGCTAACTGGCGAATATTATTTCAAATCATACCCTCACGCTGAGCAGTAAACAACGCACGATTACCAAAATGTCTCGCTAAAACAATTCACGGTATTTTACCACTATGAACTTTTTTCTCATCGTGAGGACTAGTTCCATCAATATACAAATAACTTTCATCAAATAAAATAACACTATCATCGGGTGGAACTCGTTTTGTTATATCGGTAAAATCTAAATTTTTAAATGTTAAAAATTTAACTTTATCATCTTCTAACGGATAATTACTATAAATTTCATCTGTCAATAATTTCATAGTTTGCGATAAATAAGTTAAAAGTAATGTTTTACCAGTTCCTAATTTACCAATAATTACCGACAACGGATTATCTCAAATAAATTGAACTAACCGAAAAGCATTTAACTGATAAAAAATATTTTTTCACAATCATCACACAAAATAAACACACTGCAAAGCAAACAACAATCAAAATACTAAACCAACACAATACAAAGAAATTATCCAAAATAATAAATCAATTAAACTAAACAAAAACATTGAACCACTAATATAACAATAATTTTTAAAGAAAAATACAAAATTTTTCATTATTTAAAATACCCAACTATTTTAAAAACCATTCACAAGAAAAACCAAGTTAAGAACAAAATAACAATTCAAATACCAACCATTAAAGTTAAATATTCATTTTGCGTTAAATTCCACATTGTAATAGTTTCAACATTTGTTTTATCTATAAACAAAAATATATGAATAAAAAACTCTTTTAATTTAATTCAATCATTTTGCATTTTTAAAAACTCCACATTTTTTGAATAAGTTTAAAAAAAATTCCAAAAAACAAAACAATAAATAACACAAACGATATAACATATAAAAACTCAGGGGCATTTGCACCAATAATATAACTAACAAATTGAACTCAATAATCATATAAACTCATTTAATTTAAATCTTCCAAATCTTTAATTAATTGTTGCTCTTTTTCAACAGTTCAATTTATTAAATTATTATTGTTATTATTTGCTTTTACTTTTTTAGGTTCACTTGAAAATAACGCTTCTTTCATTTTAGTAAAATAATTTTGTTTATATTGATTATATAAATTGATTAATTCTGTTCCAGTTAAATATTTTCAAATATTTCGCTTTAAATTTTCATCATACTTTATAATAGGATAAGAATTATCATAAATCAAACCGATTGCTACTTGCTCTGAATGTTTTTCACTCGGATAAATAAACTTATTACTCAACCAAAAACCAATATGGCGATTATGATTGGGTAAATTAATAAAACTTGCTTTATCTGTTGTAAAAGGGATAAATTCCTTACTAATAAAATAATTTTCTATATTCTGATTTTTCTTAATATAATTACTCAATTTTATCAACTCCTTCAATTTGTCAATATTGAATTAATTTTTCTTTTTCAACATCAAAATCCACCTTAATTTCAAAAATATATTTTATATGCATAATAATCATAAAAATAAATGATATAAAAGCAAATACAGACATAATAATTTCAAAGAATGGAAAATCTTTACCATAACTTAATATTGAAAGATAAATAAATAAACTTAAAATAAATAAATTAATAATATGTCCAAAAAAACAAATCAAATTTAATCAAAAAATATCTTTAATAAAATCTCTCTTTATTTTTTTATATTCCTTAGTTGTTTTAAATTTCATATCCATAATATAATCTCCTAACTAAATATTTGTTTAATAAACAATGTTATAAATAATGTTTATATAATGTTTATTTATTGTAATAAACACTGATTATTAACAATGTTATAAAAAATGTTAATATAATGTTTATATATTGTAATAAACAATATTTATTAACAATGTTATAGATGAGAATGTTAATGTACTGTTTTTTTAATAAACAATGTTATTAACAATGTTAAATATATAAAATAATAAAAATTGGCACACTTAAAAATACTATTTAATTTTTAACAATAGTTATTAAAATATAAAATTATTCAATCAAATCATATAAATAGTTAGTGTGCCACAACTAAAATATATGATAAATAATAAATACTAAACTCCTTTAACCATAATACGGAAAAAATTTAATATTTTTATAATACAAAATATAGCAAACGGAATTAAAATAATTCACGCATCGCCTAAGAAAACCATTATCTCAGGTAAAATATTTGTTACACCATCCTTAACTTTTCATAATGCACTAGTTAATCCAGTTCAAATACCAGTCATACCCTCAGTCATAGTTTTAGGTGTAGGTGCTGTTGTTGTTAAAAAATTAACCGCCGTTGTTAAATACATACCTAACATTATTTTTTATCCTCCTTTCTTTCAATTTCTTTTTTATCTTTTTTATTTCGTTTAATTTGACGAATTTTTTGATAAATTCCTAAACCAATATAAAGAAAAATCCCCAATACAATAAGAACACTAAATATTGGTCGTTAATCAAATTGGCATAATATAACTCCCTTCTAAAAAATTAAAAAATTGAAATTTGCAAATTCGCTCCGCTCGTTGTCGCTTCGCTCCATTAAAAAACATTATTGAATAAATTATCCGCTAATAAATTACGCGGAATAATTTATTCTTTTACTTTTTAATTTCAATATCTTTTGCAATCTTATTAACAGTATTAATAACATTATCTTTACCATACTTTTTAACTAGCGACCGCAAAATAAAATATTGCTTTGTTTGCATAATTTCAACTCCTTAATTAAAAATATTAAAAAAAATTTACTTTCCAAAACTGTAAAAACCAAAAATACAAAATGTGTGTGGTTTCTACAAAAAATTAGAAGATGGTTTAATTTTACATTTATAAAATGGCAATGAACAAATTAAAGAAATTGCTTATCGTGCTTTTGAAGAAAAAGTAATTTTAATTACTATTAAATCATTTGTAACAAATATTACCAAAATTTATGATCGTGTTGTTTTTTCAGTTAATAAAAATTTTGGTAAAGCAAGTGCATTAAGTAATTAATGTTAAAAAACCTTAGTAAAATAATTTTTTTGAGCTATAATTATAACGAAGATTATTAATGTAGTTTTAAAATTACTTTACATAGTAAGGTTTTTTTATTTTTTTATTAGGTGGGAGGAAATTAATTTGTCAGAAGTTTTAACAGATCGTGAAAAAAAAATACGGTTTGAAAAACCTTGAAAAACAATAGCATACTTTTGTGTTCCAACTGTTTTCTTAATGATTGTTCAAGGGTTATACAATATTGTTGATAAAAGTTTAGCATTATCATTTGCCGCACCCGATTTAATTCATGACCAATTTTATATTGATGCATATAATTGGTTAAAAAATATTAGTGTTACAGAAATTCCTTTAGCTGATATGCGGTCATTTATTAATGTTGCAACTCAATATGCTTCACAAACATATAACTTACAATGGTCGTTTAGTATTATGATTGGAATGGGTTGTGCAATGAATTTTTCAATTGCTTATGGGCAACGTGATATTCCAAGTATGCGTCGAATTGCAGGAAATGGTTTTTCATTAACAGTTCTTTTTTCAATCATTGTCGCATTTGCAATTTTTTGTATTGTATTTCCGGGATGAAACGCTATATTTATTACTTCTCAAATGGTAAAACATTATAATCCAATTACAGAAAGTTTATGTTGAGAATATTCATTTCCAATGTTAGCAGCAGCACCAATGATGTTTTTAAGTTATTATTTTATGTCCTTAATTCGTAGTGAAGGACGAATGAAATGAGTAATAATTATGATTTTAAGTTCATTATTAATTAATGCCGCAGCTGCCATTTTCTTTATGAGAGTTTGTCATCTTGGAATGTCAGGAGCAATGTTGGGAACAGTTTTTTCTTGAACAGTACAAGTAATTTGAGGATTTATTATTGTTTTTAAAACAAAAAATAGTTATTCAAAATTTTACTGAAATGACTTATTCCAAATTGAAGGAAAAAATATTGCTAATTTTACTAAAGCAGGATTACCAAATTTTATTAATAATGCTGCTTTAGTCGTTACATCTTATGTTGCAATATCCCTTGTTGTTCAGTTACCAAACCAAGAATATCATAACGGGGTTGCTGTTTTTCAGGAACTTTATTCTTCAATTGTGCCATGAATGACATTAGTATTATCAGCAGGGGTTGGTGTTACACAAGGGGCTCGTAGTATTATTGCTTATAATTATGGGGCAAAAAAGAATGCTCGAATTTGAGAAGTTTTAAAACGGGTTAGTTTATTAATTATTATTTGATTTTGTTTAATGTTAATTGTCTTTATTATTTTTGGAAAATATATGATGATGTTATTTGCTTTTCCTGAAAAATATGCAACGAAATATCGTTGATGAATTGTTTTAAACTTTATGACTTATCCATTTTGTTCATTAACTTATATTGCTTTAACGTTGTTCCAAGGAATTAATCGTTCCTTTTTAGCAACATTTACAAGTAGTTTACGTTCAATTATTGTAATTTTACAATTAATTGGAATTGGTTTTAGCATTAGTCAAGCAACTGGAAATCCAATTTTCTATTATTTCTTTATTGGTTTAAATGATTTAATTTCAGCAGCAATTATTATTCCAATTTTAGTTTACTACTGAAGAAAATATCGTAACAAATTAGTTGATGAGCCTGATCCATATTTTAATGAATATCAAGAAGATTTACGAACTAAAAAAGTTTTAAAAGTGAAACATAAACAAAAAAAATAACAAGGTTTGAATATCTAAAATAGACACATAAAATTAATTTTATGTGTCTATTTTATTGAAGATTATTTGTTATTAATTATAAGATAAATTTATAAGATAAATTAATTATTATCATCTCTTTTAACTAAAATTACTCATTTATCTTTTATTGAAAAACTATAACAGTTTTGCTGATAATTTTTAATAGCAAAATCATTTAATCTTTTAAAAGCCATTAAAATTTATTATCAGTAATTTCTTTATTACATTTCTTACAACTAAAATTATTTATCATATTATTAATTGCTGTTTGTTTCATTGTTTGAAGATGTTTAATCTTACCACGACTAATTTTGGTTGCAATTTGACTTAAATTAGTGCTTTTTGTTTTTGTAATGTATTCACTTAAATATAAGTTAATTGGACGAAATCCTAATTTGTGATAAACATTATATCCTTGTGATGTTGCAATCAACCCAACCAAAAATCGTAACCTTGATTATAAACACGATTAATTAAATGATTCATCATTAGTTTTGCTAATCCTTGTTGGCGAAAATTTTGATGAGTTGAAATATAATCAATAATTGCAATATCTTTTTCAAATTAAATATTTCCAGTTGCTACAGGAAGATCATTTTTATATAATAAATCAATTTCAGCGGTATCTTTATTTTTATTTAATTTTAATAAAGTTTTATAAAATGCATAATCTCAATTTTTTGGTCCCATTGCACTTTCAAGAATTTTACTAAAATCATTTAATCGTTTATTATCATTAACACGTTGAAATTTAAGGTTTTTATCAACTTTTAATTTTACTTTTTTTTCATTTTGTTAAATCAAGTACATTTCCAACTAAAATTTAATTTTTAATAAATCCTAATTATTCAAAAAAAGCTTGTTCTTTTTCATCAATTTGTTCACTAATGGTATATCATAAAAAGTCTAAGTCATTATCAACATAGTCTTTTACTAACCCTCTAACATGTGTAGCATCTTCATGGTAATCTAATTGTGTACTAATTGCAATGGTATATGTTTGAATATCATCATTACTAATATCGGTCATATAAATTTCATTTTTAGTATCAATTAATTCATTTCGAATGCGTTTATCTTGAAAGGCATTAGTCATATAACGGACAAAAATTTTGTGCTAATTTTGTTGCCTCATATTCACCTTTAGTTAAAAACATTCGCTTAATTTTAGGATTCTGTCGATACTTTTTTTGTTTCATTTTTTTCATTTACCTTAAATTATATATATTATATCGTGTTTTTAAAGAAACTAATATTAAAATATGTTGATTTTAAAAATAAATTTAATAAAAGATTATTATAATTTTCTTTATTATATCTTATTGACACTTTACAATAAAAATTGTAAAATCAACCACGATGTAGATGATTTTAAAAATAAAAATAATATTTTTAAAATAAATTACTTTGCTTATATAAAAAAGGAAATTTAATATAAAATTTATTTCAGAAATAAATTCTACCTTTAAAAGAAGTTATAAATCAGTTTAAAAATAGTTTAATATATTTTTAAAAAAACTTGGTTTTAATAAAGATGAAACTATTAAAATATCAACTAAAATTTTAGAAACATATGTAAATAGTGGAATTAATGCTGAAATTAATTCCAAATCATTAGAACCAATATTTAATGTAAAAAATAAAAATATTGAAAAAAATAAAGGATATAATCAAGATTATGCTAATGAATATAAAAAATATTTAATGAGGCTAATAACTTTTTTCCAAAAAATAGAAAAGAATTAAACAAAACGAATTGGAGATTTACTGTTGAACAAGTTGAGGAAGATGAAACATATAGTCTATAATAAGAAATAATAAGATATATAATAATAATAATAATAATAATATAGGGATAAAATTAACAAAAAGATTGGAGTGCAAATAAATGGGAACGTATATAAACATTATGGGGACATATCGTGAAATTACTTGTGATTGTGGAAAAAAATGCAACAAAATTAATGATTTAGATCCAGATTGTAAAGTATGTGATAGTTGCGAAGAATGTTGTAATTGTAATAAAAAAGAAGAACTTGTCTTACAATCTGAAGAATAATTTATTTTTAAGAAAAACATAAAATTTATTGATTTTTTTTAATATAACTATACAATTAATTATGGTTGTTTCAGTTTCAACCGCTCTTTGACTTTTAAGTACCTAAAGGATATGCAATACTTATCTACTTACAAGGCGAGTCTAAACTGGAGGTGTAAAAATGTTTGCAATAATTAAAACTGGAGGGAAACAACTTCGTGTTTCTAAAGGTGATGAAATATTTGTTGAAATGTTAAATGGTAATGAAGGTGAAAAAGTTAATTTCACTGAAGTTTTAATGATTGATGGAGAAGTAGGAATTCCTTTTATTAAAGGGGCATCAGTAACAGGAACAATTTTAAAACAAGGAAAGCAAAAGAAAATTGTTGTTTTCCATTATAAACCAAAGAAAACACAACATAAAAAATATGGGCATCGTCAGCCATATACAAAAGTTAAAATTGATCAAATTTTGTTATCAGGTTCTGCTAAAGGAACAACAACGGATGCCAAAGCTAAACCTACGGTAACAAATTCAACAACTGCTACAAAGTCAACTGTAAAACCTGTTACTGATAAAAAACCAGTAACAACAGAAAAAACAGCAATAACAAAAGCAGTTTATTCAGGTTATAAAAAACCAGTAGCGGCAAAGCCAGCAACTAAAAGTTCATCAACAACATCAGCAAAAAAACCAGCATAAAAAACAAAACAAAGTGACAAGTAAAATATTATGATTAAGATTATAATTACGAAAACTGAGAAAAAAATTAAAAAAATTGAAATTACTGGTCATGCTAAAGCAGCTGAATATGGTAAAGATCTTGTTTGTGCCGCAATAACAGGAATTGTAATTGGTAGTTTAAATGCAATTGATCAAATTAAACCAAATAGTTGTCAATTCATTGTTAAGGAAGGACTAATTATTATTACAGTAAAAAATAATAGTGCTGACTTACAAGTTATGTTACAAACAATTTATTATCAATTTTTAACAATTTATCAGCAATATCAAAAGTTTATTAGTGTAAAGGAGGTTGAAGAATAATGATGAAGTTCGCATTAGGCTTACAGTTATTTGCTTCAAAAAAAGGAGTAGGATCGACTAAAAATGGTCGTGATTCACATTCAAAACGATTGGGTACAAAAAGAGCTGATGGCCAAACAATTAGAGCAGGATCAATCATTTATCGTCAACGTGGAACAAAAGTTCACCCAGGAGTAAATGTTGGGCGTGGTGCTGATGATACCTTATTTGCCTTAATTGATGGGATTGTTAAGTTTGAAAAATTTGGACGAAATAAAACAAAAGCATCAGTTTATCAAAAACAAGTTAAATAAATAAAAAAATACTAATTTATTGAAAAAAGTAGAATTAGTATTTTTTTTTATGGTTATATAATATATCTATTAAAGGGAGAATTAGAATGATTTGCAATAAAAAAACTTGAAAAAATTGACAATTTTATATCAATTATTGTTTGCAATTTTAATCGGCTTTATTTTTTTAGTTTTGTTTTATCAATTCAATATATTTATTTCATAGGCTCAATTGTGATGATTATTTATTTCTTATATTTTATAAAATATCAAAGTGAGATAACATGAACAAATATTTATCAAGAACAAAATATTTGAAAATTTTATTTTTATCCAATTATTGGAAAAATTATTAATATAGTACATGGGAAGTGTTGTTACCAAACAGGGAAGGCATCCTCTTATCAATATTTTTATTAAATGTGCATCAAGTATTTGCAGGAGTATTTTCCTTTATTGCAATTGTTATTATTTCTGGGACAATTGTGATGTTTCAAGCAAAAGGAATTGAAAAATCAAATGTTATTTTTATTCCAGTTTTATTTGTTATTTTATTAGTTTTAGCAATTTACGTTTTAACAATTCCAGAAGCATTAGAAGGACTAGGAACAGTTTTAATGCCAACGCAAAGAACCTTAAGTTCCTTTGGTAACTTGTAAGTATGAAGTGATGCCTTTGGATTAGGTGTGTTTACGGGTTTGTGTTGGTTCAGGATTTATGATGTTATTTGCTGGTGCAGCACCAAAAACACAGGATAATACAAATAAAGCATATATTTTATCATTTGGTGTTTTATCAATTTCACTTTTAACATTAATTATGGTTTTTGATTTAGCAGGCATTTTAGTTCATGAACAAAATCCTGTATTAATTACGATTGATGATTATACCAAAGCAATTGATGAAGCGTTTACAAAGAATGATGGTGCTAGTTTTATCTTTAATGTTTTTCAACAAACTTTTAATGTTATTAATAAACAAATCTTTGTTGGTTTTGGAAACTTTCTAGGCATTTTATTTTTTACAGCATTATTATTTGCTGGATTAAGTAGTATTATTGCAATGATTATTGCAATGATTGAAGTTGTCATAAATATAATTTTTTCAAATTACAAGGTAAAGGAAAAAAACAAGTTATTATTTTATTAATGATTTTAATGGCTGCCATTGGTAGGCAATCATTATTGGTAATTTTTTGTAAATATGAATAAATAAAATAATTTCAACTAAAGCCATTACTAACATATTAACACTACCAGCTAAAGATTGGAACGAATAAAGTAATTGGTTAGTATCTTTAAACATTAAGACTAAACCAATATGCACATTTGTGAATTAAAATTGGTAAAACATATAAATTTGCGATTTTGTATTTAACACCATTGTTGTTAGCAGTTAATAGTGTTTTTATGTTTTATGTCTTTATTAGTTCAGTGTTATCAAAACCTTGATGATTATCAGTATTATTAGTAATTATTATGTAGTTAATATGTAGTATTTTATCGGTTACTGTGTTAAGAAAATATCAAATTAAACTAGTACCAGTTGAAATGTGAAAAGAAGGATTGGAGAACTAAAAAATGATTGCAACTTGATTAATTATTATATTGACGATTATTATTGTGTTGTTTCTTGTTTTATTTGGTGAATTTGTCTTTTTTATGTATAAAGATTGAAACAATAATATTAAAAGGGCAGAAGACACAAAATTAGAAAAAAATAAAAATAAAAGTTATAATTAACTTTTATTTTTATTTTAGAATAATATTATTGGAGGAACAAAAAAGGTTGCAATTAATTGAAAAAGAATTATAATAAAAACATAAATATTAGAGAAGTAATTAAAAAAAGTTCAGAGAGTTAATTGATGGTGTAAAATTAATCTATTATTTTAATGAAGGTTGCTAAATATTTTAACTTGATATTTTAATTAAGGTAATAAGTGATACTTTTTAAAAAAAGAATGGTACCTGAATTATTTAGAAAATAATTTCTCCTATTATTTTATTTAAATAATAGGAGTTTTTATTTAGAAAGGAAACAAAAATGGAAAAAGAATTAAAAAAGAAATATGACCATGCCTTGGTCGAAACAGAAAAATATCAATTTTGAAAGAAAAAAGGTTATTTTACTGCAGATGTTACAAGTAAACAGCCAAAGTTTAGTATTGTTATTCCACCCCCAAATGTGACTGGGAAATTACATTTAGGTCATGCCTGAGATACAACATTGCAAGACTTGATTATTCGCTATAAAAAATTACTAGGATTTGATACTTTATATTTACCAGGAATGGACCATGCGGGAATTGCTACACAGGCAAAAGTAGAAGAACGTTTACGTATAACAAAAAATATTTTACGACATGATTTAGGACGAGAAAAGTTTATTGAACAAGTTTGAGCATGAAAGGAAGAATATGCTGAAATTATTCGTGAGCAATGAGCTAAATTAGGATTAGCATTAGATTATTCACGTGAACAATTTACATTAAATAATAATTTAACATCAGCAGTACAAAAAGTTTTTATTGATTTATACCAAAAAGGATTAATTTATCGTGGTAAACGGATTATTTCTTGAGACCCTGTACAAAAAACCGCTTTATCAAATATTGAAGTTATTTATCAAGAACAACAAGGCAAAATGTATTATTTTAAATATTTTTTAGAAAATAGTACAAGTGAGTTTTTGACAATTGCAACAACACGCCCAGAAACAATGTTTGCTGATCAATGTGTTGTTGTTAACCCAAATGATAATCGTTATCGCAAATATTGAAATAAAAAAGTGATAAATCCAGCAAATGGTGAATTGCTTCCTATTATTTGTGATAATTATGTTGACCAAGATTTTGGAACGGGAGCAATGAAATGTACGCCAGCACATGATGCTAATGATTTTGAAATTGCTTTGCGTAATCATTTAGCAATGCCAATTTGTATGAATTTAGATGGAACAATGAACGAATTGGCTGGAAAATATCATCACCAAGATCGTTTTACTGCCCGTCAAAATTTAGTTCATGATTTAGATCACCAAAAGTTAATTGTTGAAATTAAAGATCATTCTCATCAAGTTGGTTTTTCAGAACGAAGTGGTGCTATTGTTGAGCCATATTTATCAGACCAATGATTTGTTAAAATGGAATATTTTCCTGAAAAAATTATTAAATTTCAATCATCACCAAATAAAATTCAATTTTATCCTTCTCGATTTAATACAACATTAATTAATTGAATGAAAAATGTTCAAGATTGATGTATTTCACGGCAACTATGATGAGGACATCAAATTCCAGCATGATATCATAAAGATGATTCAACAAAAATTCATGTTGGCTTAACTCCACCAGATAATAGTAAAAATTGAATTCAAGATGGAGATGTTTTAGATACTTGATTTTCATCAGCATTATGACCAATGACAACTTTAGGGTGAAATTGAGATAAAACATTATTTCATCGCTATTTTCCAACTAATGTTTTGGTGACTGGTTATGATATTATTTTCTTTTGAGTTTCAAGAATGATGTTTGACTCATTAGAGTTTACAAAGAAAAAACCATTTAATGATGTTTTAATTCATGGTTTAATTCGTGATGAAGAAGGCCGAAAAATGAGTAAGTCATTAGGAAATGGAATTGATCCGATGGATGTTATCAAAGAATATGGTGCAGATACATTACGCTATTTTTTAGTTACAAATAGTGCACCAGGACAAGATTTACGTTTTTCTTTAGAAAAAGTTAATAGTGCTTGAAATTTTATTAATAAGTTATGAAATGCTGCTCGTTATGTTGAACTGAATTTAACAAGTGATTTTAAACCATTGGTTAATTTTGAAACAGAAATTAAAAATTTATTATTAAACCATCAAGAAAATGCTATTGACCAATGAATTTTAACTGAATTAACAAAAACAATTGCTAAAGTACAAACGAATATGGAAAAATATGAATTTGTTTTAGTTGGCAAAGATTTGTATGATTTTGTATGAAATAAGTTTTGTTCATGATATATTGAATTAACAAAAGTTAATTTACAAAGTAATAATGCCATAATCAAGAAGATAACAATTCAAACATTGTTTTATGTTTTAAAACAAATTTTAATTATGTTACATCCATTTATTCCATTTGTAACAGAAGAAATTTATCAAAAATTAAATTTAAAAGAGTCAATTATGTTAGAAGTTTACCCAAAAATTAATTTTAATTATAATGTTGATTATTTGAATTTAGTAACGGAAATTGTTGCTGTAATTCGTGAATTGCGAAATAATTATCAAATTAAAAAAGAAGATATTATTGAAATTTGATTTGATCAAATAAGTAGTAAAAATAATATTACTACAAATCTTATTGAATTAATTAATGAATTTATTTTAAAAATGGTTAATAGTAAAGTGATGGGTGTACTTCAAGAAAAAGATGCAAACAAAAAATATGCCACAATTCCATTAACGAATATTATTTTAGAAGTTGGGTTGAATAATATTGTTGATGAAACAGTAGAACAACAAAAAATCAATGGGGAATTAACTCGCCTTGAACAAGAACTAGAACGAAGCAAAAATATTTTAAATAATCAAAGTTTTTTAGCAAAAGCAAATCCTGAAAAGATTAAACTTGAACAAGAAAAATATGCCCAATATTTAGAACAATATCAACAATTAAAAGGAAAAATAACAAATGGCAATTACAACGATTAACATTATTGGGGCTGGATTAGCAGGAACCGAGGCAGCGTATCAATTAGCACGACGAGATTTTAAGGTTAATTTATATGAAAGTAAACTATTAATAAAAAATCCAGTGCAAAAACAAAATTCATTTGCAGAATTGGTTTGTTCAAATTCGTTACGTAGTGAAAGTTTAACGAATGGTGTTGGTTTATTAAAACAAGAAATGCTAGAATTTAATTCATTAATTATTAAAGCAGCTTATACAAGCCGTGTTCCAGCTGGGGGAGCATTAGCTGTTTATCGGAATCAGTTTTCAGAATATATTACAACATGGTTAAAAAATAATTCAAATGTCACTTTAATTGACCAAGAGGCAACAACTATTGATGATAAAGCAATTACATTGATTGCTTCTGGACCATTAACAACATCAAAATTTCAAACGACCATTCAAGGATTATTGGGGCAAGAATATTTTTACTTTTATGATGCAGCCGCACCAATTATTACAAAAGAAAGTATTGATTTTACTAAGGTATATTATAAATCACGTTATGATCAAGGCAATAGTAAAGATTATATTAATTGTCCAATGAGCAAGGATGAATTTGAATTATGAGTTCAAACATTAATTACAGCAGAAACAGTAGTTTTACATGATTTTGAAAAAGAAATTTATTTTGAAGGGTGTATGCCAATTGAGGTAATGGCAAAAAGGGGGATTAAGTCATTATTGTTTGGACCATTAAAACCAGTTGGTTTAGAAACCACAAATGGTAATCGTCCATATGCTGTTGTACAATTACGTCAAGATGATGCAATTTATACATTATATAATTTAGTTGGTTTTCAAACTAATTTGAAGTTTTCAGAGCAGAAACGCCTTATTAGCATGATTCCAGGTTTAGCAAATGCTCAGATTGTACGATATGGTGTTATTCATAAGAATAATTTTATTAATTCTCCAATTTTATTAAATCAATTTTTACAAGTAAAAAAACATCAGAATGTATTTTTTGCTGGTCAAATTATTGGCGTTGAATGATATGTTGAATCAGCAGCCACAGGAATTATTAGTGCCCTAAATATTGCAAGATTATTAAATAACGACCCAATGTTAACATTTCCACCCGAAACAATGATGAGCGCATTAGTTAATTATATTATTAATGCTTCAAAAATTAATTTTCAGCCAATGAAAGCAAATTTTGGAATTATCCCTCTCCTTGAACAACATTTTAAAAGTAAAAATGAAAAATATTTAGCATATAGTGAACGTGCATTAACAACATTAAAACATTTTATTATAAATAATAATTTAAATGTGGAAAGTATCTTTTAATAATTTTAAAAAAACATAAAATATAAATAGAATAATGTAGAAAGAAACGAGGCGGTAAAAATGAATTTGGAATTGAATGCATTAATTAATGGTGAATTAATCAATAATGGGGATTGATTAGAAATAATTTCACCAATTAATAATAAGTCATATGGTCGTGTTCCAGCTCTAAAAGAAAAAGAAATAAATGAAGCGTTTAAGTGGGCCCGACAGTCACAAAAAGAATGAGCAAATTTAACTTTATTTGAACGAATTAGTTATTTGCAAAAATGATCAAAATTATTAGAAAGTCATAAGACAGAGATTGCGAAAATTATGGCCCATGAAATTGGAAAAAGTTTAAAAGATGGTCAAGTTGAAGTAGAACGTAGTATTGAATATATTGATTACACAATTGAAGAAGCAAAACGAGTTTTTCCAGAAACATTAACTGGGGATGGTTTAAATATTAAAAATAAATTAGGGATTTTTTCTCGTGTTCCAAAAGGTGTTATTTTGACAATTTCACCATTTAATTATCCTGTTAATTTAAGTATTGCAAAAATTGTACCAAGTTTAGTTGTTGGTAATACTGTTGTTTTTAAACCGGCAACAAATGGCAGTTTAACTGGGTTATATATGGCAAAATTAGCTTTTGAAGTTGGTTTTCCGAAAGGTGTTTTTAATGTTGTAACTGGTCGTGGACGTGATATTGGAGATTTATTAGTTTTAAATCCTGAAATTGATGTTATTTCATTTACTGGGTCAGTTGCTGTTGGCAATCATATTCGCAAATTAGGACATGGAAAATACTTAGTATTAGAATTAGGAGGAAAAGATCCAGCTTTAGTATTAAAAGATGCTGATTTAACAAAAGCAGTAAAAGAAATTGTTGCTGGTGCTTATGCATATTCTGGGCAACGTTGTACGGCTGTTAAGCGAGTATTAGTAGATGAAACAATTGCTGATGAACTAGTAAAATTATTAAAAATAGAAGTTAGCAAGTTAGAAACAGGTTCGCCATTAGAAAATAAAGATATTATTCCTGTCATTGATTTAAAAGCTGCAGATTTTGTACAAGGCTTAATTGATGATGCTTTAGTAAAAAAAGCAACATTAATACTTGGTAATCAACGAAAAGATAATTTAATTAGTGCAACTTTAATTGACCATGTTACCTCAGAAATGCGATTAGCATGAGAAGAACCATTTGGTCCAGTCTTACCAATTATTCGTTGTAAGAATGTTGAAGAAATGATTACTTTAGCAAATAAATCAAATTTTAAATTGCAAGCATGTATTTTTACAAAAGATATTAATGCAGCATTTAATATTGCTAATGAATTAGAAACAGGAACTGTTAATATTAATGGTCGTACTCAACGAGGACCTGATTCATTCCCGTTTTTAGGAATTCACGATTCTGGACAAGGAGTTCAAGGGATTCGTGAAACAATTAATTCAGTGACACGTTTTAAAGGATTAGTAATTAATTATTAAAACTAATCTTTTTTAGTTTTATGATATATTATAACTATAAGTAGGTGAAAGTAAAAAAATGAAAAATAAAGTAGAACAAATTTTTTTGCGTGAAAAAAATAAACAAACTTTGAATGAACTAATGTCAACAATTCAAACAATTAATTTAGATCTTACTGAATTACAATAACGAGCAAGTTTACAAACGAATGCTGTTCTTGATGAATATGATACTATTGGTGAGCAAATTGCCAATATTTCTAAGCAAATTAATGATTTAGAATATAAGTTTGATATTACTGAATTTTCACTATATTTAATTTTTTTAGATTTAAAATTATCATTTAATATTTTAAAAAATAAATTAGAAGTAACAAAATATTTAATCCAACTTTTTCAAAGACAATAATTAATTATTATTTTTAGGGGAGGTTATTTAAAAATGAATTTAAAACAAGAAAAGTTTTTGTTTACAGATGGAAAAGAACATCTTATTACTGATTTTCAAAAAGAAAAGGGCTATATTTTTTATTTTTTTCCGAAAGCAGCAACACCAGGCTGTACTTTAGAAACAGTTGCTTATAATCGTTATTATCAAAAATTTTTAACTGCTGGTTATAATGTTATTGGTATTAGTCGTGATAATTTAAAAAAACAAACTAAGTTTCAAAATGATAATAATGTTAGTTTCCCCATGTTATGTGATATTGATTCTAAATTATGTGAAATGTTTGGTGTCTTGAAAAAAAAGAAAATCTTTAATAATGTTTATCTTGGCATTGAACGAAGCACTTTTTTGTTGGATAATGATTTTAAGATTATTCAAGAATGACCGAAAGTTAAACCAGTTGAACATATTAAAACAGTATTGTCAGTAGTAACAGAAACTGATTTAAATAATAAATCTTAGTGTTATATTTATATTATTTTAGTAATAATTAACATTGTAATGTAAGTTTTTAGGAGATAAACTTATCAACAAATTTTAAATATAATGGTTTACCTAACCAAAAAATTATTATTAATTATAATAAAGTTTTTAAATATATTAAATTAAGCAATAAAACAAAAACAATTATTAGTTAATTATTAAGTAACAATAATTATATTCCTAATATAACTATTTTTCCAGATTATATTTCATATGATTTAATTGCAGGATATACTTTTACTCAAATTGGAAATACTGGGATGTTAGAATTAAAAAGTATTTTGTCAGTCCTACAAAGTTTACAAAAATTAAAATATAAAAATAAATATATTGTTCATGGCGATTTAATTCCCGTTAATGTTATTTTTGAACAAGATTTAAAAATTAAAAAAATAATTGATTGAGATAATGTTAAACTTGGTTCAAAATATCAAGATCCAGCATATGTTTTTTTTATTATGTGCATCAAGTATATTCAAACAGCAAATTTTGTCTCTTGTTAATTTGATGATAACATCATTTAAAATAAATGCAACTCTTTTTTAAAAAAATAAAATATTTTATAAATATAGCTTAATTTAACCATATTTAAGCACACTAAAAAGGATTTATTAAGTAATTTTAATAAATTTATTTAATATTCTGTAAAAATATATCTTTTGCACTTATTCAATTTAAACAGGGCCGTATTTTTTCATTAATTACATCATTAACTAATCAATTTAATTTTTTCTGACTAACTTTATTAAAATCAGTTCCCTTATAAAATCAATGTCTTAATTCACTATTCATATATTCAATTAAAGGTTTTTGCTGTGGCTTACCAGCTTCACAAAAATATACTTGTGTTTCAGCGAATATTTCTAATTCTCTTCATTTATAAAATTCTCTTCCTCTATCAGTTATTACGCCTTTAATTTTCCCAATTAAATTATTTACTTTAACTAATTCTTTAAACTTTTCAAAAACCTCATTAGCAGTATTATTTTCTAATTTTATTGCAAAGTATTTTTTACTTGATTGTTCTACTAAAACTAAAAGAGAAGATTGATGGTTTTTTCCAACAACAGTATCCATTTCAAATCATCCAACATTAGAAAATTTATTTTCAATGTTTCAAATTGATTTAAAATTAGTTAATTGACCACGATTATCTTTTTTTCCTTTTGTTTTATATTTTTTACCCCTATATCGTAAATTTTCTTTTTTTAATCCAAACTCACCCAAACGAACTCATTTATAAAAAGTTTTAACACAAGCAGGAAATTTAACATTAAATTTCAAAAAATAACGATAAATAAGTTGCTCAGGTGTATCACGATATTTATTAAATCTAATTTGAATAAAATTTAATTGTTCTTCTGTAAATTCAGGTAGTTTTTTAGATAGTCGGAAAAAAGCTTAGGTTTTATAAAAATTATAAATAAAGTAATTAAATACAAATTAAAGTAATCGCTTATTAGAGCGATTTTTTTTAATTGCATTATTCATCAGATAGTATCTTTAAAATTAAAAATTAACCTATTTTCTCCATTAATTAGTTAATTTTTATAATTTCCTTTCTGTGATTTATTATATTTTTTTGGTTTAACAGCTAATAATATCATTTTTAATAAAGGTACTATCTGATGAATAATGCAATACTAAAACTTAATATTTTGATGCTTAAAGATGAATAACTCATCTATGACACGAAGCCTTAAAGAAAGTGTGAAAGCGATTGGATTTACCCATATTTATTTTTTTAATTCTCGGCGGGGTTAGTCGCCCGCGAAATGTCAGAGCGTGTGTTTTTGCTTGTTTCATAAAAAGAGTTTTGTTAAACCGAAAAAAACAATATCGGACACTAAAAAACAAGAGGGAGGAGCTCCAAAAGGTTATTTTCTTTATATAAAGTTGTGTAGGGATGGATGAAACGTAATTAATAACTGGGTAAATTGTTTGTTTATTTCCGTGGAGGGGTAAACTCTATAAAAATATTCTACCGCCCCCGCTCACCCACAAAGTGAAGCGGGCGGCGAAGTAAGTAAATAATAAAATAAATTATTTACTAAATATAAAAATATTAACTAATAAAGGAATATTATGTTTTTTTTACAGAAAGGAAAAAAATTAAATGAAAACATTAAAAGATATGATTCCGGACTTAACAGGAGTTACTGTTGAAAAAGAAAAATTAAATCAATATTTAGAAAGTGAAAGATTAGATTTAGAAGGTGCTAATTTAGAAGGTGCTAATTTACACCGTGCTAATTTAAAAGATGCTAATTTATGAGATGATAATTTAGAAGGTGCTTATTTAACTGGTGCTAATTTAGAAGGTGCTAATTTAGAAGGTGCTTATTTAACTGGTGCTAATTTATATGGTGCTAATTTAAAAGGTGCTTATTTATGTGGTATTAAAATCACAAAAAAACAATTAGAACAATTAGATATTATTTAGGAGGATTAATAATGACTATAACAGAATCAATTAAATTTGATAAATTACAAGAAGAAAATGAAGCACTTAAAAAAGAACTTGCCGAATTAAAACAACAACAATTATATAAAGAAGATTTTGATGAATATTGTCAATATGTAAATGGTCGAAGAGAAGATACTTTTATTATAAAAGATAAATCTTTATATAAAAAATTACCTAGTAAGGATGTGGAATATGAAAAAGTTAAATAAAAAAATTATTAATAAATTAAATGAATTGATGCTTAGAGGTTATCCAGTTTCACAAAATAAAATTACTGATGAACACTGAACATTAGGTTTACGCAAAAATAATTAAGGAGTATAGATAAAATGACAGAATATAAAAGTTTGTATATTAATAAAACTTGAGATGAAATAACAACATCGTTTGACTGAGTTAATTATAAACCCACTAATTGCCGTATTTCACATCATAAAAAACATTATGATTTGCAATGTTTAGAATGAGCCAAAATGTATTTAAATTTATTTAAAGATAAATGAAATTTAATTGCTTCTTATATGGAACATTACAAAATTAACGATATTTTAGATTTAGCTTCCGATGGGTGAAAAATATTACAATTTGAGAAAAAAATGTAGTATACCACAGACATTTTAAAGATTACAAGAAAATAACAAAAATAATAAAAATATTTATTTATAATATAAAAATATCATAAAATAAATAAATAAAAAATATAAAATTAAACAAACTAAAAATTAGTTTAAATACAAAAACTTAATAATTTAAAATTATTTAATTAAACTATTCAAAAAGTTAAATGGTGTCTGAAAATTTAAAGACTTATGAACTCTTTCAAAATTATAAAAATAATAATAATCATTTAATTTATTCTGTAAACTAACGACATTTAATATTTTTTCTTCAAATACAAATAATTTAGTATAATTTTGATGAAATCTTTCAATCTTGCCGTTTGACTGTGGAGAACGAACAGGTGTTGTCTGATGAAAAATATTTTTATCTGTTAAAAATTGAGTAAAATTAGTTTCTTTAACATTATTTTTTTGATTATTCCGATAATTATTAATAAATTCAGAACCGTTATCAGTTCTAATCCGTGTTATTTTAACACCAAATATATTTTTAAAATCACTAATTGCTTTTTTAACAGAATCAATAGCATTATTAATACTTATTTTATCATAAACATATCCTAATGCTAATCTTGTTTTTTCATCAATAAAATCATAAACATAATATTTTTTATCAACTGGAAATTTACTTGGTACAAAATATTTAGCGTCCATCTGTAATAAACCTATTTCTTTAACTTCATATCTTGGATATTGTTTTTTAATTTCTTTAATTTTATTTTTTATTTTTAATCATCTTTCATCTTTTTTAAGTCAACGAAAAAATGTTTTTAAATTTTTTGGTGCTTTATTTTTTAATTCTTCTCCATTAATCCCTTTTTTTAAATTATAAAATAAAGATAAAACACCACCAGCACACTTATTACAATATTCAAAATATAAATCACAAATATTTTGACGAACATCATTACTATATTGATAATTAATATTATTAGGAATTGTTGACTTTAATAACAATTTATCAAAATCATTATTTTTATATGCAATTAAAATTCTATTCGCTCAATAATAAAAAGTTGAAAACTTATTTTTAAAATATTTTTTAATTAAATCTTTCAACAAAAATTTATCATTATTAATATAATAATCATTACACAAATTAATATATGAAAATATTTTTTGTTTTATTTTTTTATAATATTTATTTTTATAATTTTTACTTAAAAAATTTTTTAATTTTGCTTGTAAATCAAATAAATTAAAATTATTAATAATATATTTCATTAATTTACACCTACCATCAAAAATATATAAAATTAATATTTAATACAAAATAATTAATATATAATTGATATATAATAAAATCAATTATATATAAAACAATAAAAAAAAACAATATATATGAAAAAATGAATAAGTATTTTAGGAACAATCGGATTAACCGCAACAAGTACAACAACATTAATCAGTTGTAATAAAGAAAATAATAATGAAAACGAGGCAAGTAATAAACCAAAACCATCACCAAAACCATCACCAAAACCATCATATAACACACAACAACCACCAGAAAATAGTAATTGAAAATTAGCTAATGATTTTATTGATGAAAAAAATAATGATAATAAAAATTATATTGGTATTATTAAAATTGAAAATGATTTTAAAATTATAAAATGAATTGGAAAATATATAGATTGAAAATATCAATATATTAACATTTATCGTTGAGATGGCGTTGGTGAACCTGAAATACCAACAATCAACGAAAACACTGGTGAAATTACTGACTGAAAAGAACAAAAAGGAACTAAATAACAGTTCCTTTTTTATATTAATCGTACAAATTTCATAAAGATAATTAATAAAAAAATATTTGTTATTGTACTATACAATGCAGGATTAAATTTTCATACCCCAAATATTTGACTAAAAAAACTATATACTGTCTCAAAAACCTTGCCAACACCACTCGCTAACTCGTTAACTTGTTTAACTCCCGGAATAGTGTTAACAATTCAAATCATCGCATTTTTAATATGAGTACCAAAATCTCATCAACCTTTAGGAGTTATCACCAACAAAATATTTAAATACTTCTCAATCAAAACCAAAATTATAGTCACTAAAATTTAAATCATATTTTTTATTTAAATGCTCATAACTAGTAATTCGTTTTTTATTATTAATTTTAGTAAAATCTTTCATTTTTAAATCTCCTTGCTTTTAAATTTATGATAAGATAAATAAACTTATCAAATATCAAATTAAATATTAATAATGTTATATTAAAAATGTTTTTTAAAGATAGGGAATAATTAAGATGGAGTTAAAACAGAATTTGTTAGAAAATTATAAAGAAAATAAAACAATCGAGACACAAAATGAAGTTAAAAATTTATTAATTAATAGAGATAATGAGATATTTAAATTATATCAACAAGGGGAAATATTACAAGGATACAAGGTAGTATCAAAATTACCAAAAACAATTAAAACAGAATATGGAGATATTCCTTTGAAAAGAAGATTATATGTCAAATATGATGATAAGAAAAAAAAATATAAATCGCTATCCTTTAGATGAGGAATTGGGTTTAAAAAAATACCAAAGAAATGAACAAAATTTAATAAATAAAATTACTTCATTTTTAGGTGATGGAAAAAGATATAAAGATATTTTGCATACAATAGAAAATGCTAAAATGAGTGAAAAAACAATATCTAATATTTTTATTAAGAATGCCGATGATAATGGTTCATCGCTAATTTGCCCCTTATTTTTGGCGACATTAATATCTTTAAATGAAATATATTCAAAATTACCATCTTCTTTAATTTCTTTTTCATCTAAATCAATATCTGAAATATCAATTCCCATTTCTAATGCTAATTTACGATATAATTTTGCTTCAACCATTTCTTTTGGTCATTTATTTCAAGGTGAATATTCACTATTTCCACTCGGACTACTATTTTTTAATCGTTCAATATCTGCTTTTCTTAATAAAATACCTTGATAATTACCATTTTTATCTTTTGCAAAAGCATAAGCACCAATAATCTCATTATAATCACTAGTATTTGCATTAAAATTAATTTCATGTATTTTAGGACATGAATTTAAACTATCTCATTCAAATTTCTCACCTTTAAAAATAATTGCTTTTCTTGGACTATATCCTGATTCTTCAATTCTTTTACAATAAACTTTACTATCAATAACAGTAGTTAATTTATTTTTAAATGGAATAATATTAAAATCTTTTCCAAAAATTAACCCTTTATTACTTAATTTAATAATACCTAATGCTGTAATTTTAGTATTATCAGCAGTATTAACTAACTGCATATAACTTTGTCCATTTTTCATTTTTAATTCTTCAAGTGCTAAAATATTTTCTTTTAAATATTTATCATTAACTTTTAATTCATATTTAATAATTGCACCTTTAATATATTGTTGTAATTCAGTTATCATTTTATTTCACTCCTTTATTTATTTTGAATTTAATACCTTTAATACCAATAGTATTAGTATTTACATTACTATCTCATTGTGCTTTAATTTCATTTTTAACAATTTTTTCATCAATAACTAAATAAGTTTTAATTAATTGAACTAATTCATATTGATTAGCATTTTCTAAAAAATCATTATCAATGCCCAGTATTTCAATATCTTTTATTAATATTTTTTCTTTTATTAAATTAATACCAACTTTTTTTAATTCTTTTTGTTCTAATGATTTATCAATTTGCTCAATTTGTTCCATTACACGAACTTGTTCATCTTGAATTTGGTCTATATCAAGACCCATCTCAGGTGTTAAATTATTTGTTTTTTCAATTAATTCCTGTTTTTTTAATTCTTGTTCTTTTAAAAACTCTTGTTGCTTTTGTATGCGTGCTTGCGTCATATTATTATTAATTTCAACTCTATATCTTTCAATATAATTTCTATAATTAGTAATTATTTTTCCAATTCTATTATGTTCATCTAATAATTTTTGAATAAGTTCTAATCATTCTTTAAAAACAAAATTATTTTTAGTAATAGCACTTGGAATATCTTTTAAATGTACATTTTGATAACCATTTAAAGCATAATGATTAATATGTCTAAAAATATACTCAGTTAATTCTTGTTTATTTTCTTCTTTAAATTTTTGAACATTATATGCTAAAATACTTTCATTTTTAAAATCATCTACTTTTAAAGGAAAATGAAATGTAATATTATTTACTGTATTTTTTACAATATCACTCATTTATTTCACCTCCTTATTAGGTAATTTTTTATATAAAGATTTATCTTTTATAATAAAAGTATCTTCTCTTCGACCATTTACATATTGACAATATTCATCAAAATCTTCTTTATATAATTGGCGTTGTTGTAAATCATATATTTCTAATACAAGTTTTTCTCACTCTTTATCTTTTTCAGCAAGTTCTTTTTTAAGTGTTTCATTTTCTGCTTTAAGTGCATCATTTTCTTCTTGTAATTTATCAAATTTAATTGATTCTGTTTTTGTCATTATTTATCCTCCTCAATAGTTAATTGTTCTAATTGTTTTTTTGTGATTTTAATACCACATAAATAAGCACCTTTTAAATAAGCACCTTCTAAATTAGCATCTCATAAATTAGCATCTTCTAAATCTAATCTTTCACTTTCTAAATATTGATTTAATTTTTCTTTTTCAACAGTAACTCCTGTTAAGTCCGGAATCATATCTTTTAATGTTTTCATATTATAATTCCTCCAAATTCTTTTCTTCAATTAATGTCTCAATATAGTCATAAGCACTCTCTTCTGAATGACATTCTTCTAATGCTTCATTAAATAAATCTTCTTCAGTATAAATATTTCCATTTTCATCTTTATACATATTATTCATTCCCTTCTTTACAAGATTCTTGATTTCTTTTTCTTCTTTCACAATCTTTACAAATTTCGGTTTTTTCTCAATTTTTACGATTATTATCATAATCTTCAATTAACTGTTTAAATTCATCAATATTATATTTATCAAGATGTAATTCTTTAAAATTTAATGATCAATCATTTTCAACATAATAATGACCTGCGGTAAAATCATATTTAGAATAATTTTCATCTTCTTTGGTTTGATATTTTTCATAAAATTCATCAATACTAAATCTTATAATATTATTTTTACTCATATTATTTTTCTTCCTTTAATATAAGTTCTAATAATTTAATTCTTTTTTTATAATCTTCTAGGCGATTATTTTCTGATACAGAGTTATCCCTTTTATTTATTGTGATTATTAATTCCATTTTTTTATTAAAAATTTTAATTGTTTCATCATATGCATAAGTATAAATTTCATAGCAGTATTCATCATCTAATTTATTAATAACTTGTTTTTGAAATGCTGATAATTGTAAATTTCTAATTTCTTTCATATTATTTATCTCCTTGCCATTCAATATTTTTATTTTCTAAATCAATAATGGTTGTTAATCATCCGCCTTTATTATCACGCTTAGCAGCAACCTTTGCTTCTGCTAATGTATAGAATTTTTCTGTATTTACACTTCCAATGTCATCTATATCAAATGAAATTTTTGATATTAATATGTATCTTTTTTCCATAATTTAATTCCTCCTAATTCTTTCTAGTATTTAATGCTCAATGTTCATCAGTAATTTCATCGTGTGTAAGAATATATTTATTTTGTTTATTACATTTAAAACAATAACCTCAATATCTTTTTTTAAAACATATTTTCTTTTTCATAGTTATTTTTAAATTCTCCTTTTTACAATTAACTACAAAGTACTACAATGTTCTACATTTTGTAGTTACTTGTAGTATTAAGTACCTCCCCATCAAGTCCCCACTAGTAGATTAATTAAGAAATCCTTACCCAGTTCTTAAAAGTTATTTAACCTCTACGCACACGATTTTATTTTTATCCTTGCAATTAATAGTTATGAATGCACCACTACGCGTCTATCTTAATCAAAGTCATTAATTTACAAAATCGCAAAAAAACAAGTTAACAGCTCTAATGGTTTCATGCCGGCGGAAATGCCTTGTTGGGGAACCTTCCCTAAAAAATATGTAATTTTAAATTAAACACTTGTAGAGCCAATATATTTAATTTTTAAAGTTGTTTTATAAAATTTAAGGTTTTAAAAAAACAAAATTTTAATATTCAGTGTAATAAACATCTTCAAATCATTCTGTTTTTTCACGATGGTTAACTGTATGAAACTGCTTTGGTGTTCCACATTTACTACATTTAATAAAAGTATTTTTAGACATATTTTTTTCATCTCCTTTTTATGGTTGTTTTTAAATAAAAAAACAACTCTTTAACAAGAGTTGTTTTTTGCCGCTTCATCGTACAGGATGCCTTATTTATTACTAACATTATTACAAACAGATGGAAAAAGTCATGTTGCAATTTATATTACAATTGGAGCAATTGCGATTAATGTCTTATTTTCAATAATTGCATTAGGTATTGCACAAGTGATGAAAACAATTATTGGGTATAATTATGGAGCAAAAAATATTTACTAATGTATCAAACTTGTTGATATGGATTAGCAATTATTAGTAGTTGATTACTTTTTATTTTATTATTATTTATTGCTCTTGGGCCACAATTGTTAATGGCTTTTGCTTTTCCTGCTGATTTAGTTGATGAATATCGGTGAATAGCAGTTTTAATGTTAATGAGTTATCTTTGTGCTGCTATTTCATTTTTAGGTGTTTCGTTATTTCAAGGGATTAATAACGCACGAAAAACAGCATTATGTTCTTCATTTCGTGCTTTTATTGTGTTACCAATTTTAATGTTATGTGGATATTTCTTAACACATGGATTATCGGATGGCACATACAAAAGTAATATTTATTATTTTATATTATTAGGGTTAAATGATTTAATTTCAGCTATCATTGTAGGTATTGTTTTATATTTATTTTGATACAAACATCGTTATCATATTTTTAATGAAGTTGATGAAAAAGATCAATAATATTTGTAAAGTGAAAAACAACAAACAAGGTATTAAACTTAAATAAAATGTTAAATAATTATATACCTTTCTAATAATTATGACAATAGTTTATTTTAATTTTACTTAAATATGTGATATAATTTATTTATAAGAAAAGTGGGCATATTGATATGGAGGGATATAGTATGAATAATAATGTTCCAAAATTTAGTGGTGGAAATGAAAATCATTTTAATTCGTTTGAAAATAACAATAGTTTTGGCAATGATAATTTATTAAACCAAAATGCACCAGTAACACCACTAACAAAACCAATTAGAGTTCCTGGTAATCCAAACGATTTTAAAACAAAAACTAATCCACCTTTTAATTCTTCTTACATTTCAAAAACTTTGGGAATTAATGGAACAGAAATTAAACCGCAACATAATAAACCAATTTATCAACCAATTATTTATCAACCGTTTGTTATGCCTATTATGCCTCCTAATCCAATGAATGCGATGGGAATGGGGGCATATAATCCGATGATTGGTTATCCGCAAATGTTCCCTTATCCAATGATGATGGGTTATCCGCAAATGTCACAATATCCCGGAATGTTAACTTATCCTTCAATGGTAGCACCAGAAGTAGAGCAACAATTTGCTGGTCAAGATTCTAATTTTAATAAAAGACAGTATTCGCAAGATTCAGGTCGTCATTACGCAATTATGAATCCAGATTTGATGAAACAACAACAGGGAATCAATAACGATTTTGATGATAATTTTGATGATACGTTTAATGAGGGAACTCCTTTTGGTACAAACCATGATTTTAATCAAACAAATGACTTTGGTAGTGCTAATTTTTCTGGTCAAAATGATTTTGGCCAAGGAAATTCAAATTTTGGACCAACACCAGATTTTAATGCAGCACCAAGCTTTAGTTTATCACCTGATTTTGCTCCATCAGATGGTTTTAATAATAGCAATGTTTTGGGTAAAATTGATGCAACAAAAATGCCATTTCAATATGATGAAGAAACAAGCAAGCGAAAATTACCAGTTTGAGCAATAGTTTTAATTGTTGTGTTAGTACTTTTAGTTTTAGTAGTTATAACAATTGTAATGTTGTATTTTAATATAGAAGCAGTTCATGACTTAATTAATGGTTGATTTGGCCTTGATGTACCATTTGAGCCGTGGTTTTAAAAATGTTATTAAATAACATTTTTTATTTATTTTGTAGAAATCACAAACATTTTGTATTTTTGGTTTTTACAGTTTTGGAAAGTAAATTTTTTTTAATATTTTTAATTAAGGAGTTGAAATTATGCAAACAAAGCAATATTTTATTTTGCGGTCGCTAGTTAAAAAGTATGGTAAAGATAATGTTATTAATACTGTTAATAAGATTGCAAAAGATATTGAAATTAAAAAGTAAAAGAATAAATTATCCGTTAGTAAATTATGCGGAATAATTTTTTCAATAGTGTTTTTTAAAGGAGCAAAGCGACAATGAGCGGAGCGAGTTTGCAAATTTCAATTTTTTTTGTTTTTATAGGGGAGATATAATATGCCAACTTGATTAAAGACAATATTTAGTGTTGTTATTATATTATAAATTTTTGCTTAAATTGGTTTATCAATTTATCAAAAAATTAAACAAATTAGAGGAAAGAAAAAAAGAAATTGAAAGAAAGGAGGATAAAAAATAATGTTAGGTATGTATTTAATAACAGCAGTTAATTTTTTAACAGCACCTACACCTAAAACTATGACTGAGGGTATGACTGGTATTTGAACTGGTTTATCTAGTGTATTATGAAAAGTTAAAGAAGGTATAATAAATATTTTACCTGAGATAATGGTTTTCTTAGGTAAAGCGTGAATTATTTTAATTCCGTTTGCAATTTTTTTGATTATTAAAGTATTAAGCTTTTTCCGTGTTATGGTTAAAGGAATTTAGTATTTATTATTTATCATGTATTTTAATTGTGGCACACTAGTTTTTATATGTGATAAATAATATCAACTTAAAACTTATGATTTTATATTTTAATAACTATTGTTAAAAATTAAATAGTATTTTTCAGTGTGCCAATTTTTATGTATAATGTACGATGCCTTTTTTAAAAATAATTGTTTCAGAGTTTCATTTTTTAAATTTTATATTATATTATATTGTATTTATTTTAAAAATTCAATGTGACTATAATTATTTATTATTAAAACCTGCTATTTCAGGTTATTTTGCTAAAATTATGTATAATAATATCAGAGATGTAACTGTTTATAGAAAGGGTTTTAATTTTAAATGGATAAAAAATTAATTCGTAATTTTTCAATTATTGCTCATATTGACCATGGGAAGTCAACCTTAGCAGACCGGATTTTAGAATTAACAGGGACAGTTGAAAAACGAGAAATGCAAGAACAATTATTGGATTCAATGGATTTAGAACGTGAACGAGGAATAACAATTAAATTAAATTCTGTTCAGTTAAAATATCGTGCTCAAGATCAACAAGAGTATATTTTTCATTTAATTGATACACCAGGGCATGTTGATTTTACCTATGAAGTTTCACGTAGTTTAGCAGCTTGTGAAGGAGCAATTTTAGTTGTTGATGCAGCACAAGGAATTGAAGCCCAAACATTAGCAAATGTTTATTTAGCAATTGATAATAATTTAGCAATTATCCCTGTTATTAATAAAATTGATTTACCATCTGCTGATCCAGACCGTGTAAAAGAAGAAATTGAAAATTTAATTGGAATTCCAACAACAAATGCACCATTAATTAGTGCTAAGACAGGGTTAAATATTGAACAGGTCTTAGAAGCAATTGTTAAAAATATCCCCGCGCCTTTAGAAGGCGATAATAATAATCCATTGCAAGCATTAATTTTTGACTCATATTATGATAAATACCGTGGTGTAATGGTCTCAATTCGAGTTAAACAAGGAATTGTTCATATTGGTGAAAAAATAAAATTAATGAATACTGGTGTTGTTTATGAAGTTACTGAATTAGGAGTTAAAACACCAAAAGAAGTTAAAAAAAATCAATTAGTTGCTGGTGAAGTAGGTTGATTAGCAGCAAGTATTAAAATGGTCCGTGATGTTCGGGTTGGTGATACGATTACAACCGTTGCTAATCCAGCTCAACAGCCATTACCAGGATATAAAAAAATGAACTCAATGGTATTTTGTGGATTATATCCAATTGATTCCGCTAAATATAAATATTTAAAAGAAGCTTTAGAAAAAATTCAGTTATCCGATTCTTCCCTTGTTTATGAACCAGAAACATCACAAGCATTAGGTTTTGGTTTTCGTTGTGGCTTTTTAGGATTATTACATATGGATGTTATTCAAGAACGGTTAGAACGAGAATATAATTTAGAATTAATTGCAACTGCTCCATCGGTAATTTATCATGTTTATTTAACAAATAAGGAAATGATTAGTATTGATAATCCAAGAGAATTACCAACTGTGCAAAAAATTGATCGCATTGAAGAACCATTTGTCAAAGCAACGATTATGACTCCTGAGCAATATATTGGTTCATTAATGGAATTATGTCAAAATAAACGTGGAACATATGCTAATTTAGAGTATATTGATGATACACGGCGAATTTTAACTTATGAAATGCCATTAAATGAAATTGTGTTTGATTTTTTTGATCGGTTAAAATCAATTAGTAAAGGTTATGCTTCGTTAAATTATGATTTTATTGGTTATCGTCCTAATAAATTAGTTAAAATGGATATTTTATTAAACAATGAAATTATTGATGCTTTATCAATTATTGTTCATCGTGATTTTGCTTATGGGCGTGGTAAAGCCTTATGTGCAAAATTAAAAGAAATTATCCCTCGGCAAAATTTTGAAGTTCCAATTCAGGCAGCCATTAATCATAAAGTTATTGCACGAGAAGATATTAAAGCAATGCGTAAAAATGTCTTAGCAAAATGTTATGGCGGTGATATTACTCGGAAAAAGAAATTATTACAAAAACAAAAAGAAGGAAAAAAACGAATGAAAGCAATTGGCTCAGTTGAAGTTCCCCAAGAAGCTTTTATGGCTGTTTTAAAATTAGATGATTAATTGCTATTGTTAGCAATTTTTTATTAATAAAAAGTGATTTAATTATTTAAAGGTATTAATTATAATAAAAGGTGATAATAATGAATCTAAAACATAATAATTTTTATCATAAGTTTCTTAGTTTCTTTTTATTAGCATTATTATTTTATATTTTTTTCTTTTGACAAATTGGAATTATTTATCCAGTAAATAATTTTGTTTTCAATAATGTTCTTTTTAATTTAGCCTATGTAGTATTAATTTTCTTTGTTTCTGTTTTTGCCGTAGGGATTTTAATTTAAATTTTAATTATTTTCCGCTTATATCAATAATCATTTGACCATTATAAATTATTGATTAAAACAAATTGATTTGTTCTTTTAACATGATTATTAAATTTAATTTTATGTGCTGTTAAAATTACTATTAAACCAAGATAAATAAAAAAGAGATATTAAATCTTTTTTTATTCTCCATTAATTTTTATATTACCATTATCATCAATAATTAAATCAGGTTCTTGTGTATCTAAATTTCAACGATAAACTGATTTAATAAATTGTGGAAATTTTTTTCATGAATATAAGTATTCATCTTCATCAATATAATATAAATCTTTAAATTTTGTTTCTAAGTTTTTTGAAATTTTATTTCATCACTTATCATATTTAAACTTACTAATATTTCAATTTTGACCTTTTCATACTACATAATATCATTTATTATCAACTGTATTAAATTGTTTTTCTTGTGGTGCTATTCATTCTAAATTGTCTTTAATTTCTTGGTTATCAGTATTTATTTTGTTTTCTTCTTTTAATTTTGCTAATTCTTCGGGTGTATATTCTTGTGTTTTATCACAAGCAACTAAACTTGTTGCACTTGTTCCCAATAATGTAATTGCACCAAATAAATTTAATCATTTCTTCATGTGTATGTCTCCTTATTTATTAATTATCCTATTGAAAATATAAACATTCCATCTGTTATAGTTAACTGACCACTACCAATTATATCCATACCTATAAGCATTTGAATGCCCTATTTTTCAATAGATTCTGATGTAATAGCAGAAATTCTTGTTGAAATTAAATCTCCTGAAGCAAAAGGAGATAATTTATTATTTATTTATTTAATTTCTATTTTTTCATTTACACTAATACTAATAACAATCATTACGTCATATTTAAAAGCATCAACAGATTCATGTGATGCTGTCATTATTACTGCTTTTCCAATTTCTTCTAAATTTAAATCATCAGCTATTTTTTAGACATTATTTTAGTAGAAGCACAAGTATTAATTAATCCATAACAATGTTTTCATTGTTTAACTTCAAAATTAGTGTTTTTATTTTTTGGTTTTCCAATAGCAACAAATGCGCCAGGAAAATTATTATCAAAATATCTAACTACTTTACCCATTTAAACTAAAAAATCCCATCATATTTACTATATTATTATTTTCTAATCTTTGTATAGAATATAAACCATTATCGGGAGCATTTTTTTGTGCTTCTTTATAAGTTTTGTATAAACCTTTTATCTTACAGTTTACTAAAACTACATAATAACCATTTTTTTGTGGGTTTTCTTTTAATATTTCTTCTCTATGTTTATTAAATCATTCATAATTTTTATTTATTTCTTCAATTCTTATATTTTTATTTACCATAAATATAAAACCTCCTGTAATTAATTTAATTGTATATAAATATAAGTTGTTTGTAAATACTTTTATTACGCGTTTTAATGCCTATATTAGCAATGAAATATATTAAGTTTAGTTGTGGTTGTGTGGTGTGGATATTTATATATATAAAAAGTATTGTATTAGTAAAGTAATAGTATATAATAAAGGTAATGGTTTAATCTTTTGTTAAAAAAGCGTATTTACGGTTTAAGCTTTCCGCCTTAAAAAGAGTTTATGCTGACTTGTTAATCGAACAAGAATAAAAAAATAGAGGTTTATAATAAAATGGCAATTACAAAAGAACAATTAATAGAACAAGGTTTAAGTGCTGAAATAGCAGATAATATATTAAATGAATTTAATAATTAAGCAAAACAAATTAGAGAAAGTTTACAAAAAAGAACAGATACTATTTCAAAAGAAGAGTATTTAAAAGTTGCTAATGAATTAGATGAATTAAAAGCTTTTAAAGATGTTACATCAACTAAAATTGAAGATATTAAAACTAATTTAGATAAAGTTAGTGGTAATTCTTTAAATGAAAGAATGCAAACTTTAAAAGAATTAAAACCTGATTTGTTTGTTGAAGAACAACAATTAATTTCACCAACTAATTTTATTAAAGATATGATTGAAAAATCTACTGAAAATAAAAATGATGAAATTGAAACTATTAAAGAAAAATGTGCATATACACCTGATGAAATTAAAAAATTAACTGATTTTACACTTAAAAACCTTAGATAATAAGGAAGTGAAATATTATGGCAACAATTAATGTGCCACAAGTACCTTTTACATTACAAGGTAATACAACAGAGCAAAAAGCATATTGTGGTATGACAAAATGATTATTCATTACCAAATGGTGGGACAACTCAAACTATTGGATTAACAAGAATTCCAGTTCCTATTGATAAAAGATTTAATTTAAAATTAATGAATGAAGCATTTGATTTAAATATGATAGAAGCAAACATTAAAGGTGAAATTATTGCTGATGCTATTTCTAGTGTTGTACAAAATAAATTTGTTAATTTAAAATGTGAATTAATACAAGGTATTTATGATTATTGTTTAGCAGATGGACAATATTAAGTAATTCCATTTCGTAGTTATACAGCAGATAATACTGATGATGCTAATCGTGCATTTTTTAAATTAAATGAAACTTTAATTGATTTAACAAATCAAATTAGTAATTTATATTTTGGTTTACCAACAGATAAAATGTTTATGGTTTTAGGGCGAAGAGCTTATTTAGGATTAACACCTGCTTATTTAAAAGTAATTGGTTCAGAAGCACAATTAAAAGCAATGGTTAATTGTGAATTATATGAAAATACCGTCATGGGTATTCCAGTATCAAAAAGTTTTCATTTAGAAAAAACATATACAAAAGGACAAGTTAATCGTGATAAAGGTTATAATTTTAATAATGTAAATGGTTTAATTATTAATAAACAAGTATGAGCATATCCAATTAATATGGATACTATTCAGCAAGTTTTAGATAATGATACTGTTAACCCTAAATGAATTGGTAAAGTTCAATATGCAACACCAACAATTTTATATCCAAAAACATGTAAAATTATTTTAGAAAGACAACCAACACAAACATAAATTACACAAGCAATTAATAATTTAAATAAAACTTATAGAGTTCCAATTGACTATACTATTGGAAAACCTGCTTTATCAACAGTTATTACAACACCTAATTTAGGTCAAATAACAATGGCAGGCAATAACACCAACAACAGCAGAATTAGAAACTGCTATTAAAACAAAAAATACTAGTTATCAAACTGGGGATGTAACATTATCTAATATTACATCTACTGGTATTACATCTACTGGCGCATTAGCAACTGGAAATCCAAATAAGTATAGTGGAACAGTTTCTTTAATTTATTCAAAGTAAGTAGCGCCATAGATATTCACGATAAAATTACGAGTGTTGATAGTTTAACAAATGATGAAATTATTAAAGGAATTACTGTACCACAAAAAGTAGCAAGTGAAGATTTAAGACCATTGTTAAATGCAAAAGTTTTAAAAGCAGTTAAAGCAGTTGATGCTAGTTTAACAACTAATAATTTTGATTGATGACATTTATATTATCAAGGTTCACCAGATACTTATGATATTACTGCAACAGATATTGAAATTGATATTTATATTGCTGGTAAAAAATAAAGTAACTCGTGTTTTACAAGTTCAATATTATAAAGTTCAAAAAGTAAATAAAATTAGTATTAAACAATTTAATAAAGATAATATTGGGTCTTTAAAAACACATTGATATAGTGGTGTTCCTGATTTAACTAAAAATCAGTTGTAATTGATGAAATGAATACAGGAATTATTAAAGCAATTCAAAAAATTAATTCTGGTTTAAGAACATCAGATTATAATGTTAATATTTTAGATTATTCACATCAAATCTTTAATTATAGAGATGAGGGTCATTTTAGTAAAGATGTTGAAGTACCATATAGTTTAAGTGGTACAAATTGATTAACTGAAGAAACAACTGTAATGCAAATTACACTTCCTGCTGTTACTAGAAAAAGTTAATTATGAATTTATTAATTTTAAGAATATTAACTTTATTAGTATCTAATTTAGAAAATAAGCTATTAAAATAAGCTATTAATAAATAAATTTGTTAATTTAATTAATAAAGTTAATCAAATTAAACAAAAAGCATTAAAATCCTATATTTGAGATATCTTCTTCTTTAACGACATTATCATTTGTGTCTGCTATTTCTGTATAAGATGGGGTACTTATATTATTTAATAAGGGCTTATTGCTCATCTGCCCCTTGTTTTTGGCGACATTAATATCTTTAAATGAAATATATTCAAAATTACCATCTTCTTTAATTTCTTTTTTCATCTAAATCAATATCTGAAATATCAATTCCCATTTCTAATGCTAATTTACGATATAATTTTTATTCAACCATTTCTTTTGGTCATTTATTTCAAGGTGAATATTCACTATTTCCACTCGGACTACTATTTTTTTAAACGTTCAATATCTGCTTTTCTTAATAAAATAACTTGATAATTCCCATTTTTATCTTTTGCATAAGCATAAGCACCAATTATTTCATTAAAATCACTATTATTTGCATTAAAATTAATTCCATGTATTTTAGGACATGAAATTAAACTATCTCATTCAAATTTTTCATCTTTAAAAATAATTGCTTTTATTGGACTATATCCTGCTTCTTCAATTCTTTTACAATAAACTTTACTATCAATAACAGTAGTTAATTTATTTTTAAATGGAATAATATTAAAATCTTTTCCAAAAATTAACCCTTTATTACTTAATTTAATAATACCTAATGCTGTAATTTTAGTATTATCAGCAGTATTAACTAACTGCATATAACTTTGTCCATTTTTCATTTTTAATTCTTCAAGTGCTAAAATATTTTCTTTTAAATATTTATCATTAACTTTTAATTCATATTTAATAATTGCACCTTTAATATATTGTTGTAATTCATTTACCATTTTATTTAACTCCTTTAATTTTTATATTTATTCCTTTAATACCAACTATTTTATTATCAGTATTTGTATCTCATTGTGCTTTAATTGTGTTTTTAACTAACTTTTCATTAACAATTAAATATTTAATTAATTGTTTTAATTCATATTGATTAGCATTTTCTAAAAAATCATTATCAATGCCCAGTATTTCAATATTTTTATTAATAATTTTTCTTTTATTAAATTAATACCAACTTTTTTTAATTATTTTGGTTCTAATGATTTATCAATTTGCTCAATTTGTTCCATTACACTAACTTGTTCATCTTGAATTTGGTCTATATCAAGACCCATATCTGGTGTTAAACTATTTGCTTTTTCAAGTAATTCTTGTTCTTTAAATAATTCATTTTGTTTTTTAATGCGTACTTGATTAATATTATTTTTAATTTCAATTTTATGATTTTCAATTATTTTTTTAATTGAATTAAATTATTTCTTAATTTATTAACATCATCTAAACAATCATCAACTACTTTTACTGGTTCACGAAAAACAATATATACTTTACTTACAAGACTAGGAATATCTTTTAAATACACATCTTTATAATCATTAGTATTATATAATAATTACGATGACGATAAATAAATTCTGCTAATTCTTGGCCATTTTCATCCATTCATTTTTTAATATTTAATGCTTTTAAACTTAATTCTTTAAAATCATTATCTTTAATAACAAAAGGAAAAGAAATATTTTGAACTATATTACTCATTATTCACCATACTTACTAGGTAATTTGTCATATTTTGAATTATCTTTTAATTGATATATATGTAAAGGAACCCATTTATAATCACAAGAACATGTAGAATAAGAACATATAATAAAATCTTCTTTATATAATTGTTGTTGTTTTAATTCAGCAAGTTCTTTTTTAAGTTTTTCATTTTCTTTTTCTAACTTTTCATATTTAATTCATTCTGTTATATTCATTATTAATCATCCTCAATAACAGTTAATTGTTCTATTTGTTCTTTTGTGATTCCGATACCATATAAATAAGCACCATCTAAATCAGCATCTTTTAAATTAGCACACTTTAAATTAGCACCTCGTAAATCAGCATCTTCTAAATCTAATCTTTCACTTTCTAAATATTTATTTATTTTTTGTTTTTCAACAGTAATTCCTGTTAAATCTTTAATTATATCTTGTAATGTTTTCATTTTATAATTCCTCGAAATTCTTTTCCATAATTAATTTTTCAATATAGTCATAAGCACTCTCTTCTGAATAGCATTCTTCTATTGCTTCATTAAATAAATCTTCTTCAGAATAAACTTTGCCATCGTCATCTTTTCACATATTATTTATTCTCCTTTAATATAAGTTATAATAATTTAATAGTTTTTTTATTATTTCTAATACTTTCAGTATATGGTTTAAACCTATTTAATTCTTTTTTAAGATATTCATTAAGATTTTCGATGTTTTTTCCGCATATTTTATTAGTTCCTTTATTGATACCTCGTCATCACCACTTAATATTTTTAACAAGAAATTACCATCATTATCAATAATATTAATAGCGGTATCTTTATTTTTTTCTTGTGATAAAATTTCATAGCAGTATTAATCATCTAATTTATTAATAATTTTTTTTTGAAATTCTGATAATTCTAATTTTCTAATTTCTTTCATATTATTTATTTTCCAAATACTTCATCTTCTAAATCAATTAATCTAAACTGATTATCTCTATCTTTATTTGATTCACTGAAAGATTGTGCTTCTGTTGCAGTATAAAATAAAAATGAATTAATACGGTATAATTTACCTAAATATGTTTTTTGAATTAATAAATATCTTGCATTATTCATAATTTAATTCCTTCTAATTCTTTCTAGTGTAAATTGTAAATGCCAACCGATAAAAAGTTAACTATTAATTTAATTAACTTTTTTAAGTTAATTATAGGAGGTTGAAATTATGCAAACAAAGCAATATTTTATTTTGCGGTCGCTAGTGAAAAAGTATGGTAAAGATAATGTTATTAATACTGTTAATAAGATTGCAAAAGATATTGAAATTAAAAAGTAAAAGAATAAATTATTCCGCGTAATTTATTAGCGGATAATTTATTCAATAATGTTTTTTAATGGAGCGAAGCGACAACGAGCGGAGCGAGTTTGCAAATTTCAATTTTTTAATTTTTTAGAAGGGAGTTATATTATGCCAATTTGATTAACGACAATATTTAGTGTTCTTATTGTATTGGGGATTTTTCTTTATATTGGTTTAGGAATTTATCAAAAAATTCGTCAAATTGAACGAAATAAAAAAGATAAAAAAGAAATTGAAAGAAAGGAGGATAAAAAATAATGTTAGGTATGTATTTAACAACAGCAGTTAATTTTTTAGTAAATACACCTAAAACTATGACTGAGGGTATGACTGGTATTTGAACTGGATTAACTAGTGCATTATGAAAAGTTAAAGATGGTGTAACAAATATTTTACCTGAGATAATGGTTTTCTTAGGCGATGCGTGAATTATTTTAATTCCGTTTGCTATATTTTGTATTATAAAAATATTAAATTTTTTCCGTATTATGGTTAAAGGAGTTTAGTATTTATTATTTATCATATATTTTAACTGTGGCACACTAGTTTTTATATGTGATTTGATGTAAAAAATGAATTTATTAAATAGAAAAATGAACTTATTATATTTACTATTAAAGTTCTTAATAGTTATTTTAAGTGTGCCAATTTTTATTATTTTATATATTTAACATTGTTAATAACATTGTTTATTAAAAAAACAGTACATTAACATTCTCATCTATAACATTGTTAATAAATATTGTTTATTACAATATATAAACATTATATTAACATTTTTTATAACATTGTTAATAATCAGTGTTTATTACAATAAATAAACATTATACGAACATTATTTATAACATTGTTTATTAAGCTGTAAATGTTTTCTAAATAAGTGTTTAATTTTTCTAGTTAAGTTGTGAGTTGTTAATTTACAGCTGTAAATGTTTTCTAAATAAGTGTTTAATTTTTCTAGTTAAGTTGTGAGCTGTTAATTTACAGCTTTTAAGTTTTTTTATTTATATTTCAATATTAAGTTATGGTAAAGATTTTCCATTCTTTGAAATTATTATGTCTGTATTTGATTTTATATCATTTATTTTTATGATTATTATGCATATAAAATATATTTTTGAAATTAAGGTAGAATTTGATGTTGAAAAAGAAAAATTAATTCAATATTGACAAATTGAAGGAGTTGATAAAATTGAGTAATTATATTAAGAAAAATCAGAATATAGAAAATTATTTTATTAGTAAGGAATTTATCCCTTTTACAACAGATAAAGCAAGTTTTATTAATTTACCCAATCATAATCGCCATATTGGTTTTTGGTTGAGTAATAAGTTTATTTATCCGAGTGAAAAACATTCTGAACAAGTAGCAATCGGTTTGATTTATGATCATTTATCACGACAATATTTAACAAAATGAGAAGGAATTGGAAGTGATTATTAAAATCAAAAATATGAACTACAAAAATTAAAAGCAAATAATAACAATAATAATTTAATAAATTGAACTGTTAAAAAAGAGCAACAATTAATTAAAGATTTGGAAGATTTAAATTAAATGAGTTTATATGATTATTGAGTTCAATTTGTTAGTTATATTATTGGTTCTAATGCTCCTGAGTTTTTATATGTTATATCGTTTGTGTTATTTATTGTTTTGTTTTTTGGAATGTTTTTTAAACTTATTCAAAAAATGTGGAGTTTTTAAAAATGCAAAATGATTGAATTAAATTAAAAGAGTTTTTTATTCATATATTTTTGTTTATAGATAAAATGAATGTTGAAAGTATTACAATGTGGAATTTAACACAAAATGAATATTTAATTTTAATGGTTGGTATTTGAATTGTTATTTTGTTCTTAACTTGGTTTTTCTTGTGAATGGTTTTTAAAATAGTTAGTTGTTTTAAATAATTAAATTTTGTTATTATTATGGTTTTCTCTCTCCACAAAATTTTAAAATCTTTTTTTGAATATAATATATATTTTCATTATGAATGCAATAATTATTAATATAAATAATGTTGTAAAAAATATTTCTTTTGCATTTATTTGATTAATATTTTTAAATATTCATTCTACAAAATTAATTGTAGTAATTAATTTTCCGATAGGATTGATTAAAAAGTTTATAATTCCAATAATAGGCAATAATATTGAAATTATTTTTAAAATTTTCTTAATTTTTATCACTCTCTTTTTTGATTTGTGGGGAGATAAAACCATAATAATACTAGTTTAATTATAAATAACTATTGGAGGTAAAATGAAAAAATTTATATTTTTCTTTAAAAATTATTGTTATATTAGTGGTTCAATGATTTTATTTAGTTTAATTGATTTATTATTTTGGATAATTTCTTTATATTGTGTTGGTTTGGTATTTTGATTGTTGTTTGCTTTGCAGTGTGTTTATTTTGTGTGATGATTGTGAAAAAATATTTTTTATCAGTTAAATTCTTTTCGGTTAGTTCAATTTATTTGAGATAATCCGTTGTCGGTAATTATTGGTAAATTAGGAACTGGTAAAACATTACTTTTAACTTATTTATCGCAAGTTATGAAATTATTGACAGATGAAATTTATAGTAATTATCCGTTAGAAGATGATAAAGTAAAAGTTTTAACATTTAAGAATTTAGATTTTACTGACCGAACAAAACTAGTTCCCCCAGATGATAGTGTTATTTTATTTGATGAAAGTTATTTGTATATTGATGGAACTAGTCCTCACGATGAGAAAAAAGTTCATAGTGGTAAAATAACGTGAATTGTTTTAGCGAGACATTTTGGTAATCGTGCGTTGTTTACTGCTCAGCGTGAGGGTATGATTTGAAATAATATTCGTCAGTTAGCAAGTGGGATTATTATTCCAATTTCATTGAAAAAACCTATTATTAAAAAAGGATTTAATTTTTTTAACCGTTTTTTTATTATGCGAATTGGAATTTTCCAAGATATAACGGATTATGAAATTTGAAAAACAAAATCAGTAGAACGAACAGCAGAAGGTAAACGAGTAAAACATAAGTCGGATGTTGGATTAGGAATTCGGTTTTTTAAAATAATTATTTCGCTTGAATTTGCCAATAAGTATGATAGTCAATGATTAAAATTTGTGCGTGATTTAAAAAATAATGAAATTGTTAATAAAAAAGAATATTATTGGTCAGAAATTACAAAATTAAGTGTTAAAGAACGATTGGAGTTATTTGATATTGATATTTTGAAAAAGAATTTAAAACCTAAAAAAGAGAAAGGAAATAGTAAAGATGATTAATTTATTAGTTGAAAATATATAAACTTGATATGGTTAACATTAAGGGATGACTAAATAAAATTGCCATTCTACCAAATAATCAAATCAACCAAGTATCAGAATTATATAAATCCATAATAATATTTTTTGCTGATGTAAATTGATTAATAATAACAGTAATAAAACCAGTTCCAAATATAGCAATTGCCGCCACCAATAAAACTAATTTAATCATTATTTAACACCTCTTTTAATTTTTACTTGTTGTCTAATATTTTGACGTTTAATTTCTCGTTTAACTTGTTGCTTATTACTATTGTGATAAACTTTTTTACCTATTCCAATACCTTTTCGTACGGTTGATGAATATACTTGCGAAACACCATTATTAACTGTTGAACCTAAATTATTATATTGTGTTGATGTACCGTGAATTGCATAAATAGATAACTTAATAACCATAAAAAAGATTAAAAAATAAGCAATTGACGTATTTGTCATCGGTAACTTTGTATTTCAAATTACATCAAAAATAAACAAAAATATATCAAAAACAAAACTAAAAATCTTGTCTCAATTACTATTATTATTGTTGGGTTTATTGTTTCAAAAACATTGTATAGTTAGGAATTGAGTTTATGAAAAAATCGTTATCTTTATTTGTCATATTTATTTTAAGTTTTTTAGGTTTGGTTATTCCATTTATTACTTTAACGGCGTTTGGACCGTTAAATGAGAAGCATTATATGCTTAAACTAGAGAATAGTACTGATAAAGGTATTAATGAAACTGATTTTATTAATACAATGTTTTTACGTAGTAGTTTTTTTGAAAATTGGTCGGAGACAAATTATTTTATTAATCCAACTTTAAAAACATCAAAAAAATTATCGTTTAATGATAAATGGTATTTGGATTTTTTACAAGATAGTTATTCAACGGGATTTGTTTATGATAAACCAAGTTCATCTTTTTTTAGTTTTTATCAAATGTGAGATAGTTGAAAAAATACATATATGGTTGAAAAATTTTATGATGTTAAAAAGGAAAATTTTTTGAATGATTTAACTGATTTTATTTATGCTTTTGCGGTAAAATATCAGATGTATGATGTATCTAAAAAAATTGTTGACAATATTGAGCGTTATAAAGAAAATCATTATTCAAGAGTTAAGTTAAAACAAGATAATTGAAAATTAATTACTAATAAATATATTCCACGAGATACTGGGTGATATATTATAGTATACAAAAGTTTTAATCAATGACGAATAGAAAAAATTAATAGTTCAAAAAACTTTGGAAATGAAACTGGATATGATATGGATATTATTTATAAATGAAACTTAAATAATGAACCTATGAACTCTCAATTACCAACTATCGACAAAAATAGTGGTGAAGTTACTGATTGGAATACTTATCAACAAAATTTTGTAAAAGAATTTATTAATTATTCTTTAACTGCTGTTTTGCAAGAAAATATTAGAGTACAGCAAGGTGGTAGTGCGGATTATGAAAATCCGAATAAGGTTGGAACAAAGCGGATAATTTTTAATTTTGAGACGGTTGATGAATTAGATGTTAAAAATATTAAAAAATCAATTTATCGAATGATTTTGACTGTTGATGAAGCAAATTTAATTATTTCGGGTAGTTTAGAGTTGAATAATGTTAATAGTGATGATTTAAGTTTTAATTTTAGTTTTATGCGAACGGGAACTGGTGAAGTTTTTAAATTTAATGGTTCAATTTATTCATTTATAAATAATAAAGATTTAAGATATTTTCAACAGTTTAACGGTCGTTTTGATTTATCTAATTTTTTACAGTCTTTTTTTGCAAGTGCTTTGGTACCAGTGTTTCAAAATCGTAGTTCATTTATAGAAAATGGATATATTGATAATTTGCAATATGATACTGTTTTAGTTAACTTTTTTGCGTTGAAATTGCAAAATTTTAATAATATTTTATTGAGTGAGAATATTAATGATAAATTACAATTTGATAAATTATTAAATAGTATGTTTAAGATTTCACAGAAATTTTATACTAATTATTTACGTACGATTTTTGATTTAGAAAATAATACTTATGTTCAAGGTTATAATAAAAAATATGGTTTATTAGTAAATAATGGTTTTAAAATTTATCCACGATATTTTTATTTTTTGGATAAATATAAGCAATTAGATATTAAATTATATTCAGCATTTAAAAATCGGTTTTATACCATTAATAATTATGGTAGTGTTTTTAATTATGATTTTTCAGTTGCTAATAATTATGATATTAAGTTAAATTCTGGTTATGTTTTTGGTGGTGATTTACAAAATAAATATGGTTTGCAATATAAAAAAATTGAAGAACAAAAAATCGGTTATAATGTTTTTGAATTGCAAGCACAAAAAGAGAATGATATGTATCGTTATTATGATTTTAATTTTGGGATTTATAATTGACAAGAGATAAATAGTGGTGGTTTATTCCCCGATAAGCAATGATGAGAAGTACAATATGTAACGCCTGAGGGTTGATGAGATTTTGGTGATCATATTAAAAATGCCGTAATTTGAATTGTTAATACTATTCCGGGAGTTAAACAAGTTAACGAGTTAGCGAGTGGTGTTGGCAAGGTTTTTGAGACAGTATATAGTTTTTTTAGTCAAATATTTGAGGTATGAAAATTTAATCCTGCATTGTATAGTACAATAACAAATATCTTTTTATTAATTATTTTTATGAAATTTGTACGATTAATATAAAAAAGGAACTGTTATTTAGTTCCTTTTTGTTCTTTTCAGTTAGTAATTTTACCAGTTTTTTCGTTAATGGTTGGTAATTGAGAGTTCATAGGTTCATTATTTAAGTTTCATTTATAAATAATATCCATATCATATCCAGTTTCATTTCCAAAGTTTTTTGAACTATTAATTTTTTCTATTCGTCATTGATTAAAACTTTTGTATACTATAATGTATCACCCAGTATCTCGTGGAATATATTTATTAGTAATTAATTTTCAATTACTATTCTCTGGTGGTTGTTGTGCTTCTGGTGTTGGTATTATCGGTTTATTTTCTTCTTTATTATTATTTGGTTTTTCAGATTTTTCACAGCTGATTAGTGTTGTTGTACTTGTTGCGGTTAATCCGATTGTTCCTAAAATATTTATTCATTTTTTCATATTTTTATCTCCTTATTTAAAATGTTATAATTATCATATATAAGTTATAACATATTTTAATATAATTAGGAGGTAAGTTGTGAAAAAATATGAAAGATTAGATATTAACGAAAGAGTAAATTTAGAAAAATTAAAAGATAATGAATTATTTAAATAATGAATTATTTAAAAAGAAAAATGAAACAATTAATATTAGAAAAATTGCTAAGCAAATGAATAGGTCTTATTCTGTAATTTGAGAAGAATTAAATATGTTTGATAATATTAATGATTATAATGCTTCAAAAGCACAAAAAATACATGATAAAAATAAAAAACAATGTCGTAAGTATTTAATGTTAAATTCACAAGAACTAAGTCATTTTTCGAATGAATATAATAATTTTGGTCGTTCGCCACAAAATATTATTACTTCGTATGAATTACAATATAATGTAAAATTTGGTGTATGTTTTAAAACAATGTATAAATATATTAGATTAGGTTATTTTAATTTAAAAAAAGAAATGTTATATTTTAAAAATAAAAAAAGAAAAACAAAAAATGGTGAAAAAAATGATAATCGTGGTGTATTGCTTAATATTAGAGATTATAAACATTTTTTAAATGATTATGGAGATGATTTAAATTTTAGTGGAATTTGAGAAATGGATACTATTGATTGTGGTAATTTTTATTTGTTAGTTTTAGTGAATCGTAATTCTAAAATACTTTTTTATGATATTTTATTCAGTAAAAAGGCAAGTATTGTATTAACAATTTTAATGAAAATGATTAACCAAATTGGTATTAGTAAATTTAGTTGTATTTTAACCGATAGAGGAAAAGAATTTTATAGATGAAAAATAATAGAAAAACATTTTAAAATAAGAGTTTATTTTTGTGATGCTGGTAAACCTCGTCAGAAAGCATTAGTAGAAAGAATAAATAGAGATATAAGGCGATGATTAGGTAAAAATGAGTCATTAATTAATATTCGTAGTAGATTAAAATCTATTTTAGATATATTAAATAATACAATTAGACCTTGTTTGGAAAATTTTACATCAAGACAATATTTTAAAAAAATTTTTTCAAATTAAATTAATGTTTGTATATGATTAATAAAATCTATTTTTTTGTTATGTTTAATTTTATAATTTTGAAAATAAATATTAAAAATAATATTTTTATTTTGTTATTTTTTGTAATTATTGATTTTTATTTTTAATTTGTTATAATATTATTAACTTTTTATAGTTTAGTTTTACAGTATACATAGTATTTAATGCTCAATGTTCAGCAGTAATTTCATCTTGTCTAAGTGTGTATTTAATCAACATATTTTCAATTTATTCTTCATTTTCTTTATTATATGTAAAACAATAACCTCAATATCTTTGTTTTAAACATATTTTCTTTTTCTTAATATTTATCTCCTATTAAAATCTGCAACTATATTTATAAGATTGACGCCAGACATATATTTGTCTTCTCTCTTCCGTTCCCATTTCAGGGAGGCAACGCTCAGTTTTTGAAATTAAATTTACTTGCATCAATTTGAGAGACCTAATGCTAAACGCAAATTTAATTCTTTAAGTCGCTATCTATATGTTTATTGTCGTTCGATATTAGCCTTGGACTTATAACGACTATCACTTGTTAAAGTGTCTATTATTTACAGTCTATTTACTGTTGGGTTAGATCACCAAAATATTTATTAAATTGTTGGATTGTTTTCAAATAAAAAAAACAACCCTTTAACAATAGTTTTTTTGCCGCTTCATCGTACAAAATGCATTTTTATTAATTCATTTTACTTTTAAATTTATCATTCTTCTTAAATTCTGGTAGGGTGGTTGTGATGTTAAGCGACAGGATATAGATATTTTTTAATGTATTAAAATATCAAATATCAATTAACAAAACTATTAACTTTCAATTGTTTCAGAATAATAATTAAAAATAATTCCCTTGTCTATTTGATAAAAAAAACTAGTCTGTAAAATGATTTGTGATACAAATATATCTATTCTTTTTTATCATTTAAACTAAGTAGCAAATCAATTTTTAATAAACATAATATATATACCCTGAATTATTTAATTATTTCTGAACAAATATAATTAACAAATATAATTATCAAAATAATAAACATTAGTCTGAGTGAAAGTTGTGTTTCAATTATGTGAAGTTATACTAGTTTTAATTTAAAACTAGTATCTTTTTTATTTTTAAAATTTTAAATTGTTTTTTCTGTTGGATTTTGTTTTAATTAAAATGATAAATAACAAACGATTTTTACATTTTATTATTGGTTTTGATAGAAATAAGGTATAATATAATATATATCTAAATAATTAATATATGTATGGTTTTTTATGGTTAAAAGATAGGTGAAAAAAATGGAGAAATTACGTAGAGTGTCATTAACTTTCTTAACAATTGGCGGAATTTTTAGTGCGTTACTGTTCGGAATATTAATTATGCTAGCAAATAAAATTAATAATCAAATGTTCCTTTATAATGCTGCATATATGCTATTATACGATATTGCTCTTTTAGTTTTACAGTTTTCAAATATGATAGTATATCATAATGTGATGGCAAACCCAGAATTAGTTGGGGGGATTTTAATTGGAATTTCTAGTTTTTTAGTATTGTTGTATTTAATTCCAAATTATTTATCAAAAAATAATGGTTATAAAATTTTTGGCATAAGTGGCGCTTTTGTTATTGGATTAATATCTTGCATTTTATTAACAATGGCTGTTGTACTTGCTGGTCAATCAATAAGTGCTAAAACTAGTTTAAATATTTTTAAGTTAAATTTACCAATTAATTCAGGTTTTATTTTGCTATTTATTGGACCAGTCTTAACCTTATTTGGTAGTTGATTTGCAATAGCTTATTATTATACAACACGAAAAGCAAAATCATTAACACAAGAACAAAAAAAAGTTTAACAGCAATTAATTTTGAAACTGGTAAAGGTAAAATTGGTGCTAGTGGGTTAACACCACAAAAAGAAATGGTTAATCAAGCTGAACTTACTTTTATTGAAGAAACAAAAACTCCTCTTAACAACAAATCAGTTTCAACAACAAATGATTTAAAAGTAAAAATGGCATTATTAAAAGCAAAAATGGCTCGGAATGCTCTTTTACATGAGCAAGGTGAAGGACATCTTGTTCCAGAGGAAGAAGATAATAATTCTGATAATTCAAAACCAACAATTCGTGTTGGTGCAGAAGGCCAATATTTACGTACAATTAAAGAGGGTGAAGGAATTGTTGATGAATCACCAGCAGGATTACTTATTGAACAAGAAGGTGACTTTGTGAAAAAAGGTGATATTATTAAACATCGTGATTATTCAGTTCCTATTTTTAGTGTGGAAACTTCATCTTCAAAAGGAAATTTTAATGCCTATGATTCAATTATTATTCCAAAATCAAAACAACATATGTCATTAGATAAAACAGAATTAGCAGAACGAATTGGTTCGGTTTCAAAACCAAGTGGTAAGCAACGCATTAACCCCAATGCCCGTGTTGATAGTTCTTATGATGGTAAAGTTTTTTTAGGTGATATTGATAAAATTTGAACAGCAGGAAAAAAATACCGTGAAGATATTACAAAAAAACCAGCAACTAATAATTCTTTACAATCATCGGATTTACACCATAATTTTGAGAATGAAAATGAAAATGATGATAAAATAGATGATAATCATTAATTAATCCATATTTATGATAGGGGGAGGAATAGCATGGCATTGGAAAAAGTGATACCATATCAGGGTAACTTAATTAAATATGATTTAATTATTAAAGAACAGAATAATATTGTGTTGAATGTTAATAATGGCAAAATTAAAGTATCGGCCCCCAGTTATGCCCATGATTGGGAAATTGAAACTCTAATTTATAAAAATATTAAAAAAATTATTACTGTAATTAATATTCACGATAATTATCGAAAGATTGTCATTAATCCAAACGGAACAAGTTATGTTTATGTTTTTAATGAAAAATATCCGTTGCAATTAACCAATGAAAATATTCATACAAAAATTATTAATCGACAATATTTTTTATTAAAAGATGCTGGTATTTATGATGAAAATGTTAAAAAGTTACACCATTTTTTAAAACAAAAATTTAGTTATAAATTTGAACAGTTATTAAATAAATGAGCAACAATAATGAATTTATCTTATAAAAATTTAACAATTAAAGCGATGGTTCGTAAATGAGGTGTGTGTTATCCACAAACGGAAAAAATTGTTTTAAATACAAAGTTAATTCATTTTGATCCGACAGTATTGGAATATGTAATTATTCATGAATTATCACATTTAGTTCATCATAATCATTCTAAGGCGTTTTGATATCATGTTGAAAAATATATGCCAAATTATCGTGAAAAAGTTGAAATTTTAAAAAAACCAGGAATCTAATATGGTTTTATTTTTAATTTAAAATAAATAAGTAAGGAGTTAAGAAATATGCTTTATATTAGTAATAAACAAGACAATAAAAATCTTATAAAGGATCAATTGTTGTTGATGCTGATGGAATTAATGTTTTAGATGTCCCATTATTACGGAAATTATGTGGGCGATCAATTTTAATACCCCATGCATTGGAAATATCACGTTTAATTAATAAAAGCGTACCAGAAATTTTAAGTAATTGAATTAATATTGCAAAAGATTTTGCTAATATAAGTATAAAATTATTGTTGTTTTAAAAGGATATCAATCAATTATTACGGATGGTAATCGCGTGTATATTAAAACGGTACCGGTAATCCATATATGGCTGTTGCTGGTATGGGTGATACGCTAACTGGTTTAATTACTAGTTTAGTTGGTTAAGGTTATGAATTGTTTTAAGCAACAATTGTTGAAACGTATTTACACTGGTTAGTTGGTGATGAAATTTCACAATGCAAAAAACCAGTGTTACCAACAGACATTATTGATCAAATTGTTTTTTTAGCAGAGCTTATTGGAAGTGACGATTCGCTTAATTTTAAAAAATAGTTATTTTGGTTATTTTGGTAACTTTTGAATTTGTTATAATTGATTAAAATGAAAATTGGAGAATAATAATGGGGCAAATTTTAAAAAGTTATTTAAAATCATATTTTAAAAATTGAATTGAAGCCCAAGGTTTAATTCTTTTTATTATCATTATTATTGCAACAATTGCCGGAATTTTATCAGGTGCTTTACAATATAAAATAAAATATAATGATTTAGTATATATATCTGAACAATGAGATTATAATTTTAGTGTTGAAGATTATAAACCTAATTTTATCGAAGATTATTATTTACATAATAAGTTTATTGATAAAAATAAGCAAGAAATTAATGTTACAGGAGTTCCCCAAGCAATTTTAAATGAAAACAGTAGTTGGTGAAAAACAACAAAAAGTGTGTGTGGTAATCTTGCAAGTCCAGAATTACAGCAAATTTATTCAACAAGTCAAATTATTAATAAATTAGCGGAAGTTGCGCAATATCGAGGAATGAAGAAAAATATTGATGGTGTTAATCCGATTGGATATCTTTATTTTAAAAAATTTAATTGAAACCAACCAAAAGAAATGGTAACATGGTTATTAAGACAAAAAAATTTGCCAGAATATTCTGTTGGTGTTTTTGAAGCTATTTCTTTTAAACAAGAAAGCGGTTCAAATTATACTTTAAAGATTACTCCTGCGGTAGTACAAAATCTAGAACAGACAGCCGCCGTTAATTTTAACCAATTGAAATTATACCAAGGACAGTTTCCAACATTAGATAATGAAGCAGTTATTAGTAGTTTATTTGCAGAGCAAAATAATTTAAAAATTGGAGATATTTTTCCAGTCATTCAGAACAACCCAAATTTTAATTTAAAAATTGTTGGAATTGGAAATAATTTAGATAATTTTATTAAGCGGACAAGTTTAAAAATTAATAGTAGCAATGATATTAGGAAATATGGTGTATTATTTACAACTGAGCATTTTCAAACTCAATTGCAGGATGCAAATGTTCGTGGTGAGTTAGGGAATATTACTTTAAATCCAAGTCAAAAAATTTTAATTAAATTAAATTCAACAAATGCAATTTTAACTTTAAAAGAAAATTTAGCACAGGGTTATATTAATCCAACAGCAACTTTAATTTCATATGAAAATAGTGATATTGCAATGCAAACGCAAAATATTAATATTCAAATTATTTTGTATAGTGCAATTGGTTCGGTGTTGTTATTTTTAGGTTTTATTTTTATTAATTATACAATGAAAAAAGAGATGAATAAAACTCGTCGTCAAATTGGAATTTTTAAAGCTTTTGGTTATCAAACAACGGAATTATCATGAATTTTTTCAACAAAGTTTTTTGTCACTATGCTATTTGGTATTATCTTAGGATATTGTGTTAGTATTCCTATTCAGTTATATGTTAATACATTATATACAACAGGATTATTAATTCCATTTAAATTAATTTATGTTTCCTGATGATTTATGCTAATTTTGTTTTTAGTTATCCCCATCTTTTTTACTACTTTATCATTTTTATTTACAATGAGTTATTTAAAAAAACCAAGTTTAGTATTAATTAATGGTGCTGGAAAAATGCATTTTTATGGTTTAATAATTGGGATTAAAAAAAATTTTAGTAAAACAAGTTTCTTGTTTCGAATTCAATTAGCATTTACTTTAAAAGGATTTTTAAAATGAATGATTGTAATATTTATTTTCTTTATTTCTTCATTACTATTTATCATTCAATTTAATGCATCTGATATTTTTTGACAAATTGTTTATTCGTTTAGTAATGTTTATAAAAAAGATGTTGACCATAGCTTCCAATTTCCAAGTTTATTAACAATGGCAACAAGTCATCGAACTTCAACAGGAGAAGAAAAATTAAAATTAATAAATAATAATCATTTTTGAGTGTTACCAACAAGTAATGTTGAACAAACCCAAGCTGTTTCATTAGCAAAATTTAATGAATTAGCAACAGAGATTAATCATAATCCGATGGATATGGAATTATGACAAAAACTCTTTCTTTATAAGCCAATTTATCAGTCAGTTTATTTAACTGATTTAATTCAAGTTGTTAAAGATATAACAAATATAACAGGAGGAAATTTACCAGATTGAGGAAAAAATATTGTTAATTTAAGTAATCTGATTGACCAGACACATATTAAGACAGTTGTTAGTTTTAATACATTGTATTATAATCCTCAAACAGAATTGCCAGTTCTTAATTTAGCTGTAACTCCAAGTAATCGTGAAACAGCAGTAATTAGTGATCTTAATTTAAAAGGGATTGAACCAAATACTTTGACAAATTTTTATCAAATGGAAGGTGTTAACAAAACGGTTATTAACGAATTGTTTGCAGCACCATTAACAAGAACACAAATTCCTGCAATTATTTCAGAAAAAATAGCTAAATTAAATAATTTAAAAATTAATGACACTTTTGAATTTACTGTTAAAAATGTAAGATCTCCGTATAATATATCAATTGCTGTAAAGGGAATTAATAAAAATGATACAACAAGAAGCAATGTTTTTATTAATGCTAATACTATTCGGTTTTTATTTTATGATTTTAACGAAAAACCAGTCCCAAATAATTTTTATGATGGATTTATTTCTAAGGAAAAAATGATTTATGATAAGATCAACCCAAAAGAATTGCTAATGGGGAAACAAGATTATAAGATTACATTGCAAAACTTAACAATTAATATTTTTAACCATGATATTACGGATAATTTAGGAAAAATTATGACAACAATAACTAGTGATGGTAGTGATATTAGTATCTTTACAGGTCCAAATAATGTTGAATTAATTACCTTGCAAAAATTATTAGCATCGGCAGGCTTGGAAATGTTAAATGATTCATTGTTAATTTTACAAATATTAAATGGAATTATTATTTTCATTATTTTAGCAGTTATTACTTCTTCGGTAATTGATGAAGCTAGCTCAGTTATTTTAACAATGCGAGCCTTAGGATATAAACCAGGGCAAGTAAACTTTATTATAATTGGTAATTATGTTCTTGGTGTTTTATTTGCTTTCTTCCTGGCATATGTTATTTCCTTACTAATTTGGTACTTTGCTGTTAACATTATTTTAGAACAGTTTAAATTTGTTATTAATTTACCATTAAATTGACAAACACCATTAAAAGTTGGAACTATTATTAGTATTATTTTAGTTCTATCATGACTATTATCTATGTATTTAGTAAAAAAACAAAAACTAAATGAATTAACTGAGTAAAATAGATTATAATAAAATTATAAAATTTCAGATTAAATCGTTGATTTAGGAATAGTAATTAATATGGTTATCGTCAGAGAGGTTATGAATGGTGCAAATAACTGGTGAGATATTAAGGAATTCACCTAATTAGAGCTGTTAATCCCAGCCGGATTATTTAATATAAATGATTAGTTAACTGTAATTAAGACTATTTATTACTAAAAAAAAGATGGTACCGTAAGAAATTGCTCCTTGTTTATTTTTTTAATATAGACAAGGATTTTTCTAGCTTAATTAGACTTCAGCAAGAAAGGATTAAACAATGGAAAAAGAATTAGACTTATTATTTACCCAAGCAACAAAAAACATTAAAGCAGCAAAAACAGTGGAGGAAGTTAATGCCGTTAAATTAAAATATTTAGGGAAAAAATCAATGTTGAATGATTTATTGAAAAAAATGAAAGATTTAAGACATCAAGAACGTTTAACAATTGGTCAAAAAGCAAATCAAATTAAAGTAGAATTAACTGAATTATGTCAAGTTAAAAAAACCGAATTAGAAAATGCTTTATTAATTGCGACAATTGAACAAGAAAAAATTGATTTATCATTACCAGGAGATAATTTAGTATTAGCAACAAAGCATCCGTTAAACCAAGTTATTGATGAAATTTCGCAATTATTTCAAGAATTAGGATATGATATTGTGTTTGGAACTGAGGTTGATGATGATGAATATAATTTTCAACGCTTAAATTTACCATTAGGACATCCAGCTCGTGATATGCAAGATACATTTTATTTGTCTAAAAACAAATTATTACGAACACACTGTACCAATATGACAGCCCGTGCAGTTTCACAGATGAAAAGTAAAAATGAAATAATTGCAATGATTTCAACTGGAAATACTTATCGCCGTGATGATGATGATTCTACACATTCACATCAATTTATGCAAGTTGATGGGTTTTTAGTTGCCCCAAATATCACTTTTGCTAATTTAAAATGAACAATTCAATACTTTTGTCAACGGATGTTTGGTGAAGCAACACAAATCCGTTTACGGCCAAGTTTTTTTCCATTTACAGAACCATCTGTTGAAGTTGATGTTACTTGTGTTAATTGTAAAGGTAAAGGTTGTTCAATTTGCAAGCAAACTGGTTGAATTGAGATTATGGGCTCTGGGATGATTAATCCGCTTGTTTATCAAGCATGTGGACAAGATCCAGAATTAACTGGCTTTGCCTTTGGCATTGGGATTGAACGAATTGCGATATTAAAATATGGGATTGATGATATTCGTCGTTTTTATACAAATGACATCCGCTTTTTAGAACAATTTAAGAAATTTGATTAGGAGGTTTAAAATGATTATTACAAGAAGATGATTAAATAAATATATTGATTTTACTGATATTAGTAATGCTGATATTGTTGCTGCTTTAAATAGTTTAGGGTTTGAAGTAAAACGTACGCATAATTTTGATCGTAATAGTAATATTTTTTGTGGTCGAATTCAAGTTGTTAATGAAATTCCTGATACTCATTTAAAGTTTTGTCTAGTTGATAGAGGACAAGAATTAGTTGATCCAATTGTTTGCGGAGCTAGTAACCCAGCGGAAAATGGATATGTTGTCGTTGCTCGTCCAGGGGCAGTGTTAGCTGATGGTGCAAAAATTGCAAAACGTGAAATTAAAGGATATCCTTCGGAAGGAATAATGTGTTCACTAAGTGAATTAGGAATTGCTGAAAAATATTTAACTCCAGCCGAACAAGATGAAATTATTTTAACTTTTAATGAAAAAGAAGGTTCATATGATATGATTGGTGCTGAAGATGTTTTAACTAAAATTGGTTTAACTGATTATTTGTTTGAGATTGATTTAACATTAAACCGTAGTGATTGCTTAAGTGCTTATGAATTAGCCCGTGAATTAGGCCACTATTTTAAACGTGAATTATTTACGTTAGAGTTAGTAGAATCAACAGAAAATTTAAAAGAATATCAAAATCCATTAAAAGTAGAAATTGCAACATCAGCAATTGAATCAGCAATTAGTGTTAATATTAAATTAACGCCAGAAAAAACTCCCTTAAAATTATCAGATCGAATTTGGTTAAAAATTAATGAATATCAATCAAATGTAGCAGATCCATTTGGCGATTTAGCAATTAAAGCAACCATTGAAACAGGACAACCATTATTACTTTATGATTTTAATAAAATTAAAAACCCTTTAAAAATTACTGATGATTATGAAAATAAAACTTTTAATATTAAAAAAGGTGATTTAGTAGTTCTTGATGGGAATGAATTTGTAGAATTAATTGGTGTCCGCGTTAATCCGACTTATGCTATTAGTGCTACAACAACGGAGATAACAGTGTTAGCACTCCATTTAAATCATATTATAATGCGTCAACAACAACGAAAAGTTGGTATTAGTAACGTTAATTTACAACGTTATATCAAACCCCTTAGTTATGCTACTGTTAGATTAGGATTATCACGTTATTTGTATTTATTAAAAATTAATGGTTTTTTAGCCGAGTTATCAGTTTTAAACTTTATTAAAGAATATAAGAAAAAAGTTGAGCCAATTAACATTACTTTACTTGAGATTAATCAATTTATCGGTTATTCTTTTACCTTATTAGAAATTAAATCTTTATTAGAACCATTAGCTTTCCAATTTAAAACAGAAGGTGAACAATTATTTGTGATACCACCAGTAACTCGTACCGATATTTTTCAGAAAGCTGATTTGATTGAAGAAATTGCCCGGTTATTTGGTTATAATAATATTGTTGCTAAACCACCAGTCTTACCAAATTTAGTTAAGGCTAAACGTCCTACTGAAAAAACAATTAAAAATTTTGAAACTTTCTTTTTAAATAATGGTTTTTATCAGGCAAAAACATATGCTTTAGTTAAACAAGAAGAAATTACTCATTTTAATTTTTTTAATTATCAAAAACCATATCAATTACTATCGCCATTATCGGAAGAACATGCTGTAATGCGATTAAGTTTAATAAATAGTTTATTAAACAGTGTTAAATATAATAATGCTAGAAATAAAAAAAATGTTAAGTTATTTACTGTTGAAAAAATTTATGTAAATGAGAAAAGTTATTATCATGGGGCATTTGTAAGTCAAGCAGAAATTATTCAAAATAAAATAACAGGCGATAGTCTTTCTAATTCGTATTATTATATTAAAAGTTTATTGGAAGCTTATTTGAAAAGTGAACAAATTGATATTGATGAATTATCATATCAATCAGCACCAAAAAATAAAATTTACCATCCTTATCAAACTAGTCATGTTTTTTTAGGAAAACAATTATTAGCAATTATTGGTGTGATTCATCCTAGTTATCAAAAAGAAGTTGATTTAAAAAGTACAACTTATTTTGGTGAAATTAATTTTGAAGTAATGTTTAATTATCCGCATAAGAAACAAACATTTTTCACACCGCCTTCTAAATTTAGTACAAGTAGTCGTGACATTTCAATTTGAGTACCAGTAACAGTAACCTACGAACAAATTAAGAAAAAGATTTTAACAGGAGTTAAACATGTTGTTGCAATAGAAGTGATTGACCAGTATTTTGATCATAAAGAAATGCCTAATCATGTTGCTTTAACAATTAGTTTTACATTTAATGATATGGCAAAACAGCTAACTGAAACAGATATTAACCAACAATTTGAACAAATTAAAATGAATTTGAAGAAATTACAATTACAAATTCGCTAAAAAAATTTATGTATTTGAGGATTAAGGTAATTTGTGAACACTAAATCTTAATCCTTTTAATTAGAACTTGCTTTATTTTTTATATAAAAAGAACATTTTTTGAAACAGATGTTCACTAGTTATTTTATTTTTTTAATATATTTGTGTCATTCATCAATGGCTGCATAATAATCTTGATATTCTTCATCATGAGTAGGATGATATTTTGCAATTAACATTCCAAAAATAATATTAATTAGCATCAACCGTGAAACATAACGGGGATTATCAACATAAAAATTTAGAATTTCAGTATTTTCTAAGGTTAGTTTTTGTAAATTAGGTGGTCCTTTATATTCTTTATTAATTGTTAATAAAATAATTTTAACATTTCGTTTTGTTGCAATTTCAATTAGGAAATGATATTCAGCATCTTGTAAGCTTTTTGAAATTAAAATTAATAAATCATTTTCACTAAGAGTTTCAATTAATTGAATTGTGGCATAATAATTAACAAGATAAGTTGAGTTATATTTTAAAACATTTAAGTGTAAATTTAAATTTTCGCAAATTAAAATATGGCGACTAATTCCCCAGATAACAATTCGTTCACTCGTATGAATTGTATCAATGAATTTTTCTAATTGATTAACTTTTAAATTTCGATAAGTTTCATCTAATGCATAAGTATGTAGTTTATAAATATTGTCAATAATATTATGAAGAGTTGTCTCATTTTTTTGGATATCAAATTCCTTAATATTATTATACTTTCCAGCAACTCATACTTTAAATTTACTATAATTTTCAAACCCCAATTTTTTAATTAAACGACTTAAGGTAGAAGTATTGATGAAAAGACTATCTGCTAATTCGTTAATAGTTAACTCTAGAACACTCTGAATGTCATTATTTAATTTTTCAATTAATTGAATTTGCAAATCAGTTAATTGGTTTTCTTTTTCGTATGTTATAACTTTCATTTTGGCTCCTCATTTTTTTACAGCACATTTATATTTTATAAAAATAAATGTATAATTATATTATATTATATTAATGAATAATTTAACAAAAGATTTATTAGGGTAAGATTATTCAAATTTGACAACAAAAGTCAACAAAATAATGAGGGAACAAAATGATTTATACAGAAACAGATTTTATTAAACAACCGCAAGTTAGTGTCGATATACCATTAAATATTAGCCCAGAATTACTAGATTATTCGGTTAATATTAGAGGAATCAAAGATGTTAATATTAAAGGAATAATTACTTATCATCCAAATTTTAATGCAATTAATATTGTTGCAACAATTATTGGTGAAGTTGTTGTTGAGGATGCTCAGACACTAGAACATTTTGCTGTTTCAATTAATTTAGAATGAAATGATGAGTATAGTTTTAAATTTTATAAAAAAAGTGATATTAATTACTTAAATGAGCAAAATTTTGATATAATAAAATATGCGTGAGATGAAATAATTATGAATATTCCTATTAATTTATCTAAAAAAAATGATAAAATGATTAGTGGTAATTCAACTTGGCAAGTTTTTTCTGAGGAAGAATTTGCAGCGTATCAAGCAGCTCAAGCGGATTCACGATGAGAACAATTACACGAAAAATTAGTTAAAACAACAAAGGAGGAGAAATAATGGCGGTACCATTTCGAAAAACATCTAAACAGGCAAAAAGAAAACGCCGAACACATTTTAAATTAGTTGGAGCAACTTTGATAGCATGTAAAAATTGTGGAGCATTAATTAAACCACATAGAGTTTGTCGTGAATGTGGATATTATAAGGAAAAAGAAGTTATTAGAGTTGATTAGGTTATAATAACTTAATTATAGGAAAGGATCAATAGATTCTTTTTTTTTTAACTAATGTTGTATTTATAATTTATCTTGTTTAAAAAAGCTTTTAAATTATTGGTCCAATAGTAGGACTATTTTTTTGTGAAAAATTTTTTGGGAAAAGTGTTGCAATATGGGAAATAGTATAATATAATATGTATGAAAGTGGGGAATAATGGGACAAAATGGCATTATTAGGAACTTACAATCATACATTAGATGATAAAGGACGATTAACAATTCCTTCTAAAATGAGAGAACAGTTTAAAGATGATAAAGTCTTTATTTCTCTTGGTTTTGATGGTTGTGTTGATGTTCGCAATGAAGCTGAATGGTTAAAGTGAACAGAAAAAGTTGCTTCAACTGGACAAGCCACAGCCGAAGGAAGGGCTTTGACACGAAAAATTATGTCAATGTCTGATGAAACTACTTTCGATAATGCTGGACGAATTAAAATTTCGTCCATTTTACAAAATAAAGCAAATATTACAAAAGATGTTGTTATTATTGGAAACAATGATCATTTAGAATTATGAGATTTGAAAGTTTGAGAAGTATATATTGAACAAGCACCAGGAATTGAAGAAGCGGCAAAAAATTTTGAGGAAAAAATTTAACGTATGGAATTTAAACATCAGACAGTCTTATTACAAGAAGCAATTTCCGGTTTAAATGTTCAAAACAATGGAATTTATGTTGATTGTACCTTAGGGCGAGCGGGACATAGTCTTGAAATTTTAAAGCATCTTCCAAATGGAAAGTTATATTGCTTTGAACAAGATGAAGCAGCAATTGTTGTTTCTGAAGAAATTTTGCAGAAGAGTAAATATCGTAATTATGAAATTATTAAAAATAATTTTGTTAATTTAGCTGCTGAATTACAACTACGAAATGTTAAAGCAGTTAATGGAATTTTATATGACCTCGGAGTATCATCACCACAATTAGATGATGATAAACGTGGTTTTAGTTATCGCTATGATAGTCCATTGGACATGCGGATGAATCAACATCAAGGATTAACAGCAAAAACCGTTGTTAATACTTATTCGCAAGAAGCTTTAGTAAAACTTTTTCAAGATTATGGTGAAGAACCATTTGCAAAAGTAATTGCAAAAACCATTGTTATTGCTCGTAATGAACAAGAAATTGTTACTACTTTCCATCTTGTTGAAATTATTAAAAAAAGTTTGCCACAAAAGATTTTAAAAAAGGCAAAACATCCAGCAAAACGAGTTTTTCAAGCATTACGAATTGAAGTAAATCAAGAGTTATTTGTTTTACAAGAATCATTACGACAAGCAACAACTTTATTAGCAGTGCATGGTCGGTTAGTTGTAATTTCGTTTCATTCATTAGAAGATCGTATTGTTAAAAAATATTTTCAAAGTTTAACAAAAGATCCTAATTATGAAATAAATCAACAGCTACCAGCAATATCATATTTTGAAAGTGATTATCACATTATTACTAAGAAAGTAATTGTATCTTCGGTAACTGAACAAACAAACAACCATCGAAGTAGAAGTGCTAAATTAAGAATATTAGAACGGGTAAAATAATATTCTAAAATTTGAAAAGGAGGTGAATGAAGTGGATTATAAGTTAAAAGAAGTATATGCTGTGTTAGAAATTAAAAATTATAGTTTTAGTTTTATGGTTGGTGTTTATACTGAATCACAAATTAAAGTGCTTTATAAAAAGCATTTTGAATATCACTTTTGTGATAATGGCATCATTATTGATGAAAAAAATGTGGCTAAAGAATTAGTTAATTTAATTAAAGATGCAAATCGACAATTAGGAATTGTAATTGAACGGGTGGCAATTAGTATTCCAACAAATAATATGACAATTAAAACTTCGACCAAAATGCTAAATTTAATACATGATCGTCTAATTACAAAGAATGATATTGATTCATTAATTACATTAGCAAAAGAAGTTCCTTTATTAGATGATGAAACTGCTTTTTTTATTAGACCATATCGTTACATTATTAATGAACAAAAAGCATTATCAGCGCCACCAATAGGGCAGGCGGCGCATAAAGTAAGTATTAAGGCAATTGTTTATGTAACAAAAAAACATATTATTCAAAGTATTTTTGCGACACTTAAATATGCCAAAATTGAAGTTATGGGTATCCTTCCAGAAGGGTTTAGTCTTGCGTGAAATATTTCATCACAAGTTGATTTGCAAAATGGAATTACAATTATTAATTGAGATTATGATAATATTATCGCTTATGTTTTTGTTCGTGAAACTTTATGCGAACAAATTATTATTCCGGGTGGGATTAAAAAAATAATTATGCTATTACGTAATGTCTTAAGTTGTGATAATAAGCAAGCACTAAAATATTTATATAAAATTATTAATTTAAATAATAATAGTAAAGATAATTTAATTATTTATAGCAAATATGATCAACAGCAACAAGCACAATTAAATTTTACCCATTATGATTTAAAACGAATTGTTAATCATGTTTTAACAGAAGAAATGGAAACATTGAGTGAAAAGTTAGCTAATAGCTTAGGGCGTTATAACTATCCAGTGGTTGTTGTTGGTGAAATTTTACTAATTAGTGGGTTTAAAGAAAATTTGTTGGCGTTAAATAAAGATAAAAATATTACCGTTTATATTGCTTCAACATTAGGAGCAAAAGAAACATGATGTACTGGCTTATTGGGAAATATTTATTATCAACATTTAGCAAATAAAGTTAGTGCAACAAATATTCAATCGGTTGATCATCGTTATATTCGTTATTTAAATAATAATGGTGATAAAAAAAGACCACGAAATGACAAATATGGTGAGCATCATCAACCAGGTGGCAATGATAATCCGGTACAAGGGGTTATGCCGCTAAGTAACCAGCATTTAAACGGTTCCCAGCAATATCAACAAAAATACTACCAAAATATTAAATAAATAGTATAATATATAAAAAATGGAGGAATTAAGGTTATGGACAATTTTGATAATTATGAACAAGTCGCGTCAATAAAAGTTATTGGTATTGGTGGTGCTGGCAATAATGCTGTCAATCGGATGATTGAAGCAGGCGTACAAGGGGTTGAATTTATTGTTGCTAATACTGATGCCCAGATTATTAGTGTTTCAAAATCAAAAAATAAAATTGTATTAGGTAAAGAAACATCAAAAGGACTAGGAGCAGGTGCTAATCCTGATGTTGGTCGTCAAGCAGCAATTGAATCAGCAGAGGAAATTAAAGACGCTTTAAAAGGGGCAGATATGGTTTTTGTCGCCGCTGGAATGGGTGGTGGAACCGGAACTGGGGCTGCTCCTATTATTGCCAAACTTGCCAGAGAACAGGGTGCTTTAACCGTTGGAATTATTACAACGCCATTTTCATTTGAAGGACGTGCGCGCAATAGTTATGCTATTCAAGGAATTGAAGAACTACGTAAACATGTTGATTCATTAATTATTATTTCAAATGATCGATTATTAGAAGTAATTGGTGGTGTCCCATTAAAAGATTCATTCAAAGAAGCAGATAATATTTTACGCCAAGGAGTTCAAACCATTACTGATTTAATTGCAGTACCATCCTTAATTAATTTAGACTTTGCAGATATTAAGACCGTGATGAAAAATAAAGGGAATGCTTTATTTGGAATTGGGATTGGTTCAGGTAAAGATAAAGCAATTGAAGCTGCTAATAAAGCAATTATTTCTCCCTTATTAGAAGCATCAATTCGCGGTGCTCGTGATGCTATTATTAATGTTACTGGTGGTAATACCTTAACCTTAAATGATGCTAATGATGCTGTTGATATTGTTAAACAAGCAATTGGTGGTGAAGTTAATATTATTTTTGGAACAGCAGTTAATGAGCATTTAGATGATGAAATGATTGTAACTGTCATCGCAACTGGGTTCGATGAAGAACAAAATTTTACTAATCCAGATAATGATTATCGTGCTTCAATGGAAGAATACGAAGCATCAGCACCACGCCCAACACGGTATGCTGAGGTTAGTGATGACAATGATAAAGATGTTGCTCGTAAACGGCCAAGTTATTTCACTAATTTATCTGAAAATGCTGAACGTGAAACAGCGAATGCAAATCGTCGGATTAATGCGTGACGAGAACATGTTAATAATAATCAAGTCGTTGAACATGATGATGATGATGATGATGATTTACCACCATTTGTTCGTCGTAGTTGATAATAATGAGCATTTTTAAGAAAAAACAACGAAGTATTTACGAATCTCAACCACGAATTGATTTTAATGATATCCCAACCGCACCAATTGTCTATAGTGATCAACCATTAGATCAACTACTAACAAAACCTGTTTTTGCCCAGAAACACCATTTCAAAAAGTAAATTTTGAGTGTCAAAGCGAAGTACAGCCTTCTTCTGAAGTTAGTAGTAACACAAGTGTATATAATAACTGGTTTTATTGCTGATAGTTATAATGATGCTCCCAAAATGGCTGATTTATTATTGAAAAAATGATAATTAATTGTTCATTTAGAGAAGTTACCAAAAGGAGAACGGATACTGCTATTAGTTTTTATTAAAGACACAATTATTGTAACATTATCAGCAAGATTATGAATTAATTAATAAAATTAAAGGATGATGTGAACAAGCCCATCGTGGGCAAGTTGTTAACACAAATTTTCTTGATTTACGTTAAATTACAATTTTGCAAGCAATCTTGGCACAAGAAAACATTACTAATTATTTTATTTATAAACCATTAACAAATGGTTTTCGAGCAACAGTTAGTTTTAATGCTAAGCACGATAATACGGTTATTTTACATGTGAAACAACCAACCCCACATATTTTTTAAACATCATCAGGTGCTTGGTTTTATTTTAAACCAATTACAATTAGAAATGCGAGTGATTGGTGATTTATATATCACAGCAAATGAATTATATTTAAGTGTTTTAAAGAAAATTATGCCAGTGTTTATTAATGATCCATTAATTATTCAAAATAACTTATTAACTTTGACTATTAACCCTGCCCCCTGTTGTTATTGAATATCAATTTACTGTTTTTACAAAAACAGTAAAAAGTTTATGCTTAGATGCTGTGGTAAGTTCCCTTTGCAATGTTTCACGCCAACAAGCACAAAAATATGTTGAACAAAATTATGTTTATGTTAATTTTTCAGTGGTAAATAATAAGACTTTTTAAGTTGCTTGTGATATTATAATATTAATAAAAAGGTATGGTTGTTTTAAAATTATTGCAATTTTACCATCAAAAAATTAACATTATCGAATTAGAATTGCAAAGTTTGCATAAAGTAGGGGAAAATATGGCAGAACAAGAGAAAGATTTACGGACAATTATTTATGAACAAAATGAAATTATAGAAAAATTAACATACGATAATCGCCAATTAATGTTGCGTTTACAAGAATTACAACATTTAGAACATATTTCACAGTATAATATTGAAAAATCACGCGAAGCATTTGAAGTTGCAAGTCATAATGCAGGACGGATTATTATGAAAGCAGTTGATTTTTCTTATTCTTTTAAAGAAGAAATTGCAGTATTACTTGATGACATTGATCATAATCGGCATAATCCCCAGAATGTGTTAAAAGTAATTGATGGTTTTTTAGAACGAAATAAGCGCATTTATGCCTTTTCCATTAATGATGGTGAACGAATTACAGAATTGATTAAAAAAGAAATTATTAACAAAATTAAATAAATAGTGTAATATTTATTTATAAGAAAACAAACCACGGTTATTTGCTCGTTTTATTACAGCAAGATTAGGATGATGTTAGCTAATCATAAAAGACAAATAATTATCTTTTCTTTTTACAATTTAAAATAAAGAAAAAAGGTAAATATTATTACAATTTTTATAAAGTAAGATGGTACCGTGCATTTGCGCTCTTATAGTCTTACTTTTTTTATGACAGAAAGGAAAAAAGACTGATGAATTATAAAGATACATTATTAACTCCCAATACCTTATTTGAGATGAAAGCTAACTTGGCAGGAAAAGAACCGCAAATTCAGTTAGAGTGACTTAAAACAAATATTGTTTCAGGGCGCTATCAACATAATGCTAACAACCAACCCTTTATTTTACATGATGGTCCTCCTTATGCAAATGGAGATTTACATGTTGGTCATGCGTTAAACAAAATTTTAAAAGATTTTATTGTTCGTTATTATAATCAAAAAGGATTTTATAGTCCATGAATTTGTGGGTGAGATACGCATGGTTTTCCAATTGAAACTGCTGTTGTTAAAAGCGGGGTCGATTGGAAAACAACTCCACCAGTTGCCTTTCGCCAAATTTGTCGTCAATATGCTTTAGACCAAATTGAAAAACAAATTACGCAATTTAGTCGGTTAGGTTTGTTTAGTGATTTTCAGCAAAAATATCTAACATTAGATTTACCATATGAATTAGAACAATTACGATTATTTCAAACAATGGTTCAAAAAAAATTAGTTTATCGGCAATTAAAGCCAATTTATTGATCACCCTCAAGTGAATCAGCTTTAGCGGAGGCAGAAATTGAATATGCTGATTTAACATCACCATCAATTTATGTAACTTTTACAGTAACAACAGGAAATAAGGTGATTAAACCAGGAACAAAATTTTTAATTTGAACAACAACACCATGAACAATTCCAGTTAATCAATTGTTAGCGGTTGGAAAAGATGTTGTTTATGTTGAAGTTCTTGTTGAAGGTGAAAAATACTTATTTGCTAAGGCTTTATTTGACGAGTTACAAACATTATTAAATTGGAAAAAAGTTAAAATTCTACAAGAAGTAGTTGGTGCTAAATTAGTTGGAATTATTACAAAACATCCTTTATATGAGCGCGATAGTTCTGTTGTTCTTGGCCACCATGTTACTGTTGAAGCTGGGACAGGAATTGTCCATATCGCATCGGGATTTGGTGAAGATGATTATTTGATTGCACGTACGAACAATGTTCCAATCTTTGCACCATTAGATGATACTGGAAAATATACTCCAGAAGTAGGAGATGATAGTTTAGTTGGTGTTTATTATGAAGATGCAAATAAAATGATTGGTCAACGATTAGAACAAAATAGCGCTTTATTAAAATTAAAATTTACAAAACATCGTTATCCAATTGATTGACGAACAAAAAAACCAGTTATTTATCGTGCAACAGCACAATGATTTGTTTCAATTGAAAAAATTAAATCAAAATTATTAAAACAAATTAGACAAGTACAATGAAATCCACAATGAGCAGCAAAAAAAATGGAAACAATGATTGAAAATCGTCAGGATTGATGTATTTCTCGTCAAAGATTATGGGGTGTACCAATTATTGCCTTTTACGATGAAAATAATCAACCACAATTTACAACAGAATTAATTGAGCATGTAATTAATTTATTTGCCAAAGCAAAAACAACTGACATTTGATTTGAATGAAATGTTGATCAATTGTTGCCACCAGCTTATCAAAATCGCAATTGACGAAAAGAACAAGATATTATGGATGTTTGATTTGATAGTGGTGTTAGTAATTTAGCAGTAACAAAAGAATATCATTTACCCCATCCCGTTAATGTTTATTTGGAAGGAATTGATCAATTTCGAGGATGATTTAATTCATCATTAATTACTTCGGTTGTGGCGACAGGTCATGCTCCTTACCAAGTTGTTTTATCACATGGTTTTGCTAATGATGAAAAAGGCCGTAAAATGAGTAAATCATTGGGAAATGTTATCTCACCATTAGCAATTACTGACCAGTATGGTGCTGATATTTTACGAATGTGAGTAGCTTCGGTTGATTATCGTGATGATGTTAAAATTGGGTCAGAAATTTTAAAACAAATTGTGGAAGCTTATCGAAAAATTCGTAATACATTACGGTTTTTATTAGCAAATTTAAATGATTTTAATCCAGCAACTGATTTACAATCAAAATTAGGAGAGGTTGATTATTATGTGTTACATTTAGCACAGGAATTTCAACAAAAAGTAAATAAAAGTTATGAAGAATTTAATTTTAATAATGTTTATACTTTAATTAATAATTTTGTTACCATAATTTTATCAAAATTTTATTTAGATTTTACAAAAGATATTTTATATATTGAGGAAATGAAATCACCACGTCGTCGTGCTGTACAAACAACATTATATTATTTATATCGGATTTTAGTTGATGTTTTAAAACCAATTATTCCGCATACAGTTGAAGAAAGTCATCGCTTTATTACATATCCAGACCAACAAAGCTCGGTTCATTTAGAAGAAAATTTTGTTTTAATAATGGCTATTAATGATAAATTAATTGCAAAATGAGACCAAGTCCTGAAATTACGAGATGATGTTAATAAAGAATTAGAACGTTGTCGTGAACAAAAAGAAATTAAAAAATCATTAGAATGTCAAGTAACGATTGCTTTAAAACCAGCCTATGCAAGTTTAGCAGCAATTAAGGATTTATATCAAATTTTTATTGTTAGTGAAATTATTTTTACTACTGACCATCATAACTTAACAGAATATGAAACTAGTTTTTTAAAAGTTCAAGAAAAAGCTGGTTTAAAATGTCAACGTTGTTGAATGATTTATAATCATTTAAATGTCCAAAATAATGAAATTTGTGATCGCTGTTTTAATGTTTTATCGGTAAAAAATGTGCGATAATATATAAAACGAAAAAGGAGTCAAAAGAAAATGAAAGAACAAATAAAACAATTTTGATATGATTTTAAAGACCATTTTAAAAATAGAGATTATATTTGAAAATATAAACTTCAAGTTTGTCTACCAATTTTTATTTTGTTATTAATATTAGATATTATTACGAAGCAATTAGCTTTTCATTTATTGTCCCATGACCAAGCAGCTCCCGAAGTTAAATTTTTGGATGGATTTATTAATTTTAAATTTATGGTTAATAAAGGAATTGCTTTTGGAACAAATGCCGATAATCTTCCACTTGTTATTATTGGTGCAGTTTTTATTACTTTGTTTGCATTTAATATTTTTTTATATATTAATAATAAAACTGCTGCTGTTGGTTTAATGATGATTACAACTGGTGGGTTTGGTAATTTAATTGACCGTATGTGAAACCATGGTGGGGTTGTTGATTTTCTAGCATGAATTTTATTTCCCCCTTATAGTGTGTTTAATTTAGCTGATACTTGAGTAACCTTTGGTGTTATTGTCTTAATTTTTGCTATTATTATTGAAATTATTCAGTTTTATCGTGAGCGAGCACGAAGCAAACGCGAAGAGCATTTTGAACCAAATGATTAAGATAAACTTTACTGTTTATTTATCAGCTCGAATTGATAAAATTTTAACTAATTATTTTAAAACAAATACCACTCCTTTTTCGCGAACTAAAATCCAAGCATTAATTAAACAAGAGAAAGTTCAAGTTAATGGACAAGTTGTGTCGGCAAATTATGTTAGTCAAATTGGAGACCATGTTCGCATTGAATTTCCAAATCCTAAAGCAAGTGAATTAATACCAATGCCAATCCCATTAACAATTTTGTATGAAGATAGTTATTTAATGGTGATTGATAAACCAAATAATTTAGTTGTTCATCCAGCACCAGGACACCAGAATGATACTTTAGTTAATGCTTTATTAGCACGAAGAGTGCAATGATCAACTGCCAGTGGTGAGCAACGCCCGGGAATTGTCCATCGCATTGATCGCCAAACGACAGGAACTTTAATTATTGCTAAAAATGATGTTGTTCATCATCAACTACAACAACAAATTCAAACAAAGCAATTACAACGCCGCTATTTAGCGCTTGTTCATGGTCAAATTATTGAAAATCGCGCTAAAATTGATGCGCCAATTGGCCGTGCCCCTAATAATCGCAAGAAAATGACAGTTACAGTAAAAAATTCTAAAAAAGCAGTAACTAATATTATTGTAATTGAACGCTTTAATGATTATACTTATATAGAGTGTGAATTAGAAAGCGGGCGAACTCATCAAATTCGAGTCCATCTAAAATACATTAATCATCCTATTGTTGGTGATCCGTTATATAGCACAGCTGCTGATAAAAAAGAAAGTTTTGGACAATATCTGCATGCGTATCAATTAATATTTATTCATCCAGTTACTAAAGAAACTCTGACCATTACAGCAGCTTTACCACAAGAGTTTGAACAAAGATTAGCAATATTACACGCGAAAGGATAGAAAACAATGATTTTTGATAAAGATAAATTATCTCTAGTTGATTATTTTTTAAAACAAGAAAAATACAATGTTTATAAAAGTAAACCACACAATAATAATAATGTTTATTTATATAAAGTTGATAGTAAAGAATTTCAAATTATTAAAATTATTGATAATTTTAGTGGTGAATTTAATGATTTCATCATTAATGATGAGGTTGTGCAAACGTTAAAGACTTTTTTAAATAAAAAATTTCAACGCGCAAAACTTACTATTTTATCAATTATTTTAATTGAAAATTGTTCGCAGATTTATAAAGATGATAGTGGCGATGTAACATTATTTGTTGACAAAAATAATTATCTTCACCGTTTAAGTACTTATTATCCGAACATTACAATGTTGCAAGAAAATAATGAAAATGATACTTCAATGGCGAGTATGACAACTGAGGAAATTTTAGATGGGATTAAAGACCCTAATAGTAAATTAACAAAAAATTTAAAGCAACTAAATGATAAATTAAGTGTCAATAACCTTGGTGTTACATGAGTTTTAATTGCTTTATTATTAATTATTCCAATTGTTGGAATCTTTTTTGGTGCGCAAATTTTTAATACTCAAGATTTAAGTGAAAAAACAACGCAATTAGTTTATGGTGGCGTTACTCGTGATTTATTAATTTGAAATAATCAATGATGACGATTATGAACATATGTTTTATTTTCCAGTAACCCATTGTTAGTAGTTTTAAATTTATTTATGATTTTTAGTGTTGCTCGTTATGCAGAAGCTTTGTTAGGGCGTTGACAATTATCAATCATTTTAGTAGTTGGGATCCCCTTAGCCGGAGTATTTTTAGCAGCCGTATTACCAAATTGAATTTTTGGCGGATCAACTATTTTATTAGCAATTTTATGGGGAAGTTTGTTTAGTTATAACTATGGTAAAGAAGATTTAGGGGCGTTAATTGCCAACCAACGAACTTTAATTATTATGATGTGGTTGCTAATAATGCCAATCTTTTTAGGTTATTCATTTTATTTAATTAATTGTGTTGGTTTTTTTGTTGGTAGTTCGCTTGGTTATGGTTTAGAATTTAACCGTTCACATCGTATTAATTGAACAATATTATATCCAGTTTTTATTATTGTAATAATGATTGTGGTTAGTACAATTGCATTATTATGAATACGTTATGTTCCACCCTATAATTGTTCTGTTATTGAGGCATTATTAAGTTATTGACGTGCAGGTTTGATGGAAAAGAGTGCAATTGAGGAAATGTTAAATAATTATTATTTTTATCCAAAAGAAAATTGACCAATCTTTTTGTTACAAAGTCAGTCTATTTTTAGTGATCCCTTTTCTAATTTTAAAGGAGGAATCTTTAATTTATGACTACAGTAACAGGAAAAAAACGTAATGATTATTTATCATGAGATGATTTCTTCTTAAGTGTTGCGCATGTTTGTGCAATGCGAAGCAAAGATCCACATACACAAGTTGGGAGTTGTGTTGTTAACCAAATTGGGCAAATTATTGCGACAGGTTATAACGGTTTACCCCGTGGTTTAAATGATGATGATTTTCCATGAGCACGAGAAGGGAAATATTTAGAAACAAAATATCCTTATGTTGCTCATGCTGAATTAAATGCCATTTTAAGTGCACGAACAAATTTAGAAAATTGTCGAATTTATACAACCTTATTTCCTTGTTCAGAATGTACAAAAATCATTATTCAAGCTGGAATTAAAGAAGTTATTTATGATGATGACAAATACGAAGGCAACGATGATAATCAAGCAGCAAAGCGGATGTTTGACCAAGCACAAGTGCATTATCGCTACTTACCAGTTATTAATGTTATAGTCGAATGACAAGAGAAAAAATAATTAGATTTACAAATAAAACTATAAATTATCAAATAAAATCAAAATCCTTTATTAACTTATTTTTATAAATTGCATACTGTAATCGAAGTGCAACAAATCAACTCAGAAAGTAGTTGATTTTTTAATGGAAAGAAAACATTATTTTATTTTACGGTCCTTAGTAATTAAATATGGAAAAGATATTGTTATTAGTACTGTAAATGAGATAGTAATTAATAATGTAAAAGAAAATGAATAAATTATCCGCGTAATTTATTAGTTGTAATTTATTCAATATAGTTTATTTTTAGTGTAGCGAACACGCGAAGCGTGCCGCGATATTTTTAGAAAGGAGATGTAATATGCCAACTTGATTAACGACAATATTTAGTGTTGTTATTATATTAGGGATTTTTGCTTGAATTGGTTTATCAATTTATCAAAAAATTAAACAAATTCAAGGAAAGAAAAAAGAAAAAAAGAAATTGATAGAAAGGAGGATAAAAAATAATGTTAGGTATGTATTTAACAACAGCAGTTAATTTTTTAGCAAATACACCTAAAACTATGACTGAGGGGATGACTGGTATTTGAACTGGTTTAACTAGTGCATTATGAAAAGTTAAAGAAGGTATAACAAATATTTTACCTGAGATAATGGTTTTCTTAGGCGATGCGTGAATTATTTTAATTCCGTTTGCAATTTTTTTGATTATTAAAGTATTAAACTTTTTCCGTGTTATGGTTAAAGGATTTTAGTATTTATTATTTATCATATATTTTAACTGTGGCACATTAGTTTTTATATGTGATTTGATGTAAAAAATGAATTTATTAAATAGAAAAATGAACTTATTATATTTACTATTAAAGTTCTTAATAGTTATTTTCAGTGTGACAATTTTTATTATTTTATATATTTAACAATGTTTATTAATAGTGTTTATTAAACATTAAATAAATAATATATTAGCATTATTTATAAAATTGTTTATTAAACAAATATTTAATATTGTTGCTTTCTGTTTGTTTAAGTTTATTTATTTTTCAATATTGAGTTGAAATGATAAAGATTTTCTACACTTTGTATTTGTAATTATTATGTCTGTATTTGCTTTTATGGGTATTATTTTTGTAATTATTATGTATATAAAATATATTTTTGAAATTAAGTTAGAATTTGATGTTGAATTAGTAAGGAATTTATACCCTTTACAACAGAAAAAGCAAGTTTTATTAATTTATCCAATCATAATCGCTATATTGGTTTTTGATTGAGTAATAAGTTTATTTATCCGAGTGAAAAAAATTGTAATCAAGTAGCAATCGGCTTGATTTATGATAATTATTATTCTATTGTATAAAATATGATGAAAATTTAAAGCGAAATATTTGAAAATATTTAGCTGGAACAGAATTAATCAATTTATATAATCAATATAAACAAAATTACTTTACTAAAATGAAAGAAGCGTTATTTTTAAGTGAACCTAAAAAAGTAAAAATAAATAATAACAATAATAATTTAATAAATTGAAGTGTTGAAAAAGTACAAGAATTAATTAATGATTTAGAAAGTTTAAATTAAATGAGTTTATATGATTATTGAGTTCAATTTGTTAGTTATATTATTGGTTCAAATGCCCCTGAGTTTTTATATGTTATATCGTTTGTGTTATTTATTGTTTTGTTTTTTGGAATGTTTTTTAAACTTATTCAAAAAATGTGGATTTTTTAAATATGCAAAATGATTGAATTAAATTAAAATAGTTTTTTATTCATATATTTTTGTTTATAGATAAAACGAATATTGAAAGTATTACAATGTGAAATTTAACACAAAATGAATATTTAACTTTAATGGTTGGTATTTGAATTGTTATTTTGTTCTTAACTTGGTTTTTCTTGTGAATGGTTTTTAAGATAGTTGGGTATTTTAAATAATGAAAAAGTTTATATTTTTCTTTAAAAACTATTGTTATATTAGTGGTTCAATGTGTACCCCGCAAACAACACACGGGGAGGACATAAAGTCCCTCGTCCGTGGTGTTTGCCTATCTGTTTGTCTCTGCTTGTGTCTGTCTTTGTTTTGCTTGTATTTATTATAAATATCGCATAACACCATTAAACATCGCTAATGAGATAATAGCCCAAGGAATAATTTAAAAGTTATATCAAAGGCAAATAAATTACTAATATTTTCTCAAAGAAAATTAACATTATGGATAGTATTTCCCAAAGCGTTAATATATTTACCAACCTATTTAATACCAGGGAAATTATTAAACGCTTAAATAAGAGCATTAATAATATGTTTATCCATTCTATATCACGGAGCATCTAAATAAGGTAATTGTAATATTTTTCTTTTTCTAAGTCTTCTAAACTATCAAAATTAACATAATCTCAATAAGTCAATGATTTATCTTTAACTCTATCATTTTTAATATCCCTAATAAATTGCAAATATTTTGTATCATAATTCATTACATCTAATAAAGATAGTGTAATTTTAAAATTACGCATTCCAATAGCACTAGCATTTTTTAATTTTACTTTTTTACCATTAGTAGAACGCTTAACACTTTCATATTTTCAAATATCATAATTATCTTTATCTTTAAAAATACCAATATTAAATTTAAACTTAGGAAAAAATCAAATAAAATATTTTAATATACCTTTAAATTGTAATGATGGTGTTTTACAACTTAAAGGCAACATTAATGAGGTTGCTAACTCTGTATATTATAGCATTAGGAACATTTGATATGTTTGATAATAATAATTTAAAAAATCCGATACTTTATAGTGAAAGTAATTTAGTTGTTTTAGATGAAATGGCTTTATATATTTATGCTAATAAGATTAAAGATGGTGCTATGAAAAAATATAGTGGTGTTATTACCAGTTTATTTTTATGCGACAATATGATATTAATGTTGTATTTATTGTGCAAAGAGAAAAAAATCATTGAGTATATCATTGTTAAAAACTGGATAATTATAATATTTAGTTTCATATTTTGAATATTATATACTAAATATATAAACAAAAACTATAAAAATAATTAAATATAATTAAGAAATTTAAAACAATCATAATTAATGTAAAAAATCAATTCATTAAATATCAATTTATAATTCATTTTCTAATATTTAGCACCTTAAAAACACCACCTTATATATTTTAAAAATCATATAAATAACAAAACATATAGTAAAAAATATAAATAATCATATAACTACCATACAGACATAATATTCAACTGTTTTATCAATCAAACCTAATTTATTAGCAGAAATAAAAAAAAAAAAAAACAAACCGATATAAACCTTTATAAACTTTATCTAAAAATTGATTTCAAGTCATTAACAAAACCCCCTAAATATAAATCTAAATATTGAAAATATAACAACAATAATAAAAGTTAAAAACAAAGTAAAACAAATATAAGCCAAAGCCGGTGGCATATCTACACCAAATATAATTTCTGTAATATTAAATTTACTTTTTAACTTTTTAGAGGTTTAAAATCATTAATATTAATATACGTGAATTAATTTTCTGATTGTTTCAATTCCAAGAACCAAAAACATCAAAACAATAGGAATAATTAAAATTGCATTATCACCTAAAAATTCTAAAAATCAAGTTGTAAATTATTTCGCTCAATCTGTAATAACACCAACTCAGGCTTCAATCGCTTTAATAATTTTGTCTGTCTCGCTATCCATTGTCATTAAATTCATATAGTAATTCCTTTTTAATAAAAATAATATTTTTAAACCTCTAAAAAGTTAAAAAGTAATATAAAATATTACTAATTAAATTTTATTAATAACTTTTTGTTGTCTTATTTGTTCTTTAAGGGATTTAATAATTCCACGATTATTTTTAATTTCTCTACGATGTTTAAATGCTACAATAATATCAGCAATATAAAATTCTAAGGCCAAAAATAATGTCATAAAAACCATAATATATAAAAATGTAATCATATTATTTAACCTCCTTTTGCTTTCTTTTTTCCAATTCAACTTTTAATTTTCTAATTTTTTTGCTTTGTCTTAAAATTATTGTTGTTTCTTTTTCTTTAATAATTTTTATAATTCCAGCAATAAAAAAAGCACAAATTGGTACACTAATAAATATTAAAATACCCGCTGATACATATTCTAAATTAATCACTTTAACTTTCTATTTTTAAAAATTTATCTTTTAATTTTTCATTTAAAATTAAAAACTCTTTTTCTGTCATAAATAATTTGTTTATTAATTAATTGTTTTAATTCTTTTTTAAAATAAACAAAGGTATTTTAGTATATAAACATTGATGTATAACATTAACTAAATACTCTAATCTCTGTTTATATAACTTAGTTTGCTTTTTCATTAAAAAAATCCAAGATAAACAAAAAAACAATATAAACCAAATAACTAACAATAAACAAGAAACTATAAAAATAATTCAGCCTCAATTAATATTTAATTTATTTTTATTCTTTGCCATTATCTAACCTAGAATAATATTTATTAATTAAAACAATATTTTTATTAACACAATTTCAACAATAACGAGATCCATTTTCTCAAACAATATCATTAATACAAACTATACATAACTGTTGTTTCATATTAATTATTGCTTTCTGATATTGCTGAATTACTAGAATATTTATTAATCAAATCTTGCTCGTTATAATTTTCTTCATAAGGAACAACAGTATCAATTTTTCCATCTCATCTAATAGAAACATAAAATAAATTTCCATCAATTAAAAACGGTTTTAATTTTAAACAAATTTCATCATCTGCTTTAAATCATTTAGATTTTGATAAATCTTTTGTACCTTTAACAGTACCATTTTGTAATTTAATAATTGGTATAAATGTATAACCATTTCATAATTCTGTTGTACCAGTTTTATCATTTTTAATAGGACTATTTTCTTTAATCTATATTAATTGCGTTAGATATCCGTGTTTATTTTTCATACAGACATCTCCTTTCTTTTAAAAAACTATATAGTTTCTTAAAATATTTCAGGCTTGAAACTTAAATATAAAAAATGATTAATTAAAATTAATAATACAAAATTAGTTTTTTTTATTTGAATAAATTTATAAATAAACATAAAAAAAAAATTTAATTATATATAAGTTCCGTATCAGGAAACCTTTTAAGATTTGAAACTCAAACATAATCAAATTTTTAAGTTAATTTAATAATACAATAAAATATTAAATTGTCAAATTTTCAACACAAAAAATAAATATATTGAAAAATATACATTTCCAGCTTGTTTTTTTGTTTTAATTAATTTGTGGTAATTGTTGGGTAAGGCAATTACCATTTTTTTAATGATTTTTTACTCATTTTTTTATTTTAACACCTTAAATTGGTATTTTTATTAACAGTAAAATTAGTATTTTTAACTAAATTTCTAAATATTTTTCTATCAGTAGAAACATATTTTTTATATTCTCTAAACTTCTCTAAACCATAATAACTATTACAACTAAAACCAATTTTATAACCATTTTTATTACCAAAAGCAAAATAATTCAAGTTATTTTTAACTGAATAAATTAAATCTTGTTCTGATAATTCAATAACACCAACTTTTGCTTTGAAGTTCTTACAATTTTTACTAAATTGATATGCTTTAATGTTAAAATAATAATGATTTTGTGACTTATCATTATTAGCAGTTTTTACAATATATTTAGCAAGATATTTAACAACATCTTCATTCGAACCTGCACGAACTTTAATATTTTTATTAAAACAGTGTTTTCAATATTGTTGAACTACACTATTAGGTATTTTTTGGTTTAATATTATATGAAAGTGAACTGCTCCGCGATTTTTATACTCATAAGTATACATATATTTTAAAATTTCTTTATGATTTTTAGAACGAATAGGATTGTTTCATCAACGATTAATATTATTAAAAAATAACTTTAAGTCTTTTTTACATTTTTTTACATTAGTTTTATTAATTGCATAAGTTAAAGTAAGAAAACTTAAATTTTTATAATTCCAAAAATTTTCATATGTTTTACGAATACAATTTCTTTGCGAGCGAATACGACTATTCCACAATTTTTTATCATTTTTTTCCATTATTTTTAATTCTCGTTTTATTACGAGGGTTATTATTAATTAATTCTAACGGTAAGACAATATTTTTAACATAATTACCATAGAATACTTTTTTAAATAATATTTTTTTTAACATAATTTAAAGCATTCATAATTACATTATGACCTTTATTTGTTAAATTATCTTGAATAAAAATATTATTCATTTTTTTGGTAAACCACAATAAAAACTTTTAATTGAATATATGAATAGTGAATTAAGAAAATGATTTTTTAAGGGAACTGATTTTAGTAATGTTACTCAGAAACGATTAGATTGGGTAGTTAATGATGTAATTAATGAAAAACTCCGACCGTGTTTAAATTGAATAAGTGCAAAAGAAGTATTTTTACAGAATATTAAATAAATTTATTAATAAAAAAACTTAATAAATTATTTTTAGTGTGTAAATATATTTAAAATATAAATAAAAATTAAAAATATTTTTGATTTTTTTAAATTTATGGTTGATTTTTTAAAATTTTATTATATTATTTAATTAATAAAAATTTGTTGCACTTCATTTTACATAATTCAAATTATCAAATTATTAGAGAAAGAAAGGTTTTTAAGATGAAGCATTTTTTTACAGATCGGAAATTATTAATTTATCGTATTATTGGTATTATATTAATTTTTGCTTTTTTAGTTTGTGATTTTATTTTAGCGTTAAAAACAAAAAGTGGCATTTATGAGCAGTTACCAAGTTATTGAGATCGTTTAAGCCATTATTATTCATATTTTACAACACAAACAAATTATCTAGTTTTTGTTTATTTTATTTTTTATTTATTTCAAAAAAAATTTAAAAATACAAAACCAGATTTTATTATTCGCTTAATGGTAACAGTTTATATTACAATGACAATGCTAGTATTTTGATTAGGATTAGCAGTCCAAGGTGATATAGTAACAAATATGAGTGTTTATGAATGAATTTCAACATTTATTTTGCATACCATTATTCCGATTGCAATGATTTTAAGTTATATTGTTACCGCTGGTGATACATTTTACAAATTTGAAATCCATCATAAAACTAATTATTGATTAATTTGTTTATATCCTACCCTATATTTAATTTATATTTTAATTCGTGGTTATATTCGACATAGTGACCGCCAACCAGACAATACTCTATTTCCTTATTTTTTCTTAAATTTTTATGCAACAAATGGTTTTGCCTTATTAGCTGTTGGCTCAGTGTTAATTTTTACCTTATGTACTTCATTTCAATATTTTTATATCTGAATTAATAACTTATTTTATTTTCGTAAGCAAATTAAAAAAAATAATATTACCAAAGTTGATCAAATTAAAATTATGATAAATATTAAACAATATCGCCAATTAGATCAAAAAGGTAAAATTGCTATGATTCTAGCGATTGTAGTTGCTATTTTTAATATTATTTTTTCCGTTTTATATTATGTTTATCGTGATATGTGGTCAAAAATCTTAAATTATCCTTATAAAAAAGAACTTATTTTAGCTTTTAGTATTATTATTAGCATTTTTAGTATTATTACCTTAGTTTTTTCCATCTTAGGATTAAAAAATCTTTATTGAGCTCGAATTGTGGTTGGCTTTTGTTCAATTGCTTTAGTATGTTTTAATTGAATTTGAATTCTTGGCCCTGTGTTTGATATTGTAATTGCAACATTATGTTTAAATAATCATAAATATTCGAAAGTAGATTTGGATTCTTATTTAGTAACACATCAGCAACCATTAAAATATAAAGCAAAAATAATTCCTAATGAAATAATTGCTTTTGATGAAGATAAAAAATAATCCTTCTAGAAGGATTATTTTTTTATTAAATTAAAATGTTCTTTTAAAAATTGAGTGTAAGTAATTGCTGGAAGCAGTTTTTTATATTTACGTGCTAGCGCTTTAACATCTTCACTAGCCCCTAAGGGAAACGATAAATGATATTTTGTTGCAAGTTCATTAATTTTAATTAGAAAGGCGGCACGACTTAAAATCGCGCTACAAGCAATGGCTAATGATTTTTCTTCTCCTTTAGTAATAAAAACAAGGTTATCTTTTATAATTGTACTTGTTTTACTTTTTTGTAAATATTCAAAATATTTTGTTTGGTTAACAAATTGGTCAATAAAAATTGTTTTATTATTCAACTTATGTTTTGCCAATAATTGGACTAAAGCTTGATTATGCGCTAAGGTTTTAATAATATGAGCGTTTTGATATTTAGCATATCATTTGTTATAAAGTTCATTATTAATAATAATAGTAACACTTTTGACCATTTTTTTAATTATTGGGGCTAAACTTAAAATATGCTGTTTTGTCATCTTTTTACTATCCTTAATTGGTAACTTTGCTAATTCATTAAAAGTTGCAAGCGGAAGATAAGAAGCAGTAACAACTAGAGGGCCAAAAATATCGCCAACACCAACTTCATCGTTACCAATCACATCTTTTTGAAAATATGTCATTGAAATAGAAACATTTTTATTTGGTAAAGTACTCATTAAGGTTGGAAAAAAACGTTTTGCTTCTTTTTCAGCTTGATAGCCTTGAAACAAAACACTATTTGTTTTATAAATTGTAATAATAATCCCATTTTTATTAAAAACATTAGTTTTATTGGAATCTGTATTATGAATTGCATAATTTTGATAAGTAGTAATAATTGCTTTAATAATTGTGGAATCAACTTTCTTAAAACTGATATTATTCATATGATGGCCCTCATTATTTTCTTTTATAAAATTATTATATCGTTTTTCAACCTTTTTTGTTAAAATATTAGTAAGTTGTTATCAAACGGAGGAAAAAATTATGATTAAAAATGTTGGTATTGATATTATTCAAAATAAACGAATTAAATTATCGACAGCATTCATTCAAAAGGTATTAAGTCCAGCTGAAATAAAACAATATGCAACTTTTTTTGATAAAAATGCTCAACGACAATTTTTAGCAGGACGATGAGCGGCAAAAGAAGCTTTAGTTAAAGCATTAGAAAGTAAGTTAATTTTAAACCAAGTAACAATTTGTTTAAAAGATGATAATAACCTTCATGCTGAAGGGCTTTCATTAGAACAAAATGAACTTGTTCATGTTTCAATTAGTCATGAACGAGAGTATAGCGTTGGCTTTGCCATTTTTTCAACTTTTTAATAATTGTTTTTCTTTTTTTCTGCAAAAGTAGAGTATAATGATAGTGGAGAAATTTACAAAAAGGGGGAGAAAACATTAATGAATTATTCAATTGATTATATTTTATTTAAAGACTTTTGTAGCAAACTTTTTATTCGTCAATGAATTCTTGAAAATAGATATGTCAGTGATGGTGTCTTTAAGTTTTTTTTATGAATGTTTATTTTTGCTGTATTTTTTTTATTTACAATTCTTTCATCATGAACTTTTTTACATTATAAAAGTAAAAAAAATAGTGCTTCACGTAGTTTACTAAATTGTGTTTCAATTATTGGAGGAATTAGTACCTTTTTCTTTAGTAAATTAATTTGAAATTTAGTGTTAGTACCAGATTATTCAATTGATCCAATTTATTATCGAATATTATTAACAGGATATTCATATGTACAATTAACGATTACCTTAGCTATGATTTTCAATAGTCGGCGTTTAGTTTCACTTTTGTTATATATTGTTTATGCTTCACCATTTGTTATTATTGGACCAGTTATTCTTAATAATTTTAATGATGTAAATCTTCGTTATGATAAAGAATTATTTATTATTTTAACTATTTTAGTAATAACGATTTTTATTGCTAGTTTACAATTATGTGGTCTTTTAACCCGTCAAGATGAAAAAAGCAATGTTATTCGTTTTGCTGTTATTTTAATTCTTTTCAATATTATTAATAATTACTTTAAAATTATCAATTCCAAAATATTGGAAGAAAATATTAAATTGCGTCAATTATTCCAACAAATTTATTCTATTACAACATTAATTGTCGATTTATTTGCCTTATTTATTTTGGTATTATATTTGCAGCAAATGTTAACTCGCTCAAGAGATGAGATTCATCAAATTGAAAATTTAGATTTAATTAAAATTTTAACATTGCAACAACTTAATCCGAATTTACCATTAATTAATTTTTCAAAGGAAGAAATTAATCCGAACCATTGGACATTAAAAATGTTGAATTAAAAATATTTGTTTTTGATTTACTTATTTTTAATTTATTAAAAATTATGAAACCTTGAAAAACAAACAATTTTTAATTAAAACACAATAATATAAAAATGAACAGAATTCAAATGAACAGCCAAAAATGTTATTTATCTTTGATAAATAACATTTTTATTTGTTTGTTTAAAACAAAATATGTTATAATTTTATTGCTTGTATTCAATAAAATTAATGATATACAATACACATTTATGGATTCATTTGCCCAGTGCTATTTGTTTTAATAAGATAGTGGTAAATGTTAGAAATAAATGGATGTTTTAACGAAAAGGAGAATTAAAAAGAAATATGGCAAAAGAATTAACAAGAGAAATGTTATGAGAAGCTGGTGCTCAATTTGGGCATCAAACAAAACGATGAAATCCAAAAATGAAACCACATATTTATGGTGAAAAGAATAAGATTCACATTATTGATCTACAACAAACATTATGAAGATTAGAAGATATTAAAAAATTAATGGCAAGTATTGCTGCACGTAAGGGAAAAATCTTATTTGTTGGAACAAAAAAACAAGCCAAGTGGATTGTTAAGGATGCAGCGGAACGTTGTGAATGTTTTTATGTTAATCAACGTTGATTAGGTGGAACATTAACAAACTTAAAAACAATTCATTTACGTGTTAAAAGATTATGAAATATTGAACGACAAGAAAAAAATGGGGAATTAAAATTATTACCAAAAAAAGAACAAATGTTAATTAAAAAAGAAAAAGATAAATTAGAAAAATTCTTAGGTGGAATTAAAGGAATGAAAGAATTACCACAAGCATTATTTGTGGTTGATCCAAAAGAGGAACATATTGCAGTTCGGGAAGCACGCAAATTACGAATTTCAGTGATTGCTATTTGCGATACAAATGTTGACCCTGACCCAATTGACTATATTATTCCAGCAAATGATGATACTTCACGCTCAATTGCAATTATTACTCATCATATTGTTGATTTATATGGTGATGCAATGGGAATTAAAATGCCAGAACCTCAATTTAAACCAAGTGAATTTACACGCCGTAATGGTTATGACAATCGTAATTTACGTGGTGAGCAATATGATAATCGAAGAATGAGTGGAAGAAATGAACGTGAAAAAAAAACATATTCGGCACATAAAGTACAACCTTCAAGACAAAAAGATGCACCTTCTGTAGAAGAAATTGTTGTAGTTAAAGAAGAACCAGTTTCAATTCCACCACCAAGTTTTAATTTCGATACAATTAATGTAGTCGATAATGATTTAGAAAAAACATTATTAAAATTAAAAGTTGATGAATTAGAAATTCTTAGTGAAGGATTTGCCTTACCAAAAGAAAAAAAAGCTGAAATGGTTAGTAAATTAAGTAAACATTTAACAATTGTTGATAATAAAATAGTAAAAAAATAACATAAAAATTAAATTGTATTAAATGGTTAGTTTCAATACAAGCACCCTTAAATTTGAAAGGAGAATTAGAATGGCAGTTACTGTACAATTAGTAAAAGAATTAAGATATAGAACAGGAGCCGGAATGCTAGATTGTAAAAAAGCATTAGAAGCTACTGATGGAAAGATTGAAGAAGCAATTACATGGTTGCGTGAAAAAGGAATTACCAAAGCGGCCAAAAAATCTGATCGAGTTGCTTCTGAAGGATTAGTTGGTTTAGTAACTAAAGGTGATAAAACAGTTATTTTCGAAGTTAATTCAGAAACCGATTTTGTTGCAAAAAATAAGCAATTTTTAGATTTAATGGCAACCGTAGGAGAAACTTTAATTAATAATGAACCGAAAACTGTGGAAGATGCATTAAAAATATCAGTTAATGGTGAATCATTAGAAACTGTTATTGTTCATGCTATTGCAACAATTGGTGAAAAGATTACATTACGTCGTTTTAAAATAATTCATTTAAAAGCAGATCAATCAATGGGATTTTATTTACATTCTAATAATCGCATTGCAACTGTTTTAACTTTTAGTGGTAAAATTGATGAAACAATTGGAAAACAATTAGCAATGCATGTTTCAGCAATGCGCCCACAATTTATTTCAGGTGATGATATTTCAACGGATTTTTTAAATAGTGAAAAAGCAATTTTAACGGCTGAAGCAAAAAATGATCCCAAAAATGCTGAAAAACCAGATAATATTTTAGAAAAAATGGTTGAAGGGCGTTTAAATAAACAATTAGCAGAAATATCATTTTTAAATCAAGTTTTTGTTGTTAATCCTGATCAAAAAATTAGTGATGTTATAAAAGCAAATAATGTTCATGTTGTTGATATGATTCGTTATGAAGTTGGCGAAGGAATTGAAAAAGAAAAAATTGATTTTGCTTCAGAAGTAATGACACAAGTTCGCAAATAAGAATCATTGTGATAGAAAGGAAAGCCTAAAAATGGAAAATACTAAAAAAGGAACAATAATTGCAATCTCGATGGCAGCATTTTTATTTGTTGCAGTTAGTTTATCAATTATTGGTTATTTAATTAGTTTTACAAAACGAGAATTTAAAGCACGTTTTATTAATAAAAAAATTTTAATTATTTTATTTACAGTGTTAGGAATTAATTTACCAGTTGTTATTCTAGGGATTTTATTACAGTTTGTTATTGATTTTTCAACAACTGCACCATTAATTATTATGATTGTGTTAGCTTTTGGCTTGACAGTTGGGGTAGGAGTTTATATTTTCTTATTTTTACAACTAATTGCTGTTGGAATTGATGAAAAGGAAATTGTTTTTTTAGGGGAGAGAATTTTAATTCGAAAAATTACTCGTGTTGAACGCAATGATAAAACAAATCAATTAGTAATTTATTATACCGAAGGAACCCGTAGTAAAAAGAAATGTTGTTTTTGATTAGCAAGTCAAACAGGGCAATTTATGATTAATAATGTTAATTTATTAAATCAAGAAATTATGCCATTTATTCTAGAACAGACCAAACCAGAATTAAAAGTTAGTGAACAACAATTAAGCGAAGAACCGGTTTCTGAATCAAAAGAAGCTAAAAATACAGAAAAAGATTAAAAAATTTATTTGAAAAATCTTTTTTTTTATAAATATTTATTGTATAATTACTTCTATAAGGGAAAGAAAAAGAAAGATATAAATTGTATAAAGTAGCGTTAGAAGCAATTAATTATTATTAATGTTATTTTTCTCTTATATATTAAATTTAATTTTAATTACATTTACTTTTATAAAAACACTACTTAATAGAGAAAGGGAATATAAGAAATGAGAAGACTTTTATCGATTTTAGCAGTTTCTGGTGTATCAGTTGTAGGAACAACATCAGTAATCGCATGTAACAAAACTGAAAGTAACAACTTATCAAGAGTTAAAACAATTGAAGCACCTGAAACTGTAGCGGCAAAAGATGTAACAAAAGTTACAAAAGAAGAAATTAAAAAAGAATTAGATCCTAATGTTTTAAAAGCAGTACAAGATGTTGTAAAAAAAGCAGAATCAACTGACTTTGTATATGAAATTTATGAAGACAACAAAGGTAAAGCATTAGATAATGTTAATTTAGAAGCAAGTAAAGTTGATATATATGTTCAAATTACTCCAGCAAAAGATAAAACCGTTGTTATTGGTAAATCAGGATATATTAAAGTAACTTTACCAAAAAATAGTGAAGTAAAAAAAACAGATATTTCAGTTGTAACAGTGCCTGAACAAACTGTAGAAATTAAAGTAGCCGATGTAACAAATGTTACAAAAACTGAATTAGAATTAGTTAATAAAGATGCAAATCTTGTACAAGCTGTTTTAAATGCTATAAAAGAAAAAGTAGCAGGTGTACAAGCAAGTGAATTTGCAATTACAAATAAGGGTGTAGAGGGAAACTATTCAGCCGCAACTACTGTTGAAGTAACAGTTAAAGCAAATGATAGTTCAACAAAAATTACTGGTGAATTTAAATTCAATGCAAAAGTAACAGCTACTATAAACTAATAGAAAAAATAATAAGAATTACTTTTTCTTATTTAGAACAAAATAAAAAAACACTTTGTAAGTGTTTTTTTATTCTTTTTAGTTAAAAAAATCTTTACAATCGTAGAATATCAACTAAAATTAATATAAACAAGATGAAAAAAATAAAAGAGAAGGAGAAAAAGCATGATTAAAAAAATTGGAATTTTAACATCTGGTGGTGATTCGCAAGGAATGAATGCGGCAATTGCAGGGGTTATTAAAACAGCACATTTTAAAGGATTAGAAACATATATTATTCGTGATGGTTATTTAGGATTAATTAATAATTGAATGGAAGTTGTTGATAATAATTTTGCGGATAATATTATGCGTTTAGGAGGGACTATTATTGGAAGTGCACGCTTACCGGAATTTAAAGACCCAAAGGTACGAGAAAAAGCTGTTACTAATTTAAAAAAACAAGGAATTGCAGCATTAGTAGTTATTGGTGGTGATGGCAGTTATCAAGGAGCGCAACGGTTAACAGAGATGGGAATTAATTGTATTGCTTTACCAGGAACAATTGATAATGATATCACTTCATCAGATTATACGATTGGTTTTGATACTGCCATTAATATTGTTGTTGAAGCAATTGATCGCTTGCGTGATACAATGCAATCACATAATCGTTGTTCAATTGTGGAAGTAATGGGTCATGCATGTGGTGATATTGCTTTATATGCTGGAATTGCTGGTGGAGCAGATATTATTTCAATTAACGAAGCTGCTTTATCTGAGACAGAAATTGCTGAGCGGGTTGCAACATTACATCAAGCACAAAAACGAAGTGTTATTATTGTTGTTAGTGAAATGATTTATCCCGATGTGCATAAATTAGCAAAATTAGTTGAAAGTAAAAGTGGTTATATTACCCGTGCAATAGTTTTAGGATATACTCAACGAGGTGGTAATCCAACGGCAATGGATCGTTATCGTGCTTTTCAAATGGCACAATTTGCTGTTGAACAAATTATTGCGGGAGAAGGTGGTTTAGCAATTGGTAATCACGGTGATCAAATTATTGCTCGTCCAATTGTGGAAGCATTAAGTATTCCACGACCATCACGGAAAGAAATTTTAACTAAATTTGATGAATTAAATCAGAATATTTATCAAAAATCATAATTTTAGGATAAAATAAGGTGGTAAAATATTTTTAGAAGGAGATTATCAAGAGAATGGATAACTTTAATATTAACGAGAAAATGAAAAGAACAAAAATTATTACAACAATTGGGCCAAGTACCCATTCAGCGGGAGCCCTTGAAGAACTGTTTAAAGCAGGAATGACCACAATTCGCTTAAACTTTTCACATGGAGATCATGCTGAACAAGGAGCACGAATTGTGTGAGCACGAGAAGTTAGTGCTAAAATTGGTAAACCAATTTCAGTATTATTAGATACTAAAGGTCCAGAAATTCGTGTTGGAATAATGAAAGATGGGAAGCAAGAAATTGTTGCTGGTGCAACAGTTACAATTTATTCATTACCAAAGGAATATCAAAGCCGTGAAGGAACTGGAACGGAAATTACTGTTTCATATGATATGTCACAGGACTTAAAAGTTGGTGACGTAGTATTAGTTGATGATGGGAAATTACAGTTAAATGTTACTGGTGTTAAGCCAGGAATTATTGAAACAAAAGCTTTCAACCATCATATTGTTAAAACAAATAAACGAATTAATTTACCTGGGGTCGACTTTACATTACCATTTTTAGCTGAAAAAGATATTAATGATATTAAATTTGGAGTTGAACAAGGAATTGATTATATTGCAGTATCATTTGTTAACACAGCTGGTAATATCAAAGAAATTCGAAAATTATTAAAAGAGTGTAAAGCTGAGCATGTTCAAATTATTGCTAAAATTGAATCACAAATTGGAATTAATAATATTGATGAAATTATTGCCACATCGGATGGAATTATGGTTGCGCGGGGAGATTTAGGTTTAGAAATTCCTTATTATGATGTTCCATATTGAGAAAAAATTATTATTCGTAAATGTCGTGAAGCAGGAAAAATTGTTATTGTTGCAACACAAATGTTAGAAACAATGACAGAAAATCCATCGCCAACACGAGCAGAAGTTACTGATGTTTATTTTGCAACAGAATTAGGATCTGATGCAACAATGTTATCAGGTGAATCAGCAAATGGTGATTATCCATTTATTACTGTTCATACGATGGCAATGATTAATAAACGAGCAGAGCATGAATTTTATTCAAAATTATATTATGAAAAGCAATTAGAAGATGCTATGAATTCAACAAGAGGACCACGCGCTGATATTGCTAAAAAATTAGCAAATAAATGTAAATATGGAAAATATGAATATGCTGTTGTTGTTTCAAACACCGGAGAATTATTAAAAACAATTTCAAAATTCCGCCCGAATGTAGTAATTTTAGGAGTTAGTCCACTTCCAAAATTGTATACTGCCTTTGGATCGTGGCATTCAATTTTTATGAATAAAGTTGATAATTATGAAGCTTTTAAAACAGATGAAAAAGCAATTTGTGAAGTTGCAAAAAAATGAGGAGCAAAAATTGGTTCAACAATTTTATTTGCGCGCAACGAAGAAATTAAAGAAATTACAATTAAATAATTAAACTAGTTACCCATGGTCTAATCTTCCTCTTTTCTCAGCAAGTTAAGGATGATGGAAACTTAATAAAAGAACGATTAGATTACTAGTAACAACGGTTAGTTTACGTTTAAGCACTTTTCGTTATTAAGTGTGAAAGATAAATTAGGTTAAATCTTAATTTAATTAGGATGGTACCGCGAAGAACTCGCTCCTAGTATTATTGTTTTAATAATATTGGAAGCGAGTTTTATTTTTAGGAAAGGAAGATTACAAATGATTAAAATTACATTACCAGATGGGCAAGTTCGTGAATTTAAAAGTCCACAAACAATTCATGCTATTGCCAGCAGTATTGCATCAAGTCTAGGGAAAGCTGCCTTTGGTGGGGTTTTTGCTGGTCAAATTCGTAGTTTAGACTATTTAGTAACAACTGATGGGCCATTAGAAATTATTACTGATAAATCACCGCTAGCCTTATCAATTTTGCATAATACAACAGCATTAATAGTAGCAAAAGCAATTACTAATTTACATCCAACCGCTAAAATTGCTAAAATTGTGGTACAAGATGATACCTTTTTAATTGACTTTGATGTTGAACCACATTTAAAAGAAACCGATCTTATTGTTTTAGAACAGGAAGTAACAAAATTAATTAATAATAATCTTGTTATTACACCTGTTTTAGGGACCCTGACCGATGCAAAAAAATGATATAGGGATGATAATAATCCTTATTTATTAACTTTTTGTCTAGAAACAGGGGCAGAACAAGCCGGATACTTACTTGGCAATGAATTATATTTGCCAAATACTTATCCAGTTACAACTTTAAAACATATTAAAGTATTAAAACTTTGAAGTTTAGCAGGAGTGTATTGACAAGATGATGCTAAAAATAAAATGTTGCAACGATTAACTGGAAGTTCACATTTTTCGCGTGAATTATTTGAACAAATATTATTAGCATATGAAGAGCGTAAACAACGCGATCATCGTAAAATTGGAAAGGATTTAGAAATCTTTACTTTTGATAAATTAGTTGGACCTGGTTTACCAATTTGGTTACCAAATGGAATGGCATTAAAAAAAGTACTACAAGAATATATCCGAGAAAAAGAATGAGAATATGATTTTATTGAGGTTGATACACCAGTTATTGGAACTAGTGAAATGTATAAAATTTCTGGTCATTGGGATCATTATCAAGAAAATATGTTTGCACCAATGGCACAAGATAATGAAATTAGTGTTTTACGGCCAATGGCATGCCCGCACCATATTGCTGTATATAATTATAAACAACGTAGTTATCGTGAATTACCATTACGGATTGCTGAGCATGCCATTTTACATCGTTATGAGACATCGGGAAGCTTAACAGGACTCGAGCGAGTGCGAATGATGCAATTAATTGATTCACACATCTTTTTACGTTATGATCAGTTAAAAGAAGAATTTAAACGTTGTTTTAAATTAATTAATGAAGTTTTAACAGATTTAAAAATTACTGTTGATTATTATTCATTGTCATTACGTGATCCAACAAATAAGGAAAAATATTATGATGATGATCAAATGTGAAATCATGCTGAACAAATTCTACAAAAAGCATTAGATGATTTAAAAATTCCATATGTGCCAATGATTGGCGAAGCAGCGTTTTATGGGCCAAAGTTAGACATTCAAATTAAGACAGCATTAAACCATGAAATTACTGTTTCAACTCTACAATTTGATTTTTTATTACCAAAAAAATTTAATTTAAGTTATATTGATGCAACAGGAGCAAAAGCAAGACCAGTAATGTTACATCGTGGTTTAATTGGAACTTATGAGCGTTTTATTGCAATTTTATTAGAACAAACAAAAGGGGTTTTACCATTTTGATTATCTCCAAAACAAATTGTCATAATCCCAGTTAATAATGAGCATCATTTGGAATATGTTAATGAATTACATCAGCAATTTAAAAAGTTAAAATTACGTACAATGATTGATGATCGTGATGAGCGTTTAAGTTATAAAATTCGAGAAGCACAAGTTGCTAAAATTCCATATCAAATTGTGATTGGTGACCAAGAACGGGATAAAAAAATAATTACTTATCGAATTTATGGACAAGAAGACCAAATTACTACTACTTTTGATAAGTTTATTATTTTAATTAATGAACAAATTGTTAATAAAGTTTAAAAAAATATTTTTTTTCAGGAAAATTATATTTCTTTTTTTAAACCCCAAAATTATGATAAACTAAAAGTGGAAAAAACTTTTTAATGGATAAATATTTGCTAATATTTATGTTTAATTTTCGTAATAAATATTATAAAATAAAACCAGGATTATGATGTTAGATCATTTAACTAAAAAGGATTACTACTTTAATTGTTATAAATTTACAATTAATCAAAAATAAGTATTTTGTTGTATTAATTAATTTTAAGAAAAACAATTACCCTCTATTTGATAACATAATTTTAACTTTATTTTTAACACAAGATATTTGCTAGTTTATTGTATTTATGATAAGGTTATAATAAGATATGAGGAAAATTGGTGAAGAAATGGCAGTTAATATTTTTGAAATTGATTATTTACAATTATGTTTTTTTGATTTAGGTTCAAATTATATTAAACAATCAGAAATGACAGATATTATTTTATATCAAAATGAAATCCAAGTTGATAAATTACGGGTTAATTATCATCAAAAACATTTAGAAAAAGAATGAGATTCATTTAAACTTAAAATTATTAATTCAACTGCCGCAACAGAAGTTTTTAATCTTTGTTTAAATTTAAATTTTGCTTTAACAAACAAAATTAAGGTTCTTTGTAAATTAAAACCTCAGGGCAAAATGATTACACGTTGTATCGCAAGTATTAGTCAAATTATGTCATCTTCACCAGTTTCTTTTGAAATTGATTGTTTTAAATCAAAATGATTAAAAAAATATCTATATTTAAAATCTTTGTTTAAAAATAATTATTATTAATAATTATTTATATATTATTTTTTATTTAAAACAAATAATATTTTTTAATTATATTTTTCTTTATTAATAATAAAATAGTCGGTGCTATTTAGAACGGAGGAATTATAAAATGAGTAAATTATTAACAACAACTCCGCAAGAAGATGGGTTTTATTTGCCAGCAGAAGCAAGTAATCATTTACAAACTTGAATGATATGACCATATATGAAAGATAATTGACAGAAAAATGCTTTTCCCGCGCAAAAAATTTTTGAATTAGTTGCTAAAATTATTAGTAATTATGAACCAGTCCAAATGATTGTTAATGAACAGAATTATTTACGAGTTAAAAAAATGCTAGGAAATAGTAATATTAACTTAGTAAAAACAAATTATTATGATAGTTGGGCACGTGATATAGGAGCACTTTATTTAATAAATGAAAAGAGAGAACGCCGTGCAGTTAGTTTTGAATTTAATGGCTGAGGAATGCAAAATAGTTTAATGTTAAAAGCAAAACATTTTAACTGAGACTATAATGTGGATAATAACGTGGCTATTACAATGGCAAATACTAGCGATGTTGATTATTATGCTTGTCCGTTAGTGCTAGAAAGTGGGAGTATTCATGTTGATGGCGAAGGAACATTATATACAACAGAAGAATGTTTATTAAACCCAAATCGAAATCCAACTTTAACAAAATTTAAAATTGAACAATATTTAAAGCAATATTTAAATGTTAAAAAAATTATTTGAATTACAATGGGACTATATAATGATGAGGCATGTGGTCATATTAACAATTTACTTCAAATTGTTGAACCCGGACATGTTTTATTAGCATGAACAGATAATAAAGATGATCCACAATATGAACGAAGTATCGAAGCTTTATCATTGTTAGAATCAACAACTGATGCCAAAGGGCGAAAACTAAAAATTACTAAAATTTATCAACCACTCCCATTATTTTTAACCCAACGTGAAGCAACTGACCGTGAATATAGTTTACGTTTTAAACATCGAATGCCAGGTTTTCGTCTTCCTGCTAGTTATATTAATTTTCATTTTGTTAACAAAGCGCTGATTTGTCCAATTTTTGGTGATCCAGTTTATGATCAAAAAGCAATTATGGTATTACGAAAATGTTTTCCAAAACGGAAAGTAATTCCTGTTTATGCACGTGAAATAATTTTAGGTGGTGGAGGCATTAATTCAATGACAAAATCAGAATTTTAATCTTAAGATTATAATATTTTTTTGTTTTTGTAAGGTACCAATACATTTAAGACCACTAAGGTGGTTTTTTATCGTTAAAAAGGTATTTTAAGCAAAGGAGTATTTAATATATGGAAAAAATTAATAATATTGTTAAACAAATAGAACAAGTAAAACAAATCTGTGGTGATGATTTCAAAAAATAACTTAACAAAATGGCACATGAGACATTAAAAATGGTTTATAAAGAATTAAAATAGGCCCAAAATGGAAACAATTAAAAAATTAGTAGATGAAAAATTTGATTATTTTAATATATGATTAAATGATTCAATAATAAGTGATAATTCTTATAGAATGATTTATAACCAAATATATGAACTATAAAATAAATTTAAAAAATTATTAGATGAAGCACTTGCTGAAAAAGATAAACAATATGGAATCTTGTTATCAGACATTGATAAATTAGAAATGTATTGTCATAATCGACTAAAGAAAAGTGATTTTTATTAAGTTAATCATAGTTGTGATTTACCTGATGGTGGAAGAGTTTGAATACATGGACATATGTTAGATGAATCTTTAAGAGATGAAAATACTATTGTTGAAGATGAACCACATAAATATAACAGTTTGGAGGAATAATTATGCCAAAGTGAAAATGCAAAAATTGGTCAGAAGAAACTGCAATAGAACATGATTTAGAACCTTGTGATTGTATTAGCGCGGGGTGGTGGTGAATTATGTTGTGCTTGTTGTGAAGAAGCAATGTTTGGTTCAGAAGAAGATGAATAGTTTATTTTAAAAAATATTTATTTAATATAAAATAAAAAGTTAGGAAAAAAATTATGAAAAAACTATGAAAAAAAATAAAACAACTAAAAGAAATTAAAAAAATACATCAATATGCTGTGCGATGAGCAGCAGATATTTCACATATTAAATTTAAAAAAAGTACAACACAATTATTGAAAAATTTATTAATTTAATAACAGAAAAGATAAAGTTTATGCATGAAATTTTGAACTGTGAAGCAGGATGCCATGCTCGAACACAAAAATACGAACCCGAGTTCGTATTTTTGTGATGAATTTTCTAAAAAAGAAGATGGTAGTTTTTATGAACCACATAAACAAAATAATAAAAAGAAAAATATTTCAAACTATGGAATACATAAAACATCAATTAAACCGTATAAAAAATGTGGAAATGAAGTAATTAGTTATATAATTAATACACCTAAACGTTTATTTATATTAGCTTCTTGTTTTGTTTTTAAAGATGTAGTATAGATGATGTTTTTCATATTAAGAGTATAATAACAAACGATTTTAATAGAATGAATAAAAATAATATTTTGATTTTAAAAAATATTCAGGAAATTAATCGTGTTGGAATTTTAAAAGAAAAATATCGAAAAAAATAATACTTGACTTTTAACAAAAAATAGTGCATCAATTACTGATAGGAGGAAATTTAACATGTTAAAGATTTTAAAATTTTATGGTAATGGTGAACCAATTAAAAAATGAGGATGGCACTTATGTCATTGAAGACTTTAATTTAGATTAAGTAATTAATAATGCCATTGAAGAATATAAAACAACACAAAGTGAATAGAAAACTAAAAAGGCTGAAAAAGAAGCTACAGCAATAGCTGTTTAGAAGAGACAGAAAAAAAAGAAAGAATTGATTATTTAGAGAAAGAATTGACTATTTTAAAAGAACAAGTAAAAAGAAATTCAGGAACAGGACCAGTTATAGAAACCAATGAATCTGAACAAAATAGTTCTAAATAATGAAACAGAAAATGTATAAATGAGATTTGATCCACAAAGTAAAACAATTATTGGAGGTTAGTCATGGCAGTTACATTTAAAACAATACAAACTTTTTTTTCAAAATAATTGAAGATTAACAAATTTGTATGGTGTTTTTAAAATTGCTGCTTTATTTACAAATCAATTGTAACAAGATGGTGGTGCATTTAAAGTAGAAGTATTTTTACCTATATAAAAAAAATATTATATCAACCAAATATACAAAATGAAAATTGATTTTTAATATTTTTAAAAATGTTAAGATTTCAGTTTATTGCTATTTATTTAGGAGTGTTAACTGGTGGTTTAGGAGATGCAGTTGTGCAAGGATTAAATGCAACACAATTAACAATTTCTACAACAAGAATAGCCATTTTCTTATTATCAAATTTTTTAGTAATGGAATTTAATGACATATTAAATAAAAATGTTAATTTGAAAAATACATTATTAAATTTGTTTTTTTATGTTAATGAATTTGGAAAATTAGGTACAGGAATGAGACAACAAAAATTATTAAATTTTGCCAATCAAGAAAAAATATTTCAAAAAATGGGTTTAAATTTTGAAATTAAAAATTTTTGACAAGCACAACAAAATTAGCAATGACTGATATCATTACTAAAAATAAAGTAGTTTTAAAATTTAGAAAAGAAGTAACAGAAAATAAAATTTTGCAAAGTATTGCAGTAGTTGTTCAAGGTGAATTGAAAAAAGAATTAAAAAAATTTACTGTAGAAGAATTAAATAGTTTATTAGAAATTGAAAAAATATTATTTAAAATAGATAAAAATTTAATTCCTAAATATAATAATTTGGATGCAAAAAAATATGATTAATATTTTGCATTTTGTAATCGAAGTGCAACAAATCAACTTTGAAAGGGGTTGATTTTTTAATGGAAAGAAAACATTATTTTATTTTGCGTTTTTTAGTAATTAAGTATGGAAAAGATAATATTATTAATACTGTAAATAAAATAGTAATTAATAATGTAAAAGAAAATGGATAAATTATCCGCGTAAACCTATATGATGAATTATATAAATGTCTTAATTACGAAAAAACGAATATTAGAAACGAACGTCCTGGTTGAAATAAATTGGATGCTATTAATGCATTTGAATGTACTTTGTCATTTTTTAGATTTAATTTAGTTGATTTAAAAATTAATAAAAAAGTGGTATACTTAATCTAAAGATAGAACTTGTCTTAAATGTATATGGTTTCCACAAAAGGTTTGTTGAACTTATTAATACTAATTTCGGACAAGATAAAATTGATAATATTTTTGGAACAGCAACAGCAGGAATTACCCATGCTGCTCTATTAGTACATTTATTATAATTACCATTTTGGTATGTTAGTAGTATTAAGAAAGGTTACGGAAAACAAAATCAAATTGAAGAAGTCTATGAAAGGGGACAAAAGGTTGTAGTCATTGAAGATTTAATTTCTACCGGTGGGTCAGTTATTGAAGTTGTTAAAACTTTACAAGCGGCTGGTTTGGAAGTTGTTGCGGTATTAGCAATTTTTAGTTATCAATTAAAAAAAGCTACTATTGCTTTTGAAAGTTTACAAGTTCCTTTAGATAAATTAACTAATTTTGATAGTTTAGTAACAACTAATGGTTTGTTGTCAAAAGCAGAACAACAAATTTTAAAAGAGTTTCAGCAACAATTAGAGTAGAAGAATATAATGATTTTGATTAGTAAGTTAATTTAAAATATCTTATTAATATTATTGACTAAATTAAAAAAAAATCATATAATTAATATTGAAAAATGTTAAAGTAGCTAATGCTCACCTATGCCCTTTAGTGTGGTTAATAGGTTTTACAAGATAAAATTAAAGTTTTTAATGATTATATTTTAATCATTTAAGAAGATAATTCTTGTTAATGAAAGCGCTACTTTTGAGCGTTTTTTTAATTAATTAAAATGGAGGTATTGGATGAATCAACCCACTAAAAACAATAAAAATATTGAGCAAGTAAATTATGATATTAGAGCACGTGAAGTTTTAATTATTTTAGATGATGGTAATAAAGTTGGTCCTTTAGGGCGAAATGAAGCAGTTCGTTTTGCTGAAGAAAAAGGTTTAGATTTATTGTTAGTATCAGCTGCTTCAAATCCACCGGTAGCAAAATTGGTTGATTATGGAAAATATAAATACGAACAAAAGAAAAAAGACAAAGAAAATAAGAAAAATCAACATATAACTGAAAATAAAGAAATGCGTTTACGAACAGGAATTGGTGAACATGATTTGGAATTTAAGGCAAAAAAAGTGCGTGAATTTCTAACTGATGGAAACCGTGTTAAAATTTCTTTAAAGTTTCGTGGTCGAGAAGTTGCAAGACCTGAATATGGCAAAAAAACATTAGATAAATTTTTTAGTTATATTAAAGATTTGGCAAAGATTGAAAAAGAACCCCAGTTAAATGGCTTGTTTTTAGATATGTATGTTGTACCAAAAAAATAATTAATTAAATTAACTTTTAAAAGAAAAGACAAGGAGGAAAATTTATGCCAAAAATGAAAACGAAAAAATCTTTAGCAAAAAGAGTTAAAATAACAGGAACAGGAAAATGAAAGATTGCGCATGCATATACTTCACATTTAGCCCAAAATAAAACAACAAAACAAAAACGTCATTTACGTAAAGCTGGTTTAATGGACCAAACTGATCAGAGTCGATTAAAACAACTATTACAAGAATAAAGAAAGAGAAGGGAGTATTAACAAATGGCAAGAGTTAAAGGCGGACCAACAACAAGAAAACGTCGCAAAAATATTATTAAAGAAGCAAAAGGATATTTTGGAACAAAATCAACGCATTACAAAAAAGCAAAAGAACAAGTAATGAAATCATGAGCGTATGCTTTTCGTGATCGTAAGCAACGTAAAAGAGATTTTCGTTCATTATGAATCCAAAGAATTAATGCTGCAGTACGTGAACATGATATGTCGTATTCACAATTTATGAATGGTTTAAATAAAACTAACATTGAAGTAAATCGTAAAATGTTATCAGAATTAGCAATTCATAATCCAAATGAATTTAAAGTGTTAGTAGAAAAATCAAAACAAGCGTTAAAAAATTAACAAAACTACTTTTATGAAAAGTAGTTTTTTTATTTTAATATTAAGTCCGTTTTCTTATCTTGGATTTTTTATGATGAGTTGCTAATTGTTTTAATTAAGCATAAAATATTAACAAACATAAGGGGAAGAATGAAAAATGTCAGAAAAATTATCGTTAAAAGAGCAAGTTGAGATTTTACCAACTAAACCAGGATGCTATTTATTTTACAATAATTATCATCAAGTATTATATGTTGGAAAGGCAAAAAACTTACGAAGTCGTGTTAGTTCTTATTTTAACAAAGTGTATAATTATAAAACAACCCGCTTAGTTCAAGAAATAGTTCGTTTAGAAACAATTATTACGAAAACTGAAAAAGAGGCACTAATTTTAGAACATAATTTAATTAAGCAGTACAAACCAAAATACAATATTTTGTTAAATGATGATAAACATTATCCTTATATTGTAATTACAAAAGAAAAAGACCCTCAATATTTGTATGTTCGTAATGTTCATCAAAAATATGCTAGCTATTATGGACCATTCCCAGAAGGGAGTCATGCGCGGGAAATTATTAAAGTCTTAGAACGATTATATCCTTTACGTCGTTGTAAAGGAAATCTTGGAAAACCTTGCCTTTATTATCATATTAATCAATGCTCAGGTGCTTGTTTTAAATCAGTTCCTTCAGAGTATTATACAAAAATGATTAAAAAAGTTCATAATTTTTTTAAAGGTAATTTTACTGAAACAAAAAAACTACTAGAGAAACGAATGTTTCAAGCCGCAGATAACTTACAATTTGAAGAAGCACATAAATTAAAAGTTTTAATTCGAAACTTAGACTGAACTTTATCATCACAAACAGTTGAAATGTTAAATCAAAATGATGATTTAGATGTGATTAGTTTATATCAAACTACTGAGCATTTAGTATTAACAACTTTATTTTATCGTGCTGGAAAATTAAGCTATAAAGATTATGAATATTATCATCTTGATTTTGCTGAAGATTACCAAGAATTATACCGCTTATACTTGCAAAATATTTATCAAAAAAATATTTTACCCACAAAAATAATTGTTAACAAGGCAATTGCATTACCAGAATTAAACTTGTTATTTGATAATGGTGTTTTTCATCCTAAAACACCAATTGAAAAAAAAATTATGAAATTAGCGACTGAAAATAGTTATGAATCTTATGTCCAATACCAGACAACTGCCCAACGAGAATTAAATAATGCTGAAGTTTTAAAAGAGTTACAAATGATTTTAGGTTTATCAGAATTACCATATTTAATTGAAATGATTGATATTGCTAATATTAATAATGAGTTTGTGACTGGTGGGGTTATTGTTTATAAAAATGGTCGTCCATCACGAAATGATTATCGTAAGTATAATTTAGAAATTCCATATCAAGATGATACGCACCGTATTGCGGCGGTTGTTGCTCGTCGTTATCAAAAGATTATTCAAGAAGAACAAGCCCTTCCCAATTTAATTATTATGGATGGTGGGATTCAACAAGTTAATGCTTGTTTAAAAGAACTAGCAAAATTAGATTTATCAATTCCCGTGGTTGGTTTAGTTAAAAATGATCATCATAAAACTGACCATTTACTTAATTTAAAAAAAGATAAAGTATATTTGGATAAAAGTAGCCGTTTATTTTTATTTTTAACAAGAATGCAAGAAAATGTTCATAATTTTGCAATTACTAGTTTTCGCCGCCGGCAAACAAAAGCTTTGACAACAAGTATTCTAGAAACAATCCCGGGGTTTGGAAAACAACGAATTAAATTATTAAATCACCATTTTGAAAGTATTGGTGCAATTCAAAAAGCAAGTGATGTTGAATTATATCAATTATTGCATAATAAAAAACTTATTGAAAATTTAAGAAAATTTTTGGAACATTTTGGTAAATAACTTTTTTTCGGTATAATAATTAAGTACAGAATTAAACAATGAAAGGAGTAGAGAATTATCCATCGAGTCCAACGAAAAGATTTATTATTAGCATATTTGTGTCAAAAAATTTTTCACGAAATGAATCATGTTCTTGAATATGTTCGAAAATATAATATTTCAGCAACAACTGCGCGCCGTGATTTAAAAGAACTTGAAAATGAAGGAATTATTACAATGTATTATGGTGGTATTAATTTTTTAGGAGTTCATAATAAAACATGTAATATTAATGTTCGAACAAGTAGTATTAATTTTGATAAAAAAATGATTATAGGAAAAAAGTTAACAAATTTGTTAGAAAAAAATGATGTTATTTTTGTCGGAGCAGGATCAACTTGTGAAATTTTTGTTACTTTAATTGATAAACCAATAAAAGTTGTCACTAATTCATTTCGAATTTTACAATTGGCAAAAGATAATCCTAATGTTAAATATAATGTCTTATTTGGAGGTAAATTACGAGAAAAATCACAAGCTTTTTATGGTTCGTTTTGTGAGGAAAGTTTATCATTAATTCAATTTTCAAAAGTTATTTTTTCAGCAAATACAATTGATAAAACTGGCGCTGTTTTCAAAAGTAATGAAGAAGAAGCGCGGGTTGAATTAGCAGCCTTAGCACGGGTTCAGGTTAAAATTTTATTAGCTGATAGTACAAAATTTGATAAAGTTGGGTTTTTTAAATTTTATGACGTTAAAGATGTTTTATATTTAGTAACGGACAAACCAGAAGTTATGAAACAATATGATTTTAATGTTAAAGTAATATAAAACTTTGTTGTTAAACAAAGTTTTATATTTGCAAGGAAAAGTTAACTTAGGATGGTAATTTTTTGCTTGAAAGGAGGTTAAAATGGATTTAAATAATGTCCAACATGTATGTAATCAAATTAAAAAGTTTGAATTTGAAGAATTTTTTACTGTGCTAGCAAAAATTGAGGAAGTAGTAAAAGACCGTATCGATGAGTTAGATTAGGAAAATATTTTTATTAAACTATCAAATTTTTTTCATTCCATTGTTATCTAAATTTTATAGAATAAAGGATGAAGTAGGAAAAAAGCAACTCTTGTGTTTCAAAATCGTAGTTCGTTTATTGAAAATTTATATATTGATAATTTACAGTATGATACTGTTTTAGTTAACTTTTTTGCGTTGAAATTGCAAAATTTTAATAATATTTTGTTGAGTGAAAATATTAACTGTAGAAACCACACACATTTTGTATTTTTGGTTTTTACAGTTTTGGAAAGTAAATTTTTTTAATATTTTTAATTAAGGAGTTGAAATTATGCAAACAAAGCAATATTTTATTTTGCGGTCGCTAGTGAAAAAGTATGGTAAAGATAATGTTATTAATACTGTTAATAAGATTGCAAAAGATATTGAAATTAAAAAGTAAAAGAATAAATTATTCCGCGTAATTTATTAGCGGATAATTTATTCAATAATGTTTTTTAATGGAGCGAAGCGACAACGAGCGGAGCGAGTTTGCAAATTTCAATTTTTTAATTTTTTAGAAGGGAGTTATATTATGCCAATTTGATTAACGACAATATTTAGTGTTCTTATTGTATTGGGGATTTTTCTTTATATTGGTTTAGGAATTTATCAAAAAATTCGTCAAATTGAACGAAATAAAAAAGATAAAAAAGAAATTGAAAGAAAGGAGGATAAAAAATAATGTTAGGTATGTATTTAACAACGGCGGTTAATTTTTTAACAACAACAGCACCTACACCTAAAACTATGACTGAGGGTATGACTGGTATTTGAACTGGATTAACTAGTGCATTATGAAAAGTTAAAGATGGTGTAACAAATATTTTACCTGAGATAATGGTTTTTTTTAGGCGATGCGTGAATTATTTTAATTCCGTTTGCTATATTTTGTATTATAAAAATATTAAATTTTTTCCGTATTATGGTTAAAGGAGTTTAGTATTTATTATTTATCATATATTTTAACTGTGGCACACTAGTTTTTATATGTGATTTGATGTAAAAAATGAATTTATTAAATAGAAAAATGAACTTATTATATTTACTATTAAAGTTCTTAATAGTTATTTTAAGTGTGCCAATTTTTATTATTTTATATATTTAACAATGTTTATTAACAGTGTTTATTAAACATTAAATAAACAATATATTAACATTTTTTATAACATTGTTAATAATCAGTGTTTATTACAATAAATAAACATTATACGAACATTATTTACTGTTAAAGAAACTAATTTTACTCAATTTTTAACAGATAAAAATATTTTTCATCAGACAACACCTGTTCGTTCTCCACAGTCAAACGGTAAGATTGAAAGATTTCATCAAAATTATACTAAATTATTTGTATTTGAAGAAAAAATATTAAATGTCGTTAGTTTACAGAATAAATTAAATTATTATTATTATTATTATTATTTTTATAATTTTGAAAGAGTTCATAAGTCTTTAAATTTTCAGACACCATTTAACTTTTTGAATAGTTTAATTAAATAATTTTAAATTATTAAGTTTTTGTATTTAAACTAATTTTTAGTTTGTTTAATTTTATATTTTTTATTTATTTATTTTATGATATTTTTATAATTATAAATAAATATTTTTATTATTTTTGTTATTTTCTTGTAATCTTTAAAATGTATGTGGTATACTACAGCTAAAGTACGATCATAATCTTTGACGAATTTATAAACTTGTTTTGCTCGACGAATTTTTTTATTTGTTGCTCTTTTTTTCGTTTAATAATATTTTTTTGCCATTTGTTTTAAACGAATAACATTAATTGAGGTAATATCTGTTTCTGAAACCGAAAAAAATTGAAAAAATTAATAAAATAATCATTAAATAATCATTATTGGAAGTAACACAGCCAATGTTGTGGTTATATCCATCATCATTTACTCTCCTTTAAAATCTGTATTATTTTTTATCATTATATACTTTTCTCTCATAATTATCTACTAAATAACACCATAAAAATATTTAGATTTAACTTTAAAAATATAAAAAATAATGTATAGTTATAGATAGACAATTATATAAAATAATTCTTGGGGAGGAATAGAAATGAAAAAACTGCTAAGTACAATGGCAGCAATGACACTCGCAACAACAACAATAAAAGCAACAATAACTTGTTCAGATCAAAATATGTCATATTACAACCAATTCATCAATGGTATAAACAATAAAGAAAGTTTTATTTTTATGGTTTCAGCAAAGAATTGCATTCATTGTCAAAATACAACAGATACAACAATTCCAGATTTATATAATAAAAATGGTTATGGTAATGATAAATATGACAAGTATTTAGCAGGTAATTTTGGTGCCCAATATGCTTTAAAAACATATCCCATTAGTGCTGATGAGCAAGAAAAAATTAAAAACACTCGCTTAATTATTACTGATAACATTAAAGATTATAATGGTATTTGAAAAGAAAAATGAGCAAAAAAAATTGCTGATTGAATTGTAACACAAGAGCAAAATGCTCATAAAATTAATCGTGAAATTGACAAAACAATTACTGCTGATTCATTAGGATTAACTGGATTGCCAACTTACGTCTATATTAAAAATGGAAATTATGTTGGGTTCGAAACGGGTGAAGTTGGAAACTTACAAACGGAGGCCAATTCTGACTTATGAATGAATCGTTTTATTAAACATATGGTCTTAGAAGATTGAGATATTTATCATAATAAATCATAATAAAAAATACTCAGAAAACTTGTGCTGGGTATTTTTTTAATTAATCATTGTTAAAATTGCATTAAAAATAATAAATAAATGATTATAAATAATTTAGTGGGTATACATTTTGCGCCGATCATTAATAATTTGCAATAATCGGTTTTTTTGTTGTTAAATTAATTTCTATAATCGGTTAATTTTCTTTTAAAATAAATTTAATAATTTTGTCATCATTGCACTATGGTTTGATATTAAATAATTAACAGTATTTTTTGATAAATTAAGACGATAAAAATGATTAAGTTTTTTTAAATTATCTAATTCATAGCGAAAAAAAATATAAAATTCTTTTCATCCTGTAAAACCTAAACTTTTACAAAACTTTGTCACCGATAAAACACTTGTATGTGATGTTTCTGCAACATCATTAATGATAAAATTTTCATTTGATACTTTAGCAAAATTTAAAATAGTTTGTACAATAATACCATTAACAGTATCATCATTAAAATTAATAATTTCCTATAACTTTTCAAGAATATTAGTTTTTAATTGCATATTACCCACTTAATTAGCAGTAATTTTTGCCTTTTCTAATGTATAAATTAATTTAATTATAACTTTATTTTCATATTTCATTACTAATAAGTAATTTTTATTCATAATTTAATTCCTCCTAATTTTTTTATTTATAATTAAATTTTCTAATTGATAATTTTGTAATCAATGTTCTTCACATAATATAATTTCTTTTTTATAACATAAATTTCACTGAAAAGCATTCGGATTTGCCAAAAGTAAAAGAGCCAAACGATCAATGGCGATGGGTGGAACTAGTATGGCAGATAAAACAATGAACGCAATGGGTTCTGGTGGTGATTGAGGGGATAATGAAACAGCAAGCAGTCAATCTCACCAAGAAAAACCCCTTGACTTTCGCCATTTCTTACACGCCATCGAGGGAATGAGTTCAAGAGCTGGGATTGTTGGGTTAGTAGGCTTTGGACTTGGGGTCACAACACTTTCCACAAGTAAACTAGTTGGAGCAGCACGCGGAGGTGGAACAAAAGGATTCTTCCGCCAAATTGGAATTGGAATTGCAACACCATTTAAAGCAATTGGGAAAAGATTTAATCCGCAACTTGCAAATAGTGGTAATGAAACTGCATCCTGTACGATGAATTAACTTATATTTTTGTTCCCCATCAGGAACATTTAGTTATTAAACCAGGACAACAAGTAAAAAAATATTTTGTAAAGAAACAATGGCAAATAATTATAACGCAAGTTAAAAGAGAAAATAATTATTATCTTATTTTAAATCAGCAAGAATTTATTATTAATATTTGATATTTATCAGCTAAAATGGAAATTGGTTTGCAAACAACATTAGATTATTTACTAAATATAATGATTTAATTTGTTATAATAAAAAAAGAGAAGGGTCTGGTGAGGTAATGAAAGATGATTTTGTGATTTATAATGAAACAAAGTTTGATATTAAACCATATCAAGATGATTTTAATGCAATTTTCAAAAAAATTAAAACTTTATTAGCAATAACTGAGCCATTAGAATTATCATTAATTATTGTTGATGCACAAGGACAATTAGAACTTAATCGAAAATATCGTAACAAAGATTATGTTGTTGATGTTATTACCTTTGCTTTAGAAGAAGAAAATAAGATTGATTTATTTCAATTAACCGGACTGCGCAGTTTAGGGGATATTTTTATTTGCTATGAAAAAGCCCTCGCCCAAGCTGCTGAATATAACCATTCTCTTCGTCGTGAATTTGCTTTTTTATTTACTCATGGTATGTTACATATTTTAGGTTATGATCATCAAACTCCGACTGATGAAGAAAAAATGTTTAATTTACAACGAAAAGTATTAAATGATTTACAAATTAACCGAATTCCAATAAAATAAAAACAGAAAGAAGAAAGGAATATATAATGGCAAAAGAGTCACCAGTCAAGAAAAAAATATTTTTTAAATTACGGAATAAATTTTCAAATGCTTTTCGTGGAATTTATACAGCAATTAAAGAAGAATCAAGTTTAATTATTCATTTTATTGTGTCATTAGTTGTTATTGGTCTGGGAATTTGATTACAAAAAATGGTTCCTAACCAGTTTGGATATGTTCAATGAGCAATTTTATTATTAACCATTGGAATTGTCATTGGTTTTGAGTTAATTAATACAATGGTTGAAAATTTTGTTGATTTATTATCATTTGAATATAATATTAAAGCAAAAAAAATTAAAGATATTTGTGCCGCGGCAACATTAATTAATTCTATTTTAGCAATTGCAATTGGATTATTAATAATGTTACCACCGTTGGTGGATGTTATTAAGTTATATTTACACATTAGTTAAAAAGGGGAGTTAATGAAATGCCAACTTATTTTGAAAAGTTAAAATTATTAAGTAAAAAAGCTTATGCATCATATTCAAATTTTCGTGTTAGTGCAATTTGTTTGTTAAAAGATGGTAAAGAAGTTATTGGTGTTAATGTTGAAAATGCAGCATATGCTGCTACGATTTGCGCAGAACGGATAGCTTTAGCTCAGTTTTATGCGTTAGGTTATCGTAAAACAGATATTATAAAATTTTACTTATATACTGACAGTAAACAAGCAGGTTCTCCTTGTGGAATATGCCGGCAATTTTTATGAGAATTAGTTGATCATCGAATTCCAATTGAAATTTATAATCAAAAAGGTGAATCATATGTTTTAACAATTAAAGATTTACTACCATATGGCTTCACGAAGGAGGATTTACAGTAGGATGGTCAAGAAACATAAAGATGAGGAAGATTTTGAACAAGATTTTGTTACTGACCATAGTTATCATCTTGTTCCTGATGATCAATTACAAGAATATATGCATAATAATGCTATTTATATTAAAATATTTTATGCTTTTCATGACAAACGATTTTTATTAACTCATCATACTTGATGAAAAAAAACTGATAATGATTTAGAAGCATATTGTAAAAAGTATATTATGGATTTAACCAAGCGTTTGCATCTTGAAACAATGGCATTAACTTCTGATGAATTAGCACAAAAATGAGATATTCAGAAATATGATATTCCTGGTTATGAAGATGTGATGTTAAAAGGAGTTTCAATTCGTTCATGATTAAAAAATGACAACAATAAAAAATGAGTTATTGTTGTTCACGGATTAAATTCACATAAATTCCGTGCAATTTTTTTTGGTTTAATTTATCTTCGATTAGGTTATAATATTCTTGTTTTTGACCAACGAAATCATGGCGAATCAACTACTAAAATGACAACAATGGGTTACTATGAGAAATATGATTTAGCAGCAGTAGTTGATTTTTTACAAACTAAAATTGATCCAAAATTAAAGGAACTTAATTTCCATGGTTGGTCAATGGGAACTTTTGTTATTATGGAATATTTAAAATTTGCATTTGATAAAAATAAATTAATTAATAGTGCTGTTTTAGATTCAACAATTATTAATTTAAATGTTTTATATCGTTATTATATGTTAAAGACAAAAGTTAATTATTATGAACATTATTATGCAATTCGTCGTTATGCCATTGAAGCACGCGGTTATGATCCAGAAAAAATTAATCCTGGTGAGAATCTGGAAGCATTAGCAAAATTACCAGTGTTATATATCTTGAATAAGAAAGATCATGCAACACCATATATAATGGGGCGGGTAGCTTATCAGAATAAGCGTAAGTATGAAAAACAAAAAATTAGTCGTCGAATTGTTTTTGATTGTTATCATGTTCGCGGAATATATCATAATTCAACGGAATATTTAATAGCAATAATAAATTTTATTACAACTGCAAAAAGAAAATAGTGATAAATAACTTTATTTATCACTATTTTCTTTTTTTATTTTGATTTTTATTAAAAACACGGTATATACCATTGTTAAGACTATGCAAACTAATGTGAAAAATAGTAAAAACAATAATAAAAATAAAAGCAATAAAACATGCTGCTTGTACTCTTGATAATCCTGAAATAATTGGATTATCAATGTCTAAAAATGGATAAGGATATGTTCAAGTAATATTGCCATCTCGTTTTCAAGCTGCTGCCCGCACAATAACATACATTAAATAAAAAAATGGATAACTTAAACTAATTCATCAATCTTTTTGTAAAAAGTCTTTTTTTCAACTAAGACGATGATCACTAAATGACAAGAAGGTATAACCAAAAAAGAGAATTGGCATAATAAAATGAGTAACAACAGTACAACTAATTTGTGCTTTACTATATTCAGAAATTGTTACTTCTCCGTTTTTATAATCAATAATAATTCCAATTCAAAAAATAAAAAACATTAATAAATTTCAGTTTAAAATACTTAATTTAGCATTAGTTGAAAAAAATCAACTTTTTTGTTCACGATGATGATTAAAAATTGCTAATATTAACCAAGTAATAGTTATGATATTAACTTGAACAGAATAAAAACTTAATAAGATGTCATAATTTTTCAAACTAGTAAGTTTTGTTTCTTTTACATATCAAAATTCTTTAAAAATATCCATGTAAAATCCATAAGTTAAAAATCCAAAAGCTAAACTGGCAATTATTACTTTATAATATCAGAGATAATCTTTGTATCAAATCCGATAATTTCAACGTTTCATAGTCCCTCCTTGGTATATTTTACATACTATCACATAAAAATTGTTTTTTTTAATGACATCTAATACTTTTTCAGTTCTTTTTAAAAATAATTTTGTTTATTAATAAAATTATTTTTTTTATAAAATGCTTTGTTATAATGCTAGTAAGTTAGAAAAAGGTGAGATAATGGCAAATAAAATTAAAGTTGAAAGAATGCAATCTTTGATTACCCGTGATTTAACAATTATTATGCAACGAGAAATTCGTGATGAAATTTTAAATACTATATCAATTAATGCTGTAAAATTATTAAATGATTTGAGTCATGCAAAGGTTTATTATTCATCATTATTAAATAAATCAGAGGCAGAACTTCACAATATTGTTCAGAATTATAAAAATGAAATTCGAAGTAAATTAGCGCATAAATTAGAAATTTATCGTTGTCCGGATTTAGAATTTGTTTTTGATCATTCATTAGAAAATTCGAATAATATTGAAGCAATCTTGCAAAATTTAAAATAAGAAACCTTATCAAAGTACCAAGCATGTTTCTTGATTTAATTGATAAAGATATAAGATGTTTTCTAATAATGCGGCAATTGTCATTGGCCCAACTCCGCCAGGAACAGGGGTAATCATTTTTACTTTTGATAAAACATTATTAAAGTCAACATCACCACATAAGTTATTATTTTCATCACGATTAATTCCAACATCAACCACAATAGCATTTTCTTTAATCATCTCTGCTGTAACAAATTTAGCTTTCCCCAAGGCAGAAATTAAAATATCAGCTTGTTTTGTAAAAACAGATAAATTTTTTGTTTGTGAATGGCAAACTGTTACAGTTGCTGAGGCATTTATTAAAAGATTAGCAAGGGGTTTACCAACAATGTTACTACGGCTAATAATTACAACATGCTGTCCTGCTAATTGAATTTGGTAGTGTTTTAAAAGGGCGATAATTCCTTTGGGCGTCCCTGGCAATAAGTTATAATGTCCAAGCATTAAATTGCCTAATATTTCTGGAGTAAACCCATCAACATCTTTTTTAGTTGTTATTGTGTTAATAATTTTTTCACTATTGATATGCCTTGGTAATGGAAGTTGAACAAGAATTGCATCAATGTTAGAATTATTATTTAAGTCATTAATAATTTTTATTAAAGCTGATTCGACAATACTATCTGGATAATTTAATACATTACAAGTAACGCCAACTTTTTCACAAGCAATTTTTTTATTTTTAATATAAGTAGTACTAGCTTTATTATTACCAATTTGAATAATTGTTAAGGCAGGTAGACGTTGCTTTTTTGCCTTAATTTTTAAAATTTGTTTAGTTATTTTTACTTTGATTAATTCACTAACCGTTTTCCCATCAATTATTTTTGTTTTATCCATTAAATTTTTGCTCTTTTCTATGCTAAAATATTTCTATGTTAAAATACCTGTATATAAATTATTGTATATGAAATAGTTAAATAATTAAATACAAAATCTTAGCATTTTTAAAATAGCATCGTGTTTAAAAATTATGGTAGTAAGAAAAAAGCTTATTTTTTATAAAAAATATAAATAAAGTAATTAAATACAAATTAAAGTAATCGCTTATTAGAGCGATTTTTTATTTGCATTATTCATCAGATAGTACCTTTATTAAAAATGATATTATTAATTGTTAAACCGAAAAAATATAATAAATCACAGAAAGGAAATTATAAAAATTAACTAATTTGTAGGGAAAAATAGGTTAATTTTTAATTTTAAAGATACTATCTGATGAATAATGCAATACTAAAACTTAATATTTTGATGCTTAAAGATGAATAACCGATCTATGGCACGAAGATATTCGCCAAGTAGAGTTTTATAATGGCGATTACCTTTTTCAGAACGATAACATAAAATATAATTATTCATTAAATTAAATTTAATATTTTTTATTTAAATCAAATACAAAACCAATTTTTATCTTTATAAAAAACTTTTTAAAATTAGTAATAACTTTAAAAAGTACTTTTTATTGTGGCAAAATTCATAATTTTATAAAATTATTTATTTAATTAAAAATTATTTTTTTTAAAAAGTTGAATTTTTTATAAATTTTGTTATCATTTAAGTCATAAGTAAAACTCATAAGTAAAACTTAATTTGTTTTTAATTACTTAATTTTATTAAAAACCCAATAATAATGAATACTACCAAAATTATTGACACTTCCTAAAAATAGGACATTATTAATTAAAAGGAGTAAAAGAAAATGGAAAAAATTATCACAATTGGAACAAAAATTAATTTAATAGATGATGACTTAATTAAATATGGTGATTATATGGCAAAAGTAAAAGCCTTTAATTTTATTAATTTACCTAAAAAAGCAAAGTTTATTTTAGTCACAGCAATTAATCCAACCAAACCAGGAGAGGGAAAAACAACTTGTTCAATTGGTATTGCTGATATGTTGAATCATTTAGGATATCAAACAACTTTAGCATTACGAGAACCATCGTTAGGACCAGTGTTTGGATTAAAAGGCTCAGCAACCGGTGGCGGCGAATGCATTATGGAACCAGAAAATGAAATTAATTTACATTATACTGGTGATTTTCATGCAATTACAACAGCAAATAATATGGTCAGTGCTATGGTTGATAACCTTCTTTATTGAGGAAATCCACTGCAAATTGATCCTAAAAAAATTGTTTGACAACGTTGTTTGGATGTTAATGATCGTGCTTTACGAAATATTGAAATAAAAATTAATGATAAATTACATCGTTCAGAACATTTCCAAATTACTGCTGCTAGCGAAATTATGGCGATTTTAGGTTTAAGTAAAGATTTTGATGATTTACGTCGTCGTTTAGACCAAGCAATAGTTGCTTATAATTTGAATAATGAACCAATTTACCTACACGAATTAAAAATTACGGGTTCATTATTAGCCTTATTAAAAAATGCTTTATTGCCAAATTTAGCACAAACAAAATATGGTACACCATTATTAATCCATTGTGGGCCATTTGCAAATATTTCCCATGGGACAAATTCTTTAATTGCAACAAATTTAGCATTAAAATTAAGTGATTATGTTGTTAGTGAAGTTGGATTTGGGAGTGACTTAGGGTTTGAAAAATTTAATGATATTATTAATTTAAACAAGGAATATACACCAGATTGTACCGTGTTAGTAGCAACAATTAGAGCATTAAAATTACATGGTGGTGCTATTGAAACAACATTAGCAACAGCTGATCTAGGTAGTTTGAAAAAAGGATTAGAACATTTACAATATCATATTAAAATTATTCAAAATTACCATTTAAATTTTGTTGTTTGTTTAAATCAATTTGCAACTGACACTCCTGAAGAAATTTTTGTCGTGACTGAATGGTTAAAAAAACAAAAAATTCCATTTGGAATTAATAATACATATCATTTCGGAATTAAAGATAATCCAACTTTGGTTAAAATTATTCTTAAAGAAATTGAAAAACCACAACAATATCAATTATTATTTAATCCATCAACAACATCGCTTACTGAAAAAATTAAAATAATTTGTACAAAAATTTATCAAACAACAAAAATTGTTTTTAGTCCCTTGGCACAAACAAAGATTGATTTTTATCAACAAAATACAAAATATCAACATTGACCAGTTTGTATGGCTAAAAATCATCAAACAATTTTTGGTAATAAAAATCTTTATGATGATCAAATTATTATTCGTGACTTAAAAATTAATTCAGGAGCAGAATATTTTATTGCTTATTTAGCAGATATTATTACGATGCCGGGTTTAAATAAAGTTCCTAATGCTGTTAGCATTGATGTTGTGAATGATGAGATTATAAATATTAAATAATTTTTGTTATAATATTTTTAAGTAGAAAATAGGGGCGAACTTAATGCAGAAAAAAGCAAAGTTTTTAGAATTAAATAGTGTTGTTAGTAAACAACTTAATTTAGCAACTAATATTCGAAAAAAAATGCAGGAAATTTTTAGAATTTATAAAAATAGTTTTCAAAAATTAGGTTATCAAACAATTGCTCTTGGTGAATATGGTTTTAAAACATTAACAAAATATGACAAGTTAGAGTTAGAATTAGCCATTATTAAGTATCATCCTAAAAATAAAACAGGCTTACGTGAACAAATGTTTCAAGTTGTTTTAAATGAAATGCGCAAAAATATTACCAAAGGAACAGTTATCAAGGATAGTCAAAATGATGGTTATTTAGAATATCAAGTTAACGATGAAATTAATTTTATTGTAAGAATTATTCCTTTTTGTTATAAAAAAAAAACAGAGGGAGAATTAACATATATTTTTTGACGAAATGGAATTGAAAAAAATGATAATGTTATTCAAGTTGTCCATGGTTTTAATAAAGCTAATAAGATTTCTAATAATTTATTACGAACATTAATAAAACTTATTAAGTTTGTTTTGAAAAATGATTTTCCATATTATTATATTTTATATACCTTAACTTTACGATGGTTTTATGAATATTTTACAAAAAGATATGATAATTATTTACAAAAAATTGATATTAATAAGCGGATTGAAAAACAAGATTTAATGAAGTATCGTAATATTAATTTTCAAAAAAATTGATTTTTAAATAATATTGATGGTGAAGAATTAATTTTTTATATTTTAGAACGGTTTTGAAAAACAGAAACATATTATTTTCGTGAATTGGAATTTATTGAAGAAGAAATTTTTGAATCAATTTCACGCTATAGTTGATATACCAATAATTGCTTTTTAACACCATATGATTATTATGTGGATTTTAAAATTTATAATATTAAAGAATTTAATGATTTAAATTATGTTCAATCAGAGTTTAAAAATACTAATTTTTCGCTAATTCAGTATGATTACTGCCGTAATCATGATTTAGGAATTTATGTTACACCAGTTAAAATTTCAGGGGTAGTTGGTTTTATTGATTATGCAATTAATTTTAAACAAAAAGCAACAGGTCTATTTAAAAAACTGGATCCGGCAAAACGAAAAGATGCCATAAGTGTTAATCAACGAGAGATTATGGAGGAACTAAATTTAATTGCACATAAATGATTAACAACTTATCGTAAAAAATTGACATATATTAAGGTTTATTTTGATAAAAAATATCCAATTATTTCATCATCAAATTATTATATGCGATTGCAAGCTATTATGACTTCTGTTGATAACTTAAAAAATGATGATTATGTTATTGGTAATGATAATTAAAGGATAAAAACTATGAATTAGAACTTTTCCTAGTTAATTTTTTAATTAAAAATAATAAATATACGGTATAATACTATATTATGAGAAAGGTACTTGATTGAAACTATTTATAAGGATTTAAAAACTATTTATTATGTGGGGTTAAAAAATGTCAACTTTAGGAGAGAACAATTGTAGCCAATTTTATGATAATGTTATTCGTGAATTATCAATGATTGTGAATAATGAAAAAATTATATCACATAATAATCATGTCTTAGCATTAGAAATAAAATTGTATTATGTTATGAAAAGTTCAAAATATAATTCAACACAAAAAGATGAAATTTTAAAACGAATGATTATTGAACGAACAAAAGCCTTAGAATATAAGATAACCGAGTTAATTAAAAGAATATTCACAGGTTTATCAAAAAATTTATCAAAAACCATTAGATTTAAAATATGCCTATATTTCAATATTAAAAAAGGTAAAATATTTTGCCCAATAACGTTATGGTAAACGATTAAATATTATTCGTAAATTTTATTGCCGTTATTTAGAGCAACAACAATGACAAGAATTAGTAGAAGGAATTATTTCCGAATCGCAACGAAGAATGCAGGCTGTTTTTTTGCAAAGAAAACAACAAGGTAATAATTAAAAATCGATATATTTATGTTAATATATCGATTTTTAATTATATAATTATAACAATGAGTGAGGTGTTAAGATGGCAAAAATTATTTTAGTTATTACGGTAAGCATTGCTGCTCATAAGGGTCTTCATTTATATGAAGCATTGAAGAAAGAATATGATGTTGAATTGCTTTTAACACAATATGCTTTAAAATTTTTAAAGAATTGACCAACAACAGCAAAAACCTAAATTTTTATGAAACAATATTATGATAAAAAAGACTTATCAAAACATATTACAATTGCGCTGAGCAAGCTGATTTATTTGTTGTTTACCTAGCAACATAGAACTTTATTGCTCAGATTGCTCATGGTTTTACAAATACGTTAGCGAGTTTAGTATATAGTGATACTCAAAGTTATAAAATGATTTTTCCTGCAATGAATAGTAAAATGTATTTATCACCAACTAATTTACGGAATTTAGCACAATTAATAGTAGATGGGAATCAAATTTATGAACTTCGTTTAGGAATGCTTGCTTTCAATATGATTGGGATTGGTCGTGCCTGAGAATGAGAAGATGTTTTAAAGGAAATAAACCAATTTTTAGTTTGAAAAAAATTGTGAAAAGATAAAAAAAGTTATGCTTAATTTTGGGCGAACAAAAACATATTTAGATGATATTCGTTATTTGACAAATAATTCGATCGGGAAAATGGGAAATGCATCGCATACTGTATTAACATGAACAAACTGTTCTTTAACAACAATTGTTGATGATTGTGATTTTCCAATTTATTATGAACATGTTAAAGCAAATACAAACAATGAAATGTTAACAGCAATGTTAAAAACGTATAAAGAACAAGACATTAATATTGCGTGCGCTGCTTTAAATGATTATCAAGTTGCGGTTCCTATTAAAGGAAAAATTAGCAAGCGAAAAAATCCTCAACTTGCTGTATCATTACTTCCTAATGTTGATGTTTTATCTGAATTATGTAAGTTAAAACAGCACCAAATTTTAGTTGGTTTTAGTGCTCAAAATAATTTTGATTTAGATTATGCTCGTAAAAAGTTAATTGACAAAAATTTAAATTTAATTATTATCAATTAAATTAATGTTATGGATAATGATCAAAATGAAATCATTTTATTAACAAAAAAGGGCATCAACTAATTCGTAGTCAAAACAAAATTATTATTGTAAAAGAAATTTTAGCAGCAATTAGTGAATTAATAAAGGAGAGAACACAGTAATGAAATTATTAGTTGATATTGGTAATACAGCAATTAAATTTGCAATTCTTAATTCTCAAAAAAAGATTATTGTTTTTTTAACAATGTCTAGTAGCGAATTAGTTGATGAAAAGAATTTTCGGCAAAAAATAATAACTGGTTTAAGTACAATAAAATTAGTTTTAACAGATCTTACATTATTAGCTTTATCTTCTGTTCGGCCAATGTGAGATGATTTATTTTATCAATTAGTTGCAGATTTAAAAATTCCTTTTTATCAAGTTAAAAAAAATTTGTTTACTGAGCGATTAAAAACAGACATTACTAATCTTTGCAATCTGGGTGCTGATTTAATTGTTGGTTCATATGCAACATTAGTTTTATTTCCTAAACAAGATGTTATTTTAGTTAATATGGGAACAGCAACAACAATTTCATTACTAAAACAAGGAATTCTCTTAGGAACAATTATTATGCCAGGTTTAGAAACAGCAGCAGAAGCATTATTTGAACGGGCACAATTATTACAAAAATTTAATTTTTCTTATGACAATGCGACTTTAGGAAAAAATACTAAACAAGCAATCAATATTGGATTAGTCAATGGTCATTTATTAGCAATTACTGCTTTTGTTAACCAACTTGCAACTGAAGCAATAAAACCACAAGTAATTTTAACAGGAGGCAATGCTGTTTACATTAAAAAATTAGTTACTTACCATTATGATAAAGATTTACTTTTTAAAGGATTAGTTGCCATTTTACAAGATAATAAATTAATATAAAAAATAGGACTAGAGTCCTATTTTTTATATTTTTTGAGATATTTTATTAATTTTAAAGGCCATTTAGGTATTTAATACATTTATCTGTATTCGTTGCTTTATTTTATTAAAAAATAAAGATTACCTAAAATGTCCAATTTTCTTATTTTGATTTACTTATTTGTCTACTTAAGACATTTTTAATAATAACATACATTTTTGAAATTGCAAGATTTTAAAAGTATTTTTTTGTTTTATACAAATAAAAAAAATTAATTGAAGAAAAATGAACAGCCTATAAGAAACTTCAATTAATTTTTAAAAACGTATGAAAAACAAACTTTAAGATTATTTTAGATTTAAATATTGTCACAAAATACAAATTTTAGCATAAAATGAAAGACTAGAATAATTTAAGAAAGATATAAATGTAACAATATTTATTTTTCATACATAAATATCATAAACTATATTTTTCTAATAATCAATTAATTTTGTAAAAAATACGATAAAAATAAGGTACTTTTTTAATCAGTGTTATGAATATATTAAAAAGTGATATAATATTTCAGGAAGCGGGGTGGTTATTATGCATGACGGTATTTTTTTAATTAATAAACCAACAGGAAAAACAAGTAATCAGGTTATTCAAGAAATTAAACAAAAATTGCAGATTAATAAAATTGGTCACGCAGGAACATTAGACCCATTAGCAACAGGAATGTTAGTTGTTTTAGTGAATAATGCTACGAAAATGAGTGAATATTTGTTAACAGCAGATAAAGCGTATGATGTTGAAATGCGATTATTTGTTGAGACAGATACTGGTGATATTACTGGGAATGTGCTTAATGAAACAGCACCATTTAAGATTCAAAAGAAAATATTAAAAAAAATCTTTAATGAATTTAATGGATTTATGTATGAACAATATCCACCAAAATATTCTGCTATTAAAGTTAATGGTAAAAAACTTTACGAGTACGCACGCCAAGATAAAGAAGTAAAAATTAAACCACGAACTGTTACAATTAAGGCAATTAAATTAAAAAAATATGATGCACATAATCATACAATTAAATTTAGTGTGTTATGTACTAAAGGAACATATATTAGAAGTTTAGTGATTGATATTGCGGCAAAATTAAATACTATTGCTACTGTTACAGCTTTATGCCGTACGCAATCAGGAAATTTTATGCTATCTAAAGCAATTAACCCTGAAGCAGTAAATTTTAATGAGTTAATATCGATGTATGATGGTTTATTTATTAATAATCAACAATTATTGCTTTATCATCATGATGAAGAAATTCGGCAAGGAAAACCTATTGTTATTATTAATCATACTGACCCAATTATTTTTATTATTAATAAAAATAAAAATGTTTTAGCAATTTATAAACATATTGGAAAACATGTTTATGCCTGTCAACGTGGATTATGAGGACATATTGAACCTAAAAACCAAGATTACAGAGAGAAGGATGATCATTATTAATGAAAATTTTAGTATGAAATAAGCCAAGTTATAAGAAACCAAAAGTTGCTTGTTTAGGTTTGTTTGATGGGTTTCATCAAGGTCATTTAAAATTAATTACACGTTTAATGGAAATTAAAAAACAGTATAACCTTGCAACATTATTTTTTACTATGTCACAAAGTGTCAGTGATTTTTTTCAACAAACAAATACAAAAATAGTAGATAATCATTCAAAACAACAAATTGTTGAAAAATTAGGATTTAATTATTATTTAGAAGTGTCGCTTAATACTGCATTTATAAATTTATCTGCACAACAATTTTTAACAATTTTAAAAAAACAATTTAATGTTATAAAAATTGTCATTGGCTCTGATTTTCGGTTTGGAAAAAATCGTAAAGGGGATTTTAATGATATTATTGCTTTTTCTGGTCAAGAAAATGTTTATTTAATTAATCGCCAAAATAATTTGTTTTCTTCAACAATAATTCGAAATTTTTTATTAAAATATGATTTAGCATCAGCAAATAAATTATTGTATGAAGATTATAATTTACGTGGAGAAGTAAAACCAGGAAAACAATTAGGACGAAAAATTAATTTTCCAACGGCAAATATTTATTTGCCACAAAAAGTAATTTTACCCTATGGTGTTTATGTAACAGAAACATTAGCACGAGGTAAAATTTATCTTTCAATGACATCTTATCGGTTATTTGAAGGGAAAGAAGTTGTTGAAACATATTTGCTAAATGCTAATTTGGATTTATATGGTCAGGAAATCATTGTTTATTTTAAAAAATATCTTCGAGAAAATATTAAAATTAATAATTTAGTAGAATTAGTTACGCTTTTAGAACAAGATTTAGTTAATACCCTTGCTTTTTTTGCTAAAAAAGCATAATATTAATGAGGTTGTTATTTCGTTGATTTAAGATAACCCTTTCTTAAATTCTTTGTTTTAACATAAATAAGCCACTAAATGAAGGGAGAAAATAGTAATGGTTTCAAAAGAAAAAAAAGCAGAATTAGTTATAAAGTTTGGTCAAAATGCCAAAGATACTGGTTCAACAAAAGTTCAAATTGCAATCTTAACAGAAGATATTAATAATTTAAATGAACATTTAAAAGTACATCGAAAAGATATTGTATCAAGAAGAAGTTTATTGCAAAAAGTAGCACAAAGAAAACACTTGCTTGCATATTTAACCAAAACTGATTTTAATGAATATAAAGCAATCATTGAAAAATTAGGAATTAGAAAATAAGGTTTAAGGTTTTTAAACTTTTTTAAAGTTTAATATGAAGTATAATAAAATAAATTAATAATTTAATTAAGTAACACAACAGGAGAAACAAGAAAAATTGACAAAATAAAAATGATAAATATAATAAAAGTATATGTATTAAATAAACACAAAAAGAAAGGAATTATTAGCTATGAAAAAAATTTTAAGTTTAATAGGAGCAACAGCTATAACAACAAGTGGAGCAGCACCTTTAATGGCAATGATGCCAAATAATCAAAAAAAAGCACCAACTTTACAGAACATGATTAGTAGTACAAACATTGGATATATAAATAAAGTTAGTAGTGAAAAAATATTTAATGAATTAAAAAAGAAAAATGAAAGATTTTTTTCTAAAGAAATATTTATTGAAAACTTAGAGATTATAGATATCTTTTTAGAAGATAAAGATTTTAATTATGAATATGTTAATGGTTATGCAGAAATTAAATTAAAAGAAAATAGTGATATTTTTTTTAAAAAACAAGATTCAAGAATACAAAAAGTATCCGAATATATTATTTACACTATTAATTTTTACACTAAAAATAAAAAATATGAGAATAAATTTAGATGAAATTTAAGTGAATGAGATTTAAAAAAATAATATAAATAATAAATAATATAAATAATAAATATAAATAATAATAAAAAACATTAAACTATAAATGTATTTTTATTCGAAAAGATCAAAATTAAACCTTCGCTTTTTTTATTTCTTTTCCCCTTCTATATATATAATGAGTAATGTAAGAATTATTATTTTGACCCTAATTCTTACTTTTTTATTTGACAAAAAAGTTAACTATGTTATTCTAAAACTTAGATTGTAAAAAAAGATTACATCTAGGTATTTAAATCATTGTCTATAATTTGGTTGAAAAAATATTTAGATAAAGTCTCTTTTTAATTTGTTTTTATATTTAAATTATTGATAATAATTTAATACTTTGAAACGTGTAAAATATTATTTTTCTAAGTATAAAAAAATACAAATAAAAATTTAAAATATTTAGTAGTTTATGAATATCAAGGACGCGGTGCCGTTCATTTTCATATTATTTTTAATAAATATATTAATAATGATTTTATTTTAAAATGTTGACCTACAGTACAGGTTGCAAAGTGACCTAGGGGCGAAGCCCCTTTTACTTGATTAAGTAACACAACAGCAGAAAGAAAAAAATAATATAGAGTAAACTAAAAAACTCTGTATATTAAACAGAGTTTTTAAGAAAAATTAACTAATTTTTAAAATATATCCTTTATCAGTAGCAACAAAAACTACGGTCTTTTCTAAATTACCAATTTTTTCGTTAGTTGTGGTAATAGAAACTATTTTTCCATATGTTTCTTCATTTATTTTTCCTAAATTTTTTATACTTTTTATTCCACTTGGTTTATTAACTAATGGCATAATAATTCCTCCAATTCTATGATTAATTAATCTTAATAATTTTATAATTTATGAAAATGAAAAAAAATCAAGAAAAATAAAAAAATTGACAATGTGAAAAATTAAAAATATAATTTAAATTAGAATTAAAAAACATTTATTAAAATGTTTAATGTATTCAAACCAAAATAAATGGTTTCTATCCACGAAACTTTAAATATAGGTAAATGTTTTTTTATTTTTGTTTTAGAAAGGAAATAAAAAAATGAATGTAAATGTAAATGCATATAATCGTTTAACAGGGGAAAATTTATATAAACCCTATATAAACCCAGAATGTTATATTAATGAAAAATATTATGTTAAAAAAGTATATTATGGTTCTTATATTAAAACAGTTGTTTTGCCGTTAGAATGTATTAATAATTTTGGTAAAGGAAATCCAACTGGTATTAAAAATAATGGTAAAAATGAAACTAAATTACTAAATAGTCGTGTTCGTTCACAGAGAAATTGTATTCAAAAAGCAATCCATAACTTTAATAGTTGTCAAAATTTAGGTTTTACTACTTTAACTTATGCTGAAAATTTACAAGATGTTAAAAAAGCAAATTATCAATTTAAATTGTTTATTCAAAAAATAAAGTATCATTTTTCTAAATACAAAAAAAATAAATATGAAAATTTAAAATATTTAGTTGCTTATGAGTATCAAAAACGCGGAGCAGTCCATTTTCATATTATATTTAGTGAATATATTCCTAATAAATTAATAAGAAAATATTGGCCTTATGGATATAATAAAAATTTACCAGTTGAAACTGGTACTAATGAATTTGTTAGTAAATATGTTGCTAAATATGTTGTAAAATCATATAGTCAAGAAAAATCAAAAAATATTTATGATTTAAACATTAAAGCATATCGTTTTAGTGCAAATTGTACTGACCCAGTTGTTAAAGTTGGTGTTATTGAAATGACAAAAGAAGAATTAAAAATGGCATTGTGTGGTGTAAAACATTTTTATATGTTTGCTGATAAACAAAAAAAGCATATGTTAGGTATTAGTATTGATAGTGATTGACATAGTGATTATTTTTGACAAATGGAAGAATATATCCCATATGATAAAAAAATATTTCGATTTTTTCATAAAATAACTGATTTAGATAGATATATAACGCGGAAAAAATATGATAAATACCTTAATTTAGGTAAACAAAGGTACATTAAAAAAAGTACCTTCCAAATGGAAAGTACTAATCGTGCAGTATAGACTATCCACAACCTATACCACATAATTAATTAAAACAAAAAAAAAAAAAAAAACAAGTTGGGAATGTAAATTTATAAATAAATTTATTTTTGCTTTGAAATATGTAGTAGTTGACATATTCATTTTGTTATGTAAAATTAAATTAGAATATTATATATAACATTTAGTTATATTTAAGTATTCAAACCAAAATAAATGGTTTCTATCCACGAAACTTTAAATATAGGTAAATGTTTTTATTTTGCATTTATATTTACATTCATTTTTTAATAGAATATTTTTTTAATAAGTTTAATTATTGTTAATTTATTTTTAGCATTTATAATTATTTAAAGTTTTAAACTATATGAAACCTTTATTTACTTAATTAAGTGAAGAAAGGAGTACTTTATTATGTATAAAGTATTATTAGCTCAAATTGATTTTAACCATCAAATGGATAGTAAAGAAAAAGATGGTGAAAAAAATGATAATAAAGGTTTATTTTTTGATATCTTTACCTTTATGCAACTTGATGAAGATGATATGCCAATGCCAGACGAATATATAATTTCGTGGGTTTGAAAAGAAAGTAAATTGGCTAATGAATTACCAGAAATGAAAAAAGGTAATTATTATTTAATTGATATTAAATTTCCGGTTGTCACTGATAGAAAAACGGGAAGAAAATATAACAAAGTTAGCGTTGTTAAAGTTGTTCCATACAATAAACAACAAGATTTTATTAATAAATATTCTAATAATTCAGCAATATCAGAAAGCAATAGTTAGTATGCAACAACAGTTATGTATGGTTTGTATTAATGATACTGTTTGAGAAAATGGGTCTCGTTATTGTTGAAATTGTGTTAATGAAAATGTTGCTTTAATTAATAATTATTATTCTAGGTTAGATTATGACAAAAAATAAAAATAAATTAATTGCTAAATTAGAGGAATTAATGTTAAGGTCATATCCAGTTTCATCAAATGAAATTAATAATGAACATTGAGCAATAGTAAAGAAAAATTAATATGAAAAAGAATAAAAATAAATTAAATATTAATTGAGATTGAATTATTTTTATAGTTTTTTGTTTGTTATTAGTTGTTTGGTTTATATTGTTTTTTGTTTATGTTGGAGTTTTTTAATGAAAAAACAAACTAAATTATATAAACAGCGATTAGAATATTTAGTTAATGTTATACATCAATGTTTATCTATTAAAATACCATTATTTATGTTAAGAAAAGCAATTAAATTGTATCTTAATCATAATGTTATTGATATTGGTGTTATGGAAGAACAACATTTTAAATTATTAGTGGAGCAAGTCAAAAATTATATGTTAAATATAGAAAGTAAAGGTGATAATTAATGACCGTAACGACTGTTTTTGCAACAATTATTTTAGTAATTGCAATGTTAATGTTATTAGTTTTTTTAACAGTTAATACAATATTTAGATTTAAAAATAAATATTTAATTTGCCCGCATTGTTCTAAAAAAGTAGAATTTAAAGAATGGGGAAAACGAAAAATTAAAAAAGCAGATAAGTCTGTTGAATAAGTTAATATCAATCAAATACCTTCGCAAGTATAAAAATTGATTTTAGTTTTTAATGTTAATTACTAAAATCAAGGTTAGAGTATGCGAAGGTTTTATTATTAAATAGAAAGTGTTTTAAGTGAGGTGTTATTGATGAATGTAAATTTTTTAGCGGGTGACGCTGATGTTATTAAGCAAATAGGCGATTTTGCTGCTATTCTTGCTGATTGAGCGATTACATTTACTAACTGATTTATTACTTTTTTAGGGTCACATATGTTATTAATTATTCCGTTAGTTTTAATGTTTGTGGTTTTAGGAATTGAAACAATCAGAAAGTTAATCCACGGTTATTAATATTTAATAATAAACTCTAATCTTGATTTTAGTAATTAACATTTAGGAAAGGAATAAGAAAAATGCGAAGTGTGTGAGATTTATATTATGAATTTATGACAATTATTTTTGGAGTTAATCATCCTCCTATTTTAGATATTGTTATATTTGTTGTATTTTTAATACTTGTTTTTGGAATGTTATTTTTAATTTTGAGTTGTATTTTTAGGTGAATAAAATAATGGACTGAAATACTTTTTTGCAACGAATATATCAAGGACTTTTGCAGATTTTTTATTTTATTCCAAAAACTAAAATTGATAACTTTGTTGGTGGTTCTATTGATAATACTACTTATGCAGTGATTATGATAGGTGTTTGATTAGTAGTATTTTTCTTAATTTGATTATCAATATTTATTTTATATAAAACAATTAGATTGGTGGTGTAGATATATGTTTAAAAATTATTTTAATTTATTTAGAAGACAAAAAAATATTAAAGTTTCTTATTGATATGTAAATTGATTTATGGCAAATATTTTGTTCTATTTTTTTATTGTTTGTTTTAATTTACAGTTTATATATTTTAGTTCTACATCAGTTATAGATATTATTCTTTTTATTTTTTTAGTAATTTTTAATATTATTTTCTTTTGGTCTTTTTTTAGTAATCTTTTCCAAACACGGAAATTAATTAAAATTGTTAAAAGTAGTCCAATATCAATTATTAATGGTGCTTTGGGTACTGGTAAAACTTTATTGATGACTTATTTATCGCAAATTGCTAAGTTTGATAATGTTTATTCTAATTATTTTATTAATGATGAAAAAATTGGAGTTTTAGGTTTAAACCATTTGGATTTTAAAAATAAAAATTATAAGATACCACCAAACGATAGTTTAATTTTATTTGATGAAATATTTTTATATATGAATGGTGCTAAACCAGAAGAAAATAATAAAAAGTTTAATGGTTTAATTCCATATTTTTTATTATGTCGTCAATTTGATAATAATATTATTTTTGCTGGACAACGAATTAATCAAAATTGATTTGAATATAGAGAAATTACTAATATGATTATTGTTCCTATGCAATGTATTAAACCAAGTATATTTTTTCCTTATTTTAAAATGAAAATAGGTTTTTTTGATGATTTAGATGATTATTTAGTATGAAAAACAGAAACAGTTAAACGAACAGCAAACGGTAAAAGAGTTCGCAAAAAATCTAATAAAGATATTGGTATTAATTTTGTTAAGATAACAATCCCTTTATCTATTGCAATGCAATATGATAGTAAATATTTAAAATTTGTACGTGATTTAAAAAATGATAAAGTACCAAGTTATATTAAACAAAATTGACCTAGTATTGTTAAAAAAGATATTACGCTTAATGAATTAAGAGAGATGGGTATGGAACATTTATTAAAAAATTTGGGGGAGTTATAAATAATGATTAATTTATTTGCTAATGATGTATGAAATGGTGCTATTAATACCATAGTTGATATTTTTATGAAAATAATGGACTGAATGTGAACATTAAAATTGCCGGGTACAAATATTCCTTTATTTGTAATTTGAGTAATTGGTGGTGTTATAAATGTTGTTTTATTATTAGTTAATAGTTCTCGTGGTTTAAGTTCAGTTTCTCGTGCAAGTTTAGAAGCAAGTTCTAGTGTAGCAAGAGGCGTTAAGGGCAGTGTGTCGTTTGTTTTTCAAACTGGTCGTGGTATGCAAAAACATTTTAAAGACCGTAAACAATTTAAAAATAATCGTAATAAACAACAGTTATCAAGTCTAGCAAAACAAGCAAAAACAAGAGAACAAGGTTTTAAAAGAGTACATACAACTCAAAGAATAAAAAAATAAGTTGGGGGTCTATATATGATTAAGTTAATATTTTTCTTTGTTATTGGTTTAACTGTTGGGTTTGGTTTTGTTGCTAATATTGTTGTTGCAACAGATTTAGGTTTTTCAACTGTTAAACATTATTTGCAGTCTACTAATGATTTTTATAAATTAGTGGCACAGTTATTTATTATTGCGACACATCCTATTTTTCAGTTATATATCGCGTTTGGAATTATTATTATGGGTATTAGAATTATTTTTATTGTTTAGGGGGTTAAAACAATGCGAAAACGATTATTATATATATTTATTATTTTTTATTTAATATTTGGTTGAATATTTCTTTTTTGTAGTGTTACAGCTGTAAATTATATTAGTAATGTTTGTAAAGTAGAAACAAGAAATAATGATAGTTTTAGTGATTTAACTTATGCAAAAGCAAATGAATATGATTTTCAGTCTACTTTAATGCTACGACAAGATTATTTTATGCAAGGTTTAGACCCTAGTAATTATGCATTTAGTTTTGGTGTTGAAACTCCTTTTATTCCAAATGTAAGTGCTGATAAAAATGATAGTAATTATTGATTTAATAAAATTAAAAATGTTGCTTGAAGTTATTTATTAAGTTGAAATTCACAAGATATTTCTAAGGGTTCTTTGGGTAGATTAATAATAGATTATAAAACGCCAAATAAATTGTTAGATATTTTTATTTATAAAAACAATATAAAATATGAATTTACTTTTAATTGAGAAATTATAGAATATTTATTTATGCCGATTATTGCCAATCAAAGTTATAAACATTTTGATATGAATTATTTAGTTTTAAATTTTAATTATAAAGAATTGATTAATATGGATATTCTTAAAAAATCTAACAGTAATTATTTTGTTGATAATGTTAAACAAGATTTTTATTCGTTAGATAATTTATTTCTAATTTTGGATTATTTTTATTCTAATGTTTTAAGAGTTATATTTGATATTTCTAATTTTAGAGAATGTATTTATTTTACATCTGATAATGGTAATTTAGGTTTTGTCTTTTTTGTAAAAAATGGTTTTTTATTATATCCAAAATCAATGGTTTTTAATATTTTAAGATTTCCTGATACAGATATTTATTATTTAAAACCACAAGTGCAATTATATAATGCTTATACGATAAATAGTACTAATGATTATTTTTCTTATTATTCAAATTGAGATTATAAGACTGATATTTTACCTTCTAATAATGATAAATGAACTCAATCAATAAAATTATTAGATATGACAGATAGAACAAAATATCAAGGTTTTAATGTAATTAGATTTAATACAACTAGATTAACAGAGGATAGGTCTATTTCAATTAATGGTTTTAATTTTAGTCTTTATAATGCCACTGATTGAAGTGGTGAACTTAATGATGGAAAAATTTGACAATTACCTTATAAAAAAGGTGCTTGATATCGTTTAGATATTCATATTGAAAATGCGGCAATTTGGATTGTAAATAATTTGCCTGGTATGAAAGAAATTTATAAATTTGTTAATGGAATAGTACATGTGTTTAGTAATGTTTCTGAATTGTTTAATAATATTGGTAATTTGTTTGCTTTTGATATTACATTTAAGATTATGTTAAGTTCTATTTTAGTTTTAGCAATGGTTAACGGACTTTTACGCTATTTTTAGTAGTAGTAAAAATAATGTTGTTGGTAAAAAAGTAAGGTGGTGTGGTGGTTTATCCACGCACCACCTTACTTAAATAGGGGTAAAAGTCGCGGAGCGACTTAGGGGCAAAGCCCCTTTTACTTGATTAAGTAACACAACAGCAGAAAACGGAAAAATTGACAATATTAAAATTAAAAATATAATATAAATTAGAATAAAAAAAACATTTATCCAAATGTTTAATGTATTCAAACCAAAATAAATGGTTTCTCGGGAGGAAACTTTAAATATAAGATAAGTGTTTTTTTATTTTTTGTTTTAGAAAGAAAAATAAAAAATGAATGTAAATATAAATGCATACAATCGTTTAACGGGGGAAAATTTATATAAACCCTATATAAATTCAGAATGTTATATTAATCAAAAATATTATGTTAAAAAAGTATATTATGGTCCATATATTAAAACGGTTGTTTTACCGTTAGAGTGTATTAATAGTTTTGGAAAAGGAAATTCAACTGGGATTAAAAATACTGGAGAAAATGAAACTAAATTATTAAATAGTCGTGTTCGTTCGCAAGCAAATTGTATTCGCAAAGCAATTCATAACTTTAATGGTTGTCAAAATTTAGGTTTTACGACTTTAACTTATGCAGAAAATATGCAAGATGTAAAACAGGCTAATTATCAATTTAAGTTATTTATTCAAAAAATAAAATATCATTTTTCTAAATATAGATATTATCCTTTTTATTTTTTTAGTAATTTTTGACATTATTTTCTTTTGGTCTTTTTTTAGTAATCTTTTCCAAACACGGAAATTAATTAAAATTGTTAAAAGTAGTCCAATATCAATTATTAACGGTGCTTTGGGTACTGGTAAAACTTTATTGATGACTTATTTATCACAAATTGCTAAATTTGATAATGTTTATTCTAATTATTTTATTAATGATGAAAAAATTGGAGTTTTAGGTTTAAACCATTTAGATTTTAAAAATAAAAATTATAAGATACCACCAAACGATAGTTTAATTTTATTTGATGAAATATTTTTGTATATGAATGGTGCTAAACCCGAAGAAAACAATAAAAAGTTTAGTGGTTTAATTCCATATTTTTTATTATGTATTCAGTTTGATAATAACATTGTTTTTGCTGGACAACGGATTAATCAGAATTGGGTGGAATATAGAGAAATTACTAATATGATTATTGTTCCTATGCAATATATTAAACCTAGTATATTTTTTCCTTATTTTAAGATGAAAATAGGTTTTTTTGATGATTTAGATGATTATTTAGTATGAAAAACAGAAACAGTTAAACGAACAGCAAACGGAAAAAGAATTCGTAAAAAATCTAATAAAGATATTGGTATTAATTTTGTTAAAATAACAATTCCTTTATCTATTGCAATGCAATATGATAGTAAATATTTAAAGTTTGTGCGTGATTTAAAAAATGATAAAGTACCAAGTTATATTAAACAAAATTGACCTAGTATTGTTAAAAAAGATATTACGATTGATGAATTGCGAGAGATGGGTATGGAACATTTATTAAAGAATTTGGGGGAATTAGATAATGATTAATTTATTTGCTAATGATGTATGAAATGGTGCTATTAATACCATCGTTGATATTTTTATGAAAATAATGGACTGAATGTGAACATTAAAATTGCCGGGTACAAATATTCCTTTATTTGTAATTTGAGTAATTGGTGGTGTTATAAATGTTATTTTATTATTAGTTAATAGTTCTCGTGGTTTAAGTTCAGTTTCTCGTGCAAGTTTAGAAGCAAGTTCTAGTAATATTAGCAAAATTAAGTAATAAAATTGGAGAGTTAGAAGAAAAATTATTAAATTTAGGAGCAGAATAACTATATAATCAAATTTATTCATTTTTATGAAGACATGGATTATACAATCCAACTTCAGAAGAATTAGATGCTGAATTTAACGCATTTAAAAATAAAAAATAAATTATAATTAAAAATATAATTTAAATTAAAAATAAAAAAACATTTATCAGAATGTTTAATGTATTCAAACCAAAAAAGGTTTTCTACCAGGGAACTTTAAATATAAGTAAATGTTTTTTTATTTTTGTTTTAGAAAGTAAAAATTAATATATATATATATATATATATATATATATATATATATATATATATATATATATATATAACGCAAATATTATATTGATAATATTTGTCCTGAATGTAAAAAGCAAGGTGAAGAAATAAATTCATTAGGTAAATTATGATGTTGTTTTTGTGGTTGTGTATTTGGTTATAATATTTGAGCATTTAAACATGGTATTGTTAATGAAAAAATAAAAAAGATATTGATAATTTTAATAAAAATTAGAAAGGAAAAACAAAATGAAGGTAAATATGAATCCTTATAATCGTTTAACTGGCGATGTTTATATAGACCATATATTGATAATAGTAATTTTGTTAATCAAAAATATTATGTTAAAAAAGTATATTATGGTACTTATATTAAAACGATTGTATTACCCTTAGAATGTATTAATAAATTTGGTAAAGGAAATCCAGCGGGGATTAAAAATAATGGTGAAAATGAAACAAAATTATTTAATAGTCGTATTTGCTCGCAAGCAAATTGTATTCGTAAAGCAATTCACAATTTTAGTGGTTGTAAAAATATGGGTTTTTTAACTTTAACTTATGCTGAAAATGTCCAAGATATTAAAAAAGCGAATCATCATTTTAGATTATTTATTCGAAGGTTAAATTATTATTTTTCTAAATATAAGAAAAATAAATATAAAGATTTAAAATATCTTGTTGCTTATGAATATCAAAATCGCGGAGCAGTTCACTTTCATATAATATTTAGTGAATATATTCCTAATAAAGTAGTTAGTAAATGTTGACCGTATGGATATAATAAAAATTTACCGGTTGAAACTGGTACAAATAAATTTATTAGTAAATATGTTGCTAAATATATTATCAAAGTCTAAAGTAATGAAAAAAGCAAAAATATTTATGACTTAAATACCAAAGCATATCGTTTTAGTGCTAATTGTATTGACCCAATTATTAAAGTTGGTGTTATTGAAATGTGCGAAATGGAATTAATAGCTTCATTAAAAGAGACAAAACATAATTTTATGTTTAATAATAAAGATGGTTATTTAATGGGTGTTAGCATTGATAGTGATTGAAATAAAGACTATTTTTGATAAATGGAAGAATATGTTCCATATGATAAAAAAATATTTCGGTTTTTTCATAAAATATCTGATTTAGATAGATACCTAATACGGAAAAAATATGATAAATACCTTAATTTAGGTAAACAAAGGTACATAAAAAAAGTACCTTCCAAATGGAAAATACTAGTGTGTAGCATAGTTCTGGACGAACCTATACCACATAATTAATTAAAACAAAAAAAAAAAAAAAAGCAAGTTGAGGATTTAAATTTATAAATAAATTTATTTTTTGCTTTGAAATATGTAGTTGACATATTTATTTTGTTATGTAAAATTAAATTAGAATATTACATATAATATTTAGTTATATTTAAGTATTCAAACCAATAAAGGTTTTCTGGACGGAAACTTTAAATATAAGTAAATTTTTTTATTTTGCATTTATATTTACATTCATTTTGTATTAATTTTTTATTAAATTAGTTTTATTTTTTAACATTTATTTTATTTAAAGTTTTAAACTTTGTTAAACCTTTATTTACATATATGTAAATGAAAGGAATTTTTTAGTTATGTTTAAAGTTTATTTAAGTGATATTAAGTTTAATCAAGTTATTAAAGATAAGTCAAATAAAGAAAATTATTATGATGTATATACATTTTTACGAGTTGAAGGTAAAAAAAATAATTGGTAAAGAATACCAAGATAAATGGGTTGGTAAAGATAGTGAATTTCAAAATAGTTTGCCCGAAATGATTGAAGGTAGTTTTTATAATGTAGAAATTGGTTTTAACGGTAAAATATCAAAAATATTACCTTATGAAACCGAACAAGATTTTATTAATAAATATTCTAGTAGTTCAGCAATAACAGAAAGCAATAATTAATATGCAACAACAGTTATGTATAGTTTGTGTTAGTGATACTATTTGAGAAAATGGGTCTCATTATTGTTGAAATTGTGTTAATGAAAATGTTGCTTTAATTAATAATTATTATTCTATGTTAGATTATGAAAACAGTTAATTTTAAGAAACAAAAACATAATCAAAAAAAGAAACGTATTTTAAAATTAGGTTTTAGAAAGAGTTCTTATTTTTAAAATTGAATTTATGGCAAAGAATAAAAATAAATTAAATATTAATTGAGACTGAATTATTTTTATAATTTCTTGTTTGTTATTAGTTGTTTGGTTTATATTGTTTTTTGTTTATTTATGATGTTGTTTTTGTGGTTGTGTATTTGGTTATAATATTTGAGCATTTAAACATGGTATTGTTAATGAAAAAATAAAAAAGATATTGATAATTTTAATAAAAATTAGAAAGGAAAAACAAAATGAAGGTAAATATGAATCCTTATAATCGTTTAACTGGCGATGTTTATATAGACCATATATTGATAATAGTAATTTTATTAATCAAAAATACTATGTTAAAAAAGTATATTATGGTCCTTATATTAAAACGATTGTATTACCGTTAGAATGTATTAATAAATTTGGTAAAGGTAATTTAACTGGTATTAAAAATACTGGTGAAAATGAAACAAAATTATTTAATAGTCGTATTCGCTCGCAAGCAAATTGTATTCGTAAAGCAATTAACAATTTTAGTGGTTGTAAAAATATGGGTTTTTTAACTTTAACTTATGCTGAAAATGTCCAAGATATTAAAAAAGTGTAGAAACCACACACATTTTGTATTTTTGGTTTTTACAGTTTTGGAAAGTAAATTTTTTTAATATTTTTAATTAAGGAGTTGAAATTATGCAAACAAAGCAATATTTTATTTTGCGGTCGCTAGTGAAAAAGTATGGTAAAGATAATGTTATTAATACTGTTAATAAGATTGCAAAAGATATTGAAATTAAAAAGTAAAAGAATAAATTATTCCGCGTAATTTATTAGCGGAATAATTTATTCAATAATGTTTTTTAATGGAGCGAAGCGACAACGAGCGGAGCGAGTTTGCAAATTTCAATTTTTTAATTTTTAGAGAGGAGATGTAATATGCCAACTTGATTAACGACAATATTTAGTATTCTTATTGTATTGGGGATTTTTCTTTATATTGGTTTAGGAATTTATCAAAAAATTCGTCAAATTGAACGAAATAAAAAAGATAAAAAAGAAATTGAAAGAAAGGAGGATAAAAAATAATGTTAGGTATGTATTTAACAACAGCAGTTAATTTTTTAGCAAATACACCTAAAACTATGACTGAGGGTATGACTGGTATTTGAACTGGATTAACTAGTGCATTATGAAAAGTTAAAGAAGGTATAACAAATATTTTACCTGAGATAATGGTTTTCTTAGGTGAAGCGTGAATTATTTTAATTCCGTTTGCTATATTTTGTATTATAAAAATGCATCGTGTATATTCAAGTTCCAAATTTATATCTCTTGTTAATTTGATGATAACATCATTTAAAATAAATGCAACTATTTTTTAAAAAATTAAAATATTTTATAAATATAACTTAATTTAATCATATTTAAGCACACTAAAAAGGATTTATTAAGTAATTTTAATAAATTTATTTAATATTCTGTAAAAATATTTCTTTTGCACTTATTCAATTTAAACAGGGCCGTATTTTTTCATTAATTACATTATTAACTACTCAATTTAATCGTTTCTGACTAACTTTATTAAAATCAGTTTTCTTATGAAATCAATGTCTTAATTCACTATTCATATATTCAATTAAAGGTTTTTGTTGTGGTTTACCAGCATCACAAAAATACACTTGTGTTTCAGCAAATATCTCCATTTCTCTTCATTTATAAAATTCTCTTCCTCTATCAGTTATTATTCCTTTTATTTTACCCATTAAATTATTATTTATAACCATCTCTTTAAATTTTGATAGAACTTCCATAGCAGTATGATTTTCTAATTTTATTGCAAAGTATTTTCTACTTGACTGTTCTACTAAAACTAAACAACTAGATTGATGGTTTTTTCCAACAACAGTATCCATTTCAAATCATCCAACATTAGAAAGTTTATTTTCAATGTTTCAAATTGATTTAAAATTAGTTAATTGACCACGATTATCTTTTTTTCCTTTTGTTTTATATTTTTTACCCCTATATCGTAAATTTTCTTTTTTTAATCCAAATTCACCTAAACGAACTCATTTATAAAAAGTTTTAACACAGGCAGGAAATTTAACACCAAATTTTAAAAAATAACGATAAATTAATTCTCTTGGAGAATCATGATATTTATTAAATCTAATTTGAATAAAATTTAATTGTTCTTCTGTAAATTCAGGTAGTTTTTTAATACATTTTTTTCGCTTTTTATGATAATCTTTATGTGCTTCAACTGCTGTATAATCTTCTATTTTTTTAAATCTCTTAATTTCTCTTTTAACAGTATTAATATCTCTTCCCGTTTGCCTTGATATTTCAGATAAATTAATTGTTCCATTTTTCTTTTTACAACTATCAGATAAAAATAAATCCTTAAAAAATCTTCGTTCATCATATTTTACATGTGTATAATCTTTCATATATTGTATCTCCAATCTTTTAAAGTTATTTATACACTATTTTTTAAAAAACTATTGACAATTATTTTTAAAGTTATAAAATTAAGATGTAACAAGTTTCAAATTTGTATCTCTAAAAACTTGTTTTACAAAACAAAAGACTTGAAAAAGTCTTTTTTTAATTGTAAAATAAACATAATAAAAATAATATTAAGTTCTTTAATACATTTGCTACGTTTTAAGTTCTTGATAAGTTTGCTAAGTTTTTTGTTACTCTTTTATTTAACCATATTGTTTAAATAATAGCAATTTTAATATGCAAAAAGGAGTAAAAAATGGTAACTTTTAAGACTATTTCAGGGAAAACTAAGGACTTTTTGAGGAAAAAAGGAGACAAATTAAGTAATAAAAGAGCATATTTATACTATTTAAAACTACCATTTAATAATTGAAAAGATGAAATTGATACAAAAACTGCTGATTTTATTGAAGATATGATAAATAAATTAGAAATAGAGCAAGAATTATCATTATTAAATGACTCCTATGGGGGGGTAAGAAAATTTATTTTGATAAATATGTTAAAGACACAAATATAAATAATGCTAATATTGTTATTCAATTTGATAAAGAAGAATTACCTAAAATAAATGAGGTAATAAAAGATGCTTAAACACTTTTTACATTTAGATGAAATACCAAGATGGTTTTATCAACAAAATATTCCTAATGCACCTTGAAAAGAAATATATAATCCTGCTGATGAATATAATGAAATAGGAAGTCGTTATAGTGCTAAAACATTTGCAATTAAAGATAATCCTATTGGTAAGTCTTGTGCAATATCATTATTAGTTAATAAACCAATATTTATTATTGCTGTTATGAAAATGAATAAAGATATTAGAAATGGAGTATTTAAAAATATTCAAAATACTCTTAATGATATGAATATTAATTATAAAGTTAATTTATCAGAGAATTCTTTTACATTAGATAATGGTACTTATATTTTTTGTAAAGGTTTACATTCACAAACTAAAAGAGAAAAATTAAAAGCATTTGCTGACTTAAATAATTATGAATTTGCGATTGAATGAAGAGAAGAAGCAGATCAATTAACACAAGAAGATATTAGTGAATTATCATTTGCTGTTCGTGGTGCTAAAAGAAAATTTATTATTAATTCATCTAATCCTGAATCATTAGGAAGATATATTATTAAATATTGTAATGAAATAATGCCATTTAATGAACAATTAATGCGATTAAAATATGATCAAATAGGTAAATTTAAAATTAATTATTATGAAAAAGATAAAAAGTTTACTAAAACTATAATTATTCATTATTCTAGTTGAAGACTTAATACTTATTTAAGTAATGATATTGTAAGAGATCAATTAGAAATGGAAAGAGGATGACCATCAAGAGCAAGAGTATGAAGTTGAGGATTACCTGGACAAGTACAAGGTGCTGTATTTGCTGAATATCTTAAATTTACTAAATTAACTTGAACTTTTGATAAAATCCTTGCTGGTGTTGATTATGCTCAAGCAGATATTCCAAATGCACATAAAACAAGTGCTAGTTTATGAGTATATAATTCAACTTTAAAAAAAGTACATAAAATAGGTAAATATACTCACTCTAATGCAACTATGGAACATAGAAATGTATTTGAACAAGCACATGATATAATTCAATTTTATTTATCTAGTTTAAAAAATAGTACTATTTTTATTGAAAATGGTTTAACTATTAATGTTGATTATGGTGGTGGTGGAAAAGCATTTATTGATGTTCTTAATAAGGAAAAAAGAAAATATAAATATGGCACATTATTAAGATTTGAAGAAGTTGATAAAAGTATATGAAATGTTACTAATAGAGTTAATTCATTTCTTGCATTAATGATTACTGATAAAATGACCCATGATTTAATATTGGAAGAAAGTAATAAAGAATATCCAATGATTCAATGAAAAGAAAAACCAAATGGTGGAAAAGAAGAAATAGTAGATTTATATGATGATGAATTTGATGCTGATTATTATGCATTAAGTGAATATATTAGAGATATTGTTCAATCATCAACTAATAGATTAATAAGGGAGTATGTTTAATATGTATATATATTTAATTGATATGGATAAAATTATTGGGAAGTATAAAAAGAATGTTCCTAAAAATAATATTTTTGTTTATAAATATAAAAATGATTATAAAGTTTTAAAAGTAGATAAAGTAGAAAAAGACAGTAAGATATTAATTTGTCATCTTGCTAGATTAGGAGTAAATAAAAATGAATAATAATATAAATAATTGATTATCATTTAATAATCGTGATTGAAAAATAAATGTTCCTTTAATTGTTGCACAAAGAAAAGTAAGAATGGAAATAGGAAGGGGATTACTTTGTGATAGTGAAGATGAAAAAGCATTAATACATTGACAAAATTGATATCATAAAAGAAAAATATATGAAAAATTAATTAAAATGTCATGAACTAAATCATTATTAGGTGTTGCTGTTATGTTTATATATGAAACTCGTGATGGTGATTTAGATGTTATGTTAGGAACAGCATTATTTACTAATTTTGTATCTAAAATTAACGAAGAAGAACAATCAGCAGATATTTGAATATTACCAAATCAAGATGATACTGGTTATATCTTTCATGTTATTATTAATGATAAATATATTCAAATTGATTCATATCCTAATGATGAAAATACTCAATCAGGAGTAGTTAGTGGAAAAATAGATAAAAGTTTAAGAATTGAAAAAAGAACATATATTAATAAATTAGGTCGTTTTCCATTAATTCAAGTTCCTAATTTTATTAAAGCTAATTTACAAGGTCAAGCATCAAGCACAATGTTAAGTGCTTATCCTGATATTTTTCCTACTATGTGATTAATTGAAGATTTACAAGATAATTTATTTATTAAAAAGAAAACAAGAAGATTTAGTCGTGCCAGAGGTTTTATTCAAGCAAATAGTGAAGAAATTAATGCTATAAAAAATAATAAAAAATCTTGAAATGATTATGAAAGTGATTTTGTTATTCAAAATGTAAATGCTAATTATGATGAAAAAAGTGGTAATTCAACTGTTAATTATACTCAAGGACAATATAATTCAAATGATTATAATTTAGATACTGATCATATTTTAAAAATTGTATTTCGTGGAATTGGTTTAAGTTGACAAGCAGATGAACAAGGAACTTATACTAATCAAAATCAAACATTAATTATGCAAGCAGAAGATATTGAATCACAAGCAGTATGACAAGATTTTTTATTAGATTATTTATATCGTTTATTTGATTGTTGATGAATATTTCATAAATATTGAATTAATGAAAATAATAATTGAGATAGAATTGAACGCCCTTACTCATTAAAATTTAAACCAGCAGGAATTATTGATCAAATGCGTTTAGTTGATACAAATAATACAAGATTAGAAAATGGTACAATGTCTCGAGCAAAGTATATTCATATTGTTGATAGTATTCCAATGACTTTTGCTAAAAAAGAAGTTGAAAAAATTGATAAAGAAGAAATGGAATATAATGATAATTTTGGGTTAGAAAATGATAATGAAGAAAATAAAAATACAGGTGGTATAAAAGATGAATTTAAACAAAAATAATAATAAAGAGTTAATACAAATTAATAATCAAGTATTATATACTGCAATGCGAATGGCATCTACTGATAGTAAAGTTATTAAGCGTAAAATCCAAGAATTAGATAAATGATTTATTTTCCCTTTTGTTATTACAAATGGAGTTATTCCATTAACTACAAGTGGATATAAACCAATTAATAGTATTCCCCAAGATTATTCAGATTTTACACTTGCTATTACTGGTAATGCTACAATTATTGCTCAATGAAAAAATGCTTTTAAATTAAAACAAGTTAATAAAGGGACTGAACAAAAAGATTTTAAAGATGCTGATAATTTTTATACTAAAATTATTAATCCAATGCATTACCCTACTAATCGCGGTGATGTGTATGAAGCATATTTACAAAATAGTACTAGTGGTGCATATTTTTCTTCACAAGGAACTCCTGATCCTATTTTTCAAGGTATTTCAACTCAACGCCAATATACTTTATTATCAACAGATAAACAATTTGGTCAAAATGATGAATTAAACCTTTATGTTGTTTTAAATAAAAATAATGAAAATATTGGTGGAGAAACTATTAATACTTATGAATATAATCAATCTATTCAATGATTATATATTTCTAACATTACAGATTATTATGATCCTTTTGATAATAAAAAGTTTTTATTTCAAGAAATTACATTTAGTAGTGTTAATGATCATTTATCTAAATCAGGTATGGCAATATGACAAAAAATTCAACATGGTGCAATCGGTGAAGGTTATTTTTTCCCAAGAATTATTGATGGAGTTGTTGATTATGACCCAACATTAGCAAAAGATATAGGTGTTAAATGAATTGATTTAAAAGTACTAGGTTTAACTGCTTTTACTTCTTTAACTGTTATTGGTCGCCCTATTAAAACAGGTCAAATTAATAAAAGAGTATATCAACCACGAGATTTATTATTTTCAGATGAATTAAGTGGAATGCCTGATACTTTATTAACTAATTCTAATCCTGCAAATATATTATATAATTTACAAGGATTAAAACCAGTTAATCAAACTACTTATGGTGAATGAACTAATATTTTTAATGCATTAGCAGATCCATTAGCAAAGAAAAATGCTGAAGGTGTATTAGGTAGTGATTTAGAAGCTACTAGAAAAACAAATTCTAATAAAGTTCCTTTTTGAGATAGTGGATTACAATTTAAACCATCTGGAAGTTATGATACTAAACAAATTCGTAAATTTATTTATCAAGATCCTGAATATAAAAAAGAACCTTTTGGTGTTGCTTCATTTGATTATTCAAAATTAAAATCTTCATCATTTCATGATGTATTAAATGCCAATCGTTATACTCATTCATCAGTTTCATTATTACCTTGAGATGTTAATGAATTTACTAAATTTAGTCTTAATAATTTACCTATTGTTGGTAAAATAATATCATTTTTTGATTTAGGTTTACCAGTTAAATTAATGCGACAAAAAAATACTAAATTAATACCAAAAATAGCACAATTAAATGCTTTTATTGATTATTTAAGTTATGAAATTATTCAAAATAGTTTATGAAAAGATAAAAGTGCTGGAAAAGGTAATATTCCTTATGATATGTTTCGTAATGAAACAGAAGATCAAGTTGGTGGTTTAATTGGAAGTAATTCATTAACATTTGGTTGTATGCTTAAATTAACAGATAAAATTAGAACACATTATTATTCATCAACTGGAACAGATTTAGGAAGTAAAGTTTATTCAACTATTGATTTAGGACAAAATAGAATTAATGTTAATAATGGTACTGATGAAATTGTAATATTATCGCAAGATTTTCAAGCATTAGATAAAGATACTAAATTAACTGATTTAGATACAAAATTAGAATTTAATCCAACTACTGATGGAACATTAGAAAGTTATGTTATTGATTTAATTAATTTACAAACTATTGGTAAAACTAATTTTAAAATTACAACATATTCAGAAAATCCATTTACTTTAAATGATAATATTACTGCATTTCAAAATTTTCAAGGTGAATGACAAACAATGGCTAAATTTATTAAACCAAATGGCAATGTTCAAGCATGAAATAGTGTTATTAAAACAAGTGCTTTAGATTATGATTTACTTGAAGAAACAACATTCTTTTACCCTCAAGCAGTATTACCACCTGATCCATTTACATATAAACCTTATACTGTTGATATTATTAAAGAATTTTTAACTATGTCATTTAATGCGATTGAAAAAGGACAATGTAAAAAAATTACACCACCCTATAATACTGCTCATAATAATTTTTTTGATGAAAATAATAAATATTTTGGATATAGTGAAATTGAAATTGATTTAAAAAAAATTAGTCCAACAATTACTACTTTAGAACAATTTTTACATGCTTATTCATCAATTCAATTTAATAATCTTAATAATATACAAATTATTTGTGAAGAAGCAAAAAAAGATTATTTTAAAAATAAAGATGTTGAAATTTTAGTTGGTCGTTCTGGTTGTTCAGACCAATTAGGTACTTTGGGAAGTTTGGGTTTTGTAAAACAAGGACTTAAACAAATAGATAATGTTAATTTTAATGGTAGTTTAATTTATGATCTTGCTAATATAGAAAAAAATAAAATAAAAACATTATTTACTGGTGAAACTAATGGATTACCAGAAAAAGAATATAGAACTAAATATAAAACTTCTTTGGGAAACGCATTTTTTTATTTATTATTACAAATAACTAAATTATCTAATAATGATGACAATAAAATTAAAGAATTATATATACAAGCATGATATACTTCTGATTTTAAATTAAAAATAAGAATATCAAAAACTATGATTCCTAAATTTATGGGAGTTGAAGGGTACGGAGATGTTTGATATTGAGGTACAAATGAACACCCAACACCTACTGAATATGATAGTATAGAATTTAATATAAATAATAAAAAACTTTTATGTCTTAAAAATAATAATATTAATCCTATTAGTATTACATTTATTCCATCTAGTTAATTCATTGTGCTATAATAATTATGTAATTAAAATAATAAAGAGGTATAAAAATGAAAAGATTATTGAGTATAATAGGTGCAATTAGTTTAGTGGTAGTAAGTGCAACAAATTTAGTTGCTTGTGATAAAAATAAAACACATAAATATACACCTGAAGAATTAACAAAACTTAAAGCAGAAAATAAAATAGATACAACAGATGAAAATATTAAAGATAATTTAGAATGAATAGCACCACAAGAAAAACCATTTAATACAGTTGATAATAAATGATATTATGTAATTTGAAAAGCAAAAAATAATTTTTTATTAAGTAAGTTTAATAATAGTAGAGAAGAAAGAAAAGAAGAAATAATTTTCTATGATAAAAATGATAAACCAAATTTTTTATTAAGATTAGATAATGATATTAATTTACTATATGTATATGAAACTTATCAAGGAAAAGAGACTAAATTTCATAATTGAAATAATTTAAATGATTATTTTAAATCAGTTTACCGTTGAAATTTAGATACACAAGAACCTGATTTAGTTCTTGATAATGATGGTAATATAAAAGTTAAGGATGAATAAAATGGCAGTTATTAAGAAATCATTAAATTGTGAAATGCCTGATTGTAAAAATAAAGTATTAGGAAAATTTAAAAAAGATAAAAATGGTAATTTAGTAAGACAAATGCAAGGTGATTGACCTGTTCAGTTGTGTTCTGTTCACTTTAAAGAATTTCAAATAAAACTTAAAGAAACAATGGTATATATGGCAAATCAAGATAAAGAATATAAAAATATGCTTGATACTATGATTGTTAAAAAGAATTAAAAAAAGAAATAATTAAATCTCTTTTTATTAATGCTATTAAGCATTTTAAGGCCTAAATTAGCAATGAAATATATTAAGTTTAGTATTTTTTATATACAAAATATATTTTATTAGTAAATAATATGATATTATTAACAATAGTTATGATAGTTAATAAAATTATTTCAAAAGAAGAATGTATAAAAATTTATGAGAATTATGAAATTAAATAAAAAAGTCTAGCAAAAATGCTAGACTTTTTTTATACTAATGTAATTTTTAAATTGTCATTGTATTTTTTGGTTATAAATTCAATATCAACAATTTTACATTTATCTAAATCTGGTATATATACTAAATAATTAAGATTATTAAATTTATCTCTTTTAAAATATTCTTTTTTACTAAATTTATACTGTTTATTATTAAAACAAATAACTAAATTACTTTTCATATTAATTTCCTTTAAAAAATCTAAAAATATCATTTATTTTACCTCATTTCATTTATATTATAACATTTTTATCTTATTTGTTTAGTAATTATATATAAAAAGTATTGTATTGGTAAAATAATAGTATATAATAAAGGTAATGGTTTAATCTTTTTCCCAAAAAGAGTCTTAACTATAATTTGTTAAAAGTGTTAATCCAACACTTAAAGTTAATCCAACACTTAAATAAGGAGCGCAAAATAATGGCAAATGTAGAAAAAATTAAAGAGATTTTAAATATTGATGATGAAAAAGCACAAGCAGTTAATGAATTATTAGATGCTCAAGCAAAACAAATTCGTGAATCAATTAAAAATCGTGAAGATGTAGTTGAAAAAACAGATTGAGAAACTGTTAATTCTCAACTACAAGAATTAAAAAATAAAAGTAATTTATTAGAAAATGAATTATATTTACAAAATTTTACAGATAAAGATAAAAAAATTATTAGTTCATTAATTGATAATGAAAAATATAATGACTTATCTAAACAAGAAAGAATAAATAAAATAGCAGAAGAATATAATATAAATCAAGTTGATGGTACTGTTGATGGTGGATCAGTTATTGATCAAATGTTAAAAAGACAAGAAGAAATTAAATCTAATCGTTTAGAAGAAATTAAGAAAAATGGTGCTAAAACTGATGAAGATATTATTGAAATTGCTAAAAATTTACAATGAAAATAAGGAGGATTAACCTATGGCAAAAATAGGTGGAAAATCAAGTGTTGCATTACCTACTCTTTTTCAAATTGGTGGAAATAGTCCAACAGAAAAAGCAATCGGTGATGTTGCAGTTTTACAAATTAAAAAAATTTTAGAAGCAGATAGTCAATATATTGATGCAACTGAAATGATGATGATGTCTGCTGAACAAATTTCAATGGCGGGTCCTTTTGAACAAGGACAATATGTTTTTCCTGAAAGAATGGTTTGAGGAAATGATTATGATACATCTGCGGGTGCTGAACAACAATCCGTAGGAGTAAGAAGAGCAATGGTTTTGATGGATCAAATGTTAACTTTTAAATATGATGTTCCTTCATTTGATACTGTTCGTTTTATGGAATCACCTGTGTTAGTATTGATAGTGATTGAAATAAAGATTATTTTTGGCAAATGGAAGAATATGTTCCATATGATAAAAAAATATTTCGGTTTTTTCATAAAATATCTGATTTAGAAAGATACCGAATACGGAAAAAATATAATAAATACCTTTATTTAGGTAAACAAAGGTACATAAAAAAAAGTACCTTCCAAATGGAAAGCACTATTGTGTAGCATAGTTCTAGCAGGACCTATACCACAGTTTCCATTATATATATATATATATATATATTCAAGGGATTAAGTTTAATAATTTAATAAATTTAAAAAATTATGGAATTAATATTTTTTATTTTAGTTATATTAATTGACATATTTATTTTGTTATGTAAAATTAAATTAGAATATTACATATAACATTTAGTTATATTTAAGTATTCAAACCAATAAAGGTTTTCTAGCAGGGAACTTTAAATATAAGTAAATGTTTTTATTTTGTATTTATATTTACATTCATTTTGTATTAATTTTTTATTAAATTAGTTTTATTTTTAACATTTATTTTATTTAAAGTTTTAAACCTTGTGAAACCTTTATTTACATATATGTAAATGAAAGGAATTTTTTAGTTATGTTTAAAGTTTATTTAAGTGATATTAAGTTTAATCAAGTTATTAAAGATAAGTCAAATAAAGAAAATTATTATGATGTATATACATTTTTACGAGTTGAAGGTAAAAAAATAATTGGTAAAGAATACCAAGATAAATGGGTTCGTAAAGATAGTGAATTTCAAAATAGTTTGCCCGAAATGATTGAAGGTAGTTTCTATAATGTAGAAATTGGTTTTAACGGTAAAATATCAAAAATATTGCCTTATGAAACCGAACAAGATTTTATTAACAAATATTCTAGTAATTCATCAATAACAGAAAGCAATACTTAATATGCAACAACAGTTATGTATAGTTTGTGTTAGTGATACTATTTGAGAAAATGGGTCTCATTATTGTTGGAATTGTGTTAATGAAAATGTTGCTTTAATTAATAATTATTATTCTAGGTTAGATTATGACAAAAAATAAAAATAAATTAATTGCTAAATTAGAGGAATTAATGTTAAGGTCATATCCAGTTTCATCAAATGAAATTAATAATGAACATTGAGCAATAGTAAAGAAAAATTAATATGAAAAAGAATAAAAATAAATTAAATATTAATTGAGATTGAATTATTTTTATAGTTTTTTGTTTGTTATTAGTTGTTTGGTTTATATTGTTTTTTGTTTATGTTGGAGTTTTTTAATGAAAAAACAAACTAAATTATATAAACAGCGATTAGAATATTTAGTTAATGTTATACATCAATGTTTATCTATTAAAATACCATTATTTATGTTAAGAAAAGCAATTAAATTGTATCTTAATCATAATGTTATTGATATTGGTGTTATGGAAGAACAACATTTTAAATTATTAGTGGAGCAAGTCAAAAATTATATGTTAAATATAGAAAGTAAAGGTGATAATTAATGACCGTAACGACTGTTTTTGCAACAATTATTTTAGTAATTGCAATGTTAATGTTATTAGTTTTTTTAACAGTTAATACAATATTTAGATTTAAAAATAAATATTTAATTTGCCCGCATTGTTCTAAAAAAGTAGAATTTAAAGAATGGGGAAAACGAAAAATTAAAAAAGCAGATAAGTCTGTTGAATAAGTTAATATCAATCAAATACCTTCGCAAGTATAAAAATTGATTTTAGTTTTTAATGTTAATTACTAAAATCAAGGTTAGAGTATGCGAAGGTTTTATTATTAAATAGAAAGTGTTTTAAGTGAGGTGTTATTGATGAATGTAAATTTTTTAGCGGGTGACGCTGATGTTATTAAGCAAATAGGCGATTTTGCTGCTATTCTTGCTGATTGAGCGATTACATTTACTAACTGATTTATTACTTTTTTAGGGTCACATATGTTATTAATTATTCCGTTAGTTTTAATGTTTGTGGTTTTAGGAATTGAAACAATCAGAAAGTTAATCCACGGTTATTAATATTTAATAATAAACTCTAATCTTGATTTTAGTAATTAACATTTAGGAAAGGAATAAGAAAAATGCGAAGTGTGTGAGATTTATATTATGAATTTATGACAATTATTTTTGGAGTTAATCATCCTCCTATTTTAGATATTGTTATATTTGTTGTATTTTTAATACTTGTTTTTGGAATGTTATTTTTAATTTTGAGTTGTATTTTTAGGTGAATAAAATAATGGACTGAAATACTTTTTTGCAACGAATATATCAAGGACTTTTGCAGATTTTTTATTTTATTCCAAAAACTAAAATTGATAACTTTGTTGGTGGTTCTATTGATAATACTACTTATGCAGTGATTATGATAGGTGTTTGATTAGTAGTATTTTTCTTAATTTGATTATCAATATTTATTTTATATAAAACAATTAGATTGGTGGTGTAGATATATGTTTAAAAATTATTTTAATTTATTTAGAAGACAAAAAAATATTAAAGTTTCTTATTGATATGTAAATTGATTTATGGCAAATATTTTGTTCTATTTTTTTATTGTTTGTTTTAATTTACAGTTTATATATTTTAGTTCTACATCAGTTATAGATATTATTCTTTTTATTTTTTTAGTAATTTTTAATATTATTTTCTTTTGGTCTTTTTTTAGTAATCTTTTCCAAACACGGAAATTAATTAAAATTGTTAAAAGTAGTCCAATATCAATTATTAATGGTGCTTTGGGTACTGGTAAAACTTTATTGATGACTTATTTATCGCAAATTGCTAAGTTTGATAATGTTTATTCTAATTATTTTATTAATGATGAAAAAATTGGAGTTTTAGGTTTAAACCATTTGGATTTTAAAAATAAAAATTATAAGATACCACCAAACGATAGTTTAATTTTATTTGATGAAATATTTTTATATATGAATGGTGCTAAACCAGAAGAAAATAATAAAAAGTTTAATGGTTTAATTCCATATTTTTTATTATGTCGTCAATTTGATAATAATATTATTTTTGCTGGACAACGAATTAATCAAAATTGAGTTGAATATAGAGAAATTACTAATATGATTATTGTTCCTATGCAATGTATTAAACCAAGTATATTTTTTCCTTATTTTAAAATGAAAATAGGTTTTTTTGATGATTTAGATGATTATTTAGTATGAAAAACAGAAACAGTTAAACGAACAGCAAACGGTAAAAGAGTTCGCAAAAAATCTAATAAAGATATTGGTATTAATTTTGTTAAGATAACAATCCCTTTATCTATTGCAATGCAATATGATAGTAAATATTTAAAATTTGTACGTGATTTAAAAAATGATAAAGTACCAAGTTATATTAAACAAAATTGACCTAGTATTGTTAAAAAAGATATTACGCTTAATGAATTAAGAGAGATGGGTATGGAACATTTATTAAAAAATTTGGGGGAGTTATAAATAATGATTAATTTATTTGCTAATGATGTATGAAATGGTGCTATTAATACCATAGTTGATATTTTTATGAAAATAATGGACTGAATGTGAACATTAAAATTGCCGGGTACAAATATTCCTTTATTTGTAATTTGAGTAATTGGTGGTGTTATAAATGTTGTTTTATTATTAGTTAATAGTTCTCGTGGTTTAAGTTCAGTTTCTCGTGCAAGTTTAGAAGCAAGTTCTAGTGTAGCAAGAGGCGTTAAGGGCAGTGTGTCGTTTGTTTTTCAAACTGGTCGTGGTATGCAAAAACATTTTAAAGACCGTAAACAATTTAAAAATAATCGTAATAAACAACAGTTATCAAGTCTAGCAAAACAAGCAAAAACAAGAGAACAAGGTTTTAAAAGAGTACATACAACTCAAAGAATAAAAAAATAAGTTGGGGGTCTATATATGATTAAGTTAATATTTTTCTTTGTTATTGGTTTAACTGTTGGGTTTGGTTTTATTGCTAATATTATTGTTGCAACAGATTTAGGTTTTTCAACTGTTAAACATTATTTGCAGTCTACTAATGATTTTTATAAATTAGTGGCACAGTTATTTATTATTGCGACACATCCTATTTTCCAGTTATATATCGCGTTTGGAATTATTATTATGGGTATTAGAATTATTTTTATTGTTTAGGGGGTTAAAACAATGCGAAAACGATTATTAGATATATTTATTATTTTTTATTTAATATTTGGCTGAATATTTCTTTTTTGTAGTGTTACAACTATAAATTATATTAGTTATGTTTGTAAAGTAGAAACAAGAAATAATGATAGTTTTAGTGATTTAACTTATGCAAAAGCAAATGAATATGATTTTCAGTCTACTTTAATGCTACGACAAGATTATTTTATGCAAGGTTTAGACCCTAGTAATTATGCATTTAGTTTTGGTGTTGAAACTCCTTTTATTCCAAATGTAAGTGCTGATAAAAATGATAGTAATTATTGATTTAATAAAATTAAAAATACTGCATGAGATTATTTATTAAGTTGAAATTCAGCCGGTATTTTTAATGGTGCTATGGGTAGATTAATAATAGATTATAAAACGCCAAATAAATTGTTAGATATTTTTATTTATAAAAACAATATAAAATATGAATTTACTTTTAATTGAGAAATTATAGAATATTTATTTATGCCGATTATTGCCAATCAAAGTTATAAACATTTTGATATGAATTATTTAGTTTTAAATTTTAATTATAAAGAATTGATTAATATGGATATTCTTAAAAAATCTAACAGTAATTATTTTGTTAATGATGTTAAACAAAATTTTTATTCGTTGGATAATTTATTTCAAATTTTAGATTATTTTTATTCTAATGTTTTAAGAGTTATATTTGATATTTCTAATTTTAGAGAATTTATTTATTTTACATCTCATAATGGTAATTTAGGTTTTGTATTTTTTGTAAAAAATGGTTTTTTATTATATCCAAAATCAATGGTTTTTAATATTTTAAGATTTCCTGATACAAATATTTATTATTTAAAACCACAAGTAGAGTTGTATAATGCTTATACGATAAATAGTACTAATGATTATTTTTCTTATTATTCAAATTGAAATTATAAGACTGATATTTTACCTTCTAATAATGATAAATGAACTCAATCAATAAAATTATTAGATATGACAGATAGAACAAAATATCAAGGTTTTAATGTAATTAGATTTAATACAACTAGATTAACAGAGGATAGGTCTATTTCAATTAATGGTTTTAATTTTAGTCTTTATAATGCCACTGATTGAAATAATGAAATTAATAGTGGTGATATTTGAAAAATACCTTATAAAAGTTGTAGTTGATATAATATTGCTTGTCATATTCAAAATGCAGCAATTTGGATTGTAAATAATTTGCCTGGTATGAAAGAAATTTATAAATTTGTTAATGGGATAGTACATGTGTTTAGTAATGTTTCTGAATTGTTTAATAATATTGGTAATTTGTTTGCTTTTGATATTACATTTAAGATTATGTTAAGTTCTATTTTAGTTTTAGCAATGGTTAATGGACTTTTACGCTATTTTTAGTAGTAGTAAAAATAATGTTGTTGGTAAAAAAGTAAGGTGGTGTGGTGGTTTATCCACGCACCACCTTACTTAAATAGGGGTAAAAGTCGCGGAGCGACTTAGGGGCGAAGCCCCTTTACTTGATTAAGTAACACAACAGTCCCAAAGTAAAAATAAGTAAATTTGACAAAATAAAAATAATTAAATATAGTTAAATTATGTATATCAAATACATATATATATATATATATATATATATATATATATATAAAAGAAAGGAATAATATATTATGAATATAAAAAAAATATTAAGTTTAATCGGAGCAACAGCGATAACAACAAGCGGAGTAGCACCTTTAATGGCAATGAGTCAAAATAATTCTAAATATGAAATAGAAAAATTTAAAAAAGATTATTGTCAATTTTGTGATAGTTTTAATTGTAAAAATAAAATAAAAGAATTAGAAGTTAAATTAGAAAATAAAAGTAAAGAAGAAGATTACGACACTGAATTAAAAGAATATTATACTTATATTAATAGTTCAAATATTATGATAAGTCCATTAGAAAATTTTTGTAGTTTAAATGGTTCTTTGGATAAAAATAAATATAGTAGAATGAAAGAAAAAATAGCAAAATCTCAAATATTCATAGATTTAGTAAATAAATATTCATCTAGAAAATGTTGATAATTATTATAAATAATAATTAATTATTTTAAATATAAATAAACCAAGTGAAATATTATAAGAAATTAAATTATAATAAAAAATAAATTAGAATAAAAAAACATTTATGAAAATGTTTAATGTATTCAAACCAATAAAGGTTTTCAGGCAGGGAACTTTAAATATAAGTAAATGTTTTTTTATTTTTGTTTTAGAAAGGAAAATAAAAAATGAATGTAAATATAAATCCTTATAATCGTTTAACTGGCGAGGTTTTATATAGACCTTATATTGATAGTAGTAATTTTGTTAATCAAAAATATTATGTTAAAAAAATATACTATGGTCCTTATATTAAAACGATTGTATTACCGTTAGAATGTATTAATAAATTTGGTAAAGGTAATTTAACTGGTATTAAAAATACTGGTGAAAATGAAACAAAATTATTTAATAGTCGTATTCGCTCGCAAGCAAATTGTATTCGTAAAGCAATTAACAATTTTAGTGGTTGTAAAAATATGGGTTTTTTAACTTTAACTTATGCTGAAAATGTCCAAGATATTAAAAAAGCGAATCATCATTTTAGATTATTTATTAGGAGATTAAATTATTATTTTTCTAAATATAAGAAAAATAAATATAAAGATTTAAAATATCTTGTTGCTTATGAATATCAAAATCGCGGAGCAGTTCACTTTCATATTATATTTAGTGAATATATCCCTAATAAAGTAGTTAGAAAGTGTTGACCTTATGGATATAATAAAAATTTACCAGTTGAAACCGGTACAAATGAATTTATTAGTAAATATGTTGCTAAATATATTATCAAAACCCAAAGTGATAAAAAAATCAAAAATATTTATGACTTAAATATCAAGGCATATCGTTTTAGTGCTAATTGTACCGACCCTATTGTTAAAGTTGGTGTTATTGAAATGTGCGAAATGGAATTAATTGCTTCATTAAAAGGGACAAAACATAATTTTATGTTTAATAATAAAGATGGTTATTTAATGGGTGTTAGCATTGATAGTGATTGAAATAAAGACTATTTTTGACAAATGGAAGAATATGTTCCATATGATAAAAAAATATTTCGGTTTTTTCATAAAATATCTGATTTAGATAGATACCGAATACGGAAAAAATATGATAAATACATTAATTTAGGTAAACAAAGGTACATTAAAAAAAGTACCTTCCAAATGGAAAGTACTAGTTGTGCAGTATAGTTCAGGCAGAACCCATACCACATAATTAATTAAAACAAAAAAAACAAGTTGGGGATGTAAATTTATCAATAAATTTATTTTTTGTTATAAAAATATGTAATAGTTGACATATTTATTTTGTTATATAAAATTAAATTAGAATATTATTTATAACATTTAGTTATATTTAAGTATTCAAACCAATAAAGGTTTTCAGGCAGGAAACTTTAAATATAAATAAATGTTTTTATTTGATAGTCGGAAAAAAGCTTAGGTTTTATAAAAATTATAAATAAAGTAATTAAATACAAATTAAAGTAATCGCTTATTAGAGCGATTTTTTTTAATTGCATTATTCATCAGATAGTATCTTTAAAATTAAAAATTAACCTATTTTCTCCATCAATTAGTTAATTTTTATAATTTCCTTTCTGTGATTTATTATATTTTTTTGGTTTAACAACTAATAATATCATTTTTAATAAAGGTACTATCTGATGAATAATGCAATACTAAAACTTAATATTTTGAATGCTTAAAGATGAATAACTCATCTATGGCACGAAGCCTTAAAGAAAGTGTGAAAGCGATTGGATTTACCCATATTTATTTTTTTAATTCTCAGCGGGGTTAGTCGCCCGCGAAATGTCAGAGCGTGTGTTTTTGCTTGTTTCATAAAAAGAGTGCTGTTAAACCGAAAAAAACAATATCGGACACTAAAAAACAAGAGGGAGGAGCTCCAAAAGGTTATTTTCTTTATATAAAGTTGTGTAGGGATGGATGAAACGTAATTAATAACTGGGTAAATTGTTTGTTTATTTCCGTGGAGGGGTAAACTCTATAAAAATATTCTACCGCCCCCGCTCACCCACAAAGTGAAGCGGGCGGCGAAGTAAGTAAATAATAAAATAAATTATTTACTAAATATAAAAATATTAACTAATAAAGGAATATTATGTTTTTTTTACAGAAAGGAAAAAAATTAAATGAAAACATTAAAAGATATGATTAAAGATTTAACAGGAGTTACTGTTGAAAAAGAAAAATTAAATCAATATTTAGAAAGTGAAAGATTAGATTTAGAAGGTGCTAATTTAAGCGATGGTAATTTAGAGGGTGCTAATTTAGAAGATGCTAATTTACAAGGTGCTAATTTAAAAGGTGCTTATTTATGTGGTATTAAAATCACAAAAAAACAATTAGAACAATTAACTATTATTGAGGAGGATAAATAATGACTATAACAGAATCAATTAAATTTGATAAATTACAAGAAGAAAATGAAGCACTTAAAAAAGAACTTGCTGAATTAAAAGAACAACAATTATATAAAGAAGATTTTGATGAATATTGTCAATATGTAAATGGTCGAAGAGAAGATACTTTTATTATAAAAGATAAATCTTTATATAAAAAATTACCTAGTAAGGATGTGGAATATGAAAAAGTTAAATAAAAAAATTATTAATAAATTAAATGAATTGATGCTTAGAGGTTATCCAGTTTCACAAAATAAAATTACTGATGAACACTGAACATTAGGTTTACGCAAAAATAATTAAGGAGTATAGATAAAATGACAGAATATAAAAGTTTGTATATTAATAAAACTTGAGATGAAATAACAACATCGTTTGACTGAGTTAATTATAAACCCACTAATTTCCGTATTTCACATCATAAAAAACATTATGATTTGCAATGTTTAGAATGAGCCAAAATGTATTTAAATTTATTTAAAGATAAATGAAATTTAATTGTTTCTTATATGGAACATTACAAAATTAACGATATTTTAGATTTAGCTTCCGATGGGTGAAAAATATTACAATTTGAGAAAAAAATAAATCAAATAAATTAAAATATATTATTGCAATTGACCCCGCTGGAATTGGGCAAACTGGTATTATTATTTATAATGTTTTGAAAAAGAAAATAATTAATAATATTACTTTTAATTCTAATTCTGAAGAAGAAGCAATAAATAATATCTATTTAATATTAAATGAGTTTAAAAATAAAATTTCTAAAATTTTTAATTTTAGATGATAATTTACAATAAATATGATAATCTATAAAATGTATATGGTTTTAAAAATATTAACTATATTTTTAAATAAATGACTTTAATTAATTATTTTATTAGATTAATTAAACATAGAAAAAGAATAATAAGATGAAAATTACATCAAAAATTAAAGGAGCTTTAAAAGAATCTTATCGATCAATTAGAAAATCAATTAAAACAATGTTAACAAAACTTGGTCTTAATAAAAGTCAGGTTCAAGAAGCAACAACACGAACTTTGAATGCAGTAGAAGTTGAAATAAGTAAATTTTTAAATGAAGAAATGAAAAAAGTTGATTTGTTATCTACACCAAATCCAGAAATTAAAGGTTTAGTAGAACCATTAAAACCTGAACAATTAAAAACAAACATTGATTTGTTATCTACACCAAATCCAAAAATTAATGGTTTAGTAGAACCATTAAAACCGGAACAATTAAAAACAAAAATTGATTTGTTATCTACACCAAATCCAGAAATTAAAGGTTTAGTAGAACCATTAAAACCACAAGTAAAGAAAACATATGGTAATGATCAAACAGAATCTAATAAATATAAAGCTATGCTAACCGAATTAAATAGTTTTTTAGCAGAAGAAAAACAATCATCATTAAAAACAGTAGCAAAAGCACCAGTACCATTACCACGAACAAAATTTAATCAAAATTTAACAACAGAAACTGAAGAAGATGAATCATATGGTCGATAGTAAAAAACAAGATTTATTTTTTATTAAAAATCAATTAAAAAATTGATTTTTTTTCTTTTATAATAGTATTGCTAGAAATGATTAAATATTGTATTATTTATCTAGTATATGACTTTTATTATAAGTAAATAACTTAAAAAATTATAGAAAGTAATGGAATAAATATGGCAAATAAAGATGAGAAAAAATTTTACAAAACTTCTTTTTTTATTTGTTCTTCATTTATATTTGGTCCGTTAGGTGCTTTAATTTCATGATTAATTTTAAAATTTCAAAAAAATAAAAAACTTAAAAATAAACAAAATGAAGAGCAATTGTTAGAAAATTTAGCACTTTTAAAAAATAACAATCTTGAAAATGATGATAGTAAAGAAAAAATTAATAATCAAAAACTTGTAGAATTTTATAAAAATATTCTTGCTGAATTTGATACTTTATTTTCAAAGCAAAGTAAAGATATGCCAGACGTTAAAAATAAAAATACACAAACAACAGTTGTCTCAAATCAAATTTTAGAACAATCAAAAACTAATGATTTATTAGGAGAAAATATGAAAGTAAAAAATAATTTACGAAAAGTGGAACCAAGATCAGAAAGTGTTACTAAAACTAATGATTTATTAGGAGAAAATATGAAAGTAAAAAATAATTTACGAAAAGTGGAACCAAGATCAGAAAGTGTTATTAAAACTAATGATTTATTAGGAGAAAATATGAAAGTAAAAAATAATTTACGAAAAGTGGAACCAAGATCAGAAAGTGTTACTAAAACTAATGATTTATTAGGAGAAAATATGAAAGTAAAAAATAATTTACGAAAAGTGGAACCAAGATCAGAAAGTGTTATTAAAACTAATGATTTATTAGGAGAAATTATGAGAGTAAAAAATAATTTACGAAAAGTGGAACCAAGATCAGAAAGTGTTACTAAAACTAATGATTTATTAGGAGAAATTATGAAAGTAAAAAATAATTTACGAAAAGTGGAACCAAAACCAAGAAGTTTTACAAACAGAATAATTCCCAATCCTACCATTAAACCAAACTTATCAAATTGACAAAAAGAACAAATTAAATCAATTAATGAACAATTAAATTCAATAGAACATGAAAATGAAAATAATAAAAATATTGATGAGAATACAATATAAAATAGAAATTAGGTATTTTTTATATATAATTAATAAATTGCTGCCGCAAAAAACTAGTTTGTTTATCATTAAATATAAACTTTACAAAAAATATGGTATAATAAATTTATTGTATATGATTTTAAAATATTATTTATTAATTAAATTAATTAACTAACATAACTGCACATCATTAAAATAAATATTTCAAAATTAAAAATAATATATTAAAATAAAAGTAACTTTTAAATATAAACACTTAATCATATTGAAAGGTTCAAACTATTTATAGTTTCCTCGTATGAAACTTTTAAATGTAATTTAGTGTTTTTTTTATTTGGAAGGAGTTTATAAAATGAATAATGTTTTTATTCAAGATAATTTAACAAATAAAGGTATAAAATGGGAGTTAAAAATACTGAAAAAAATGATAAAAAACTATGAAATAATCTTATTCGCACCCAAGGAAATTGTATTCGTAAAGCATATCATAATTTTTCAAATTTAAAAAATTTAAGTTTTCTGACTTTAACTTATGCAAAAAATGAAACAGATATTAAAAAATGTAAAAATGATTTAAAGTTATTTTTTAATAATATTAATCGTTGATGAAACAATCCTATTTGTTCTAAAAATCATAAAGGAATTTTAAAATATATGTATACTTATGAGTATCAAAAACGCGGAACGGTTCATTTTCACAACATATTAAACCAAAAAATACCTAATAGTGTTGTATAACAATACTGAAAACATGGTATTAATAAAAATATTAAAATTCGTAGCGGTACAAATGAAGATGTTGTTAAATATCTTGCTAAATATATTATTAAAACTGCAAATGATAATAAAAGTCAAAATCACTATGATTTAAACATTAAAGCATATCAGTATAAAAAAATGAGTTAAAAACTCATTTAAAAATGTGGTAATCGCCTCGTACAACAATTACTACAAATTAATTAAAATAAAAAAAGGAGTTAAATAATGTTAAAATTAATATTTTTCTTTGTTATTGGTTTGACTTTTGGGTTTGGTTTTATTGCTAATATTGTTGTGGCAACAAATTTAGGTTTTTCTACTGTTAAACATTATTTGGAGTTTGCTAATGATTTTTATAAATTAGTAGCACAGTTATTTATTATTGCTACACATTCTATTTTTCAGTTATATATGACGTTTGGAATTAATATTATGGGTATTATTAAAGATTATTTTTATTGTTTAGGGTGTTAAAACAATGCGAAAACAATTATTAGAAATATTTATTATTTTATATTATTAGGGTTAAATGATTTAATTTCAGCTATCATTGTAGGTATTGTTTTATATTTATTTTGATACAAACATCGTTATCATATTTTTAATGAAGTTGATGAAAAAGATCAATAATATTTGTAAAGTGAAAAACAACAAACAAGGTATTAAACTTAAATAAAATGTTAAATTATTATATACCTTTCTAATAATTATGACAATAGTTTATTTTAATTTTACTTAAATATTGCGACAAGATTATTTTATGCAAGGTTTAGATCCTAGTAATTATGCTTTTAGTTTTGGAATTATAACTTCTTTTATTCCAAATGTAAGTGCTGATAAAAATGATGATAATTATTGATTTAATAGAATTAAAAATTCTGCTTTAAATTATAGATTAAGTTGAAATTTAAGAAATATTTCTAAGGGTTCTTTGGGTAGATTAATAATAGATTATAAAACGCCAAATAAATTGCTAAATATTTTTATTTATAAAAACAATATAAAATATGAATTTACTTTTAATTGAGAAATTATAAAATATTTATTTATGCCAATTATTGCTAATCAAAATTATAAACATTTTGATATGAATTATTTAGTTTTAAATTTTAATTATAAAGAATTGATTAATATGGATATTCTTAAAAAATCTAACAGTAATTATTTTATTAATGATGTTAAACAAAATTTTTATTCATTGGATAATTTATTTCAAGTTTTAGATTATTTTTATTCTAATGTTTTAATAATTATATTTGATATTTCTAATTTTAGAGAATGTATTTATTTTACATCTGATAATGGTAATTTATGTTTTGTATTTTTTGTAAAAAATGGTTTTTTATTATATCCAAAATCAATGGTTTTTAATATTTTAAGATTTCCTGATACAGATATTTATTATTTAAAACTACAAGTGCAGTTGTATAATGTTTATACGTATTTTACCTTTTAATAATGAAAATGAATTCAATCAATAAAATTATTAGATATGTAAGGTGGTGCGTGGATAAACCACCATACCACCTTACTTTTTTACCAATAACATTACATTAAAAGTCCGTTAACCATTGCTAAAACCAATATAGAACTTAACATAATATTAAATGTAATATCAAAAGCAAATAAATTACTAATATTATTAAACAATTCAGAAACATTACTAAACACATGTACTATTCCATTAACAAATTTATAAATTTCTTTCATACCAGGCAAATTATTACAATCCAAATTGCCGCATTTTCAATGTGAATATCTAAATGGTATCAAGCACCTTTTTTATATGGTAATTTTCAAATTTTTCAACCATTAATTTCATTTTGTCAATCTTTAACATTATAAAGACTAAAATTAAAACCATTAATTGAAATAGACCTATCCTCTGTTAATCTAGTTGTATTAAATCTAATTACATTAAAACCTTGATATTTTGACCTATCTTACTTAAAGGGGCAAAAGTCGCGGAGCAACTTAGGGGCGAAGCTCCTTTCCTTGAATTAGTAGGGATTAATTTAATATAAAACTAATAATAATTAACAAAATAAAACTAATAATTTATAAATAATAGAAAGGAATATTTACTATATGAAACTAGATCAACAAACAAAAATGGTTTGATATAAGGCAAAAAAAATGTAATTGTAAATCAAAATAACAAGATGAAGCTGGTGACCATAAACTTTGCGGAATTTGTAAAAAAAACTATTATATATGGTACTCATGAAAGTGTTGAAAATCAACAGAATAGTATTTATAGATAAAATTTAGATCATAAAAAGTCGAAATCATAGAGAGGAAATAATTCTATTGAAAATTTGCAAGCAGTTTATGTAAAATGTAATAGAAAAAAGGAAGTTCTTAATAATTTTATATGAATTATTTTAAGATAAAATAATAAAATTAATATGTTAAGAAAATAATTTATTAAATATCCAATATAGGCGCTAAATCACCTCCCTAATACCTAATTTTCTCCTTAGTTTTATGATATAATTAAGTAGAAAATGTGTCAATAAGATATGTCACCTAGGAGAAACAAACCATATGAAAAAAGATATGATTATTTTATCAGTTGAAGACTTCTTAGCATTAGAACCTGATGAAAATATTCGTGAAGTACGACATGATGCAGAATATCAGTTTGATTATGAAAGCTGAAAAACAATTCTTTATTCGTCAGGAAAATTAAAATTTATTCTTCGTTATGTTCAAACAATCTTTCAATGAATGAAAGAAGTAACTGATTTAACTGGCTTAACAATTAGTATTAGTGCCATTATTGTTGATAAGTTTAATTTCTCATTATTTAAAAATCAACAACATTTATTTAATTGTAGTTTATCAACTAATTTTTATTTAATTCCTGAAATAGAATGAGCAGAAAAAATTACAGAAGCACATGCGTCCAATTATGATTTGGTTAAAAATCAATTAATGTATGATCCATTAGAAATGGAACATTGAAAAGGGGAAGAAGGATTTGGTAAATTTATTAATATGCTATTAATAATTATTCGTAATGGGAAAAAACTTGACCCATTAATATTACCAATCCAGTGAATGATTGAATTTAAAGATAAAAAATTAACGATGTCACGAATTAGAATGCAAATTCAAGCGTTACAAAATCGGACAGCACCAGATAAAGAATTTATCCTTGATTCGCGGAAAAAGAATAATAATGTTGAAGACAAAATTGACTTAGAAAAACGGCCATCATTAGAACCAGTTAATAAGAATGATAGTAATGATATTGCATCATGAAATAAATATTATAAAGAAGATGTTTAATACTTTATTAATGTGAAAAAAGGGTTAAAGAAAAACTTAACCCTTTTTATATAATTTTATTACTTGCTATTATTTTAATTCTGTCTAAGTTTATATTAAAGAATTTAGTTGTCTTAAGTGTCAATGGTTTTTACACTAAATTAATTTTTAATTATTTCAAAATTATGTTAATTTTATTAAAAATATTGGAACAACTTTTAAATTTAAATTTTAAAAATAATTATAAATGAGATAAAGAAAATGGTGTGTGAATTGAATTTTTAGATATAACTCCAAATTTAAACTGGGGCAGTGATTAAAACCAGAATAAATTTTAAAATATAGGAGGAAAGTATAAAAAAATATTAATTTTAAAATTTTTTTTAATTTCTATTTTGTAGTAGTATATCTTCAGTAAGTCTTTTTATTATTTTATCAATTGTAAATTGTAAATGCCAACCGATAAAAAGTTAATTATTAATTTAATTAACTTTTTTAAGTTAATTATAGGAGGTTGAAATTATGCAAACAAAGCAATATTTTATTTTGCGGTCGCTAGTGAAAAAGTATGGTAAAGATAATGTTATTAATAATGCTAATAAGATTGCAAAAGATATTGAAATTAAAAAGTAAAAGAATAAATTATTCCGCGTAATTTATTAGCGGATAATTTATTAAATAGTGTTTTTTAATGGAGCGAAGCGACAACGAGCGGAGCGAGTTTGCAAATTTCAATTTTTTAATTTTTAGAAGGGAGTTATATTATGCCAACTTGATTAACAATAATATTTAGTATTATTATTTTATTGGGGATTTTTGCTTGAATTGGTTTATTAATTTATCAAAAAATTAAACAAATTCGAGGAAAGAAAAAAGAAAAAAAATAAATTGAAAGAAAGGAGGATAAAAATAATGTTAGGTATGTATTTAACAACAGCAGTTAATTTTTTAGCAAATACACCTAAAACTATGACTGAGGGTATGACTGGTATTTGAACTGGTTTAACTAGTGCATTATGAAAAGTTAAAGAAGGTATAACAAATATTTTACCTGAGATAATGGTTTTTTTAGGCGATGCGTGAATTATTTTAATTTTGTTTGCAATTTTTTTGATTATTAAAGTATTAAACTTTTTCCGTGTTATGGTTAAATGATTTTAGTATTTATTATTTATCATATATTTTAACTGTGGCACACTAGTTTTTATATGTGATTTGATGTAAAAAATGAATTTATTAAATAGAAAAATGAACTTATTATATTTACTATTAAAGTTATTAATAGTTATTTTCAGTGTGCCAATTTTTATTATTTTATATATTTAACAATGTTTATTAACAGTGTTTATTAAACATTAAATAAACAATATATTAGCATTATTTATAACATTGTTTTATAACATTGTTAATAATCAGTGTTTATTACAATAAATAAACATTATATGAACATTATTTATAACATTGTTTATTAAATAAATATTTTATATGGTATTAAAATCACAGAAGAACAATTAGAACAATTATATATTATTGAGGAGGATGAATAATGACTATAACAGAATCAATTAAATTTGATAAATTACAAGAAGAAAATGATGCACTTGAACAAGAACTTACTGAATTAAAACAAAAACAATTACCTAATAAGGAGAATAAATTAAATAATGAATAATATAGTTCAAAATGTTTCTTTTCCTTTTCTTATTAAAGGTAATGATTTTAAAGAATTAAGTTTAAAAGCATTAAATATTAAAAAATGAATGGATGAAAATGGGCAAGAATTAGCAGAATTTATTTATCGTCATCGTAATTATTATGCTACAACTGCTTATAAAGATGTGAATTTAAAAGATATTCCTAGTCTTGTAAGTAAAGTAAATATTGTTTTTAAAGAACTATCAGAAATAATTAAACCATTTAAAGATGATTTAAATCGGATTTGTACTAATACTATTAATTTAGAAAAATGTATTGAAAATCATAAAATTGAAATTAAAAATAATATTAATCAAGTACGCATTAAAAAACAAAATGAATTATTTAAAGAACAAGAATTAAAAAAACAAGAATTACTTGAAAAAGCAAATAGTTTAACACCAGATATGGGTCTTGATATAGACCAAATTCAAGATGAACAAGTTCGTGTAATGGAACAAATTGAGCAAATTGATAAATCATTAGAACCAAAAGAATTAAAAAAAGTTGGTATTAATTTAATAAAAGAAAAAATATTAATAAAAGATATTGAAGTAATTGGAATTGATAATGATTTTTTAGAAAATGCAAATAAATTAGAACTAATTAATTTAATTAAGACTTATTTAGTTATTGATGAAAAAATTGTTAAAAATGAAATTAAAGCACAATGAGATAGTAATGTAAATACTAATACTATTGGTGTGATTATAATGAAATAATAATTGGTGCATATGCTTTTGAAAAAGATAAAAATGGAAATTATCAAGGTATTTTATTAAGAAAAGCAGATATTGAACGATTAAAAAATAGTAGTCCAAGTGTAAATAGTGAATATTCACCTTGAAATAAATGACCAAAAAAAATGGTTGAAGCAAAATTATATCGTAAATTAGCATTAGAAATGGGGATTGATATTTTTGATATTGATTTAGATGAAAAAGAAATTAAAGAAGATGGTAATTTTGAATATATACCTTTTAATGATATTACTGTCGTCAAAAATAAGGGGCAAATTAGCGATGAACCATTATCAAATAATATAAATTTTACCCCATCTTATCCAGAAATAGCAGACACAAATGATAATGTCGTTAAAGAAGATGATATCTCAAATGTAACACCAGTAATTAATAATAACGATGAGGATTGAGCAACTTGATAAAAATAGGTATTGACCCATCAGGAACTGGTACTACTCATAAACTAGCACTTGTTTTATGTGCATTTGGACTATCTGCTTGAGCATAATCAACACCAGCAAGGATTTTATCAAAAGTTCAAGTTAATTTAGTAAATTTAAGATATTCAGCAAATACAGCACCCTGTACTTGTCCAGGTAATCCTCAACTTCATACTCTTGCTCTTGATGGTCATCTTCTTTCCATTTCTAATTGATCTCTTACAATATCATTACTTAAATAAGTATGCATTAGGAATATTTTGTTGATAAAACCATCTTGGTATTTCATCTAAATGTAAAAAGTGTTTAAGCATCTTTAATTACCTCATTTATTTTAGGTAATTCTTCTTTATCAAATTGAATAACAATATTAGAGTTAGAAACATTTATATCTTTAACATATTTATCAAAATAAATTTTCTTACCCCCCATAGGAGTCATTTAATAATGATAATTCTTGCTATATTTCTAATTTATTTATCATATCTTCAATAAAATCAGCAGCTTTTGCATCAATTTCATCTTTTCAATTATTAAATGGTAGTTTTAAATAGTATAAATATGCTCTTTTATTACTTAATTTGTTGCCTTTTTGTTGTAAAAATGCTGTAGTTTTGTCGCTAATTGTTCTAAAATTTGCCATTTTTTACTCCTTTTTGCATATTAAAATTGCTATTATTTAATAATTATGATTAAATAAAAGAGTATTAAAGAAACTTATCAAGAACTAAAAACCTAGCAAAATGTATTAAAAAACTTAATATTATTTTTATTATGTTTATTTTATAATTAAAAAAATACTTTTTCAAGTCTTTTTTGTAAAACAAGTTTTTAGAGATACAAATTTAAAAATTATTATACCTTAATTTTATAACTTTAAAAATAATTGTCAATAGTTTTGTAAAAATAGTGTATAAATAACTTTAAAAGATTGGAGATTCATAAATGCAAGATTATACACATATTAAATTTGATGAGAGAAAATTTTTTAAGGATTTATTTTTATCTGATAGTTGCAAAAAGAAAAATGGAACAATTAATATGTCAGAAATAGCACGACAAATATTAGTAGAACAATCAAGTAGAAAATATTTTGCAATAAAATTAGAAAATCATACTGCTAATGAAGTTTTTGAAAAGTTTAAAGAATTAGTTAAAGTAAATAATTTAATGAAGAGAATTAGAAATATTCGCTGAAACACAAGTATATTTTTGTGATGTTGGTAAACTTCGTCAAAAACCTTTAATTGAATATATGAATAGTGAATTAAGACATTGATTTCATAGGGGAACTGATTTTAATAAAGTTAGTCAGAAACGATTAAATTGAGTAGTTAATGATGTAATTAATAAAAAAATACGGCCCTGTTTAAATTGAATAACTGCAAAAGAAATATTTTTACAGAATATTAAATAAATTTATTAAAATTCTTAATAAATCCTTTTTATTGTGCTTAAATATGGTTAAATTAAGCTATATTTATAAAATATTTTATTTTTTTAAAAAAGAGTTGCATTTATTTTAAATGATGTTATCATCAAATTAACAAGAGATATAAATTTGTAACTTGAATATACACGATGCCTTTATATGCAATTAAAATTATATTCGCTCAATAATAAAAAGTTGAAAATTTATTTTTAAAATATTTTTTAATTAAATATTTCAACAAAAATTTATCATTATTAATATAATAATCATTACACAAATTAATATATGAAAATATTTTTTGTTTTATTTTTTTATAATATTTATTTTTTCACTAACGACCGCAAAATAAAATATTGATTTGTTTACATAATTTAAACTCCTTAATTAAAAATATTAAAAAAAATTTACTTTCCAAAACTGTAAAAACCAAAAATACAAAATGTGTGTAATTTCTACAATATTTATCTAATTATAATAAAATAATAAATAAAATAATAAAATTTTATTTTGATATATATAATCAATATTTTAAAAATTCAATTTATTTTGATTGAATGTATGAATGGTTTTTAAAAGATAAATTGCTAATTTATTTTACCTTTCTAAAAAAAATAGGTATAATTTTAATTGAAAGAAATTATTATTGACAATAATTGAACAAAGAAATAGTGGCTGGTAGAAACTATTGGAATTTTAAAGCGTGATGACAACATGAAGATAAAATTTAATAGATTTTAACAAGTAAGCGCATTAACTAAAAGATAATTAAATAGGATGGCACCGCGATTTTTCGTTCCTAAGCAATCTTTTAGTTTTTTATTTAGAAGGGAAGAAAGTTATGAATATGCAAAAACCACGAGGAACTGAAGATCTTTATTATGAAAAAGCAAGTGAATTAAGTGCCCTAGAATTAATGTTGCGTAGTCTTGCTATGCAATATAACTATCATGAAATTAGAACTCCAATTTTCGAAGCAAAAGATTTATTTGTGCGTTCAGTAGGATCAGAAACCGATATTGTTAGCAAAGAAATGTTTGAGTTATTAGATAAAAAAGAGCGAGCATTTGTTTTACGTCCAGAAGGAACCGCACCTGTTATTCGCAGTATTATTGAAGATAAACTATATGGGAAATATGAATTACCATTAAAATTATTTTACCTTGGGAATATGTTTCGTTATGAACGACCTCAACATGGCCGTTTACGTCAATTTAATCAGTTTGGAGTTGAAGTGGTCGGAGCTAAGAATTATTTATTAGATGTTGAAGTTATTTTACTTGGTTTTAATTTATTAAAAACACTTGGATTAACAAACTTAACATTAAAACTAAATTATTTAACAATTGGAGCAGCACGAACAAAGTATCTTGGTGTCTTAACAACTTTCTTCCAAGAACAAACATTATGTGCTAATTGTCAAATTCGAGTACAAAAGAATCCATTACGAGTATTAGATTGCAAAATTGATCATGATAAATTTAGTAATGCGCCAAAGATTTATGATTATGAAACCCCAACAGAAAATGAAGAATTTGTGGCAATTCAAAAGTTGTTAACTAAATTAGGAATTCCTTTTACCTTAGATGCGCAATTAGTACGAGGATTAGATTATTATACTGGCGTTGTTTTTGAAATTGTGATTGGGGAAGCAGAGCGAGAATTAACTTTACTAGGTGGTGGACGGTATGACCAATTAGTACACACCTTTGAACCAAGCTTAGATTATCCAGCTGTAGGCTTTGCTTTAGGATTAGAACGATTGTTATTAACTTTAGCTGCGAATGATATTGTCCTAGCTGATGAGGCTTATCTTGATGCTTATTTAATTTGTTTATCTGATAATGCGCGTTATTTTGCTACTTCTTTGTTGTTATTACTTCGAGCAAGTGGTTTTTGTGTTGATTGTGATTATTTAACACGTAGTGTTAAAGCTCAGTTTAAATCATTAGAGCGTTTGAAAGCAAAGAATTCTATTATTATTGGTGATGAAGAATTGAAAAAAAACGTTGTAAAAATTAAAAACCAACAAACAGGAAAAGAACAAGAAGTTAAGTTTGACAAGATTATTACAGTTTTAAGTAAGGAGAAAAAATAATGAAGAGAACACATACTTGTGGTGAATTAACATTAAAAAATGTTAAAGCAAAGGTTGTTTTAAGTGGTTGAGTGGCAAAGAATCGTCGGTTAGGGGGAATTATTTTCTTAGATTTACGTGATCGAACAGGTATTACACAAGTTGTTGTCCAACCAGAGCATCCCCAATATGCCATGATTAAAACAATTAGAAATGAATTTGTTATTAGTGTTGAAGGTATTGTAATTGAACGAAAAAGTAAGAATTTAGAATTACCAACCGGTGCAATTGAAATTGCAGCTAAACAAGTCACAATTTTATCAAAAGCCGAAACACCGCCATTAATTATTAATGATGTTACTGATGCGTTAGAAGATGTTCGAATGAAATATCGTTATTTAGATTTACGTCGACCAATAATGCAACAAAAAATTATGTTACGAAATCAATTAGTGCAAACAATTAGGCAATTTTGTCATGATCATCAATTTATTGATATTGAAACACCAATTTTAAACAAATCAACACCAGAAGGTGCCCGTGATTTCTTAGTTCCCTCGCGTTTAAATCCCCATAATTTTTATGCGTTGCCACAATCACCGCAATTGTTTAAACAGTTATTAATGTTAGCTGGATTTGATAAATATTTTCAAATTGCAAAGTGTTTTCGCGATGAAGACCTACGAAGTGATCGTCAACCAGAATTTACGCAATTAGATTTAGAAATGAGTTTTGTTGAGCGCGATGATATTATCCATTTTGTTGAAACATTATTTCAAACAATTATGCAAGATGTGATGAAAGTTAAAATTAAAACTCCCTTTCTTCGGATGGATTATAATGAAGCAATTGAAAAATATGGCACTGATAAACCAGATACACGTTATGATTTAAAGTTATTTGATGCAAAAGATATTTTTGCGAAAACTGAATTTAGAGTCTTTGCAACAGCTTTAAAAAAGGAGTTGAGTTTAAAAGTGATTTTTCTTCCCAAATTAGTCAGCAAAAAACAAGTTGAAGAATTAACACGGATTGCCCAGCAAAACAAAGCACAAGGGTTAGCATGAGTTAAGCAAGAAAAGAAAAATTGAGAAGGACCACTTGCAAAAGTACTTAGTGATGATGAAAAAGCAAAACTATTACAAAAATGTAATAAACAAACTGGAACATTCTTCTTTGTTAGTGATGAAAAAGCAGTTACTTGCCAAGCTTTAGGAGCAGTCCGAGTAGCATTAGCTAAAATGTTTGCTTTAATTCCACAGAATGAATATCACTTCTTATGAATTGTTAATTGACCATTATATGAATGATCAGATGAAAATCAACGTTATGAAGCAGCTCATCATCCTTTTACCGCGCCAACTAGTGAATTTATTGATAATTTTGAGCAGAAAATGGCAACTGCGCGTGCTGATGCTTATGACTTAATTTTAAATGGTTATGAAATTGGGGGAGGAAGCATTCGTATTAACCAAAGTGAAGTTCAAACCCGAATGTTTAAATCATTAGAATTATCAAACCAAGAAATTGAGAACAAATTTGGTTGATTTTTAAATGCTTTTAATTATGGTGTTCCACCCCATGGTGGAATTGCATTTGGACTTGATCGGTTAGCAATGATTTTAACGAATAGTGAATCAATTCGAGATGTGATTGCTTTTCCGAAGAATACAACAGGAACTGATCTAATGACAGCTTCACCAAGTCCAGTTGAGGAGAAACAGTTGAATGAATTAGGGATTAAGTTAAAATAATAAATATATAACAATAACTAGCAATATGATTTTTATGTAATATTAAAACTATAGCAAAGGTAATATTCTTTATTGTCTTTTTTTATTTTGAGTGAAGAGATTTATTTTGTTTTTGATTATGGATATTTTTATGTATAATTAAATTAAGAAAATAACTAGAAAAAGATATTAAATTATTGATTTAAGAAAAAGAAATAAATAATTTATAATTATAAGTGAATGAAGAACATTTAAAGAAACTAATTTTTTACAGTTTAAAACAATTAAAAAAAACAACTAAACCAAAAATAACATAATATGTTACAAGAAATTATATTAGAACACCAATTTATGGTGATGTTTCTGTTAAAACAGCAGATATTCCACATATTAAATTTAAAAAAAGTACAACAAAATTATTAAAAAATTTAAGAAAAGAGAAAGTTTATGCGTGAAATTTTGAACTGTGAAGCAGGATGTCATGCTCGAACACAAAAATACGAAATCGGGTTCGATTTTCATTAATACACCTGAACGTTCATTTATATTAGCTTCTTGTTTTGTTTTTAAAGATAAATTTAAAGAAGACTGATTTTTAATTGGTATAATTCCCCAATTGAGTTTTTGAGCTAGATCTATAAAAGATAATGTAAAAAAAGAGTCAAATAAAAAATATAAAGGCTATATGTTATTTCATGGTTTAATTGATTTAGAATTATATGATAATGAAATTTTAGTAGCTTATGAAAATAACTTAATTAAAATTTTTGATAAATCAATTGAAGAAAAAAATAAAAACTTGAACGTTGAAATAATTTAAAAGCAAAAATTGTTTAAATCATCATCATGTTCCCGCTATTGCTAAAGGAGCACAACAAAATCAAGCCGAAGAAGTTGTGGGAGTAAATATTCAAACAAACGCTTCTTATGAACAAATGATATACATTAGAGAAATTAAATTAACTGAATTTATTATTAAGTTAATTAAATATGATAATGCTATTTTAAACAGCAGAACATTCAATATTAAAAATATTGATGAGTTAATTGTTGATGTTAAATTACAAGTAAATGCCACTTTAAACATACAATTAAAAAATAATGAATTTATTATCAATGCTCTTAATTAAGAGCAAGGAGGACAATAATAATGTTAAAACCATCATAAAAGATGTTATCACAATTAAACGATGAACCAATTGACTATTCAATTGAATTTTAAATTACAAATTCAGTAAAATACCACAATCCAAGATAACAGTACAAGTTATATAATGTTAAAGAAGATATAACAAATATTTTACCTGAGATAATGGTTTTCTTAGGTGATGATTTTCAGTGTTCCAATTTTTATCATTTTATAAAGATTTGTTGCACTTCATTTTACATGTTTCATAAATAAAAAACTTTTTAAAATTAGTAATAACTTTAAAAAGTACTTTTTATTGTGGCAAAATTCATAATTTTATAAGATTATTTATTTAATTAAAAATATAATTTTTAAAAAGGTTGAATTTTTTAAAAATTTTGTTATCATTTAGCCATAAGCGGGACATAATTTGTTTCTAATTACTTAATTTTATTAAAAACCTAAAAATAATGAATACTACCCAAATTTTAGTTGGGGTAGAAATAAACAAAAATAATGTTCCAACTGAAATTTATATTTTAGAAAAACAATCAATTTCAAGGCATGATGCACGAACAGTAGACGATTTTGTTCGAGAAAAATTAATTATTAATCATAATTGAGATTAAAAAAAATCTTGAAAATAGTATTAGTCGGATTTTGGTTACGGGTGAAAAAGGATGAAAAATAGTTGATCGACATTTTACGATAAAACGCTTGTTATCTTCTGAAAAAATATATTTTTCAAAAAATTTAACTGTTACTAAAAATATTAATGGTGAAGATATAGTTATAAAAAATATGGTTACCTATATGATGAATTATATAAATGTCTTAATTACGAAAAAACGAATATTAGAGACGAAAGTCCTGGCTGAAATAAATTGGCTGCTACTAATGCATTTGAATGTACTTTGTCATTTTTTAAATTTAATTTAGTTGATTTAAAAATTAATAAAAAATTGGTATACTTAATCTAACGATAGAACTGGTCTTAAATGTATATGGTTTCCACAAAAAACCAGGAAAATAAAACTTTTTTTAAAAAATATGTTAAAATATTATAGGAATTATGCTAATAATTACTTATTATAAAAAAGGAGGACAACAAGAATGCCTTGATGAGGAGGGCTTATTATTGGGATTGGTTGTTTAGTTATTGGTGGGATTTTAGGATTTTTAATTACCAAAAAAATTGTGCAAAAACAATTACGTGATAATCCCCCAATTACTGAAAAACAAATTCGGGCAATGTATATGCAAATGGGACGCAAACCGTCCGAAGCAGATATTAAAAAGGTTATGAATTCAATGAAACGTGCAAAATAAAATTAGATTTAATATCTTTTGCCAATAATGTAATACTTTGTTTTACCAAATAATTAACATTAGAAATACTTTTGCATAAATTTGCAAAAAATTTACAATTTTACTAGTTATTACCAAAAAGAAGAAAACAAATGGCAAAAAAAAGAAAAAAAATAAAATCAACATAACATATATTACATATGTTATCTTGATTTAAGATGTTAGAAGAAACCTTCGTTATTTTAATACTAAAAATATGATAATTAGCAAGGAGGGATAAAAATGTCAAGTTTTTTATCTTTAACAGCTGGCTATTATGTTTTAAATTTCTTTAAAGAATTTATTTGGTACATTGGCAATTTTAATTGGTTTATTTGCTCTTGTTGGTTGTTTATTACAATGCAAGAAATTAACCGAAACAATTTCAGCAACAATTAAAACAACTATCGGGTTTTTAATTATTGGTGGGGGAGCTGGGATTTTAGCTGGTGAAGTTGGTAAATTAGGAAGTGCTTTTAATTTATTGTTTGGAATTAATGGGATTATTACTAATAATGATGTTATTCTTGGGTTATTTTTAAATAGTTTACCAAAAATTGTGTTAGCTGGATCATTAATTATGATTTGTGAAATGTTATTAAATATTTTATTAGCACGGATTACCACTTATAAATATATTTATTTAACTGGCCATGTCTTATTTTACTTATCAGTAATATTTGTTAGTGTTTTAAATTTAGCGGGGTTAAATTTAGCTGAAGATTTACCAATTATTGTTATTACCGGTGCATTATTGGTTTGGGTCATACCAGATCATTATCATACTTGTTTTTTGCTCCAATTGGAATTGTAATTGCTAAAATAAGTCGTAAACCACTTAAATCAACAGAAGAAATTAAGTTTACAAAAGAATTAAGTTTCTTACATCATAATACTAATATTGCAATTGCAATAACAATGTCTATCTGAACCCTTTTTTTCACCTTAATTTTATAGTATAATAAATAGGTAAAAAAGTATGGGGGTTTTAATAATGGAAAATAATAAAAAAGTAATTGATTATTGAGATGATTATGACCCAAATGAATTTGATCCAGCAAAACGACCAACTTCAATTTTGCAAAATAAAACGATATTAAATAATAATCAAAATTCTGTTGATAAAATTATTAGATTAACAAATGAATTTGAGACATATTCATATTACAATAATAAATTTAATGTTAAACAAAATAATGTTCAAAATGATGTTTTTGATCACAATGATAATTATGATGAATTAGATTATTCTGAATTTCAACCAATAGAAGGGGCAGAAATTAACCAAGCAACAGAATTAACTGATTTAGATGAATTAAATTTAAATAATAAGAATCGATTTGTTCCATTTAATGAAAATGATATGGTTACTCCAGCACTTGATGTTAATCAAATTTATGATCGTTGGCAAAAATCAAAAGCTAATTTAATTACGCATAAATTAGATGTTCTACGAAATCGAGTTCAAGAACCACGGATTGAAGGACGCCGAAAATATAGTTTTTATGTTCCTAAATCATTAGAAGAATTATTAAATAAACCAGCTCAAGTTGTACTAGACGCCACTCCATGCGTTGGTGGTGATGAGGTTTATTCTGACCAAAAATATTTTAATAATCCAGTTTTACTTTCAAAAGTACAGGGTAAAAATAATGATAATTTATCCTTATCTAATAGTAATGATGGAATACCGCTAATTTCAGATGAAATCTTAGACAATGAATCATTAACAATGAGCAATATCTTAAAAAATGCTAAAATAAATATTAATTCAAGTAAAAAAGAAGCAATCTTTATTAATGATGAGGATGTGCTAGATCCAAATAATTTAAATTATGAACAACGTTTGCGTTTATTAAAATTAGCATCTGATCCCAATAATGAAGAACGAAAAAAATTGTTACAAATGAAATTAAATAATGGTAGTTTATTATCCTTATCAATAGTTAAAGAACGATTACAAAAAGTTAAAACTGGGGAGATTGAATTAATTGAGGAAACAACTCTTACAAAAGATAACAATTAGAGTAAAAAGAAAAGAAAAAATATTTTTTAACACAATAACCTATTAATGTTTACACTTTCAAGTTATAATATATAGTAGAGGATGATTACGATGATATTAGGAAATAGTGAAATAGCCTTTATTTTAATTGGATTTTTTATTGCGATTAATATTATTATATTAATTTTTTTAATTTTATCTTACCGAAATATTTTAGTTACAATTCCAAATTTAAATAATGCTCCAAGTCAATCAATGATTTCATTAGAAGTAATTGATCGCTATTTAACAAAAAAGAAAATTACTGGTTTAAAAGTTGTTCGTAAACAAGGCCAAGTTTTAATTACACATTCTTATAAAAAGAAAACATTTTATATTAATGATTTACAATTATTTAATCAGTCTTATTTTTTATCGGGGATGGGATTAGATTATGTTTTAGGGCGAACATTTTTTGCAACCCAATTATATTTAAAAAATAAACATGTTCAAACAATTCATTTCTTATTATATTTGGCTCCACCATTATTATTGTTATTCTTTATTATTGTCTCATTATTTACAATTATTTTTATTGTTATTCTAAAAACTAATCCCGCCTTGTTAGATCATAGCAATTTCTTTTACTTTATTAATCGCTATGGAGTTTTAAATTTATTATTAATTTTTATTATTGCAGCATATTTAATTTTATTAAGTTTTAATGGACATTTTAAGCAAAATTTAGAAAATTGATATGAAACAGAAATGCGACAATTTGTTAAAAAACAGTTTCCGGAGTTATATGATGATTGAATTATTGCTCGTAGTTATTCACGAAGTATTCAGTTTACATATATTTTTGGTTATAATTTTATTTTTAAAAAAATTTATAAATATACAGGACCCTTTGGCCTTTAATAAGACAAAAGAAATTTTCCAGGACCTTATTTAGTATGCATGATACTGACAAAATTGAAGTGGCTTCAATTGATGAGTGTTATATTGATGTAACTGATATTTATTTAAAATATTGGATTACCAAATAGTATTGGTATTTCATATAAAATAAATCACTAGAAAATTGCTAGTGATATAAAAAACAATAGAAATTACGTTAATTCGGCCAGAAGATGTTACTGACTTAACGAAATATATTTAACCAGAATAATAAAAAGAAAAGGGGAAGTAAATCTTTTTTTATTTTCCCCTTTTCTTTTTATTATTTTTTTCTTTTGAAATTGCTTTAACAACAGCTTTTTCAATTAAAGCTTCAATTTCTGTTGCAGTTAAGATAATAGTTGGTTCAACTTTACTAGTACGAGTAAGGGAAGATAAATTATTATTATCTCTTTCACCTACTTCTTGTTGGTTGGTAACTGCAGCACGTAAACGAGCCATTTTTGCTTTAATATTATTTTCATCAACACCAATCGCTTTTTCATCTTCATTTGTAAATCCTAATTTGTGTTTAATGTTTTCATTATTTTTTTTAGCATTTTCTAAAATATATTGAATTGTTCCCTTTTCAACTACTGCTGGTTTAATAGGTTCATTACTAGTTGTAGCTGGATTTAGCATTCGATTCATTTTTACTTTAATCTTATTTTCAGTTGCTCTTGAAATAGCTTTATTAATATTTTTTGAACATTCATGAATTTTTAAATGAATTGGACAAAATGTTGGTACTCCCATTCTAACTCCCCGTTTCTCTTTAATATCTATATATAATTATAACTTAAATTGGAATAAATGTGTATTAGATTAAATTTAATATTTTTTTATGTGACAGCATATTTATAGTATAATGATAAAAAATAAATTAGAAAGTGGTTGTAATTAATGAACATTTTTATTTTTCATCGTGATTTTAGAATTGAAGATAATCTTGGTCTTGCTCAGTTGGCTAATGAAGAAGATAAAATTTATTTATTATTTATTTTTACAAAAGAACAAATAAAAGCAAATAATTATTTTTCACCTCGTAGTTTTCAAGCAATGGTTCATTGTTTAAAACAATTAAGGAAAAAGGTTCATGTTAATTTTCTAAAAAGTGAAAATGAACAAACCGGAATTAAATTTTTATTAGACCAAGGTTATAAAATTAATAAAATATATACAAACCGTGATTATACACCATTTGCTCTTAACCGAAGTAAAGCAATGCGTCAGTTATCAAAAGACTATAATTTTATTTATCGTGAATTTGATGATTATGTATTAATAGAACCATTAACAATAAAAACTACTCAAAATGGATATTATACTGTTTTTACACCATTTTGAAATAAATTAAAAGGACATTTTAACGATAATAAGATTGTTACTTATAAGGTTAAATCCTTTTTGCCCCAACAATTAAAAAATCTTGAGATTTTACAAGACATTACAAATGTTAAATCTAGTGATTTTAATTTACCATTAGTAGCTGAAAAAATTAAAACAGCAATTTTTCAGTTAGATCAAAACTATCATCAAACTCGTGATTTTGTTGATTTAGAAACTAGTACAGCAAAAATTAGTACTGCTTTAAAATTTGGTGTTATTTCAATTCGACAATGTTATCTTTGAAGCATTGAAAAATTTTGTGTTTTTGATAACGCTTTTGCGCGTCAATTAGCATGGCGAGATTTTTATTATCAAGTAACTTATAATGCGCAATTACATCAACAATGATCTTTTAGTGAAAATTGAAATAAAAAAATAACAATTGACTGTATAAATAATCCAGAATGATTACAAAAGTGGCAAAATGGTGAAACTGGTTATGATTTTATTGATGCTGGAATGAAAGAGTTAAAAGAAACAGGGTTATTACATAATCGAGCAAGAATGGTTTGTGCTTCGTTTTTAGTTAAGAATTTACAAATTGATTGACGTAAAGGCGAACAATATTTTGCTCAACAGTTAATAGATTATGACCCTATTATAAATCAATGCTCATGACAATGAGCAGCAGGGACGGGATTTGATGCTCAACCATTTTTTCGAATTTTTAATCCTGAGTTACAACAAAAAAAATATGATCCAACAGCAAAATATTGTAATAAGTTTTTAAAAAACCGCCCCACAATTAATAAAATAGTTGATTACAAAATGTCTGTTAAAAAAGCGTTAGAAATTTATAAAGGTAAATAACTAACATTATGGAAAAATGCTAGCAAAGTTCATATTTTTATTTTGGAAAAATATTTTATTTTATTAAAAAATAAAAAAATATTGTATTATTTTAATATTAATAGTATACTATGGATAAGGAAAAGTATTTTTCCTAAATCTATAAAGTAAACAGAATAATTATATAAAGGATTTATAATTATACTACTATCTCTCCCCTTTATGTTATCTCTTATCTTTTCTTTTTATTAATTAAGTTAACATAAAAAAATAATTTACATAAATCCTTATTTCGCCAATATAATTATTTTTGTTACCCAAACAGAAAAAAGCAATCAACCTGCTGGGAAAACGAGTTGATTGCTTTTTAATTTGTTAATTTAATTTGTTCTAAAAATTCAAATGTTTTTTTCCCAACAATAACTTTTTTTTCAATTTCTCCATCAACTTTATAAATAACTTTATTAAACAAACCATTGATATCAATACCAATCACTTGCGATAAGATAATTTCTTCATCTAAAAAGAAAATGGTTTCATCATTTACTTTAATTCATAAACTATTATTAACTAATGTTTGAATAATTAAATAACTTAAAATTAAGCCATAATTACAAATTGCCATAATTACAAATAAATAAGCAAATGTATTTGAGATATTTGATAAAGTCATTAATAAAATATAATCAATAATAATAAAAATATTAAGTGGAATTAAAAGCAGATAGATGGTAATAAAGATAAAAATTATCATTGCTTTTCATTTATATTCTTTAATTGTATTATTATTTTCTTTTTGTTTTTGATAATGAATAAAAAATAAAGTATGAAAAGTATATAAAGCTAACATTAAGATTAATGAAAAAACTAAAATAATATGCATTTTCATTGTTTATTTAGCCTCCCCTATTTTGTTGTCATATTTTAAAAATTGTCATTGATATTTTAACATCATTTGTAATAAAGCGATAAATTTTTTCAGTAGTACTAATAAAAAAACCGATTTGATAAAAACCATTAAGATTAAAAATACTTGGTAAAACAAAATTAATATTTTTTAATCAAATAATAAGATTTTGATCTTTAGTTTCAAAAACTAAGCGGTAATTTGTAACATAAATGGTTCCATTAATTGTTTTCTTACCATTATTAGTAGTAAGATTTAAATAACCAGCCAAGTATTCGATATAATATTGCTCTTTCATTTGTTGAGTTAAGTAGTAGATATTTTGTTGAAGTTCTTTTGGTTTTGTTATTTCATAGCCAATAATTGGTGCTTGATAATAACAAATTTCATTTTTTGGCAATTCATATTTAATTTTAATTACGACTAAATTATCATTTAACAATGTTTGATTGTTATCAATCATTTTTTGTAGTTCATTTTTCTTTTGTTTAAAATTTTTTATTTTTTGTTGCTGGCATAAAGCTAAAATAGCAACAATAATTATCGCAACACCTAAAATAGTACTAAATAAAATAATTCCAATTAAATAATTATGATTCATACTTTCGCACCTTATAAATTAGATATGGCGTTTCTAAACCTTTTACAATAATCATAAAACGTTTTTGTTCCGTATATAAATAAAAGCCTTGATATAGAATATTATTAATTCGAAAAATACTTAATTCAAGATTATTAATTTCACTTAATGGTCAAGTTGTAGTAATGTCTTCATTTATAATTAAAATTCTTTGGTTTGTAATAAACATATGACCATTTTGATATGGAATTTGATACATTTCTTTAATTCTTTTACCTTGCCCATAACCAACACTAATTCCATTTTCAAATGGAATTGTATATTTGGAATGAGTTTGATTATTTTTTAATTTATGTTGAAGATAAACAGTAACAGGAATATTACTAAATACTTTTTCACCTGGCTCTAATTTAAATTTAACGTTAATTTCTTGCAAAGTTAATTTTGATAAATTATTATTAATATATTCTTGATTTTCAACTTCTAGTTGTTTAAAAATTTGAAAAAAAAGTTGTTGTTTTTTTTGATAAAATCATCATAAAAAACCAATAAAAATAAATAATAAACTAAGAAAAAATCCAATTATAATTCATCCTAAGATTGTCATTTTCATCAACTTCCTATTTTAAAATATTAATGCCATTATTAAAATTATTAATAAAAGTTTGGAGCATTAATTCTTCTGCTGAATTTCGTGGTTGTTCAAACCTATTATAATAATAAATATTAATTAAATCTTTTGTTTTTTGATTTAGTTTATCATAATATTTTTTATTAATTAAAAAATGGGTTCCTTGATTAATGATAATACTTGATAGATAATTTTGTCATTGTTTTTCATTTTTATTTTTTTCTTCTCATTCAGCAAAGTAAGTATTTAAAATCCGATTATTTTTATGATAAATAAAATGAATTTCCCCTTTTTTCGCATTATTAACTAATCCTGTGTATAAAATTTTATTTGGTAAAAACGGATTATTCGGTGAATTAATTGCTTGAAAAGTTATTGGAGTTAATTGTGCTAATATAATATCCTTACAGACAATTGAATGAATTTCTTTTGGCAAAGTTATTTTTTTAACAACATAGCTATGTTGTTGATTATCTAAATCATTTAATAAACGTGATAATTCTAATTGATAAACTAACGCTAATTTCATAATTCGGCGAAGTTTAATTGTTAAAATCACTTGTTCAGCAACACTTAAACTATAATAATAATTAATATATGTTTCATAAACTTCTTGATGATCCACTAAATTATCGTTAATATTCATTAATAATGCTTCTAACTGCGGTACAAGCGTTTTGTTTGACTGAAGATATTCATTCAAATGTTTTTGACAAAAAACATTAAAAAAATAAGGTACTTTCTCTGTTGATGTTAAATCTAAAAAAGATGTTTTAATATTTTTAAAAAAATATTTAGAATGATAACGATTTAAATAATAATGATTTTTACTAATATCAAGCGAATAAAGATTATGCTGACCAACTTTATTATTACATTCTTGTAAAATACATTTTTGTTTAATACATTTTTTTAAAACTTGTTGATAATGCTTTGTTTCTTGTTCAATATATTGTTCTTTTAATGTTAAGTCCCCTACTGCTTGTAAAATTGAAATATATTGAGCACGATTTTTAGTTGAATTTAACACCTTCGTTTTGCAACAATTTGCATATTGCTCATTACTTAAACAAATACATGCTTCATTATCATCAAAAGTAAAAATTGGTCGATAGTGTTTATGCAAATAATCTAATTGATCATCATCTAAATAATAACTTTTTAATAAAGCATCAAACATTGCTTGCTCGGAACTTTTAAACGTATCTTCTAACTGCTTTTCTAATCCATTTTGCATGTAAAATAATTCCCCTCTGTTGTTTATACTCTATTTTAATTATAAACTTATCTAGTTAATTTTGCTATAAAAAAAAGCGTTTTACTAACAGTAAAACGCTTAAAGGCAACATATAGATTTTTTCAACCAACATTGCAATTAGTTATTATAAAAGTAATATTTTGGACCGTTAAATGATTATACAATTATAAATAGTACTTATTTGCAATGTCGGTTTCATTTTGTAGTTTTTTAGAAAGGAAACATATAATTAAAAATATAACTAATCATTAAAATTGGACCATATTAATAACTAATTAGTCTTTATGCAACCTGTTTTAACTACATTATTATTATATTTTATTTGCAAAAATTTTTCAAGTATTTTTTAATTTAAGTTCGAATATTATTTTATGTACCAGTTTAACAATAATTTTAGACTATTTTTAAAAATAGTTAATCATTAAACCGCTTAATTTAAAAGTATCTTATTTACACATTTATTAAAACACATTTCTTTAAAAAAGGGAATACTAAAATGAGAATATTTTTAAAATATTCTTTTTTCGTAATATTACTGGTTTTTTAACTACTATCTTACTGCTGTTATTTCTTTTAATACTTTACTAATACTAGTAGTGCGATAATTCATTACAGGAATTCCTCCCTTTTTAGGTTCATATAATGAATTATTAGCATTATTATTTCACTTAGCCATTTTTATATTTTCCAATGAAATGTCTTTATTTTCAAGTTGTTCATTAAACATTTCTTTAACTAAGTTTAATCCATTAATTTTTGCTACACGTAATGCTAAGCAATTGTGTTTTGATAACTTCAATATCATCAGTAATGTCATAAGATTTTAATAAAACATTCTTAAATTCTTCATTATCAGTTAAAAAATTAATAAAATCAATTATTTCAATTTGTTTTAATTGAATTGTTTGTTGTTCAATTTGTGAAGTTAATTCATTATTTTTTGTTTGTAATTCGGTAATTTGTTGATTACTATTTTCTAAATTACTTGCATTAAATTCTTCAACTTCATCAGTATTTTCTAAAATAATTTCAGCAGTTTTAATATCTAAGCTGCCATTTTCATTTTTAATTGGTTCATTATCTTCATTGATAAGAACATATTTTACATTTTTTAATGCCATTGATTTTTCCTCCTATTTTTTAATATTCGTATTTGTTCTTTTTCTAATAGCTTTTTGTATAATTTCAAAACTATCTACCCTAAAAGATAAAAAATAGCGTTTAGTTTTTATATTTAACTGATTAAAAACTGAGCCTTTAATTTTTATTTCATCATCTTTTTTTAATTTCAAAAACTCATTTAAAATCAATGGATTATATATTGATAATGTTGAATAATTTAATCCCTCTCATTGACATTTAGCAGAGCAAGCATCAACTTCAACACCCCCCCCGCAACCAGTGCCTTAATTTTAGTTTTAATCGGATTTTCATGTAATCTAACAGTTAATTCTAATTTATTAACTTTTTTATTTTTTAATTTAGGTTTATTAGTTATTGTTTTTTTATGTAAATTACTTTTTGTTTGTGCCATTTTTATTAACTCCTTTTGCTAAAAAATATTGTAAATGTTTTCAAGCATCTAATTCATGCTCCGTCATTTTAATATTTCCTTTATAAATATAATTTTTCTTAACAACTGGCGATTGTAAAACATAATTTAAGTTAAATAAATATTTACATATAAATATTTACATAAAACTTTTAAACCACCAATAAATTTAGGAGTAGATAATGGGTTTTTTATTTTTAAACCTTTATGAAGTTGGTAATCTTCAATTATTAAAATAACTTTGCTTAAATAAGAACAAATTTTATTTTTAAACTCATTTAATATTAAATAGATATTATTTATTGCTTCTTCTTCAGAATTAGAATTAAAAGTAATATTATTAATTATTTTCTTTTTCAAAACATTATAAATAATAATACCAGTTTTGTAGTATACCACAGACATTTTAAAGATTACAAGAAAATAACAAAAATAATAAAAATATTTATTTATAATATAAAAATATCATAAAATAAATAAATAAAAAATATAAAATTAAACAAACTAAAAATTAGTTTAAATACAAAACTTAATAATTTAAAATTATTTAATTAAACTATTCAAAAAGTTAAATGGTGTCTGAAAATTTAAAGACTTATGAATTCTTTCAAAATTATAAAAATAATAATAATCATTTAATTTATTCTGTAAACTAACGACATTTAATATTTTTTCTTCAAATACAAATAATTTAGTATAATTTTGATGAAATCTTTGAATCTTGCCGTTTGACTGTGGAGAACGAACGGGTGTTGTCTGATGAAAAATATTTTTATCTTTTAAAAATTGAGTAAAATTAGTTTCTTTAACATTATTTTTTTGATTATTCCGATAATTATTAATAAATTCAGAACCGTTATCAGTTCTAATCCGTGTTATTTTAACACCAAATATATTTTTAAAATCACTAATTGCTTTTTTAACAGAATCAATAGCATTATCAATACTTAATTTATCATAAACATATCCTAATGCTAATCTTGTTTTTTCATCAATAAAATCATAAACATAATACTTTTTATCAACTGGAAATTTACTTGGTACAAAATATTTAGCGTCCATCTGTAATAAACCTATTTCTTTAACTTCATATCTTGGATGTTGTTTTTTAATTTCTTTAATTTTATTTTTTATTTTTAATCATCTTTCATCTTTTTTAAGTCAACGAAAAAATGTTTTTAAATTTTTTGGTGCTTTATTTTTTAATTCTTCTCCATGAATCCCTTTTTTTAAATTATAAAACAAAGATAAAACACCACCAGCACACTTATTACAATATTCAAAATATAAATTACAAATATTTTGACGAACATCTTTACTATATTGATAATTAATATTATTAGGAATTGTTGACTTTAATAACAATTTATTAAAATCATTATTTTTATATGCAATTAAAATTCTATTCGCTCAATAATAAAAAGTTGAAAACTTATTTTTAAAATATTTTTTAATTAAATCTTTCAACAAAAATTTATCATTATTAATATAATAATCATTACACAAATTAATATATGAAAATATTTTTTGTTTTATTTTTTTATAATATTTATTTTTATAATTTTTACTTAAAAAATTTTTAAATTTTGCTTGTAAATCAAACAAATTAAAATTATTAATAATATATTTCATTAATTTACACCTACCATCAAAAATATATAAAATTAATATTTAATACAAAATAATTAATATATAATTGATATATAATAAAATCAATTATATATAAAACAATAAAAAGGAACAATATATATGAAAAAATGAATAAATATTTTAGAAACAATCGGATTAACAGCAACAATCACAACAACACTAATCAGCTGTGAAAAATCTGAAAAACCAAATAATAATAAAGAAGAAAATAAATCAATAACACCAAAACCACAACAACCACCAGAAGGTAGTAATTGAAAATTAATTAATAATAATAATTTAGTAAATGAAATTCAAAATATAAATAATAAATGATATTCAGTTATTTTTAATTTTGAATCTTATAAAATTGTTAAATTTTGTAATTCTGATTATGAAACTGATGTTGATTTTAATAATTTAAGATTAATGAAAGGAAATGATGGAAATTTATATCTATATGAAAAATGAAAATCTCCATTACCTATTGCAGATATTAAATTTTTAGTTTATCGTTGAGATGGTAAGGGTGAACCACAATTACCAACCATTAACAAAAACACCGGTAAGATTATTGATTGAAAAGAACAAAAAGGAACTAAATAACAGTTCCTTTTTTATATTAATCGAACAAATTTCATAAAGATAATTAATAAAAAAATATTTGTTATTGTACTATACAATGCAGGATTAAATTTTCATACCTCAAATATTTGACTAAAAAAACTATATACTGTCTCAAAAACCTTGCCAACACCACTCGCTAACTCGTTAACTTGTTTAACTCCCGGAATAGTATTAACAATCCAAATCACCGCATTTTTAATATGAGCACCAAAATCTCATCAACCCTCAGGCGTTACATATTGTACTTGTCATTATTGTTTATCCGGAAATAAACCACCACTATTTATCTCTTGTCAATTATAAATCCCAAAATTAAAATCATAATAACGATACATATCATTCTCTTTTTGAGATTGTAATTCAAAAACGTTATAACCGATTTTTTGTTCTTCAATTTTCTTATATTGCAAACCATATTTATTTTGTAAATCACCGCCAAAAACATAACCAGAATTAAATTGAATATTATAATCATTAGAAACCGAAAAATCATAATTAAAAACATTACCATAATTATTAATCGTATAAAAACGATTTTTAAATGCTGAATATAATTTAATATCTAATTGTTTATATTTATCCGAAAAATAAAAATATCGTGGATAAATTTTAAAACCATTATTTACTAATAAACCATATTTTTTATTATAACCTTGAACATAAGTATTATTTTCTAAATCAAAAATCGTTCGTAAATAATTAGTATAAAATTTCTGTGAAATTTTAAACATACTATTTAATAATTTATCAAATTGTAATTTATCGTTAATATTTTCACTCAACAAAATATTATTAAAATTTTGCAATTTCAACGCAAAAAAGTTAACTAAAACAGTATCATATTGCAAATTATCAATATAACCATTTTCAATAAACGAACTACGATTTTGAAACACCGGCACCAACGCACTTGCAAAAAACAACTGTAAAAACTTAGATAAATCAAACTGACCGCTAAATTGTTGATAATATTTTAAATCTTTACTATTTAATGATGAATAAATTGAACCATTAAAATTAAAAACTTCACCCGTTCCCGTTCGCATAAAACTAAAATTAAAACTTAAATCATCACTATTAACATTATTTAACTCTAAACTACCGAAAATAATTGTATTTGCTTCATCAACAGTCAAAATCATCCGATAAATTGCTTTTTTAATATTTTTAACATCTAATTCATCAACCGTTTCAAAATCAAAAATTATCCGCTTTGTTCCAACCGTATTCGGATTTTCATAATCCGCACTACCACCTTGTTGAACTCTAATATTTTCTTGCAAAACAGCAGTTAAAGAATAATTAATAAATTCTTTTACAAAATTTTGTTGATAAGTATTTCAGTCAGTAATTCCACCAGTTTTTTCGTTAATTGTTGGTGTTTCAGGTTCACCAATCCCATCTCAACGATAAACTAAAAATTTAATATCTGCAATAGGTAATGGAGATTTTCATTTTTCATATAGATATAAATTTCCATCATTTCCTTTCATTAATCTTAAATTATTAAAATCAACATCAGTTTCGTAATCAGAATTACAAAATTTAACAATTTTATAAGATTCAAAATTAAAAATAACTGAATATCATTTATTATTTATATTTTGAATTTCATTTACTAAATTATTATTATTAATTAATTTTCAATTATCTTGTTTTAACTTAACTCTTGGATAATGATTTTCTTTATAACGCTCAACATTGTCGACAATTTTTTTAGACACATCATACATCTTATATTTTACAGCAAAAGCATAAATAAAATCAGTTAAATCATTTAAAAAATTTTCCTTTTTAACATCATAAAATTTTTCAACCATATATGTATTTTTTCAACTATCTCACATTTGATAAAAACTAAAAAAAGATGAACTTGGTTTATCATAAACAAATCCCGTTGAATAACTATCTTGTAAAAAATCCAAATACCATTTATCATTAAACAATAATTTTTTTGATGTTTTTAAAGTTGGATTAATAAAATAATTTGTTTCAGACCAATTTTCAAAAAAACTACTGCGTAAAAACATTGTATTAATAAAATCAGTTTCATTAATACCTTTATCAGTACTATTCTCTCGTTTAAGCGTATAATGCTCTCCATTTAAGAGTATAAGCGCCGTTAAAGTAATAAATGGAATAACCAAACCTAAAAAAGTTAAAATAAATATAGCAAATAAAGATAACGATTTTTTCATAAATTCAACTCCTAACTATACAATGTTTTTGAAACAATAAACCCAACAATATATAAACTCGATATTGTTAACATTAACGGATGACTAAACAAAACTGCCATTCTACCAAATAATCAAATCAACCAAGTATCAGAATTATATAAATCCATAATAATATTTTTTGCTGATGTAAGTTGATTAATAATAACAGTAATAAAACCAGTTCCAAATATAGCGATTGCCGCCACCAATAAAACTAATTTAATCATTATTTATGCATTCTCCTATATCCTTGTTCTCTTGTTTTTGCTTGTTTTGCTAAACTTGATAATTGTTTTTTATTACGATTAATTTTAAATTGTTTACGCTCTTTAATATGTTTTCGCATACCTTGTTTAGTATCAAAAACACCACGAGCAGTAGCAGAATAAATATTTGACACCCCCATTTGTACTGTTGAACCTAAATTATTATACTGTGTTGATGTGCCGTGAATTGCATAAATAGATAACTTAATAACCATAAAAAAGATTAAAAAATAAGCAATTGACGTATTTGTCATCGGTAACTTTGTATTTCAAATTACATCAAAAATAAACAAAAATATATCAAAAACAAAACTAAAAATCTTGTCTCAATTACTATTATTATTTTCAACTAATAAATTAATCATCTTTACTATTTCCTTTCTCTTTTTTAGGTTTTAAATTCTTTTTCAAAATATCAATATCAAATAACTCCAATCGTTCTTTAACACTTAATTTTGTAATTTCTGACCAATAATATTCTTTTTTATTAACAATTTCATTATTTTTTAAATCACGCACAAATTTTAATCATTGACTATCATACTTATTGGCAAATTCAAGCGGAATAATTATTTTAAAAAACCGAATTCCTAATCCAACATCCGACTTATGTTTTACTCGTTTACCTTCTGCTGTTCGTTCTACTGATTTTGTTTTTCAAATTTCATAATCTGTTATATCTTGAAAAATTCCAATTCGCATAATAAAGAAACGATTAAAAAAATTAAATCCCTTTTTAGCAACAAGTTTTTTCAATGAAATTGGAATAATAATTCCACTTGCTAACTGGCGAATATTATTTCAAATCATACCCTCACGCTGAGCACTAAACAACGCACGATTACCAAAATGTCTCGCTAAAACAATTCACGGTATTTTACCACTATGAACTTTTTTCTCATCGTGAGGACTAGTTCCATCAATATACAAATAACTTTCATCAAATAAAATAACACTATCATCGGGTGGAACTGGTTTTGTTCCATCGGTAAAATCTAAATTTTTAAATGTTAAAACTTTTACTTTATCATCTTCCAACGGATAATTACTATAAATTTTATCTGTCAATAATTTCATAGTTTGCAATAAATAATTTAAAAGTAATGTTTTACCGGTACCTAACTTTCGAATAATAACTGATAACATATTATCTCAAATAAACTGAACTAAACAAAAAGTATTTAACTGATAAAAAATATTTTTTCATAATCATCACACAAAATAAACATATTGTAAAGCAAATAATATTCAAAATACTAAACCAACACAGTACAAAGAAATTATCCAAAATAATAAATCAATTAAACTAAATAAAATCATTGAACCACTAATATAACAATAATTTTTAAAGAAAAATATAAACTTTTTCATTATTTAAAATACCTAACTATCTTAAAAACCATTCACAAGAAAAACCAAGTTAATAACAAAATAACAATTCAAATACCAACCATTAAAGTTAAATATTCATTTTGAGTTAAATTTCACATTGTAATACTTTCAATATTTGTTTTATCTATAAACAAAAATATATGAATAAAAAACTCTTTTAATTTAATTCAATCATTTTGCATTTTTAAAAACTCCACATTTTTTGAATAAGTTTAAAAAACATTCCAAAAAACAAAACAATAAATAACACAAACGATATAACATATAAAAACTATGGTTTTTATGATAAAAAAACAAATTTAAGAAGATTTAAAGAAGCACTCTTAATTGTCGGAAGAGTAAACAGAAAAACCGCCCTTGCTTCTGTAATCGCTTTAAAAAGTTTAATTTTAGATAATGAAGCAAATGCCGAACTTTATTCTATTGCAACCAAACGAGATTAAGCAAAAAGAGTTTACTAAGAAATGCGGCGAATGATTTTTATTAATCCTAACTTAAATAAAATTTTAAAAGTTAAGCGCGATAAAATGAAGTAGCAATGATGGAAAAGCGGGACATTTATGATGTTATGCGAACAGCAACTGCAAAAAGAAAAGATTATTTAATGTTATTAATAACAACCAATGGATCTAGTTCAACCCGAAGATTTTCGTATTGTAACAATTGATTCAACAAGAAAGGTTTGAGGTATTTTTCAAAAATCATATGCTGTTTTTTATTGAAATGAGCAAAATAAAATTCCTAATGAAGAATCTAATCCTGAATTAAAAAATTTAGAATATGAACATAATAAATAATTAATAAAAATAGTATATAAGAAAAGGAAAAATTTAAATTTTTCCTTTTCTTATATTAAATTGGTAAAAATAAGTATATTTTTTATTATTAACTTAAAAATATTGCTAATTTAAAATAATTATGATAGAGTGAATATTGTAAATGATTTTAAAAATATTAATATTATTTTTAAAATAAATGACTTTAATTAAACTAATTAAATAATAAGAAAGAAAATTTTGATATGGGGTTTACATCAGAAATTAAAGAAAGTTTAAAAAAAACTTATAAATCAATCAAAAAAGGAATTAATTCATTTTTAAAGAAACTTGGTTTTAACAAAAAAGATGCAGCTGAATTTACAGATCATTTGCTTAAAGAAGGCGGAAAAGAAATCGCAAAACGACAAGCAATGACAAAAAAACAAGCCCAAATTCATAACCAAGTTCGTGCACAATCTCCAGAAATTAACCAAGAAGTTTTTACAAACTTTATGGATGTTATGAATGAATTACATGAAAAAACAAAAGAAAAAAATGAAGAACAATCATATGATAGATAATTCATATGATAGATAATTTGAAAAATTATCCATTGTTTACTATAAGTTACCTTAACAATCTAGATATAATCTAGATTTTTTTAATTTTTAGACTATATCAAACATCCAGTTCTTATTTTTTGTAAATAATATTGTCACGATGTCAATATTTATATTTTTTAGATTTATTAATTTTTGCAGTTATTACTTTTGCTACAATTCATAAAACACCATCAATATCAAGCAATAAAATTGTTTTCTGACCATTATTCAATTTAACCATCGAATAGCGTTTGTTTTGTTTGTTTCAAATTAATGATAAAACTTTATAAATGACATGGTCAGTTGCATAAGCAACTAATTGAAAGAATATTAATAAAATTATTAAACTAAACATTAAATCAGTTAAGTAATGTGTTCTTGAAAGAATTTGCATAAATGCCATCATTGCAATATTTGCAATAAAAAATCCAAATATGAATCATTTTCAGCAAGTAATCTTTTGTTTACGTTTTTCATTCATGAAATATAACAAAAAACCATAAACAGGCATTGATGATGAATTCATGTGACCAGATGGAAATGCCTTATTACTTCAGTGATGCGTTCCTTCCCCTACTTTTCTTAATAAGAAAGCTCAGTATTCAGCTTTAAAACCTTGAATTTGTCACCAATCTAAATATTCAGCATTAATAACATTAGTTGGTTTTTTTGTTCAACTATCTGGTAAATGGTCAATAACATATTGATAATCAACATGGACTCAATATGGTCGTCCAAAGAAAATTTTTAAAAGTGGATCAAAAGTAATACCAAAAAGCGCAAACACTACAAATATTTTTAAGGCATCAATTCAATAATTATTAGTTAATAAATCATCTCGTTTTGAAAATTTAACTCTTAAAAATCAAGCAATCCCTCCCATTAATATAACTTCAATACTAATTTGAATTGTCATTGCAACGATTGTGCTTGTTCTATCAAGACCAAATCAATAATCTCTTCCTTTACCACCAAAAGCAGAAAATGTTAATTGCTGATAAATAATTCAACTAATAATTAAGGTAAATAAAATTATAAATAAAGCATAAACAATAATAATGATAATTCCTAAGAATTTAAATTTTGATTTATATTTTATATTTAAACTTTCTAATAAAATCCCTATTCCTGCAAACATAAATGGAACGGTCATTGTATAAGCTAGTTTATCTCAAAATAAACTTAATCAACTGACAACACCATTATCATTTAAATCACCAATTTCTTTTGCAATTTGGCGGTCTCAAATACTTCCTACAATAAAAAGTGTTATAACAACAGTTAAGGCAATAATTTTTAATATTTTAAAAACAAATTTGTTCTTACTATCTTTGTTCATAAATGAAGAACCGTCAACATAGAACTTTTGTTTGGTGTCTCTTGTAAAATTTCACATCTTCATAAAATAATTATATCATAATAAAAAGCAAAAACTTGATAAATAAAAAAATTTTTTTAAATAAAACATTTTTAACTTGGGGAAGAAATTCTGCTAGTTGTTCTTTTGATAATACTTTGGTAAAAAGATGTTCACAAATCCCATTATCGGTAACTGTCATTGTTGTTGTATTAGCAATTTTTTTTTAATTCTAAGACACTATTCCCCATCGCAACAGTATAACCAATAATTTTAGCAAGTTCAAGATCATTATAATTATCCCCATAAAAAAATTGTTGTGGATCATACCCTTTTAAAGCACATAATTTTTTAAAAGCATGACTCTTATTAATATTTAATGCTTGAATATCAAACAAATCTTTTTGAGAGAAAACACCATCAGCTGCAGCTTTAAAAAAATGATAAATCGTTTGGACTTGATCTAATTCAGTTGATGAATTAAAAGGGAATAAAATTTTTAAAACTTCAATTTCCATCATTATCTAATTGGGCATTATACTTTACCATAAAAGCAATCCTACCAGATTCAGGATGACCATAAACCATATTAGCAGTATAAACAATATGAACAACATTTGCTGCAATGGCCTTTGTTAACACGGCAAGAGCTAATGCTTGTGGTAAAGATTGTTGATATAATATTTCATTTGTTAAACTGTCACGAATTAACGCCCCATTACAGGAAATAATTAGTGTTTTAATTTTTAATTTTGCAAAATATTCTTTTGCCATTAAGTCTAATCGTCCTTAAGCTAAAAACAAGTAATAATCACTAGCTAGTTGATATGTTTGTAGTGCTTAATATGTTTCAGGATTAATTATATAACCTTTCCCTGCAATTGTGTCATCTAAATTAGTAATTACATAAGGATATTTTTTAACAAGATTCATAATCTTTTATTTCCTTTCTACTTATCTACTTTTAATTATAAAACTAAATAAACTGTTTTCGTAGTGTAATTTTAATGTTTTGATGGGTTCCAACCATTATTTTTTGACCACTTTGCCCTTTAAAACTAATTCATCCTAAGCCAGCAATAAAGAGCGAATAATTACCTAGTTCCTTAATTTCGATCATTCGTTCATTTCATTCTTGATAATCTTGTAATCTAACAACAGCAGTTGGTAGATGCTGGGTAAAATAATAATCTTTATTACTTAATTTGGTACGGTGTAATTTCAAATTGTTATTTTTATAAAAATGAAAACTTGTTTTTAAACCCATCAGATATGAAAAACTAGCTAATTCTTCATAAAAAATTGTTTGCTCTGCAGACAATTGAAATGTAATTGGTTTTAATAATTGTTTAGTAAGCATATTTTTATTATTTTCGGCAAGATATGGAAGCAGACTATGCTTATTAATAATACCAGGAGTATCATAAACTTTCTGTCTCGTTCCCAAATTAACAACAATTTTATCTAATGTTGTTGCAAGGTTATTCGAAACAGTAATTTTTTGTTTTTTGTTAATTAACTTAATTAAACTATTTAATAATGTACTTTTTCCTGTATTAGAACTACCAACAAAAACAAGATCATTATCTTGGCGCTTAATATATCGTCATAATTCATCTAAACCATAATTTTTTAAACCACTCACTAAAATAATATCTTCTATTTTTGAAAAAAGCACTGAATTTCGAAAAAGTTCACTAATATAAGTAATAATTTTATTAGCATTAATTAATTTATTTACTAAATCAATTTTATTAATAATTAAAGTTACTTTATTATTTTGTAATAGTTGTTCTAATTCCAAATTCCGTGTTCCATCCAAATCATAAACATCTAAAACATAAAAATAATGTCAATTCAAATGATAATCTTGCCGTAACTTTGCAAGAAAATCAATTGCTGTTATATTATAAGTAACTAGTTCATTATAATGAGTTAACCGAAAACAACGATAACAATAATCTTGCGTTAATGTTTCCACATATCCAAGATTGTTTGGGGTTGTAGTTTGTAAAATAACCCCACAACCAGGGCACTTCTTATAAGATATCATAGTCTAATCCATATTCTCCTTCATCAAAGAAACCTTTATGTAAAATATTTTTTTGAGCTAACCGTTTATAAAGTAAATTTTCTAATAAACGCATTAATCTGTTTGATTCATTAACACCTGTTACTGGGACAACTAAAATGCTTTCCATGTGGGCTCGATTAGCGAATAAAACATCCGTAATTAATTGATCACCAACCATAATCATTTCATGAGGATTAGTATTAAATTGCCGTGAAATCACACGAAAATATTTTAATAATGGTTTTTTAGCATTTCAATAATAATGTTCAATACCCGCTTTTTGTGCAAACCGTTCAACTCGTTTTCGGGCATTATTTGATACTAACACAAAAATCATCCCTAATTCCTTGATCTTTTGAATTAAATTTAAATTATCAGTATTCGGAATACCACGGTAAAATGGGGTTAAAGTATTATCTAAATCACAAATAAAGACTTTAATTCCATGTTTTTTTAATGATTCAAGATTAATTTTATTAACATTTTTCACATAAATGGATGGTTTAAAATAATTTAGTAATAAATTGCGATTCTTTTTTTTACCAAAAATATTCTTTGCCATTATTTAAAACCCTCATTTCTTGCTATTATTTAATTATATCAATTTTCAATAAAAAAGATTATTTTTTTCTATAAATCATAACCTTTTAGCATCTTTAATTCATTATAATTTTACTAATAAAATACTTATTATTATGTAATTCAACAGTAATTGTAATAGTTTTATCATTAATTTGATATTCAAAAACATTATACATTGGTTGTGCTAGAACAGTAACATCTATTTTAGCAATCGTCTTTTGCATTTCTTGTAAAATAACATTTTGACTTTTATTAAAATCAGTAAGATATTTTGTTAAAGTTGTAAAAACACCATTGATTCCTTTGATGTTTTCTAAAATAGAATTTAAATAAAATAAGGGACTATTGTCAATAATTATCTTATCTTTAAATCCTAATATTTCTAAAAAACAATCTGGGTTTAATAAGGCATCACGCAAAAGTCATGACTGATTCGTAGTTGGTGTTAAAAACTGGTCAAATAGATGATAAACATCTTTTGCATCAATAAATACTGGTTCATTTATTGATGCGGTTATTTCTTTACAAACTTCAACAATACTTTTATGTTTAATAAAATTAGTTAATTCGTTATTTGGTAATCAATTTTGTAATGGTTCTGTAAAAACCATTTTTAAATTTTTAATTTTTGAAACAGATGAATTTGGTAATAACATTGTCAAAATATCACCTAAGATATCACCGTGATATAATTCCAAGAATAAATCATTAACCGCATTTTGATTATCAACAATTTTGGTGATAATTGGTTTTAAATTTGCTGGTAAGTTTTTTTCAACTAATGAGTTTGTTAAAAAAGTAACCATATCATTTAATGTTTCACCAGCCGCGATTGTATTAATTAAATCTCATACTAAATTTCCTGTATAACCTTTTGTTCCAAATAAATCAAGGGGTTGATAAATATTAATGATAACTTTACCAAAAGCGGATAACCCAGCTGGTGTTAAATCTTCTGTTACTAAAAAGGAAAGATTTTTTCAAAGCATCGGACTAATTTGATGATGTTCAGAACTTTGCAATAAAATGGCCATTAATGTTTGTAATCTCTTCCCGGTTGAATCTCCTAATCATTGTGATAAATTCCGCATAATTTGTTGTAAATCTATTTTTGAATCAAGTTGATAAGAAGCCGAGCGAACTCTGACAATATCATTTCATGTCACATCTTGATTTGCATCAAATTGTTGTAAATAATTTAGGACAATGCGACTAAACCGAATGACTTCACTAATTGCTGTCAAATTATTAATTAGATTAAATTTAAAATTAATTTTTTGTTGCATTATTTCGACAATTGTTGTTCCAAAGGTCTTAAACGCTGTTGTATAGTTGTATGCTGTTGCTTGTAAATTTGTTTTATTTTTATAGTCAAATCGTCCTGACTTCCCTGTTAATTCATTGACAGCATTAACAAGACCAATCATTCCCGATGTCAAGGATTCTTGATAAGTCATTCCTTGGTAAATTGAATCATCAAAAGCATTAAGTAAAGAAATTAATGTTTCTTGGTCAAGAATATCACTTGCAAATTTTAAAATTGTTGGTGATAAGAACTCATTTAATAAATGACCGTTTGCAATTAATGTTAATAAACCATGTAATCCTTTTTTAGTAAAAATATTAAAAATTTGTGAACCTCATTGAGCAACATTTGAAATCATTTTATTTGCTTGTTCTGGTTTAAAAAAATTGGTTAAGTTTAAATTTGTTTTTAAATCGCTTTTTAAATAAGCATTCCCATAATATCGACTAAATAATTCAGAATAGCGATTATATTCTTGAAAGTTTTCTTGTTGGGCTGGTTGTGTTGGTAAGTCTTTTAAATACATTGGTTGAGCAAACTGATACATTAAATAATTAAAATCATATTTATGTTGATCACTAATGTAAGCCATTTTGGCAACTTGACTATTTAAGGCATCTAAACTTGGTTGATAATGTCTTAATGGTGGAGCATTACTTTCAGGATTAAGACACCCAATTGTTGGGGCAACTGAAGTTGTTAGTAATGTCAAACTCCCTAAATACGCTAATAACTTTTTCATGTTAAGTTCACTCCTTTACAGTTTGATAATAATGTTCCATTGCTAACTGATGAACTTCTCTTGTTGGATGAACAATGTCAAAAAAGAAATAATCATCAACATTAGCATTGAATGGTAATGCTGGATTACGTTGCGCATTTAACTTTTCTTCTTCAATAATTTTCATAAAATCTAAATCTAATCCTGATCTAAAATTAACTGTTACATTGCCCTGCGGATGACGCGTTTTAAATTCTGTCATTAAAACAGGTAAATTATCAAATAGTCCTCAATTTCGAATTGCATTATTGTAATAGCTATTTGCTAACTCAATCATTTTTGTTACACGAGAATGAAATTCGGTTGCTATATTATTTGCACGTTTTTTTAAATTCTCATCCGAATCTTGGTTATTGTTATTATAACGTGGAATTATACTGACATTTGGTGCATCAGAAAATAATATTTTTCGAACCCCATTATTTAATAAGGTAAATAATGCTATTTTAATTCGTTCAACACTTTGTTGCATCATTTGTAACTCCACCTGCGGATTTGTTGTATCAATAATTTGAAACAAATCATTGCCTCCTATTTCAAATAAAACTAAGTCTGTAGAACGCAATTTGTGCTGGGTAACTAATGCTTGAGCTTGTTTTTCAATTGTAACACGATTTAATAATACCCCTGCTGTTCCTGCAACATCTGCAGCAGTTGCCCCAGCAATTGCATAATTGCGTCCAAAATCACTATCACGATCATTTGGAATTCCTGGTTTAATTTCATCAAAACCAAGTTTATCATTTAATAAAACAGCTACTGTATTTCCATTTGTAAAACTGCCATTTTGATAATTTTCTAAATCACTTGGATCATCAGTTCCAATTTTAATATCTAATTTAAAACTATTTTTTATTAGTTTTTCAATTCCATGCGAATCACTTAAACTATCCCCTAAAATATAATAATTTGTAAATTGTAAATTACTTTTTGCATCATCAATTGCTTTTGATTTATCAATATCTTTTCCAATTAATAATAACGAATCATCAGCATTGAGATGTCAGCCTTGTTCAATCGTACAACTCGTAACCATATTAGTACTCCCTGTTGTTACATTCAAAACAGCAAGTAAAGTAAAAAATCTTTTCATATTTTTTCTCCTTTATTAATTCTTTTTTCTAATAATAATAATTATAAAAATAATTGGTCCAATGATAACTAATAAAAATGGTCACATTAAAATAAAAACAGTGTCCCTACTCTGATATCAATGGGTTATATCAATGGGTTAGTTGTCAACAAATCAATTGGAACCTATCTTGTTAATAATAAAGTTTGATTTTTAAATATGCAATTAAAAAATCTTGCTTATGCTGCACTAAACATTTGTTTAATCCCACCACTTTTAAACATTCATTGAGTGCCAGTATTAACATACCAATACGAATGAAATTTAAATGCAACTGTTTTATCAAATTCAATTAAATCAAGCCCAACATTATATAAATCAATATTTTCGTGTTTTTTGATGGTTGGTCCCCAGTGATTATAAATCATGTCTAGGCAAACTGTAAATACTTTTGTTTGATTGTTTCATTTTCATCTGGTTTTTCATAAAAATTTAACGATGATAAAATATCAGCTTCATATGATGTTTTTAAAACAGTATTAGTTAGCGTTTCATAAATTTTAATCTTACTATTTATTACAAACTTTCCCTGTGGAAATGCTCGTTGAATTTGAGTTTTTAAACTATTAATAAATTTATAAACTATTAATAAATTTAACCCAATTCCTATAATTAAAAAAATACTAAGAACTACGCTTAAAATTCCTAGTCAAATAAACTTCATTTTCTTTGAAAGATTGTTTAACATTATATTTTTCCCTTCTAATTTATAATTATTTTAAAACTATTAAATTATTTTCATTGAACCCAGTTAATTATATTATAACGAAATAATTGCCAAAAAAAAAATTCTATTTTGTTAATTTAACTTCTTTATTAAAATAATCCATTGTAATGCCGACTAAAGCACAGGCATCGTGTACGATGAAGCGGCAAAAAAAGCAACTCTTGTTAGAGTTGTTTTTTATTTGAAATAAAAAACAACTCCTAAAAGGGGGTAATGATAATTAAACAACAAAAAAATATGTGATGTTAATGATTGTTATCAGGTAATATCATTCATTACAGAAGAATTTTTATCAAATAAAGTTTTATGAACTTGTGAAAAACATAAAGGTAATAATTCATTACAATAATCAACAATATACCTTTTTAAACTTTCAAGATTACAAGTATTAATTGTTATTTTATTTTGATAATCACAAATAGCAAACTCTAAATCACTTAAATCTTTTGTTGAAATTGATCACTTTCTTCTCTTCAATCAATAACTAATTTATATTTATTCAAATCAGCAAAAGCTTTTAATTTTTCTTTCCGACTTGGTGAATGTAAACCTTTACAATATATTTTGCTACCATTTGATAAAGTAAAAGTAAAATTTGATAAATTAATAGTATAAGGAATATGATTTTCATCTAACATATTTCATATATTTTGAAATACACTATCTTTTAATTCTTTACTCCAATACATAGTATTAACAATCCAAATCACCGCATTTTTAATATGAGCACCAAAATCTCATCAACCCTCAGGCGTTACATATTGCACTTGTCATTATTGTTTATCGGGGAACAAACCACCACTATTTATCTCTTGTCAATTATAAATCCCAAAATTAAAATCATAATAACGATACATATCATTTTCTTTTTGTGCTTGCAATTCAAAAACATTATAACCGATTTTTTGTTCTTCAATTTTCTTATATTGCAAACCATATTTATTTTGTAAATCACCACCAAAAACATAACCAGAATTTAATTTAATATCATAATTATTAACAACCGAAAAATCATAATTAAAAACACTACCATAATTATTAATGGTATAAAACCGATTTTTAAATGCTGAATTATAATTTAATATCTAATTTCTTATATTTATCTGAAAAATAAAAATATCGTGGATAAATTTTAAAACCATTATTTACTAATAAACCATATTTTTTATTATAACCTTGCACATAAGTATTATTTTCTAAATCAAAAATCGTGCGTAAATAATTAGTATAAAATTTCTGTGAAATCTTAAACATACTATTTAATAATTTATCAAATTGTAATTTATCGTTAATATTTTTACTCAATAAAATATTATTAAAATTTTGCAATTTCAACGTAAAAAAGTTAACTAAAACAGTATCATACTGTAAATTATCAATATATCCATTTTCAATAAACGAACTACGATTTTGAAACAATGGCACCAAAGCACTTGCAAAAAACGACTGTAAAAAATTAAATAAATCAAATTGACCGTTAAACTGTTGATAATATCTTAAATATTTATTATTTATTAATGAATAAATTGAACCATTAAAATTAAAAACTTCACCCGTTACCGTTCGCATAAAACTAAAATTAAAACTTAAATCATCACTATTAACATTATTTAACTCTAAACTACCTGAAATAATTGTATTTGCTTCATCAACAGTCAAAATCATCCGATAAATTGCTTTTTTAATATTTTTAACATCTAATTCATCAACCGTCTCAAAATCAAAAATTATCCGCTTTGTTCCAACCTTATTCGGATTTTCATAATCCGCACTACCACCTTGTTGAATTCTAATATTTTCTTGCAAAACAGCAGTTAAAGAATAATTAATAAATTCTTTTACAAAATTTTGTTGATAAGTATTTCAATCAGTAATTTCACCAGTGTTTTCGTTGGTTGCTGGTGTTTCAGGTTCACCAACCCCATTTCAATAATATAAACTATTTACTATATATCAAATGTCTTTAATTTTAACTCCATTATTTCACACATTACCAAATAGATTATTAATATCATCATTTTTAAATTTAATAATTTTTCAAGTTTTATCTTCTTGTTGTTTTTTTGCTGATATTATATAAAATTTATTATTACGTGTTTTAAATTCATGATTAAATGTGCTATTTATAGTTTTTCAATTACTATTTTCTGGTGGTTGTTGTGGTTTTAGTGTAGTTTCTGCTTTATTGCCCTCGTTTTTACTATTATTATTTGATTTAAGTGTTTTACAAGCAATTAAACTTGTTGTGCTTGTTGCGGTTAATCCGATTGCTCCTATTATGATCTGATAATCGTGGTCAATTAACTAATTTTAAGTCAATTTGAAATATTGAAAATAAAGTTTCTAATAGTAGTATTGGTAATAAATATCCCTTTGCTAAGAAATATGAGTTAGTTAATGAAATTAATCAAATTGTAACACGATATAGTGGTAAGATTATTTCAAATATAAAAATATTTGGTGAATTATTAAAAAGTGAATTATTAAAAATTAGTTTATTAATTAAAGAACTAATTTGTATTATTGCTAGTATGCCGGGAGTTAAACAAGTTAACGAGTTAGCGAGTGGTGTTGGCAAGGTTTTTGAGACAGTATATAGTTTTTTTAGTCAAATATTTGAGGTATGAAAATTTAATCCTGCATTGTATAGTACAATAACAAATATTTTTTTATTAATTATTTTTATGAAATTTGTGCGATTAATATAAAAAAGGAACTGTTATTTAGTTTCTTTTTTGTTCTTTTCAGTCAGTAATTTCACCGGTGTTTTCGTTGATTGTTGGTGTTTCAGGTTCACCAACCCCATTTCAATAATATAAACTATTTACTATATATCAAATGTCTTTAATTTTAACTCCATTATTTAACACATTACCAAATAGATTATTAATATCATCATTTTTAAATTTAATAATTTTTCAAGTTTTATCTTCTCGTTGTTTTTTTTGCTGATATTATATAAAATTTATTATTACGTGTTTTAAATTCATGATTAAATGTGCTATTTATAGTTTTTCAATTACTATTTTCTGGTGGTTGTTGTGGTTTTAGTGTAGTTTCTGCTTTATTGCCCTCGTTTTTACTATTATTATTTGATTTAAGTGTTTTACAAGCAATTAAACTTGTTGTGCTTGTTGCGGTTAATCCGATTACTACTATTATGCTAAGTAATTTTTTCATATATATTGCTCCTTTTTATTGTTTTATATATAGTGGATTTTATTATATATCAATTATATATTAATTATTTTGTATTAAATATTAATTTTATATATTTTTGATGGTAGGTGTAAATTAATGAAATATATTATTAATAATTTTAATTTGTTTGTAGAAACCACACACATTTTGTATTTTTGGTTTTTACAGTTTTGGAAAGTAAATTTTTTTTAATATTTTTAATTAAGGAGTTGAAATTATGCAAACAAAGCAATATTTTATTTTGCGGTCGCTAGTGAAAAAGTATGGTAAAGATAATGTTATTAATACTGTTAATAAGATTGCAAAAGATATTGAAATTAAAAAGTAAAAGAATAAATTATTCCGCGTAATTTATTAGCGGATAATTTATTAAATAGTGTTTTTTAATGGAGCAAAGCAATAACGAGCGGAGCGAGTTTGCAAATTTCAATTTTTTAATTTTTAGAGAGGAGATGTATTATGTCAACTTTATTAACAACAATACTTAGTATTATTATTTTATTAGGGATTTTTGCTTGAATTGGTTTATCAATTTATCAAAAAATTAAACAAATTCAAGGAAATAAAAAAGATAAAAAAGAAATTGAAAGAAAGAAGGATAAAAAATAATGTTAGGTATGTATTTAACAACGGCGGTTAATTTTTTAACAACAACAACACCTACACCTAAAACTATGACTGAGGGGATGACTGGTATTTGAACTGGATTAACTAGTGCATTATGAAAAGTTAAAGATGGTGTAACAAATATTTTACCTGAGATAATGGTTTTCTTAGGCGATGCGTGAATTATTTTAATTCCGTTTGCTATATTTTGTATTATAAAAATATTAAATTTTTTCCGTATTATGGTTAAAGGAGTTTAGTATTTATTATTTATCATATATTTTAGTTGTGGCACACTAACTATTTATATGATTTGATTGAATAATTTTATATTTTAATAAATATTGTTAAAAATTAAATAGTATTTTTAAGTGTGCCAATTTTTATTATTTTATATATTTAACATTGTTAATAACATTGTTTATTAAAAAAACAGTACATTAACATTCTCATCTATAACATTGTTAATAAATATTGTTTATTACAATATATAAACATTATATTAACATTTTTTATAACATTGTTAATAATCAGTGTTTATTACAATAAATAAACATTATATAAACATTATTTATAACATTATTTATTAAACAAATATTTAGTTAGGAGATTATATTATGGATATGAAATTTAAAACAACTAAGGAATATAAAAAAATAAAGAGAGATTTTATTAAAGATATTTTTTGATTAAATTTGATTTGTTTTTTTGGACATATTATTAATTTATTTATTTTAAGTTTATTTATTTATCTTTCAATATTAAGTTATGGTAAAGATTTTCCATTCTTTGAAATTATTATGTCTGTATTTGCTTTTATATCATTTATTTTTATGATTATTATGCATATAAAATATATTTTTGAAATTAAGGTGGATTTTGATGTTGAAAAAGAAAAATTAATTCAATATTGACAAATTGAAGGAGTTGATAAAATTGAGTAATTATATTAAGAAAAATCAGAATATAGAAAATTATTTTATTAGTAAGGAATTTATCCCCTTTACAACAGATAAAGCAAGTTTTATTAATTTACCCAATCATAATCGCCATATTGGTTTTTGGTTGAGTAATAAGCTTATTTATCCGAGTGAAAAACATTCAGAGCAAGTAGCAATTGGTTTGATTTATGATAATTCTTATCCTATTATAAAGTATGATGAAAATTTAAAGCGAAATATTTGAAAATATTTAACTGGAACAGAATTAATCAATTTATATAATCAATATAAACAAAATTATTTTACTAAAATGAAAGAAGCGTTATTTTCAAGTGAACCTAAAAAAGTAAAAGCAAATAATAACAATAATAATTTAATAAATTGAACTGTTGAAAAAGAGCAACAATTAATTAAAGATTTGGAAGATTTAAATTAAATGAGTTTATATGATTATTGAGTTCAATTTGTTAGTTATATTATTGGTGCAAATGCCCCTGAGTTTTTATATGTTATATCGTTTGTGTTATTTATTGTTTTGTTTTTTGGAATGTTTTTTAAACTTATTCAAAAAATGTGGAGTTTTTAAATATGCAAAATGATTGAATTAAATTAAAAGAGTTTTTTATTCATATATTTTTGTTTATAGATAAAACAAATGTTGAAACTATTACAATGTGGAATTTAACGCAAAATGAATATTTAACTTTAATGGTTGGTATTTGAATTGTTATTTTGTTCTTAACTTGGTTTTTCTTGTGAATGGTTTTTAAAATAGTTGGGTATTTTAAATAATGAAAAATTTTGTATTTTTCTTTAAAAATTATTGTTATATTAGTGGTTCAATGTTTTTGTTTAGTTTAATTGATTTATTATTTTGGATAATTTCTTTGTATTGTGTTGGTTTAGTATTTTGATTGTTGTTTGCTTTGCAGTGTGTTTATTTTGTGTGATGATTGTGAAAAAATATTTTTTATCAGTTAAATGCTTTTCGGTTAGTTCAATTTATTTGAGATAATCCGTTGTCGGTAATTATTGGTAAATTAGGAACTGGTAAAACATTACTTTTAACTTATTTATCGCAAACTATGAAATTATTGACAGATAAAATTTATAGTAATTATCCGTTGGAAGATGATAAAGTAAAAGTTTTAACATTTAAAAATTTAGATTTTACAGATAGAACAAAACCAGTTCCACCCGATGATAGTGTTATTTTATTTGATGAAAGTTATTTGTATATTGATGGAACTAGTCCTCACGATGAGAAAAAAGTTCATAGTGGTAAAATACCGTGAATTGTTTTAGCGAGACATTTTGGTAATCGTGCGTTGTTTAGTGCTCAGCGTGAGGGTATGATTTGAAATAATATTCGCCAGTTAGCAAGTGGAATTATTATTCCAATTTCATTGAAAAAACTTGTTGCTAAAAAGGGATTTAATTTTTTTAATCGTTTCTTTATTATGCGAATTGGAATTTTTCAAGATATAACAGATTATGAAATTTGAAAAACAAAATCAGTAGAACGAACAGCAGAAGGTAAACGAGTAAAACATAAGTCGGATGTTGGATTAGGAATTCGGTTTTTTAAAATAATTATTCCGCTTGAATTTGCCAATAAGTATGATAGTCAATGATTAAAATTTGTGCGTGATTTAAAAAATGATGAAATTATTAATAAAAAAGAATATTATTGGTCAGAAATTACAAAATTAAGTGTTAAAGAACGATTGGAGTTATTTGATATTGATATTTTGAAAAAGAATTTAAAACCTAAAAAAGAGAAAGGAAATAAGAAAGATGATTAATTTATTAGTTGAAAATAATAATAGTAATTGAGACAAGATTTTTAGTTTTGTTTTTGATATATTTTTGTTTATTTTTGATTTAATTTGAAATACAAAGTTACCTATGACAAATACGTCGATTGCTTATTTTTTAATCTTTTTTATGGTTATTAAGTTATCAATTTACGCAATTCACGGCACATCAACACAGTATAATAATTTAGGTTCAACAGTTAATAATGGTGTTTAGCAAGTATATTCATCAACTGTACGAAAAGGTATTAATGTTGGTAAAAATGTTTATCAGAATAGTAATAAGCAACAAGTTAAACGAGAAATTAAACGTCAAAATATTAGACAACAAGCAAAAATTAAAAGAGGTGTTAAATAATGATTAAATTAGTTTTATTGGTGGCGGCAATCGCTATATTTGGAACTGGTTTTATTACTGTTATTATTAATCAACTTACATCAGCAAAAAATATTATTATGGATTTATATAATTCTGATACTTGGTTGATTTGATTATTTGGTAGAATGGCAGTTTTGTTTAGTCATCCGTTAATGTTAACAATATCGAGTTTATATATTGTTGGGTTTATTGTTTCAAAAACATTGTATAGTTAGGAGTTAAATTTATGAAAAAATCGTTATCTTTATTTGCTATATTTATTTTAACTTTTTTAGGTTTGGTTATTCCATTTATTACTTTAACGGCGTTTATACCCTTAAATGGAGAGCATTATACGCTTAAACGAGAGAATAGTACTGATAAAGGTATTAATGAAACTGATTTTATTAATACGATGTTTTTACGCAGCAGTTTTTTTGAAAATTGGTCGGAGACAAATTATTTTATTAATCCAACTTTAAAAACATCAAAAAAATTATTGTTTAATGATAAATGGTATTTGGATTTTTTACAAGATAGTTATTCAACAGGAGTTGTTTATGATAAACCAAGTTCATCTTTTTTTAGTTTTTATCAAATGTGAGATAGTTGAAAAAATACATATATGGTTGAAAAATTTTATGATGTTAAAAAGGAAAATTTTTTAAATGATTTAACTGATTTTATTTATGCTTTTGCCGTAAAATATAATATGTATTCTACATAATTTTAATTTGTTTGATTTACAAGCAAAATTAAAAAATTTTTTAAGTAAAAATTATAAAAATAAATATTATAAAAAAATAAAACAAAAAATATTTTCATATGTAAGATTGAAAGATTTCATCAAAATTATACTAAATTATTTGTATTTGAAGAAAAAATATTAAATGTCGTTAGTTTACAGAATAAATTAAATGATTATTATTATTTTTATAATTTTGAAAGAGTGCATAAGTCTTTAAATTTTAAGACACCATTTAACTTTTTGAATAGTTTAATTAAATAATTTTAAATTATTAAGTTTTGTATTTAAACTAATTTTTAGTTTGTTTAATTTTATATTTTTTATTTATTTATTTTATGATATTTTTATATTATAAAATAAATATTTTTATTATTTTTGTTATTTTATTGTAATCTTTAAAATGTATGTGGCATACTACATACAAGTTTCGATAAATTTTTAATATAAAATAATACTATCATTGAAAGCAACATTTTTTTCTATAGTTACTTCGCTATTAAATTATTAATTATGATAAGTGATACTAATATTTTTTGGTTTAATTTGTAACGAATAACTTAATTCTTTCATAATTGCTTCATTAATTTCAACTGTTAAATCATTTAGGTTTTCTTTTGCCATTACTTTTCCACTAATATAAATGTACAATAATGAATTATCAATCATGAGACATTCAACTTTATCTGCAAAATATTGGTGAGTCATATCCCGGATTGCATATAAAATAATCTTTTTAATTGTTAATAAACTAACAACAATTGTCCCACGATGATTATTTTCAATTGTTAATTCATTAAAATTATTATTCATCTTCAATTTCTCCTTTTATAAATTGTTAAAATTAAGCTCGTCCGGAATATTTTCCATCACTAGTTGAAACAGTAATAACTTCTCCTTTTTTAATAAACAACGGAACCTGTAATTCTCAGCCAGTTTCTAGCACTGCTTTTTTCATTGCACCAGAACTAGTATCACCTTTTACTGCTACTTCTGCCTCAGTAACTGTTAGATCGACCTTATCTGGTAAAATAATTCCCAATACTTCACCATCATATTTGGTAACAGAAGCCATTACTCCTTCTTTTAAAAATTTTTTTTCTCAAACTAAATTAGTTGAGGGAATTTCTAATTGCTCATAAGTTTGCGTATCCATAAAAATGACATTCGTACCATCATCATATAAATATTGCATTTCAACCTTATCAATTATTGCTTTTTTAACTTTATCACCACCAGTGAAAGTAATATTTGTTATTGCATTGCTACGCAAATTTTTAACTTTTGTTTTAACATGCGCTTGCCCACGACCAGATTTTGAATGTTGTGCTTCAATTACTACGTAAATATTACCCTCATATTGAAACGTTAATCCCGGGCGGAAATCGTTTACACTAATCATCTTCTTCTTCCTTTTCTATTGTTCCTAGTTTAATTATATCGTAATTTTAAACAGATAGTTATTAAAATCAATAAAAAGGAGAAAATTTTTTTTAAACAAATTTTCTCCAAATATTTTAATTTTATAAAATTGTAAGATAACTCTAAATATTAATACGATTTTCACCACAATATCGATTTGAGGTTGATAATGCCTTAATAATAACATAATCAGTTGTTTTAGTAATTGCAAAATGACGGGTTGATAAATAAAATTTTGGATTTAAGATAGCAAAATAGGCCATCATATTCTCAACTGATAAGGCTTTTAACACTTTCGCTTCATAATTAAATGTAATGGTATCTAATGCAAGTGGTTGGTTTTGATATAATGTTATTGAAATAATATCAGTTTTATCTGTAAAATGGATACTATTCTTATTAGCAATAATTTGTACTCATAATAATGCTGTCTTTGCACCGCCACTTGTTAGTGGTTGTCAAGGTAAATCAGTTCACGATTTTGAAATGCCATTTTTGTCATAATAAATAAATTTTAATTCCGCATTTCGAATTTCACCATGATATTCGTTTGTTTCTAATGCATCATAAACTGCATTTTGAAATATCGTTTCAGTTACTTTTGTGGTTGGTTGTTGTGTTTCAAAAACAGGAATTAAAGATAATTCACTTTTAAATAAAGATAACGAAATTTTACTACGATCACGCGTTTCCATTCTAACACAACTAACAACAGTCGCAGGAATACTAATAATCATTAAAGCCGTAAAAGATGTTAACAACTTTTTCATATTAATAATCCTCCCTAAACGCCTTATAATCAGTTTGAATAATTGCTAATTGTTGTTGATAACGTTTTTCAATAATTTGTCGCTCTTGTGTCGTTAGTAAATACGGATTTAAAACCATTCCTCAATGTTTATGTTTTGAACTACCATACCCAATTGTAACTTGTGTTCGTGGTGTTACATATGAAATTCGAATTTGATATGATCCATTTGGAACATAAACTGGAATAAACATAAAATTAGTATAAATAGCATTAAATTCAACTTCGGCAAAACCTCGATAACGATCAGCTAAGTGAACGGGATCAGTAATTTCATCACTTGCCACAACTTGGTTAGTATAATTTTTAAAAACATTATAAAAATTTTCAATTGCTGTTGTATTTTTTAAAAGATTTCAATATGGATTACTCAATTGATCCTTAATTGTTGCATAGTCTGGTGCAAGGTTATTCGTTAATTTTAGGTCACTAAAAATCCGTGAAGTTCCAAAATAATATTGTAAATCACCACCTAAGGAAAAGGTATGTAAGTAAGTATATGGATCAGCATAATCTGGTAATCATCCTCCTGCTTGCATATCTCAATCGGCTTTTTTACGACGGGTTCCATATTCTGTAGCATCAACAGTAATATCTGGAATAATTTTAATTACATCATTTTCAGCGTTAAATGAGTCAATCATATTCAATAAAAATTTATTAATTGTTAATGTGTGTGCTCCATTCATTAAAAAACGAAATTCAACTTGTGAAGCACCAATATTTTTTTGTAATCAAGTGCGAATATCATTTAAAATGTTATCATCATTTTTTAATAAATCTTTGTTATGATATAAAGCATCACTACCATCTTTTAATAGTTGGCTGGCAGCCATTGCATTACCATCTAAAAAATGGTTTGCATATGCTTCTTCAACATATGATGCATAATCAACATCCCCATTATAAACAAAATAACGTGCAGTATAAACATTTCGTAAAAACTTGGAAGTTGGTGAATCATCTAGGGCTTCGGAATAATATTTAACATATTTACTACGGTCTAGTTGGGTTGCTAAATATTTTCGAACTTTATCATATTGTAACGCCTTACTTGCATTTAATGCTTGCTTAGCACGAGCTGGGTTTGAATTTAAAATATCACTATTCGCATAATTATGAATAATTGTACTTGTTATTGCTTCAGGATTAATAATACTTGATGAACCACTAAAAATTGGATTAGCAGGATTAGAACCAACATATTTCTTTCAACCATTACTATCTGTTGGTTCAACTAGAAAATCATTAATATCACCTGATTCAAATAAAACACGTTCACGCGAAACATCATTATTTGCTAAATAAGTATAATTTAATTTATCAATGTATGTTAATTTGGCATGTCGATAAGCAGGGTTTTTTCGCAATAAAATTTGTGAAGTTGAACTATATTTTTCAACTAAATATGCTCCTGAATATCAAATATTTTTATAATTGGTCCCATAATTATAACTTTGTCGTAACGCCTTTTCTGGTAATGGTGCAAAAGCTAAATAAGTCATTAAAGTATCAAAATATTCTGCTGACTTTGTTAATTTAATGGTAATTTCATCATCAGCTTCATTAATTGTCATTCCTAATTTTTTTCAATTTGGATCATTATAATAATCTGGTTGATAATTACCTGCCTGAAAATAATCTCAAATTTCTTGTGCCCCACTAATAAAAGTTCGTCATAATCCTGATGTTGCCGATAAATTCTTTGGAAATAAAGCAAACTTAGCAGTATTAATCATATCACTAGCTTTAACTTGCCGTTTAAAATTACCTTGATAATCAAATCATTTTGCTTTTGGTGAAATTTTATATTTTCATTCACTTTGATCAGCATTAGGAATTCCAACATATTTTGATGTTTTATCTTTTTGCTCAGCAAGATCACCGAAACTACGATTATATTTATCAATTGCTACTAATGTTCCAAGAACATCAGCTAAAATTTTATTATCATCAACTAACATTGTTGATGCACTTGACCATGATGTTAGGGGGGATTTAAAAATAGAACGAAAAGCATTATCTGTAATTAAACGATTTTCTAACAAATCTAAACTAATTCCACATGAAACAACTAATGGTGTTACTGTTGTTATTGCCGTAAAACTAGCAAAAAATGCCAATTTATTTTTAAACATCGTTACACCTCCTTTCTGCCAACTGTCAAAGCAAGTTTAGCTTTTGCTGCAGCAATTTCACGTGAATTACCAAATAAATAGTGCCCCGTTTTAATTTCAGTAAACTCTGGTAAATCAAATAAGTAATCTCAATGTTCTTTTTCTGGTTCATAGATAAAATGAACTTTTTCTTTTTCATAATTTGGATTAGGTAACGGAATTGTTGATAATAATGCACGCGTATATGGATGTAATGGATTAGTAAATAAATCTTCAGCCTTTGCTAATTCAACAAGTTGACCATGATAAATAACAGCAATTCGGTCAGCAATAAACCGAACAACCGATAAATCATGGGCAACAAAAATATAAGTTAAATTATATTGTTGTTGAAATTTTTTTAATAAGTTTAAAACTTGGGCTCTAATTGAAACATCTAATGCTGAAATTGGTTCATCAGCAATAATAAATTGTGGTTTCATAATTAATGCCCGAGCGATACCAATTCGTTGTCGTTGTCCCCCTGAAAATTCATGTGAATAACGTGATAAATGTTCTGGTAGTAATCCAACCTCTTTTAAAATGTTTAAAATTAAGAAATGTTTAACATCACGATCTTTAATTTGTTCTAACTTTAATGGTTTTTCATTTTTTCCTAAATTATTATTATAATAAGTTAAATATAACTGGCGAGCAGTATCATTTTGATATAATTCAGGAAAATTTGTTAACCCTTCTCCAATAATTTCTTCAACTGAAATTCGATCGTTTAATGACGAAGATGGATCTTGAAAAATCATTTGAATTTTTTTCTTTTGTAAACGTTTTTCTCGCCTTGTGGGTAATTTAAACAATTCCGCATTTTTAACAATTTCATCAATTAATGGTAAATCTAATAAATCTAATAAACGATTAGAAGTAATAATCTCCGATTCTGAAGTTTTATATTTCTTACCTACTAATTGATAATATAATTTAATTGTTGTTTGATCACGAAAAACCCCATGTCGTGCTAAATATGATAAATCAGCAAGCATCATTTGTTGCTGTTCTACTGTTGCACTTTTCTTAATCAAAATCATTAATCCTTCTTTTCATTCATTATTTGGTAATGCTGCTAAACTTGTTTTCAAATTAGACGTGGTTGCTAATTCATTCAATGTCTTTGCCATATTTGTTGTTGCAATTTTTATCATTAAAGTACTAGTTTGATATGCTTGCTGTAAGGCAATAATTGCTTGTTGATTTATTTGCGATTCTAATTCCAATTTTTGTAATTCCTGTAAATATGCCTTTTTAAAATCATTTTTAAAAACATTAAAACTTTTATTATAACTTAAAATATATTTTTTTCGTTTTCTCTTCGGAACAAAAAGAATAAAAACTGCCCGTTGATTTTTATGTAAAAAATAAATTTCATTTAACAATTTAGTATGAATTGATAATAAATTTGCTAATTGTTCAAAAGAAGCATCATAATATTTTTGTGCTTGTTCTAATACAAGGTTTTCTTTTAGAGCATTACGATTTTCTTCTAATTTTAAAAAAACTTTATAAATTTGATGCCCTAATAAAATATTTCCTTCAATAATTTCAATATTTCCGCGGACACGACCTTTGATTTCTTCTTCTAGGGCAAGAGATAATGATGGAATTCATTCATGCAAATTATCCATAAAACAAAAAATTCGTTGATAATCTTTTAACATATCTTTTAATAAAATTAAATTATGTTCATACATTTCTTTTATTAATGTAAAATGATTGTTACTATGATTAAAATTTAGTAAATCAACTTTCTTTAATTCAAGGTTAGTTGTTATTAAATATTTCTTATTTGTATAGGGTATTAATTCTTTCGTATTAACAACATATTTTTTATTTTCAAAATAACGATAATAACTAATTTTTAAATTATTAATATAGTTACTTAAATTTTTATTTAATAACATATTATTATTTCGTAATAATCGCAATTTTTCATTAATATCTAAATTAATTTTATATAATTGTGGTGGTTTTCCCCGAATCAAATGCTTATCCATATAAATGGTTCCATCTTTAATTGGTTGCACACCAGCAATGGCACGGCCAATCGTTGTTTTACCACTTCCCGACTCACCAACAATACTAAAAATTTCTCCACGGTAAATATCAAAATTTGCCCTTTTAACTGCATTTACTTTTTTATTTTTTTGGCGAAATTGAATTAACAAATCGCGAACCATAATAAACTGTTCTTGTTCGTTTTTGTTCATCTTAATCACCTACCTTTGTATCATTTTTAATTTGTTCTAACTGTTGTAATTGCTTTGGTTTTGTTACTTTTGCAGCTCGTGGATCTAATAGTCATGTTTTTGCATAATGTGTTTCACTTACTTTAAACATTGGTGGTTCTAATAAATAATCAATTTTCATCGCATGTTGATTACGAGGAGCAAATGGATCTCCATATACTTTTGCATATAATGATGGTGGTGAACCAGAAATTGAATAAAGGTCTTCTCCTTTTTGACCAAATTGTGGTAAAGAAGATAATAACGCTCAAGTATAAGGGTGCTTTGGATCAAAAAAGATATCATTCACTGTTCCATACTCAATAATCTGACCAGCATACATTACAGCAACCCGATCAGCAATATTTGCTACAACGCCTAAATCATGTGTAATAAAAATAACAGTAAATTTATATTCTTTTTGTAATGATTTAATTAAATCCAGAATTTGTGCTTGAATTGTAACATCTAAGGCTGTCGTTGGTTCATCACAAATTAAAACTTTTGGTTGACAAGCTAAAGAAATTGCAATAACTACCCTTTGGCGCATTCCACCCGAATACATTCCTGGGATATCATGATAACGCTTTTTAGCCTTTGGAATTCCAACTTTTTCTAGTAATTCAATTGCTGTTTTTTTTGCTATTGCTCGTGACATTTTACGATTTTTTCGTAATACTTCTGAAATTTGAAAGCCAACTGATAATAATGGATTTAACGATGTCATTGGATCTTGGAAAATTGTTGCTATTGTTGGACCACGTAATTTACTAATTTGTTTTGCCGCTTTTAATTTATTGATAAATTCAAAATTTTTAATTAAATTTCATTCTTCATATACATTAGCAAAATTAGCAGCATCCAAAGGTTTTCCACTTGCCATTAACTGATTTAATTTGTTAATCCGATAGCGAATCCCATCGGTATAAGTTTTTTTACTAAAATAAGTTTGAATTTTACTAAATTCTGTTGGTAAAGGAATAATTTTTTGCTCAAAATAATTTTTTAAAAACTGAATATTTTTCCCTAATAATCGTTTTTCACTTCAAGTTAATTTTTTAATTTTGTAAATTTCATTCTTATAACCAACAATTTGATTTTGTAAAAATTCAATCTTTTTTTGTTTTAATTCAGGATTTAACAACATCTCTTGTTGATTTTTATATTCCTTTAATTGTGCATTAAGTTTTCCTATTTTATTATTAATTCGGTTTGAATAACTAAAACTAATTTGTTTTTTTAACACTTCAATTTTATTTTGTAAATCAATAATTGCTGTTTGCAAATTAGTTAATTCCAAATTATTAATCATTTTGATTTTTTGTGTTGTTCTAATAATTTGTTTTTTATTATACTTAATAATATTTTTTTGTAGGTTATTATCTAATAAAATTTTATGGAAATCAACTAAATGAACTGGTTTTCGAAAATACGCTAAATCATCCGATAAAATATTTTTTGAAGGCGAATAAACAATTGAACCATTACTAATTCAGCCATTACTTTCTAACATATTAGTAAATGTTTTAGTCATAACTGACTTACCACTCCCTGACTCACCAACAATTGCTAATGTTTCACCATCATAAATATCAAAAGAAATATTTCGAATAGCAGTTAAAACATTGGCACGAGTTTTAAATTTTATTATTAATTTTTTAATTGAAATAACAATTTCTTTTTCCATAAAGCAATATCTCCTTTTAATACGTTATTTTTATTTATAATGGTTTTTGGGGTCTAATGAGTCAGCAAATACTTTTCCGAATAAGAAAAATAAAACCGATGTTCCAGCAATAAAACAAATAGGAATAATTAATAAATGTGGATAATCTTGTCACTTACTAGATGCTAATACTTCATTTAAAATAAATCCTAATGTTGTATTTTCACGTCCTTGGACAAAACCAAAGTTAAAGTAATTTAATGTTGAATCAATTGCAATAGCCATTGGTACAGCAAATGATGCTGTTTGAATAATTAATGGTAAAATTCGTGGCATAATATTTTTTGTCACAATTTTTGATCCAGATGTTCCTAACATTTTTGAAGCAAGATTATATTCAGTATTTCGGACTAAAATAATTTGGACTCGGATAACCTCTGCCAAAGTAATTCAACTAGTAAGTGATACGGCAAAAATAATTACGGGCATTGTTTTACCTAAAGCAAAAATAATAATTAATCATAAAATTAGTGTTGGTACTAAATTTAAAAATCGTGTAATTTCAATAAATAAAATATCAAATTTTTTAGAAAATCCTCAAATTGAACCAACAATAACACCAATTAAAATTTGAATTAAGGCAATTATTAATGTAAATAATAAGGTTGTTCGCATTCCAATTCAAATTTTATCTCAATAATTCTCACCATTCATCCCCAGTCCAAATAAATAAGTTGCATTTGGAGCTAAAGGTTGTTGATAATTAGTAATTGGTAAATCAGCAGGTAATGGGTTCGCAACTTTACCAATTGGGACAATCGCTGTTAATAAGATAATTGCAAGTAATAATAATAAACAAACAATAAACGTTTTTTTAGTAATTAAAATTTGACCAACTACTTTTCAATAACGATATGATTTCGTTAAAATTCGTTCATTCTCTTCTAGTTGAGGACCAACAATTTCAAATAAACTTGGATCTAAATTATTAATATCATAACTTTGAAAATCAAGTAACTCTTCATATGTAACTCTTCGCATCATTTTTTCTCCTCTTTTTATTTTGTTAATTTTACTCTTGGATCTAATATCGCCATCATAATATCGGCTATTAAACTAGTAACAATTCCAGCCGTTGCTGTTAATAGAATATATCCCATGACAACAAAGGAATCCTTGTTTCCAACACCCGAGACAATAAATTTACTCATACCTGGAATTGCTCAATTTTGTTCAGCAAAGATACTTGCCCCAAAAATTGTTGTTAAAAAAGCTGCTGGTAATAAACGAAAAATTCGAATCCCAGCATTACGGAAAATATGAATATAGAAAATATAACGATTAGTCATGCCTTTTGATAGGGCAAACTTAGTATAATCAGCAGTCATTTCATCAATAACATATCGTCTTGTATTAATAACAATTGGTGGTGTTATCATTAAAAAAATTGCAAATACTGGCCAAAATTTAGTATCAAAAGTTCCCGAACTAAATAAACCATGAGCATAAAAAACATTAATTGAAATTAAATAAATCCCCACTACTAAAACAACCGGTGGAATTGTTAAAAAGATAATTGACCCAGAATTAATGGTATTATCAACGCCACGTTCTTTATTTTGTGCCGCATTGATTCCTAATGGCACACCAATTAAATAAGCTAATAACACTGCAACTGACCCAAAACCAAATGAATATGGAATTGCTCTTACAAAGATATCTGACACTAATTCTCCTGGTTCTGCTACTGCTGTTGAAAAAACAACTCCTAAGTAAAATCATGTTGTAACTTTTTCACCAACTAATTCACCAGTTATTGTATCAAAAGCACTATTAATAATTATTGTTTTTTTAATAAAAGGCATAATATTTCGTAAATATGTTCCTAATTGACTTCAAATTGAGCCATATACTCCAAAAATTTTCATTTTTTGCTCCAATAAAGCATTATATTCTGGTGTACCTGGTAAAATTTTTAATTTATCAATATCAATGTCTTTAATATAAATATCATCGGGAGTTACTAATCGCAATAAAATAAAAATTACACAAATTGCTAGCAATAAAGTAATAATTGCAAAAAAGATTCTTTTTAATGAATAACTTATTAATGGAAAACGATCAAAAAACTCCCGACGGTGATGATTAAAAATTGCCATTTTATATTTCATTTCAGTAAAAAGTGATGTTCGTTTATTTGCTTGTTGATAATCTAAATCAACATTAACAAACTTATTATCATATTCTTTACTAATATCAAAATTGGTTTTAGAAATATCTTTATCTTTTTTAATATTTTTCATATATTTCCCTCCCTAGTTCTAAGAAAAAATAAAATGTCCCTTTTATCAAATATTAATAAAATAATGTGCTTAAAATAACTTATTTAAAATAATGTACTTGATACAAAATATAATTTTATATTATGTAATTATAATTTACTTTTTATAAAAATACAATATAATTTAATAATAAATTTAAAAAATATTAATGTGGGGGAAATAATGTCAAAAAAGAAAAATATGTTTAAAGAATTAAATAAATTAAAACGTGAAGAAAAAGAAATTCATGAAAAAGAAGTTAAAGAAATTGTTGAAGAAACATACCATAATCAAACAATAAAATTAGAAACTTATCAAAAACTAAAAAAAATTACTTGATACCATTATTTAATTGCTATTTCAACTAGTGCATTTTTACTTGGAATTAGTTTTTTATTAGGAATTTTTGCTTTTAAAGATATAAAAAAAACAGAATGAATTGTTGTTAGCTTCTTTGTTTTAATTTTATTAATCTGATTAATTTTAGGCTGATATAAAAATAAGCAAGCTATAGTTTACTTTAATGATCATCGTCGCCGTTATCAACCCACTTTAACTGACGAAGAAGCAATAATTAAAAAAACACGAAAAATATTATTAATCATTGCTGGAATATTATTAATTTCTTCAGTAATTATCTTTTTTACTATTTAATTTATTTTTATAAAAATTAACCAACCTTAAATTCTAGCATCTGTAAAAATACAAAGTCACTATCATTAATAACCATTAATAACTTGTTTACTGCTTAGGTCTAATAAAGAAACTATAAAAATTTATATCATAATGATATAAATACTTCTACAGCAAAAAAAACCTTGCTTTTTGATTAAATTAATTTTATATTTTTGATTCCGGTGGTTATTTATGTATATCTTGAACTTAGAATTTAAATCTAATTTATATTTTTCTTTAAAAAAATTAAAAATGGGTCTAAAAATTGGCGTAAATTCCTTTGTTTCTACTTTTTGCTTTCAAACATTAGCACTTTTAACTAATGCATCAAACTCATTTTGCCGTATCTTAAAAACCAAACAATAATTATCCTTCCATGTTTCTAATTTATAATAATTTCAAAAATCTATTACTATTTCCGCAAATTCCTGTAAATCTAAATCAACTTTCTCTTTCACAACTAAAACCCTAATTTTTGTTTTAAAAAATATTGCACTATTTGGTTTTGGAAATAATAAATTTTCAATTCTACTTTGGTTTGGCCTAAAATTGTATAGAATTCTTCTTATATAATTAATAATCACCATCTGTTGGCATATTTTTTTTATAAAATTTTAAAAAGTTTTCTACTGTCAATTTTTTCTAATGATACCCCTCTCCCTCTCAAGCCAACAAAAAAACCACTTTTATATAAACAACTCGTAATATAAAAGAATTTATTATTCACATTAGTTGTCAGCGTTAAGTGAACATTATCATAAAATTTAATTTTTTCCTTTTTTAGTTTTTCTTTAATAAATGACCAAACTAAGAAATCTGGGTTAATATTGTTAAAAAACAAGTCTTCAGTACAAATAATTTTATAATCTAGTGGTTTAAAAATATTGTCAATAAAAGACATCCTGTACGATGAACCGATAAAAAAGCAACTCTTGTTAGAGTTGCTTTTTATTTGAAAAACAACTTTTGAAAAACAACTTAATAGCAGAGTGGGACATTTTTTTAAAATAACTAGGTGTTTTTTTCCACACAGGCGGTCTAGCCCAGCGGTAATCAGCCTAGAAATAATAGACGCAATAAATTACGATAGTCGTGATAAACCCAGGGTTAATATCAAATGACAATAAAAATTGAGATAGTGACTTAAATAATTAAATTTGTGAAATGTGTGGTTGGTTGGAGTTTAAAAAAAGATAGCATTCGGTCCTTCATATGTATGCAAGTAGATTTAATTTCAAAAACTGAGCGTTGCATCCCTGAAAAGAGAACGAAAGAAGGAAAACAATATATGTCTGGTGGAAAACATAAAAATATGATTTCAGATTATTAAATAAATGGAGGTAACTATGAAAAAGAAATATTGTCTTAAAAAAAGATATTGAGGTTATTGTTTTACATGTAATAAAGAAAATGAAGAAGAAATTGAAAATAGATTAGTTAAATATACACTTTCAGCAGATGAAATTACAGATGAACATTGAGCATTAGGTAAACAAAATTACATTTAAAATTTATGCTGGTTAATTAACCTTGTTGCTATTTCTTCAACTGTTTATTTCGTAATTTACGATTAGTAGTCATATTAGGAGGTAGCGTAATATTTAATTTTTGTAATAGAAAATCAAATGAAAATTCAACTTCACTAATTTTAGAAATTTTAATTTGATTTTTTAATGCATATTGAGTAACATAATATAAATGTAATGGTGAATTTAAAACAAAATTTAATGAATTATTTGCTCGATCATATCAGTTTGGCACTCGGTTTGAATTAAAATAACGAATCATTGATTGGGGATTATTAGTCACTAGATAATAACTATTTTTAATATTAAAGGCAGCTAATTGCCCCGTATAAATTTGCGTTCCATTCATTACCATTGTAAATTCATCAATATAGTCTTTAATTTCATCTAGTAAATGGGATGAAAAAAAGACAGTTTTACCGCGAAGTGTTAATTGTTTTAAGTAAAAAATAATTTTTTTTCTATTATTAATATCTAATCCCGCTTCTGGTTCATCTAAAATTAAAATTTCAGGATCATGAATAATACCTTGAATAATCATTACTCTTTTTTTCATTCCTGATGAAAATGAATTAACATCTTTATCACGGTGTTCTCAAATTTCTAATGATTTCATTAAATATTCAATGCGGTCACGAAAATATTTCCCTCGCAAACCATTTGTTTTTCCTAAATATTTTAAAAAATTATAAGAACTAATATTTTCAGGAAAAGTAACAAACTCAGGAACATAACCAATCATTTTTTTCATACTAATTTTTGTTGCTTTTTTACCAAAAATTGTAATATCACCATGAAAGCCCTTTAAACCACCAATTAAAGATTTGATAAAAACTGTTTTTCCACTTCCAGAAGCACCTAAAATGGCATGTAATTTTCCACGACTAACATTAAAATTAAATGGACCAACAATATTATTTTTAAACTTTTTGCTAAAATTACGCGAAGCAATTGCCACATCGCTAAGTACTAATGTATTATTATTCATGTTTTAACATCTCCTTCCCCCTTGCTCTTAAATAATATTTTTGCGACATAAAATTAAATAAGCATTAATTAAAAATAAACCAGATATTCCTAAATAAACATATAACAATAAATTAATATTTAAAAATGGTAGTACATCAAGGTCAACTTTTTTATCTTGTTGTAATGCTATTGGGAAATCTTGATAACTCATTAAATAATTGTTTTGAACACTAAAATCAATATTACTTCGTTGCAATGGTTCAAATCAAAATGGAACATATGATAAAGAACTTGTTCAAATTTGATTTCAATGTTCAATAATATTAATTTTAGAAATTAATTCATAAGTTTGAATTAAATCATTATATTTTTGTCATTCGGTATTTATTTTAATTAGTACACTTTCAAGTAATTTATAATCCATTATTTTTTTTAAAATATTAATTTCAATTTCTCTTAAAACATAAAGTGTTTTAATTTCAAAACCATCTTCAATTCTATCTTCGGCGCCAAAATAATTAATAATTCAATCTTGAAACTCAGTACCATTATCATATTCTGAATCAACTGGTGATATCCCAGTTCGAGCAGATTCAGAACGAAAAACATTTACTTGATTAAATCCATTTGGCTCAGATAACTTTCGTTCTTCTGTTCATACTTTACTATCAGATGATGATAAACTATAATATGATTTTTCTAAATCAAAGTAAAATATTGAATTTCCATTTAAATCATTTGTTATAAGATACAAGTCTCACGATTTTGCACTTCTTCCAATAAAGTTAATAGCATCAAGTAATTCTTGATGAATTTCATTATTTGAATCTAATTCTTCTGGTGATTTGAAAAAGAAATTTGTCGCAAAGTTTACTTTCATTTGAAGATTACTCCCGCCAACTTTATTAATAATTTCAAAAATGGTTTCATCCTTATTATAATATTTATATTTTGTTATTTTATCTCACTTATTAAGTTGGCTAATTGTATAACTAGCTTCTTTTGGTTTTGTTAAACCTAATGATTGATAAAATTCTAATCGTTTAATTCTCAAAGTAGGATCACTTGTAATATTTTCATAGTCTCGCGTTTTAAAAACTTTATCTAAATCATCATAATCTCACGAATTATAAAAATCTCAAATTTTGCTAGTTAAATTATCATATTTAATTAATTTTTTTTCTAAATTTCTTTTAAAATTAATTGTACTTTTAATAATATTTACAGGATAAGGTTGCTTAGTAATATTAGTGTCAACAAATGATAAATCAATTGTATTAGCTAAACTCATAATTAACGAATATGATATCCCACCAACTAAAAATAAACTACAGAAAATAACAACAATTAATAAAACTAATTGTGAATTTAAAAAAGTTACCGCAAATAAAATACCACTTGATGCAAAATAAAATAATGCTAAAGAATATAAAAATAAAGTAAATCGAGAATATGGTTTGGAAATTAAAAGTAAATATGTCCCATCTTCAAATTCTCGACCAAAAATTTTAATGATAACTAACAACACAAACAATAATAATAAAATATTATCAAAAATAAACACTCCGTATTTAAAATTTTTTAAAAAATCATAAATATTTGTTGAAGATAAAAAAAGAGTAATTGCAATTGCACTAAATAAAACAAGTGACAATAACACTAAAACTCAAACTGCCATTGAACGGCGAATTTTAAAAATTGAAAATGATATTATTGAATATCATGAATTTGATTTACCTTTTTTAAGCATTTTATTCTCCATCTATTTTCTTAAATTACTCAATTTATGTCTCTTAATTTTATAGCAAGGTATTCATCAAGGTAATCATATAATATGTATTTTATCATTTTTTAATTTGTTTTACTAGTATAACTAATTTTTAAATTATATTTAAAATTACCTTGTAAGTGAAATTGTTCAAACGCTTGTTCATGAACATATGACATAATATTAATAATTTTTTCATTATTTTTTAAATCAACAAATTTTCAACTAATTTTTAAGTGTTTGATATTACCGTTTTGATAAATATTTGTAACTTCAAGTTTTGCTCGATATTGTTTATTTAGTACTGATTCTAAATTATTTTTTGGGCTTGGGAAATTTCAATTCTTGTCCCTAATGCTGATAAATAAGCTTGTCATGCATCAATAGTAAAGATCATTGAGTTATTATCATATAATTTTAAAATAGAATTAAAACGTTTTGTAAAATCTTTTCGCTAATATTTTACCACTATACCACCGTTTAAATCAACAACACCATTGATATTAATAACACCAGAAGCAACTACTGGTTTGATCTTAACACCAAGATGTAAAGCTGCTTGCCCAGTATATCTTTTAATATTTATTGCATCTAATTGCAGCAGAATAATATATTAGACGTTATCATTTATCATTTCTGGTTCTTGCAGTAATGTAATTTTTAGTTTGTTATTTTCTAATAATGTTTGATGGGTGAAAAACCTCTAATAATTTTAATAATTCTGGTTTAATTAAATCAATATCTAATGCCTGTACTTCAATTAAATTCAGTGGATTTTTAGTAAAATCATAACTATATTGTGAAATATCAATTATTTCTTCCTCAATAATTTGGTCATCAAAATTATTGTATTTTAAATAGTATCTTTATTCTCATTATCTTTATAGTTATCCCCTTTATTTTAATCTTTAACTTCACCAACCGGATTATCATCCCTTGCAATAATTTTAGAATTAACTAAATTAGAATGAGATGATTGCCAATGCATTTCATAACCAATAACACCAATCCCGCTTGTTAATAAGAAAACAGAAATAATTACTAAAATTCAAAGTTAATGTTTACTTTTTCGTTTAACATTAGTAATTTGAATAACTTCTGCATTAGAAACGGGGATTGGTAGAAATTAACCTAACATATTATCATCAAATAATACTGAATTGTTGTTACTTAAAACATTTAAATTTTTGTTATCATTTAAATTATAATGTTGATTATTCTTATTTTTTAAGCTTAATATAACATCATTAACAATTTTTTCATTTAATATTAAACCTTGTGGAAGATACTTTGACTCCACGTTATCACTATTAATCTCTTATTTTAATAAATCTTGTTTTCAAAATAATGTATAAAAATTATTATTAAATTTAATAATTATAATAACCTTTGAAGCAAGTGCAGTAATTTGATCTTTCAAATAATATTTGAAAAACATTAAATTATTAATTTCTTGCGGGTTATTATTTTTAACTTCTTTTATTGCTTGTGCTAATTGATTTCAATATTTATTGCACATTTCTTCTTCGACAATATAAAAAATATCTTTCAACATAAAAACTCCTTATATAATTAATTTAAAATAATTTAATACATTTTATAATTATTACATTATATAATTTTCTTATGGAACAATTTTTTTTATTGTAATTAAACCACATTTATTCAAAAAAAGGAATTTAATTAATTATACTATATTATTAAATTAAAAATAAATATTTTATTCAAACAAATAAAAACCGCTAATTAGCGGTTTTTTATGTAATTAAAAATAGTTAATTTTGGTAATTTACCTAAATTTGTTGTTAACTTCATTTGTCCTAAATCCTCTTTTACTATTGGAGGTTCAGGTAGGACAACAGAAAAAGAAACTTTAACTGAACCATAATAAACTATTCTTGGGTTATTATCTTATGACATATATAAACTCAATATTGTTAACATTAACGGATGACTAAACAAAACTGCCATTCTGCCAAATAATCAAATCAACCAATTATCAGAATTATAAAAATCCATAATAATATTTTTGCTGATGTAAATTGATTAATAATAACAGTAATAAAACCAGTACCAAATATCGCAATTGCTGCCACCAATAAAACTAATTTAATCATTATTTATGCACTCTCCTATATCCTTGTTCTCTTGTTTTTGCATGCCTTCTGCTGTTCGTTCTACTGATTTTGTTTTTCAAATTTCATAATCCGCTATATCTTGGAAAATACCAATTCGCATAATAAAGAAACAATTAAAAAAATTAAATTCTTTTTTAGCAACAGGTTTTTTCAATGAAATTGGAATAATAATGCCACTTGCTAACTGACGAATATTATTTCAAATCTATTAATAACATTATCTTTTCCATACTTAATTACTAAGGACCGCAAAAGAAAATAATGTTTTTTTCCATTAAAAAATCAACTCCTTTCTGAGTTGATTTGTTGCACTTCGATTACAAAATGCATTAAATAATAAAATGGTTATTATTCTTTAACTATTTATTTTTTATATCCAATAATTTTTTTATAATTCTTTTCTATTAATTTCACAGCATAAAATAAAAAGAGTTATAAATAATATAACTCTTCATTAATTTATTAATTAATTTAAATAAAACAATCAAAACCATGATATAAAGTATCTTCTCTTTCTTTAAAAATATCTTTAATATCATATCTTTTTCGATACTCTTCAATTCTTCCCGTTTCAATAGCTTTAATTGCTTCACAAGATAATTTATGCGAATTACATAATGTCATTTGAGGAACATCACCATTATTTAATGGTTCATAATATAATGCTCCTGTAATCATTTCGTTTAAACCAAAACCAGGATATTCTCCTTTTAATATTCCTTGATGTAAACGAAAGTCAGAAATAATTGGGAATAAATATTTATTTTTATTATGAATTGCTTGTTCAACTACTAAACCAAATTCCATATGAGTTCCTGAATCTCAACCATCTAATTCTAAAATAACATAATCTGCTTCAGTTAAACCAACATAATCTAATTCAAAAATTGCTTTATTTGTAGGACGTTCTTTTTGATTTGTTTCAAAATCAACTGGATTTTCAATAATAAAGTCTGGAAACATTTCACGTAACATATCTCCTTCACGTTTTCTTGTGTTTCATTGGGCCTCAGTAAACATACTACCCGCATTGTAAATTACTTTTTTATTATCTCTCATATTATTTTTTCTCCTTTATTGATTAATTATTGTTTCAAATTTTTTAAATTTTTTTATATCAAGACCTGTACTATTAATATCACCAGTGATAAAAGCACCAATAGCAATTAAATCATATCCTAAGTTTTTTGCTTCTTCATAATTTGTTAAATTAATTCCTCCTGAAGCCATATAAACTTTTGTTGGAAAAAATGTTTTAATTGTTTGAATAAAATTTAATTTTAATGCTGTTGCTGGGAAAATTTTAATAATTTCTCATTTAGCATTAACAATATTATTAACTTCTTGTAGTGTCATTGCCCCCGGAATATACAGTAAATTATTTTGATGACAATATTCACTAACTGCTTGGTTAAAAACTGGCCCTACTAAAAATTGAGCTCCGGCTGTTGCTGCTTGCATTGCTTGTTCTAATGTTAAAACTGTTCCTGCTCCAACTCCAATTGTTGGATACTTGTTACGAACAAAACTAATTAATTCTGCAACATTAGGAATTGTGAAAGTTAATTCTAAACATTTAACTTGTAAATTAATTAACTGTTCACAAATTTGTTGAGCAACAACATAATTATGATTTCGAATTACATAAAAAGTTTTATATTCTAATAGTTTTTCTAATGTAATCATTATTCTCCTAAATATGCTGTAATTCTATTAATAATAGAAGTTTGATCTAATTGCTTATACTTAATAACAGCATCCGCACTTCCCGATAAACCATAATCATCAACACCTAACATTAAGCCAGTTTTACCAACAAATTTATATCAAACATAATCATTTGAAAATTCAATTGCAATTACTTTTGTTATATTATTTGGTACAATTTTTTCCCGATACTCTTTTGACTGTTGTTCAAATAATTCAACAGAGGGCATTGATACAACACGAATATTTTTCTTAATTGTCTTAGCTGCAACAATTGCTGGTGCTAATTCAGTTCCTGTTGCAATAATAATTGCCTCCAATGGTTTTGTCTCATCTTCAGCAACAACAATATATCCCCCTTTTAACGTTTGTTCTCAACATGTTTCTGCTAATTGATATGGGGTATCTTGTCGCGATAAGATTAAAGCTGATGGAGCACTTTTTGCTTCTACGCTTGCTTTCAAACATCCAATTGCTTCTTTAATATCCGCTGGACGAAACACATTTAAATTCGGACAATTTCGTAGCATTGCTAATTGTTCAACTGGCTGATGTGATTTTCCATCAAAACCAACACCTATTGAATCATGTGAAAAAGCAAAAATTACGGGTAAGTTTTGAATACAAGCCATTCGAATACATGGTTTCATATAATCAGCAAAAATTAAAAATGTTGAATTAAATCCTTTCAAACCTTGGTGTAATTCAACACCAATGCTAATTGTTCCGGCAGCAAATTCACGCACTCCAAAATGAACATTATTATTTTGTGGTGTTGATGTTGTTCATGAACCATTATAACCAATAATTTTGGTTGCAGTTCCCAAATCAGCACTACCTCCAAACATATTATTTAAACACTTTTGTTGATAATATTTAAACACATCACCCATAATAATTCGTGTTCCTGCTTTTTTATCTTTATCAGTTGTTAATAACGCTTCAAAAGCTTTTAAATCAACCGATGGAATTACAAATAATTCTTCATATTCCTTTGGAAATGCTGCTTTGTAAGAAGTTATTTTTTTCTTTCATTCTTCATATTTTGTTGCTCCTCGTTTAGCAAAAGTGTCTTGTCAATGTTTTTTAACATCATTATCAACATAAAATTGAGGATGATTAAAATCATAAAATGCTTTTACTTGTTCCATCTCCTCGGGAGTAAATGGTGAAGAATGCATAGGTGAACCTTGTTTTGGATGCCCATAACCAATAATTGTTTTACATTCAATTAATGTTGGTTTATCAGATTTTTGTGCTTGTTCAATTGCTTTTTGAATTGCTGGTAGATCCTCATCTGCGTTTTCAATTCGAATATAATTTCAATTTTGTGCTTCAAAAAAACGTTGATAATCAATTTTTAAAACATCATCACATTTTGTATCTAATTGGCAATCATTTGAATCATATAACATAATTAATTTATTTAATTTTCATACCCCAGCTAATTGGATTGCTTCAATTGCTCCGCCTTCTTGCAAATCACCATCGCTACATAAAACATAAGTATAATGGTCAATGATTTTATAATCTGGTTTATTAAATTTAGCTGCTAAATGTTGTTCAGCTAATGCTATTCCAACTCCATAGCCAACTCCTTGTCCTAGGGGACCAGAAGAATTATCCACTCCAGGAGTAACACCATATTCTGGATGAGCTGGCGTTTTTGAATTAATATGACGATAATTTTTTAAATCATCAATTGTTAAATTATAATCAGCTAAATGTAAAATTGCATATTGTAAGGTTGAAGCATGTCCTGGAGATAATACAAAACGATCACGATTAATTCAATCAGGTACTGCCGGATTAGCAATTAAATTATTTAAATAAATTGCTTGCATCAGTGGTGCTGCACTTAATACAATCCCTGGGTGGCCAGTTTTATTATAAATAATAGGATCTAGTCCTAAAATTCTTAAATTACTTAAACTTTTTGTTTCTATATTATTATTTTTGCTTTTCATTTTAATTTCCTCCTTATAATGCTTATTTTTTCTGAAAAATCATCACTGTCAGCATCAATAACAATAAATTGATAATCATTTTTTAATTCATGATATAAAATTTCATATTGTTCATTTAACTTTTCCCAGTAATAATATGGGGTTTCTAATTCTAATTGACGTCCACGTTGTTTAATTCGTTCAACCGCTTTTTCAGTTGAAACTTTTAAATAAATAATGACATCAAAGCCTAATTTTTTATTCAAAATTGGAACAATAACATTTTGAAAAAAACGATTATAAACTTTAAAATCAATTTCATTCATAATTTTTAATAAGTAGGAAACTCGCACAAAAACAGGGTCTTCTAAAATTGTGCGATCAAAAACAGTATCCTCTAAATTATTAATGTTGAAAAATTGCTCAATTCTTGTTGTTAACATATAAATTTGCATTTTAAAGGCAAATCCTTCCATATCTTGGTAAAAATCTTTAAAATATGGATTTTCTTCTAGTGGTTCTTTAAATAAATTATAGTTTAATTGTTTACATAATTCTTCACTAACTTTTGTTTTTCCTGCTCCAACGGTTCCAAAGACTGCAATTTTCATTTTATTGCTCCTTTCGTTTTTAACCAATTAATTGAACAGCAGTATCTAATGCTAATTCAACCATTGTCATAAAATTATTTTGGCGTTCCAATGCCGTAGTAACTTCTTTAGTTACAAGATGGTCAGAAACTGTTAATAATGTTGCTGCATGTTTTTGAGTAACAATTGCATTAGTAAACAAAGCATATGATTCCATTTCAACAACATCTAACTTATGAGTATGAGTAAAGTCTAATGAATCATCATAACGATAAAAAACATCTGCTGCATGAGCAATTCCCGTGTGAGTTTTAATTCCTTTTTCTTGTGCTACAGTTTCAATTTCATTAAATAATTTTTCACTTGCAGCAATTAAATTATTATCAATATTAGCTGCAATTTTTGCATAATTACTTTCGCCAAATGCTTCACGAACATTAAAGATATCATAAACTTTAATATTTGGATTATAACTTCCGGCTGAACCAATTCTAATAATATAATCAACATCATAAAACTTAAATAATTCGTATGAATAAATTCCAATACTTGGACAACCCATTCCACTTCCAGCAATTGTTACCTCAATGTTTTTATATTTGCCAGTATACATTAACATATTTCGAACTTCATTTACTAATTTTAAATTTGTTAAATATTTCTCAGCAACGGTTTTTGCCCGTAATGGGTCTCCTGGCATTAAAACAACTTTTGCAATTTCTTCTTTTTTGGCATTAATATGTGGTGTCATTTTTTATTCCTCTCTTTTCCGCTTAATTTAATTACCAATAAATACCTATCAATGCTATTTTTATTTAAAAAGTAAGGATATTTAAAAAAAACGAAAAAGAATATTGTTGCATATTCACATAAATGATGTTTAATTTTTACGATTATTTTAATTAAAAGTTTAAGACAAATAGCAAAAATAAAACTATTTTAAATCAAATGCTATTAAACTTTTAATTATTAATTAATTTTATTATTTATTATCTTTTAAATAATACCTCTTGATAGGATTACTGCTTTAAATTAACAACTAAAAAACGCTTTTTGACGTCTTTCAAATTATTATTTAATAGTTTTCACTAATAAATAATTAATCATCTAACCCCAGAGATAATAACTATAAGTGCAACATTGATATTTTACCAATGTTTTTTTAGATCGGTCTACTGGCTTAGTTTCACTTTACTCACTATTCCTTCTCAAGAAATATTTTCTCAATGGAATGATGTTAGCTTTCATCCACTTTACAGGTGCTGGGTCAGCCTAGGATTCACACCTAATTCCCGTAACATCCAAAATTGCTTTTTAAAGTTGTTAAAATAATAATATAAAGTTTACTTTTAAAATGCAAGTTAAAATTAACAAATTATTTGTGGAAACTTAGATTAAGTATACCGCTTTTTTCATCGTGTAATCGAAGTGCAACAAATCAACTTTGAAAGGACTTTATTTTTTAATGGAAAAAAACATTATTTTCTTTTGCGGTCCTTAGTAATTAAGTATGGAAAAGATATTGTTATTAATACTATAAATAAAATAGTAATTAATAATGAAAAAGAAAATGAATAAATTATCCGCGTAATTTATTAGCGTTAATTTATTCAATATAGTTTATTTTGAGCATAGCGAACACGCGAAGCGTGCTGCGATATTTTTAGAAAAGAGATGTAATATATTATTTTTAGAAGGGAGTTATATTATGCCAACTTGATTAACGACAATATTTAGTGTTGTTATTATATTATGGATTTTTGCTTAAATTGGTTTATCAAATTATCAAAAAATTAAACAAATTCAAAGAAAGAAAAAAGAAAAAAAGAAATTGAAAGAAAGGAGGATAAAAAATAATGTTAGGTATGTATTTAACAACAGCAGTTAATTTTTTAGCAAATACACCTAAAACTATGTCTGAGGATATGACTGGTATTTGAACTGGTTTATCTAGTGCATTATGAAAAGTTAAAGAAGATATAACAAATATTTTACCTGAGATAATGGTTTTTTTAGGTGATACGTGAATTATTTTAATTCCGCCCCTCCTTATGATAGTGTTATTTTATTTGATGAAAGTTATTTGTATATTGATGGAACTAGTCCTCACGATGAGAAAAAAGTTCATAGTGGTAAAATACCGTGAATTGTTTTAGCGAGACATTTTGGTAATCGTGCGTTGTTTACTGCTCAGCGTGAGGGTATGATTTTAAATAATATTCGCCAGTTAGCAAGTGGCATTATTATTCCAATTTCATTGAAAAAACCTGTTGCTAAAAAGGATTTAATTTTTTTAATAGTTTCTTTATTATGCTAATTGGAATTTTCCAAGATATAACGGATTATGAAATTTGAAAAACAAAATCAGTAGAACGAACAGCAGAAGGTAAACAAGTAAAACATTAGTCGGATGTTGGATTAGGAATTCGGTTTTTTAAAATAATTATTCCGCTTGAATTTGCCAATAAGTATGATAGTCAATGGTTAAAATTTGTGCTTGATTAAAAAAATGATGAAATTTTTAATAAAAAAGAATATTATTGGTTGAAAATAACAAAATTGAGTGTTAAAGAGCGATTGGAGTTATTTGATATTGATATTTTGAAAAAAAATTTAAAACCTAAAAAAGAGAAAAGAAACAAGAAAGATGATTAATTTATTAGATGAAAATAATAATAGTAATTAAGACAAGATTTTTAGTATTTTTTTTGATATATTTTTGTTTATTTTTGATGTAATTTGAAATACAAAATTACCGATGACAAATACGTCAATTGCTTATTTTTTAATATTTTTTATGGTTATTAAATTATCGATTTATGCAATTCACGGGACATCAACACAATATAATAATTTAGGTTCAACAGTTAATAATGGTGTTTTGCAAGCATATTCATCAACCGTACGAAAAGATATTGGAATAGGTAAAAAAGTTTATCACAATAGTAATAAGCAACAAGTTAAACGAGAAATTAAACGTCAAAATATTAGACAACAAGCAAAAATTAAAAGAGGTGTTAAATAATGATTAAATTAGTTTTATTGGTGGCAGCAATTGCGATATTTGGTATTGGTTTTATGACTGTTATATTGATAATTTGCAATATGATACTGTTTTAGTTAACTTTTTTGCGTTAAAATTGCAAAATTTTAATAATATTTTATTGAGTGAAAATATTAATGATAAATTGCAATTTGATAAATTATTAAATAGTATGTTTAAGATTTCACAGAAATTTTATACTAATTATTTACGAACGATTTTTGATTTATAAAATAATACTTATGTTTAAGATTATAATAAAAAATATGGTTTATTAGTAAATAATGGTTTTAAAATTTATCCACGATATTTTTATTTTTCAGATAAATATAAGCAATTAGATATTAAATTATATTCAGCATTTAAAAATCGGTTTTATACGATTAATAATTATGGTAGTGTTTTTAATTATGATTTTTCGGTTTCTAATGATTATAATATTAAGTTAAATTCTGGTTATGTTTTTGGTGGTGATTTACAAAATAAATATGGTTTGCAATATAAAAAAATTGAAGAACAAAAAATCGGTTATAATGTTTTTGAATTGCAAGCTCAAAAAGAGAATGATATGTATCGTTATTATGATTTTAATTTTGGGATTTATAATTGACAAGAGATAAATAGTGGTGGTTTATTCCCTGATAAGCAATGATGACAAGTACAATATGTAACTCCCAAGGGTTGATGAGATTTTGGTGCTCATATTAAAAATGCCGTAATTTGAATTGTTAATACTATTCCGGGAGTTAAACAAGTTAACGAGTTAGCGAGTGGTGTTGGTAAGGTTTTTGAGACAGTATATAGTTTTTTTAGTCAAATATTTGGGGTATGAAAATTTAATCCTGCGTTGTATAGTACAATAATAAATATCTTTTTATTAATTATTTTTATGAAATTTGTGCGATTAATATAAAAAAGGAACTGTTATTTAGTTCCTTTTTGTTATTTTCAATCAGTAATTTCACCGGTTTTTTTGTTGATTGGTGATGTTTCAGGTTCATTTAAACCACCATCTCAACGATAAAAAACTAAGTTATCTAGAGTTACATATTTTGTAGTACCAAATTTTATTCCTTTATATGTTTTTCCATCAGCTGTATTATTAAAATCAAAAAGTTTAATTTTATTATTTTCATCATATTTTTCTTTTAATATAAATTTATTAGCAAATATTAAAATATATCATTTATCATTTTTTACTTTAAATTCTTTTTCTAAATTTTCTTTAGAATTATCAACTAATTTTCAATTACTATTTTCTGGTGGTTGTTGTGTGTTATATGATGGTTTTGGTGATGGTTTTGGTGATGGTTTTGGTGATGGTTTTGGTTTATTACTTGCCTCGTTTTCATTATTATTTTCTTTATTACAACTGATTAATGTTGTTGTACTTGTTGCGGTTAATCCGATTGTTCCTATTATGCTAAGTAATTTTTTCATATATATTGTTCTTTTTTATTGTTTTATATATAATTGATTTTATCATATATCAATTATATATAAATTATTCGTATTAAATATTAAAAATTTTATAAGTTAATGAAAGGTATATAAATGCTATGTATAGTCATTTAAGTTTTATGGATAAAGTTAAATTAGAACAGTTATTTTTATCAAAAATTTTTTTAAAAAATAATGGTAAGCAGAATATTTTTGTAATTGCTAAATATTTGAATAGACATAGTAGCACTATTTTAAGAGAAATTAAACGTTTTAAAACTATTGAAGAATATAGTTCTTATAAGTCAAATAAAATGTATTATGAGAAAAGAAAAAAGAATAATAAAAGATGTAATTTTACAGAAGAACAGATTAATTTTATGAAAATTAGACTTAATAAATATCGTGATTCTCCGATAGAATTTATTTATAGTTATTTTTTAAAATTTGGTGTTAAATTTCCGGTTTCTGTTAAAACATTGTATAAATGAATTTGTTTAGGTTTTTATGGATTTTTAAAACAAAATTTACGATATCGTGGTAAAAAATTTAAAACAAAAGGAAAAAAAGATAATCGTGGTCAATTAACTAATTTTAAGTCAATTTGAAACATTGAAAATAAATTTTCTAATGTTGGATGATTTGAAATGAATACTGTTGTTGGTAAAAATCATCAATCTTCTCTTTTAATTTTAGTAGAACAATCAAGTAGAAAATATTTTGCAATAAAATTAGAAAATCATACTGCTAATGAAGTTTTTGAAAAGTTTAAAGAATTAGTTAAAGTAAATAATTTAATTGGGAAAATTAAAGGCGTAATAACTGATAGAGGAAGAGAATTTTATAAATGAAGAGAATTAGAAATATTCGCTGAAACACAAGTATATTTTTGTGATGCTGGTTCACCACAACAAAAACCTTTAATTAAATATATGAATAGTGAATTCAGACATTGATTTTCTAAGGAAATTGATTTTAATAAAGTTAGTCAGAAACGATTAAATTGAGTAGTTAATGATGTAATTAATGAAAAAATACGACCCTGTTTAAATTGAATAAGTGCAAAAGAAATGTTTTTACAGAATATTAAATAAATTTATTAATTAAAATTTAATAAATTATTTTTTAGTGTGTTTAAATATGGATAAAATAAAAGAAAAATTAAAATATTTTAATTTTTTTTAAATTTATGGTTGATTTTTGTAATTTTTATTATATTATTTAGTTAATAAAGATTTGTTGCAGTTCATTTTACACGTTTCATAATCAGATTTTTAACTTAGCGGTTTGTTAATTTAAAATTAATATGGTAAAGTTAGTATTGTAAATGATTTTATGAAATGGTTAATATTTCTTAAAATAAATGACTTTAATTAACTGTTTTTATTAATAAATTATTATAAATTATTTCATTTAAAAAAATAATTACATTAAATGATATATATTATAAAGAGTAGAAAAAACATAAATTAAAAATATAAAATGGAAAAGTAATAAAATATCAATTTTATTCTTTTCAGTTGCGAAAGGGGCATATTAATATTATGGGCTATTTAGAAAAAATGTTTGAAAATTTAGGAAAAATATATTTAATATATAAAGTAATAGTATGAACGAATAATGTACATAAAAAAACTAAATCAGCATGAAATTTTATTGCTGATAAAATTAGCAAAAAATCAAATAGTGCAAAAAATTGGTTATTGAAAAAAAAATACTATTGAACTAATTATAATAAATGAGTTAATATAAGAACAAAAGAAGAAAGAAAAAAAATTAATGTTCAACAAGATATTGTTATTAATGCTCAAATATATTACAAACAAGTTGAAAGAAAGGCAAAGCGTAAACTTGAAGAAATGAAGAAGATTGCAAAAAGAGATAATATATATGAGTATTTAGAACCTGACTTTAGACAAATTGAAATTGTTTTAGATAATTTTGACATCTTAAAAATGATGTCACATATTTCAGCTTCAAATCAAGATCTTTCTGATAAATTTAAAGAAATTATTATTGAAGTTAATACAGCTTCACCTTCACATTCAAATAGTGAACAAATGATTGATAATGATAGAACCGATGATAATGATGAATTTTTTGATACAGTAGAAGAATTAGAGTCTAATCAAATAGATTATGAACGCAGTTCCTAAGGAAATTTAATAAATAATTTTATAAAATTGCATCGTGTACGATGAAGCTCCAAAAAAACAACTCTTGTTAAAGGGTTGTTTTTTTATTTGAAAATCAATCTAACAATTTAATAGATATTTTGGTGGTCTAACCCAACAGTAAACAGTCTGGAAATAATAGACACTTTAACAAGTGATAGTCGTGATAAGTCCAAGGTTAATATCAAACGACAATAAAAATAGAGATAGTGACTTTATAAATAAATTTGCGTATAGCATTAGGCTCTTCAAGGTGCAAGTAGATTTATTTTAAAAACTGAACGCTTTAACCTGAAATGGTGCGGATGAAGAGAGATAATTCTCTGGCACAACAAAGAAAAAACAACTACAAAGTTGTAGTCATTTTTAGTTAATTAATGGGGGTAACTATGAAAAATAAAATATGTTTTAAAAAAAGATATTGAGGTTATTGTTTTAAATGTAATCAAGAAAATAAAGAAGAAATTGAAAATAGATTGATTAAATAAACACTTTCACACGATGAAATTACTGCTGAACATTGAGCATTAAATACTAGAAAAAATTAGGAGGAATTAAATTATGGAAAAAAGATACTTATTAGTAATGAAATATGAAAATGAAGTTATAACTAAATCATTTTATACATTAAAAGAGGCAAAAATAACTGCTAAAGTTGAAAATCAACAAGAGTGATTAACAACTATTATTGATTTAGAAGATGAAAAAATTGAATGACAAGGAGAATAAATAATATGTATAAAGATGAAAATGGAAATATTTATACTGAAGAAGATTTATTTAATGAAGCATTAGAAAAATGTTATTCATAAGAGAGTGCTTATGACTATATTGAGACATTAATTGAAGAAAAGAATTTGGAGGAAATATAAAATGAAAATATTAAAAGATGTTATTGCGGACTTAACTAGTATTGAGGTTTAACAAGAAAAATTAAATCAATATTTAGAAAGTGAAAAATTATATTTAAAAGATGCTTATTTATATGATGCTCATTTAAGAGGTGCTGATTTAAAAGAAGCTAATTTAACTGGTGCTAATTTACACCGTGCTGATTTATTTGGTGCTAATTTAAAAGGTACTGATTTAGGATTTGCTCATTTACGCGGTGCTCATTTACGTGGTACTAATTTAGAAGATGCTTATTTAGGGTGTGCTAATTTATGTGGTGCTAATTTATATGTTGCTAATTTAACTGGTGTTGATTTAGCATATGCTAATTTAACTGGTGCTAATTTATGTGGTGTTAAAATCACCAAAAAACAATTAAACCAATTAACTATTATTGAGGAGGATAAATAATGACTATAACAGAATCAATTAAATTTGATAAATTACAAGAAGAAAATGAAGCACTTAAAAAAGAACTTGCTGAATTAAAAGAACAACAATTATATAAAGAAGATTTTGATGAATATTGTCAATATGTAAATGGTCGAAGAGAAGATACTTTTATTATAAAAGATAAATCTTTATATAAAAAATTACCTAATAAGGAGGTGAAATAAATGAGTGATATTGTAAAAAATACAGTAAATAGCATTACATTTCAATTTCCTTTAAAAGTAGATGATTTTAAAAATGAAAGTATTTTAGCATATAATGTTCAAAAATTTAAAGAAGAAAATAAACAAGAATTAACTGAGTATATTTTTAGACATATTAATCATTATGCTTTAAATGGTTATCAAAATGTACATTTAAAAGATATTCCAAGTGCTATTACTAAAAATAATTTTGTTTTTAAAGAATGATTAGAACTTATTCAAAAATTATTAGATGAACATAATAGAATTGGAAAAATAATTACTAATTATAGAAATTATATTGAAAGATATAGAGTTGAAATTAATAATAATATGACGCAAGCACGCATACAAAAGCAACAAGAGTTTTTAAAAGAACAAGAATTAAAAAAACAGGAATTAATTGAAAAAACAAATAATTTAACACCTGAGATGGGTCTTGATATAGACCAAATTCAAGATGAACAAGTTCGTGTAATGGAACAAATTGAGCAAATTGATAAATCATTAGAACCAAAAGAATTAAAAAAAGTTGGTATTAATTTAATAAAAGAAAAAATATTAATAAAAGATATTGAAATAATTGGAATTGATAATGATTTTTTAGAAAATGCAAATAAATTAGAACTAATTAATTTAATTAAAACTTATTTAGTTATTGATGAAAAAATTGTTAAAAATGAAATTAAAGCACAATGAGATAGTAATGTAAATACTAATACTATTGGTATTAAAGGTATTAAATTCAAAATAAATAAAGGAGTGAAATAAAATAATAAATTTACAACAAAATAACAAGACAAAATTAACTCCTATTGGAGAAATAATAAATAAATTAAAAATTGCTTTTATAAAAAATCAAGAACAAATTAATAAAAATATAAATGTAGAATTAGCTTTACATAAAATTAATGAAATATTAACTAGTAGTGTTAATCTAAATTTATCTAGTCGTAGTAATCAAGCAACTGTTATTGTTAATATTTTTAAAGAAACATTAATTGGTAATTTAATTGGCGAAGATTATTATATTTATCAAGATGCTAAGGGAGGAATTAGATATAATCGTAATCGTTATAGTTGAGAAAAAATTGTTCGTAATTTTAGTAAAAAACCAGTTAAAGATATTAAATATGACATAGTTATGGATGGAGATATTTATGAATGAGATAATATTAATTTTAAAATGGTAAAACATAATACTGATCCTTTTAAAAGAAATAGAAATAATAAAACAAAGGTATTGGGTGCATATTGTACTATTATTTTTGAAGATAATTCAACAACTGGTGCTGTTTTAAGTAAAGATGAAATTGAAGCATTACAACAATTATCACCTAGTGGAAAAAAATGGTAATGGTGGTTGAGGAACATATTATTTTAAAATGGTATATTCCAAAATAATTCGTGAAGCATGTTTAAAAGTTGAATTAAAACAAACTACACCACAATATATTAAAGAAATGATTAAAAAAGATGAAACTAGTTATACAGAACCAGCTAAGAAATTTACATTCATCAATAACACCTCACTTAAAACACTTTCTATTTAATAATAAAACCTTCGCATACTCTAATCTTGATTTTAGTAATTAACATTAAAAACTAAAATTAATTTTTATACTTGAGAAGGTACTTTATTGATATTAACTTATTCAACAAACTTATCTGCTTTTTTAATTTTTCGTTTTCCCCATTCTTTAAATTCTACTTTTTTAGAACAATGCGGACAAATTAAATACTTATTTTTAAATTTAAATATCGTATTAATTGTTAAAAAAACTAATAACATTAATATTGTAATTACTAAAATAATTGTTGCAAAAACAGTCATTAATTATCACTCTCACTTTCCATATTTAACATATAATTTTTGACTTGCTCCACTAATAACTTAAAATGTTGTTCTTCCATAACACCAATATCAATAACGTTATGATTAAGATACAATTTAATTGCTTTTATTAACATAAATAATGGTATTTTTATAGGTAAACATTGAAGTATAACATTAACTAAATATTCTAATCACTGTTTATATAACTTAGTTTGTTTTTTCATTAAAAAACTCCAACATAAACAAAAAACAATATAAACAAAACAACTAATAACAAACAAGAAACTATAAAAATAATTCAGTCTCAATTAATATTTAATTTATTTTCATTCTTTTTCATTCTAATTTTTTTTCCGGTAGTACTCAATATTCATCTGTAATTTTATCTGCTGAAACTGAATATGGCCTTAACATTAATTCCTCTAATTTAGCAATTAATTTATCTTTATTTTTTGTCATAATCTAACCTAGAATAATAATTATTAATTAAAGCAATATTTTCATTAACACAATTTCAGCAATAACAAGAACCATTTTCTCAAACAATAATAGTTTAGATAAATTTCATTTAGCAAAAATATTTAAAGACTTATTCCCATATCGAAATAAAAACAAAATTCATAAATTAAAATATAAATTAAAAAAATATATTTTTTTACTGGAAATTATGAGTTATTATTAGATTTTTTAATTTGTCATTTACCTTATGTTATTGATAACAAAAAAAATTTATTAAAAACAATTGAATTAATTAAAAAAATAAAGATAGCATTAAAATATAATATTATTTGTCATATTGAGGGTGATATCAAAATTAATTAAGTTAAAGTTGAAAAAAATTTTAAAAATAAAGAAATGCATCCTGTAAGATGAAGCTCCAAAAAAACAACTCTTGTTAAAGGACATATATGTAAATAAAGGTTTCACAAGGTTTAAAACTTTAAATAATATAAATGTTAAAAAATAAAAACTAATTTAATAAAAAATTAATACAAAATGAATGTAAATATAAATACAAAATAAAAACATTTACTTATATTTAAAGTTTCCGTCCAGAAAACCTTTATTGGTTTGAAACAATAAATATAACTAAATGCTATATTATTATTTCTAATTTCATTTTACATAACAAAATAAATATGTCAACTACATATTTCAAAGCAAAAAATAAATTTATTTATAAATTTACATCCCCAACTTGTTTTTTTGTTTTAATTAATATTGTGGTATAAGTTCGGCCAGAACTATGCTACACACTAGTACTTTCCATTTGGAAGGTACTTTTTTAAATGTACTTTTGTTTACCTAAATCAAGGTATTTATCGTATTTTTTCCGTATTAGATATCTATCTAAATCAGATATTTTATGAAAAAAACGAAATATTTTTTTATAATATGGGAGATATTCTTACATTTGTCAAAAATAATCTTTATTTCAATCACCATCAATGCTAATACCCATTAAATAACCATCTTTATTATTAAACATAAAATTATGTTTTGTTGCTTTTAATGAAACAATTAATTCCATTTCACACATTTCAATAACACCAACTTTAACAATAGAGTCAGTATAATTAGCACTAAACTGATATTCCTTTATATTTAAGTCATAAATATTTTTACTTTTTTTCTTCGCTTTGTGCTTTTACAATATATTTAGCAACATATTTACTAACAAATTCATTTGTACCAGTTTCAACCGGTAAATTTTTATTATATCCATAAGGCCAACATTTTATAACTACTTTATTAGGGATATATTCACTAAATATGATATGAAAATGTATTCTTCCTTTTTTTGATATTCATAAGTAATTTAATATTTTGGATATTTTCAGCATAAGTTAAGGTTAAAAAACCCATATTTTTACAACCACTAAAATTATGAATTGCTTTACGAATACAACTTGCTTGTGAACGAATACGACTATTTACTAATTTAGTTTCATTTTTGCCAGTATTTTTAATACCATTTAGATTGCCTTTACCAAATTTATTAATACATTCTAACGGTAATACAATCGTTTTAATATAAGGACCAAAATATACTTTTTTAACCAAAATATACTTTTTTAACATAATATTTTTGATTAACAAAATTACTACTATCAATATAAGGTCTGTATAGAACTTCTCCAGTCAAACGATTATAAGGATTCATATTTACCTTCATTTTGTTTTTCCTTTCTAAAATAAAAATAATCTAAAATAAAAATAAAAAAAACATTTACTTATATTTAAAGTTTCCGGTCAGAAAACCTTTATTGGTTTGAATACATTAAACATTTAGATAAATGTTTTTTTATTCTAATTTAGATTATATTGTTAATTTTAATATTATTAATTTATTGTAATTAACAATTTTAATTTAATTAAAAATATTAATTTAATAAAAAATAATTATTGAGGAAATAGATGAATAACCTCTCCATTACTATTTAAAATAATTGCAATACCATTATTACTAGTTTCTATTAAAGTTTTAGAAAAAATTTTAGGAAGTGATCAAAAAAAATCATTATAAAAAATCTGTTGTTGTACTGTTGGTGAAATTTTACTCAAATTTGATACAAAATCATTGGTATCATCATTAGGATTAATTTCTATTAATTTTGTGACTACAAATTGTATCATTTGTTCTGATTTTTGTGTATCATTTAATTCAACATTATTTAAAATTTGATAAAGATTTTGAATTGTTCCTAAAGATAAATAAATAATTCAATCTGCAAAAAAATGTTTTTGTTTTTTATCATCTTTATATGAATAATTTTTTAATACTTTATCTTCTCCACGAGTAACAGAGCTGCTACTTTCTGCTGTTGAAAAATTTGAACTTTTATTATTTGGCATCATTGCCATTAATGGTGCTACTCCACTTGTTGTTATCGCTGTTGCTCCAATTAAACTTAATATTTTTTTTATATTCATAATATATTATTCCTTTCTATTTTTATTTATATGTATTTAATATACATAATTTAACTATATTTAATTATTTTTATTTTGTCAAATTTACTTATTTTTGTTTTCTACTATTGTGTTACTTAATTCAAGTAAAAGGGACTTCGCCCCTAGGTCGCTTTGCGACCTGTACCCCTTTAAGTAAGGTGGTGCGTCGATAAACCACCACACCACCTTACTTTTTTTCTTAACAACATTATTTTACTACTACTAAAAATAGCGTAAAAGTCCATTAACCATTGCTAAAACCAATATAGAACTTAACATAATCTTAAATGTAATATCAAAAGCAAACAAATTACCAATATTATTAAACAATTCAGAAACATTACTAAACACATGTACTATTCCATTAACAAATTTATAAATTTCTTTCATACCAGGAAAATTATTTACAATCCAAATTGTTGCATTTTGAATATGACAAGCAATATTATATCAACTACAACTTTTATAATGTATTTTTCAAATATTACCACTATTAATTTCATTATTTCAATCAGTGGCATTATAAAGACTAAAATTAAAACCATTAATTTAATAAACCTATCCTCTGTTAATCTAGTTGTATTAAATCTAATTACATTAAAACCTTGATATTTTGTTCTATCTGTCATGTCTAATAATTTTATTGATTTAGTATATTTATCATTATTAGAAGGTAAAATATCAGTCTTATAATCTCAATTTGAATAATAAGAAAAATAATCATTAGTACTATTTATCATATAGGCATTATACAATTGCACTTGTGGTTTTAAATAATAAATATCTGTATCAGGAAATCTTAAAATATTAAAAACCATTAAATAATTTATTTAATTATTTTTAATTGCTTTTGGTAAAAGAATGTTTATTATTTTAGTTTTACCACAACTGCACATCACTACTAAAATAAATATTGCAAAATTAAAAATAATATATTAGAATAAAAATAACTTTCAAATATAAACACTTAATTATAATATAAACACTTAATCATATTGAAAGGTTCAAACTATTTATAGTTTCCTCGTATGAAACTTTTAAATGTAATTTAGTGTTTTTTTATTTGGAAGGAGTTTATAAAATGAATAATGTTTTTATTCAAGATAATTTAACAAATAAAGGTATAAAACGGGAGTTAAAAATACTGAAAAAATAATAAAAAACTATGAAATAATCGTATTCGCACCCAAGGAAATTGTATTCGTAAAGCATATCATAATTTTTTAAATTCAAAAAATTTAAGTTTTTTGACTTTAACTTATGCAAAAAATGAAACAGATATTAAAAAATGTAAAAATGATTTAAAGTTATTTTTTAATAATATTAATCGTTGATGAAACAATCCTATTTGTTCTAAAAATCATAAAGGAATTTTAAAATATATGTATACTTATGAGTATCAAAAACGCGGAACGGTTCATTTTCACAACATATTAAACCAAAAAATACCTAATAGTGTTGTATAACAATACTGAAAACATGGTATTAATAAAAATATTAAAATTCGTAGCGGTACAAATGAAGATGTTGTTAAATATCTTGCTAAATATATTATTAAAACTGCAAATGATAATAAAAGTCAAAATCACTATGATTTAAACATTAAGGCATATCAGTTTAGTAGAAATTGTAAGAACCCCAAAGTAAAAGTTGCTGTTATTGAATTATATGAACAAGATTTAATTTATTCAGTTAAAGATAGCTTAAATTATTTTGTTTTTGGTGATAAAAATAGTTATAAAATTGGTTTTAGTTCTGATAGTTATTTTAATTTAGTTAAAAATAATAATTTTACTGTTAATAAAAATAAAAATTTAAGGTGTTAAAATTAAAAAAATGAGTTAAAAACTCATTTAAAAATGTGGTAATCGCCTCGTACAACAATTACCACAAATTAATTAAAACAAAAAAAAGAAAACAAGTTGGGGATATATATTGTTCGAATATTATTTTAGGTACGAGTTTAACAAAAATTTTAGACTATTTTTAAAAATAGTAAATCATTAAAACGCTTAATTTAAAAGTATCTTATTTACACATTTATTAAAACACATTTCCTTAAAAAAGGTAATACTAAAATGATAATATTTTTAAAATATTCTTTTTTTCGTAAGATTAATAATTTTTGAACTACTATCTTACTGCTGTTATTTCTTTTAATGCTTTACTAATACCAGTAGTATGATAATTCATTATAGGAATACCTCCCTTTTTAGGCTCATATAATGAATTATTAGCATCATTATTTCATTTAGCCATTTTCATATTTTTTAATGAAATATCTTTATTTTCAAGCTGTTCTTTAAACATTTCTTTAACTAAGTTTCCATGGCCTAGCTGTGGTTTTATTGTATGTGATATTAATGCCTCCGCACATGCGCTTAGACATCATTCATATTTATATGCAATAACACCATCTTTGCGTTTTTTTCTACATCATTAGATGATATATACTGCCCTAAAAATTCAACCAATATTTGTTTTTCTTCTTCACTAGTTAAATTTTTAATTGAACTTAATTTTTCTTTTTTACTTTTATTATCAAAAACAGCAACAATATTTTCAACTTTACGTTTTAAATTTGATAGATAATTGAATATTTATTTCATATATCATTTCATTCTTTAATTCTAATAACTGACTTCTTTTGAGCAAATAAAATTGATGTTTTTGTATTAGTTATCATTTATTCCCTGTCTTTCTTCCATATTTTGAGGAAGTTTTATATTAATTACTGCTCTACAAGAATTATTGTCATTTTTTAATTCATTAATTACTCATTATAGTTGGTTAAATGAACCTTTATTTGTAAAATATGAATTGTCCATTATTCGATACCCATAAGCACTATTAACATATTCTTCATTTGAATTAGAATATAATTTATTTCAAAATTTTAAATATTTAGCGACTGATGGCAAGTCTGACTTACCAGATCAATATCAATCCAATTCTCCATTTAAGTAATTCAAATTAGGTTGTCTAATTCTTGAATTAATAATGTTATCATTAGGGTTTTTAATTTCTATGTGACAATTAATAAGTTCTAAAGTTGAAAAGTTTCGTGGTGATGTTTTTATTCCTGTTGTTTTTAATTGATTTAATATTTGTTCAAAAGCATCTGTAGCATTTTTTGCAATTATCATTTTTTTTCATAATAAAGACATAACATTTTGTTTTTCTTTTTAGAAATAATTTTTTAAATAATTTATCAGCTCTTTTTAATTGTTTTCAATTAAAATCTTCTTTTCTTTCTAAATGTGCTTTTTTAATTATTTTTTTAGTAGCTTGATAATAAACAATATATCCATTTTTATTAGCAATTTCTAATTCTAATTTTTCAAGATCATTAACAGTTAATTTAGCCTTTCTATTAAATAATTTTGAATATACAAGTTAGCCATAAGCATATTTATCAAAAATTATATTCGAACAAGTATTATTATTTAATTCTGAATATAATTCATAAGTATTATGTGTTTTAGAATCTAAATGAATTATCATTCCTTTTGAACTTAAATTATTCATTAATTTATTTGCAAAAGTTGTTTTTACAACACCTCAATACCCTCTAATACTATTCTATTCATTCTTAAATATTCTCTCATTCATTAAATCCATAATATCCATACCAGATTTTTTGTTTGATCTTTCTAAAAGTTTAAAAGCTCTTCCTCTTAATGACTTTGCCATAACATTTAGAATAGTTTTATTTTTAGTTAAAATATAACCTTTTTGCGATGATGCAAACTTATAACCATTAATAAAGTTGTTTTCATCATCTAACTTTTTTAAAAACTTTGAAAATATTACAGATGAGTTTAAAACAGATAACTCTGTCTTACTGCTAATCAAAATTATAAACATTTTGATATGAATTATTTAGTTTTAAATTTTAATTATAAAGAATTGATTAATATGGATATTCTTAAAAAAACTAACAGTAATTATTTTATTAATGATTTTAAACAAAATTTTTATTCATTGGATAATTTATTTCAAGTTTTAGATTATTTTTATTCTAATGTTTTAATAATTATATTTGATATTTCTAATTTTAGAAAATGTATTTATTTATATCTGATAATGGTAATTTAGGTTTTGTGTTTTTTGTAAAAAATGGTTTTTTATTATATCCAAAATCAATGGTTTTTAATATTTTAAGATTTCCTGATACAAATATTTATTATTTAAAACCAAAAGTGCAGTTGTATAATGCTTATACGTATTTTACCTTTTAATAATGAAAATGAACTTAATCAATAAAATTATTATATATGACAGATAGGTCAAAATATCAAGGTTTTAATTTAATTAGATTTAATACAAACAGATTAACAGAAGATGGGTCTATTTTAATTAATGGTTTTAATTTTAGTATATATAATGTTAAAGATTAACAAAATGAAATTAATGGTGGAAAAATTTAAAAATTACCATATAAAAAAGGTGTTTGATACCGTTTAGATATTCACATTTAAAATGCGACAATTTAGATTGTAATAATTTGCCTGGTATGAAAGAAATTTATAAATTTGTTAATGAAATAGTACATGTGTTTAGTAATGTGTCTGAATTGTTTAATAATATTAGTAATTTATTTGCTTTTGATATTACATTTAATATTATGTTAAGTTCTATATTGGTTTTAGCAATGGTTAACGGACTTTTAATGTAATGTTATTGGTAAAAAAGTAAGGTGGTATGGTGGTTTATCCACGCACCACCTTACTTAAAGGGGCAAAAGTCGCGTAGCGACTTAGGGGCAAAGCCCCTTTCCTTGATATTTTAATATTTTAAAATAAATAACTTTTTATTAAAAGAAAAATTTAATATGAAAGTAAAAAACAAACTAAAAAGAGTAAGTTGGAAAGTAATTGGTGATCTATAACAAGCTTTTAAAATAGCACGTGGTGCAATTAATCATGTTTTAATTAAAATGGGTTTTGACAAAGCTGAAACTATTATGAGATCAGAACGACTAATGCTGAATTAGAAAAACAATATTATGAAGCCCTTGCTAAAATAGCAAAATAAAATGGGGAAGATTTTGTTTTGCGAGGAAAAAAGATAACATCTAATATTTCGAAACAAGGTCAACAATATCAAAAAATTCTTAACGAAATTGATAATATTGAGAAGGATATGTATCTCAGATAAAGAACATGAAATATAAAAAATAAAAACAACAACAATGTTGTTGTTTTTATTTTCGTTTTCTTTGATAATTGTAAACCGATGTTAATACTCAATTTTGGGGACTTCATTTTGTTAATTTTTTTACAATTTTATTAACACCACCTGTTACAATATAATTTTTTCTTTTTACTTTTAATCCTTTTAATAAACTTTTTCGAGCATAAGTAGATGTATTCATAACTTTTACTGTTGAATGATATTTTGCATTTTTCTGGTTACTACTTCGATTTCAGAAATCAGTTTTTAACGGTCCTGGACATAAGGCAATAACTCGAACTGGTGATTTTGTTTTTTTCAATTCAGTATTAATAGCCACTCCCAAACTTAAGACATAAGCTTTTGAAGCATAATAACTAGCAAAAACTGGGGCTGGCGTAAATGCCGCTAAACTACCAATGTTTAAAACACGTCCTTGTTGTTGCGCTATAAAACGTTGTACAAATAATTTTGTTAAAATATGGAGCGCTTTAATATTTAAATCAATCATATTCATTTCTTGTTCTAAATTAGATTCATTAAAATAACCTCATACACCATATCCAGCATTATTAATTAAAATTGTTACATTATCTTTTGCAACATTATTAAATAATTTTTCACAATTTTCTAAATTACTTAAATCATAATTAATCATTTTAATTGTTTGTGTTGGATATTTTTGTTGTAAAGCAGTAACAGGGGTTGTATCACGA